>CAJFKR010000001.1:0-28727 GCA_904386005.1 Candidatus Flemingiibacterium merdigallinarum
TTGCCCCCATGCACAAGGCATTGGCTTTCAGTTCGTCTTCCATACATTAATTATATCATAAAGCAAGCTAATTTTCAAGTATTAATTGGTATATCAATAATAAAATCATTAAACTGACAGGAGCGAAGTGAAATGGACGTCATATCGATAGAAACACTTGACCGAAGACCCATATACGAACAGCTTGTCGAGTGCATACGCCAGAATGTGCTTCACGGCGTAATGACCCCCGGCGAGCAGCTTCCGAGCGTGCGGGCGCTCGCCGTCGAGCTCGCGATAAACCCGAATACAATACAAAAGGCGTACACCGAGCTTGAACGATTGGGGATAATCACGTCGATACCCGGACGCGGCAGCTTCATTGCCGACAATGTGAAAAAGCTCGCGGATCACAATCGCGAACAGCTGCTCGGCGAGCTCAAGCGGACGCTTGCCGAGGTGCGCGACGCCGGCGTCCCGCGCGGCGAAGCCGAACGGCTCATATGTCTTGTCTGGAACGAAGCTGTCAGCATTGACAATGCTGTCAGTATTGATAATGCTGTCGGCACAGACAGTGCTGTCTTCACAGACAGTGCTGTCGGCACGGGCTTCGGCAAAACTGACATTTCCAAAAAGGAGCGGGAGCAATGATTGAACTTAGCAATATTTCAATGTCATACGGCAATGTGAAGTCGCTCGAGGAAGTGAGCGCCAAGCTCGAGGACGGAACTATATTCGGACTCATCGGCTCGAACGGCTCGGGCAAGTCGACGCTGCTTCGAATAATGGCGGGGGTAATGCGCCCCGACACGGGCGAGGTGTGCTACGACGGCGCGCAGGTATACGAGAATCCGCCCGCAAAGCAGCAGATAATCTACCTTTCGGACGAGCAGTACTTCCTGCCGCACGGCACGATAAACGATATGCGTATGCTGTACAAATCGGTGTATACCAATTTCTCGGACAAGATGTTCAAAAAGATGCGGGATATATTCAAGCTCGACTGCGACCGAAAGCTAAACACCTTCTCAAAGGGCATGAAAAAGCAGGCGTCGGTCATGCTCGGCGTGTCGGCAATGCCGAAGTACCTGCTCTGCGACGAGACCTTCGACGGGCTCGACCCGGTCGTAAGGCAGCTCGTCAAGCGCATATTCGCCGAGGAGACGGCCGACCGGGGCATGACCGCGATAATCGCTTCGCACAACCTGCGCGAGATGGAGGACATCTGCGACACGGTGGGGCTTTTGCACAAGGGCGAGCTCTTGTTCGTGCGCGGGCTCGACGACATGAAAACCGAGCTCTATAAGGTGCAGATGGTCGTCGACGCCGAATTCGACGCCGAGCGGCTGCGCGGGCTGACGATAATGCGCTACGAACGGCGCGGCAGTCTCGTCACGTTCATCGCGCGCGGCGACGAGACCGAGCTGAACGAATTTCTGCGCCGGCTCGCGCCGACCTTCTTTGAGACGATACCGCTGACGCTCGAGGAAATATTCATCTGCGAAATGGAGGAGAGAGGCTATGACTTCGGCAAGCTCATCTACTGAAAAAATCAAAAACGCGGGCTTCTTCGGTCTGTTTTCGAACATACTGCGTCAGAAGTGGACGACGATGCTGCTGTCGGCGATACTGATGTTCTTCACGCTGCCGGTGCCGGTGATGATGGTGCTGTCGAGCTATAAGAACAGCTGGGAGACCTACTCGCTCGAAAACGACGTGCAGAAATATATGCTCGAATGGGGATATTCGATCCGCTTCGCGCTGATACCGCTGATGGCGATACTCGGCGTCATCATGGTCTGTGCCATGACGCGCTACACAAAAAAGCGCGAGACGGTCGACTTCTACCACAGCCTGCCGATAACGCGCGGTCGGCTGTACGCGAGCTGGCTCATTGCCGGACTGACGCTCCTTATTGTACCGCTCATAATCATGTCGGCGGTGACGCTTATTATCCTCGGCGCGAACGACGCGATGAGCTTTACCTTGTTTGGGGCGTATATGCGCTCGCTCGGCGAGAGCCTTGTCTATATGCTGCTGCTCGGCGGAATCAGCGTGGTCGTCGGCATGATAAGCGGAACCACGGTCGTACACCTACTGCTCTGCGGCACGGCGGTTGTCATAATCCCGCTGTTCTACTGGGCGGTCGTGTATTTCACGAGCATATTCAACGAGAATATGTGGGTCAGCTGGTACTATGATTCCGAGTTCATGGCGCGGCTGTCTCCACTGATGCGCTATATGTTCAACTCGGAGCGGCTAAGTACGGTCGAAGCTGTAGTCGGGCTTCTGCTCGCGGCGGCGATGTTCGTCGGCGGCTACTTTATCTACCGCGTGCGCAAAAGCGAGCGCGCGGGCACTCCGGTCGTGTTCAGACCGGTCGGAGAGGTGATAAAGTATCTGCTTATAATCATGATGACGCTGCTCGGCGGCATATTCTTCTATGAAGTCATGTACAGCTTCGGCTGGACTGTGTTCGGCATGGTCTGCGGCGCGCTGCTGACCTTCATGCTGACGAACAGCGTGCTGGCAAAGACGGCGAAGTCTATGTTCCGCGGCTGGAAGGGACTCTGCGTATACGGCGGCGTCTGCGTTGTTACCATGTGCGTTCTGATATTCAATCTGTTCGGCATCAATACGAATATCCCGTCCGAGAGCGACCTTATGCGGGTGGATGTAGTGTTCGACTATGGACTTGATACAATGAGCTTCGAGGACGACGAGGTCATGAGCGCGCTGTACAGGCTGTATACCGACAGCGACTGGCGCGAGCCGTACGGATACGGACCCTCGAGCGCTTCATATGATGTGACCAGGGACGAGGACTCGGAGGACTACGAGGACGAAATGATCTATGCCGAGCGGCAGACAATATGCTTTGTATTCTATCCGAAGTTCGGACTGCCGCAGGCGAAGTCGGTGACGATAAACAACAAGAGCGATTTTTCTGACGAGCTGCGCGTGCTCTGCGACAGCGAGGAGTTCCGCGAGCAGTATAAAAAGTCGCTGTCGATTCCGGTCAAGCAGGTCAATAACGCGAGCGAAAACGACTATGTGAACGAATATCTCATGGAGAAACGGCTGATAGCGAATACCGGCAATCCCGATTTCCACGACCTCGAGTTCCGCGGTGAATTCAACAAGGCGGCGCAGACCGATGCCGAAAGTATCGGCTACGATACCTTCCAGCAGCCGGCGCTCGGTCAGGCGCTGTACATCGCGGGCGGCAAGAGGAATACGTCGTTCTTCTACCTCACGACCGCGACTCCGGCGATGAACAAGCTGATGTATAGTCTTGACCCGACCGAATATATGGACGACATATACTCATGGCTCGCCGATCGGGTGACGCAGCTGACCGTCTGCCGGCTGTCCGACGGCAAGGAGTATGTCGTCACAGACAAGTCCGAGCTCTGCGAGATATTCGCGTCGCTCTACTCGGTCGACGACAGCCTCGACATATCGCCGTTCACGGCGATCGACACCGGATACGCGGTCGAGTATATGCTCGAGGACGAGATAATCAGCTACGACGAGAACGGCAACGAGGTATACACGGTCGAGAACACACGGAGTATATCATATTTTCTGAAGGGAAAGGTGCCGGCGTTTGTTGCCGAGCGTATGCGGTAATAACTGTGGGGCGTGAAAAGCACGCCCCATTCGTGTTTGCGCGCACAGCCATTCGCGACTGTGCAGACGTTCGCGATAACACAGCCATTCGCGACCGCGCATACGTTCACAGCTATTCGTGCTTCTCGACGAACCACCAGCCGACGCATTTGTCGGAGATATCCTCGTTGTGTGTGAACCAGATGTAGTGTGATTTGCCGGAAATCACGACCTCGTACCGGTCGCCCTGACCTCCGGCTCGCAGAGCCGGCGCGGGGCGGACTGACAGCACGCGGTCGATTGTATAGCTCTTGCCGTCCTCCCAAATGAGCGACGTCGGAATCATCCTGCCGTCCTTCGTGAACGTGACCCGAACGTCGAGATATACCTTGCACGAGCCCGGCTTGACCGGCGGACGCTGCATAAAAATTCCTCCCTCTGATTTTGCGTTTGTTAGGCGATTGTAAATGTGCAAACTTGTTCGCTTTCCCTGGGGGAGGCGCCTTTTGAAAAAGGCACCTCCCCCAGACCCCCACCGCGAAAACTTTAATACCCACCGCGAAAACTTTAATAATTGGGCATAACTACAATTATTAAAAGTTCTACTGTATATTATTTGTACAAAACGTCAGTAACCATAGCGGCGCGCCGCTTTACTCGGGTCCCCTTCCCCGAGCAGCGGCTTAATGCGTGCGAACTTTAATGTTTTTTTCGACTTTTACAATCGCCTAATTTTGCGTTTGTACTTGACAAATGTTCCGAATCGTGATATCATATATATAGAACGCTTGTTCTGATAATATGATACCACATCCGAACACAGTTGTCAAGAGCTTTTTGTTATTTTACAATAATTGTTAGACGATAATTGGCAATGCTATTCACATATGGCAGTGCAGCTAAAAAACGCGGGAAAAGTATTCCATACCCATTATGCACACAGGAGGGAGAAGCGCGTGGGTTACGACGCACACATAAATCACGAGCGAGTGATACTGCACAGCGACTGCAACAGCTTTTACGCTTCGGTCGAGGAGCTGTACGACCCGGATTTGCGGCGCGTGCCGCTCGCGGTGGCGGGAGACCCCGAGACGCGGCACGGAATAATATTGGCGAAGAATCAGTGGGCGAAGATGTACGGCGTCGCGACCGGCGAGGCGGTCTGGGAGGCAAAGCAAAAGTGCGCGAATCTTGTCGTAGTGCCTCCGCACTACGACTGGTATATGCAGATGAGCCGGCTCTGCCGGAGGATATACTCAGACTACACCGACCGTGTCGAGCCGATGGGTATGGACGAGTGCTTTCTCGATCTTACCGGCTGCGAGCGCTATCTCGGCAAGTCGGGGCGGGAGGCCGCCGACGAGATACGAACGCGTGTTCGCGAGGAGCTCGGCATAACGGTATCGGTCGGGGTCAGCTTCAACAAGGTGTTCGCGAAGCTGGGCAGCGACCTGAAGAAGCCGGACGCGACTACCGAAATCACGCCCGACAACTTTCGCGAGCGGATTTGGGGGCTGCCCACCGACTCTATGCTGGGAGTGGGACGCGCGACCTACAAGAAGCTGCGTTCGGCGGGAGTCGTGACGCTCGGACAGCTGGCGGCGGTACCCGAGGAGCTGCTCGAAGCGAAGTTCGGCAAGATCGGGCTATGGCTCTGGGCGGCGGTGAGGGGACTTGAGCGCGGCGAGGTGGCGACCGGCGAGGAGTCACTGCCGATAAAGTCGGTGGGGCACAGCTCGAACGCGCTGCGCGATCTTGAGAACGACGCCGAGGTCTGGAGCTTCATGCTCTGGATATCGCAGGAGCTGGCCTACCGGATGCGCAAATGCGGCAAGAAAGCGTACGGTATCATGGTGAGCGTGCGCGAGAACGATCTTTCGTGGTACACCTATCAGAAGAAATTCGGGTCGGCGACGTCGAACGACGCGGTGATCGCGGAGAAGGCGTTCGAGGTCTTTCGCGAAAAGCACAAATGGCGCTGTCCGCTGCGCTCGGTGGGCATACACGGGATCTATTTGGACGAGCTGGACGCGCCCGAGCAGCTGACGGTATCCGAGGATGGCGAGAAGCGCGAGCGGCTCGAGCGGCTCGACCGGACGCTCGACGAGCTGAACGACGCGTTCGGCTTCGGCACGGTGACGCGCGCCGCCTGCATTCGGAATCCCTGCGCCCCTGGTATGGAGCTGCGCGAGCTCGTCATGCCGAACGCAAGGTATATGTGAGGCCGCGTGACAGTCCTCGCAGGGCGTGAAGACCATGCTCATGCTATTCCGACGTCTCGAAGCACGTCGAAATAGTCTACCCAAGTGGAGACCTCCGTCTGCGGCAAAAGCCCCATCTCCTCGTGGAAATGGGGCTTTTTAGTAGGCTTAGCGTCGGGTCTCGGCCTGACGCTGATCGCTTTATTTTACATTTTTACAAGCGATAAGGTTGATTCCCTCCTCGATGAAATCCGCGCAAACCACATCTCCGCGATTTATCGGAGCGTGTACCTCTATCTGATTTATCAGCTTCATCGCGTCGAACAGCTTGCCCTTCGGAATCGGCGCGCTCGTGCGAACCGGCAGGAGCTTGTCGGACTCCGAGTCGCAGCGGACGGTCGACGTCAGCGTGCGCGTCGGGTTTGTGAATTCAGTCTCGGCGTACTTGTAGCCGCGACGGCAGGTGTTTCCGGTGATGTCGAGAATCTTGCCACCCTCGTCGAGCGTCACGTCTATCTTGCAGCCGATCGGGCAGACTATGCAGGTCAGGGTTTTCTTTGTGGTATTTTCCGGCATTGTGTTCAGCCCTCCTTCTTCGCGGCTGCGCTGTTTGAAGCCGCGTCGTTCGCGATTGTCATGCGCAGTAATATCTTCTTGTCCGAACTCCGCGCCGCCTCGCAGAGACGGCGGCATTCGTCGGCATTAAGTTCGAGCGACTCCATCTCGCCCGGCGCGACCGACTTCTTTTTTACCGATTTCACGACGGTATCTCCGGCTGCCAGCTCGAGCCGCACGTTCTTGTAGATGTTGTCGACGCGGAAGAAGAAGCGCAGCTTTTCGGGGAGACTGTCTCCGCCAAGGTCGACCCTCTGCGGCACGCTGTAGCGCACACCGCCCGACGTCTCGACAGCCAGCGATTCGGTCGAACCGTCTCTGCCCGACAACACAAATTCAGCGGCAAAGCGTCCGGCGTTGTACGCCTCCTCGGTGACAAAGTCGACGAGGTCATGGACGTGCAGCGTGTTTCCGCACGCGAATATGCCGGAGACGCTCGTCTCGTTGTACTGATTGACGACCGCGCCGCCGGTGACTCGGTCGAGCTTGATTTTAGCCGACTTCGCGACCTCGTTCTCGGGTATCAGTCCGACCGACAGAAGCAGCGTGTCGCACTCGACATATTCCTCGGTTCCGGGAATCGGGCGGCGGTTTTCATCGACCTCGCTTATCACGACTCCCTCGACCCGCTCGCGACCGCGTATCTCGGTGACGGTGTGCGACAGGTATAGCGGTATACCGAAATCGTCGAGGCACTGCGCGATATTGCGCGCAAGCCCGCCCGAATAGGGCATGAGCTCGCAGACTCGCAGCACCTCTGCGCCCTCGAGCGTGAGCCGGCGCGCCATGATAAGTCCGATGTCGCCCGAGCCGAGAATGACCACCTTTTTGCCCGGCATATAGCCCTCGATGTTGACGAACCGCTGTGCGGTGCCGGCAGAATATATTCCGGCGGGGCGAGTTCCGGGAATGTTCAGCGCGCCGCGTGTGCGCTCGCGGCAGCCGGTACAGAGCACGACCGCTCCGGCTTTCATACTGACGAATCCCAGCTTCGGCGACACGAACGTGACAATCCGGTCGTCGCTTATCGACAGCACCATGCTATCGGTTACGTACCCGATTCCGGCGGCTTCGACCTCGTCGATGAATCTGCCCGAATACTCGGGTCCGCTCAGCTCCTCGCCGAACATATGCAGTCCGAATCCGGCGTGTATGCACTGGTTCAATATACCGCCCAGCTCTCGGTCGCGTTCAATTATCAATATATCGTCCGGCGAAATCCCACATCGATTCGCCTCGAGCGCGGCAGCCAGCCCCGCCGGTCCGCCGCCGACTACAATCAGCTTTTTTTCCTCCATCGTATACCTCTCATATTACTGGGAAAACCCTTTTGAAAAAGGGTTTTTCCAGCAGTTCGGAAAGCTTTGCTTTCCGAACTGCTGCCCTTATTCCTAAAACTTTCGCAGATTAATTTTATTTTGTGCTTGGTGATTATTTGTGCGCCGCAGTGCGGTTTAATTATAATTGATTCAACCACACCAATAGCTTACATCAAGCCGAGCGTGCTCGGCTTGATGTTTCCCCTGCCCCAGCGACCGTACTCTGCGCGACGTTTCTATAGTCGCGTCCATGGCATAGACAGATTGTATGTGCGACGCGGATTGTCCCAATCCCGCTGTCGCTTATTTCCCAACATTTCTAACTAAACTAACAACTAACAACTAACAACTAACAACTATCTTGCTTTCGCCCCCGCGCTTGGTTATCTCGTCGAGCGGAATATTCAGCTCGCGCGATAATAGCTCCGCGACCCTCGGCAAGCAGAAGCCGCCCTGACAGCGTCCCATGCCGGCGCGCGTGCGCAGCTTTACCATGTCTATAGTCTTCGCGCCGAGCGGACGGTGTATCGCGGCGAGGATATCGCCCTCGGTGACCGTCTCACAGCGGCAGATTATCTTGCCGTAAGCCGGATCCTTTTTGCACAGCTCGGACTTCTCACTGTCGGACAGCTCGCGGAACAGCTTTGGCATATGCCCGTCCGGCCGGCGGTACCGATACCAGCTGTCGCGCTCATTGAATGAAACTCCCATCTCGCGCAGTACGCCTATCGCGTAATCAGCGACCGCCGGACTCGACGCGAGACCGGGCGACTCAATGCCGACGAGGTTCAGCATACGCGGCAGTGTCCTTGACGGCTCGATGTGGAACTCGCCGTCGGACGGCGTCGGACGGACTCCGGCGAACGAAGTGATGACCGCGCGGAGGTTGATGTTCGGGAACATACGCTTCGCGGCGCGCGAAATCTCGTCGAGACCGGCTGCGGTCGTGGACGTGTCGTCGCGCTCGACCTCGTGCGCGTTCGGACCGACGATGATGTTGCCGTCTACGGTCGGCGAGACGAGGATACCCTTGCCCTCCTTGCCGGGGACGGTGAATATCGTGGCTTTGCAGGTCGACCGCTCGGACTTGTCGAGGATCATATACTCGCCGCGACGGGCGCGCAGACTTATCGGGTAGTCGGGGTCAACCAGCCGCGCGAGCTCGTCCGAATGAACTCCGGCGGCGTTGACTATATACCGCGCGTCAAGCTCGAAGTCTCCGGCACAGACTGTGACATGGTCGCCGTTGTCGACAACGCGGTCGACTCTACGGTCAAAGAAGAACTCGCAGCCGTTTATCGCGGCGTTCTCGGCGCAGGCGATAGTCAGCTCATACGGGCAGATGATACCGGCGCTCGGCGCGACCAGCGCGGCGACGACCTCGTCCGACAGGTTCTGCTCGAGCTTGTGTACCTCGTCGCGGTCGGCTATATACAGCCCCTTGACGCCGTTCCTCTCGCCGCGCTCGTATAGCGCGCGCAGCTTCTCGACGTCCTCGTCCGAAAAGGCGGCGACAATCGACATATTGTTCCTATACGGCACGTCAAGCTCGGCGGCGATTTTCGGAAGCTCGGTACACCCGATGACATTGAGCTTTGCCTTCAGAGTCCCATTCTCGGCGTCAAATCCGGCGTGAACTATCGCCGAGTTTGCGCGGGTAGCCCCGCTCGCGACGTCGCATCCGGCTTCGACGACGGCGCACTTGAGCTTAAACCGCGCGAGCTTATGCGCCAGCATACACCCGCTGACGCCGGCGCCTATAATAACTATATCATACATATATTCTATCCTCCGTGGTTTGCGGAAATTTTATTTCTTCATTCCCAGTATTCGCTCCATGCCTCGACGATACGGTTCTGCCGTTCGAGCGCGTCCTCACGGCGGCGGGCGGCGATTGACGCACATAGTGTATCTATTATAAACAGCTGCGCGATTCTTGATACAGTCGCGAGCTTGCCGCTGCTGCCGCGCTCCGACGCGATAGCCTCGCCTGACACGGCTATCAGCGCGTGGTCGCAGAGCCGCGCGAGCGGACTGTCGGCAAAGCAGGTGACACAGAGCGTCATCGCGCCCTTGTCCTTCGCCAGCCGCATCGTTTTCAGAATATCATGAGTGCGACCGGTGTAGGATATCGCCAGCGCGAGACAGTCGGCGTCGAGCATCAGCGCCGACATCGAGCTGATGTAGCTGTCCTTGATGACGACCGCCGGCAACCCTAACTTTAACAGTCGGAACGCCGCGTCCTCGGCGAGCATCGCCGAGCTTCCGATGCCGTAGACCTCGATGCGGCGGGTCGCCGCGAGCAAAAGCTCGACCGCCTTTGCGATATCGCGTTCGGACAGCGTCTCAAGCGTCGCGTCGAGCGAGTCGACCGTGCTGTCGCGCAGCTTCTGCATGATGTCCTTTCCGCTGTCCGACTCGACTATCGACTCAAAGGTCGGCGTGCCGCCGTCGGAAAGACTGCGCGCGGCGGCGATTTTCAGCTCGGTGTAGCCGCCGTAGCCAAGCCGCGCGGCGAAATTCGCGACGCTGCCCTCCGAAACTCCGACGCGCGCCGCGAGATTGTGCATAGTCATGCCGACCGCGGTCTGCGGCTCGGACAAAATGAACTTGCCTATCTTCTGCTCTGCCGCGGACATCGACGACAGCCGCCGCTTGATTTTACTAAGACAGTCGACGCCGTCCATCAAAATCCCCCCTGTATATTCTGTCCCGTTGTTCGCGCTCACACAGCTGTGACTGCATAATCTGTGACTGCATACGCGACTGCATAGTCCGCGGCTGTATCGTCGTGCCTGCATATCAGAAATTGACAAATAAAATTCACACGCCCGGCGTTGCCAGAACATATATTCACAGCTATGCCTGATATGCCGCATACCCAATTATTTTTCCTGACTATATTGTAGCACGCTTATCGCGGGTTGTCAATATTTTTTACTCAATATTTTATCGCGATAAGTGAGTAAATTTCAATCGCTCAAATAAATCCGGCTTGCTGACTATTCTTTAATTTATTATTAATTCTTCGCGGTTATATTGAAATTACAGTGCATTTTGTGATATAATAATTCTGAAAGAGACTTTATAAATGTCAAATCGATGTCAAGCTACTTAATTACTGTGCCCGCTGTGCGCCGTGCGCTATGACGGTAATTGTACCGTCGGATTTCCGTCTTTTGCAAAATCAACCTAAATATAGTATAGCCGCAGACCATATTGACCGGAATCGGACAGCATTCGAATCCGGTTGGTGTAAGGAAAGGATAATCGTGCAGAATGGATAATCAAAATATTGACAAGGTCAAGTTTTCAGATGTGGACTCGCAGAAGGCCTTCGCCGCGGCGGCGCGGCTGGTAAGCGAGGTCGAAAAGGTGATAATCGGCAAGCGCCGCGAGGTCATGCTCACCGTCACCGCGCTGCTCGCGGGCGGTCACGTTCTGATCGAGGACGTGCCAGGCGTCGGCAAGACCACGCTCGCCGCCGCGCTCGCGCGCGCCGCCGGACTCGACTTCCGCCGTGCGCAGTTCACTCCGGACGTCACCGCGTCGGATATCACCGGCTTCAATATATACAACCGCAGGAGCGAGAGCTTCGAGTTCACCGAGGGTCTCGTCATGACAAATATCCTGCTCGCCGACGAGATAAACCGCGCGTCGCCGAAAACCCAGTCGGCCCTGCTCGAAGCGATGGAGGAGGGCCGGGTCACGGTCGACGGCAAGACGATAAAAATCCCTGAGCCGTTCATGGTCATCGCGACGCAGAACCCGTCCGGCTTCGTCGGAACCTATCCGCTGCCCGAGGCGCAGCTCGACCGCTTCGCCTTAAAGCTGACTATGGGCTACCCCGCGCTCGACGAGGAGATCGCTATAGTCTCAAGCCGCGAGACGAAAAACCCGATAGATTCGATAAAACCGGTCGCGAATGTACAGCTCGTGCGCTTTCTCAGCGCGCTCGCGGCTTCGGTACGCATCGACGAAGCGCTTGTGCGCTACATAGTCACGCTCGTTTCGGCTACCCGCGGTCACCGCATGATTTCGCTCGGAGCAAGTCCCCGCGCGTCGCTCGCCTTGAAGCGGCTCGCGCAGTGCTACGCTTTCATGCACAGCCGCGAATACGTTATACCCGAGGATATCGCCGACCTGTTCGTTCCGGCGGTCAGCCACCGCCTGACGCTCCGTCAGGAGGCAAAGCTCGGCGGAGTTGACGCCGAGGCGGTCGCGCGCGAGATCCTCCGTTCAACCCAGGCTCCGTTCAAGGGTAAAGGCATATGAGGCGAAAATCCCTCTCACGCAGACGCGCCGCAAATGACGCGGCTCCGCGCAGCCCGCTGCGGCTCGTCCCGACCGGACGCTTCGCGGCCTACCCGCTGATTGTCATAGCCGGTCTCCTGTTCGCGCAGTCGCTGAAGCTGCCGGTTTCGTATATGGTGTTCGTGTTTATTCTGCTCTGGCCGGTCGCGCTGGCGGTGCAGTTCATCGCCGCGGCGCTCTTTCTGCGCGTGTCGATAGACGTGCCCGAGCCTACCGCGACCAAGCATGAGCCGATCGCGTTCTGCGTGTTGATATCGAACAGCTGCCCAATACCCTTCCCGTTCGTAGAAGCCGAGGTATTGACGTCCGACGCGCGCGGCGCAAAGTGCGTGCCGATCCTGCTCGGCAGCTCGATTATGCCGCTCGCCGCCTGTCAGCTCTCGGGCAATGCGAATTTCGGCTTTCGCGGCGCGTATACCATCGGACTGTGCAGACTGTATGTATACGACTGCTTTCGTATGCTGCGCTTTACACTCAACCTTTCGGCTCTGTCCGAGGTGTACATCCTGCCCCGCCGCACATCGATTCCGGAAAAATACACCGACTCGTCGAGCGACCCCGATATGTCGCAGAACGTGCTTCGCCGTCACGGCAGTGACAACACCGAGCCGTCCGATATCCGCTCCTACCTGCGCGGCGACAGCCTGAAATCGATACACTGGAAGCTGTCCGCAAAATCGGAGGAGCTTATAGTCAAGGACTATTCGCGTTCTACCGGCCGCGATATCCTGATTGTAGCCGACCTCGAGGGGCACTACCGGCACAATCCCGCCGCCGAGGTTCGAACGCCCGCCCCTGAATATACCGAGGTCATCGACCAGCTGAACTCCGACCTCGTCGTCGAGAGCTGCCTTGCCGCGGCCGAGCGCGAGCTGCGATACGGGAACCGCGTCACGCTCTGCTGGCTCAGCGAGACGCCCGTCGGACCCAAGCCGAACCTGCTGCCGGTCGAACTTGTGAGCTTTGACGCCGCGTTCCGCAGCTTCGGAACCGCGCCGCTCGCGCCGTATGAAAAGCAGGCCGAGCTGCTCGCCCCGATGCTCGCGTCCGAGGACGGAGCGGTGATATACGTCACCGCGTCGCTCGCGCCCGAGTCGATAGCCGCGTTTATATCCTTGTCGTCGGCGAACTCGTCGCAGTCGCCCCGACCCGAGCTTATATACTGCGCCGACCTCGGTTTGTACATCGACAGCCCGGACGAGGACGCGTCCGAAAACGAACGCCTGTCCGGAATCTCGGGCAGCGCGGACGTCACCTCGGTTATAGCCGGCAGGGAAGTGAGCGCGTGACGTGCATATGCCCGAAATTGGATTTTCGGTTCGGCGGGCTATTCGGCTTCGGCGCGGTAGAATCGAATCGGGTCTCCGGAAATGAGTGAAGTCCGGACTGCGAATGACCTCTCCGGAAATGAATGGAGTCTCCGGCTTCTAGTGACATCTCCGATTGCGATTTTGCTTCGCAAAACCGCCGCAACGCATCGACATAGAAAGGAGGACTTCGCAGGCGCGAAGTCATGGTCATAATAATGCAGAATCAACTGATACTGCCCGGCAGTCTCGGTATGTCGAAAAAATACAATGTGCTCGGCTATATCTGCCGCGCGCTGCTTTCGCTCATCTGCCTTTTCGGTATAGCTCTGCTTATCACCGACGCGCTCCAGCTTGAGCTTTCGCTTATAACAGTATTCATATTCTGCGCCGCGTACTGCCTGCTGTTCACGCTGATGGGCATCAACCGCCGCTGCTTTATCGGCGGGATTGTCGTCATAGTCCTTACCGCAATCATCCTGCTCCAGAGCGAGCGAGCGCTCGACCGCGTATACTTTGGCGCGATCGCGCTCGCGAACGCGTTCTTCCGTCGACTCGCGTCGCTTGGCTACCAGAATATGCAGACGAATATCCTGCGCTTTGACAGCTCATTAAAGCGAATCGGCGCGACTGAATCCGAATGTCTCGAGCTGATATTCTACATCCTCATGTTCATATTGGCAGCCGTGATTGCCGCCAGTATACTCAAGCGGATACACTTGGTGCCGCTGCTTTGTGTCGGACTGCCTATCTGCTCGGTCATATTCTACTACGGCATGAACGAATCGAATCTCGGCTTTTCGCTGATACTTTCGTCGCTCTGCGGCTGTATCGCGCTGTCGGGCTGGGACCACGTCTACACCCGCCGCAAGACGATAGCCGCGTCGTCGCCGCACGTCTCGGGAACGCGGATCTGGCGGCGCGAGGTGCGCGACGCGTTCCGCGCGAACTCGGCGCTCGGCGGCTTTGTCGGTATCGGCTCAGCGCTCGCGGCGTTTGTTTTGCTGCTGCTCGGACCGATAGGAATCAACAAGAGCATGACCGATATACCCGCGCTGTCGACGCCGCTATTAAAAATCGAAAACTTCGTCTATTCGATGGTATCGGGTCAGAACCCCGACTTCTCGAGTCTGATATTCTCGGGCGTCGCGTCGATTGACAGCCGCTCGACGACGTCCGAGTCGCGCTCATACACCGGCGAGCAGCTCTTCCGCGTGTCGCTCGACGCCGACATTCCGGTCTACCTGCGCGGCTGGGTGGGCACCAACTACTATAACGACAGCTGGCACTCGCCGACCTATGAGGAAATCGACGAGTACCGGCGCACCTTCGGCAGCGGCTTCTCGCACGAATATCTGACCAGCGAGCTCATGCGCGTACTCGCGCCGTCGCTCGTCGGGCTCGGAGAAGCGGACATAGCCGACCACTCGGATCTCGGATATGTGACCGCGCTTGTCAATGTCGAGAAGCTGAAGCCGACCGCGAACCTCGTGTTCATGCCGTCCTACTCCGACCAGAGCCTCGGGCTGCTCGAATACGGCACGCGCGAGCGGTCGGACGTCTCCTATTCGAACTACGCCGACGGAATCTTCGCCGGAACCGGCTACCTGTTCTGCGACGAATACTCGACAGTAGCCAGCCTGCCTCGGCTGACCGACCCCGAGTTTACTAAGAATTTGTCAAAGCTGACCAATGAGTTTATCCGGCAGTACCGGATAATCGACCCGCTGCGCGAGTATATCTACGGCGGCGCGGCGCAGGACGAGCTTGAAGCGAGGTATCAGAGTCAGCTCGCGTTGTTCGACCGCGGCAGCTATGACGACGAGCTTATGCGGCTGCTCGGCGAGGAACACGACCTTTCGTGGCGGTATATGTACGAGATGACGCCCGAGGAGCGGCTCGAGGTAGACGCGGTGCTCGACAATGTGACCAACTACTACGACTATGTATACAAAACCTACCTCACCGGCTGCGAGGGCTTCTCGGACATCGAGGAGCTGGCGCGCACCATCGCCTACGGCGGGACCAACAACTACGCGTATATGGACAGCTGCACTGAGCGGCACACTATAGTCATGTCGATAATCGACTTTTTGTCGGGCAACATGGTCTACACGCTCGACCCCGAGCCGAGCGCCGACAAGCCCGACTACATCAACGCCGCGCATTCGTTTTTGTTCGATGTGCGCGAGGGCTACTGCGTGCAGTTCGCGACGTCAGCGGTGATGCTGCTGCGCTCGCTCGGCATACCGGCGCGCTACGCCGAGGGCTACGTCGCGAGCGGCTACACGCGCAACTCGAGCGAGAACGCGGTCGGCACGTATACGACTACGGTCAGCGACGCCAACGCTCACGCCTGGGTCGAGGTCTACTACGATTATTACGGCTGGGTGCAGTATGAGGCGACGTCGCCCTACTACGCCGAGGTGTACAATGTGCCGACCGAGGACGAGTCGGTCGACCTCACCTTCCCCGAATACACTCCGGTCGAGACCGAGCCGATATACGAGGAGACGGTGCTTCCGTCAGAGCTGCCCTCCGCGCCGAAGAAGCAGAATATAGAGCTTCCGGCGGGAGCCGTCGCGGCGGCGGTCGCGCTTTCCATACTGGCAGTGGGCATAATCCTGCTCATTTGCCGCGTAAAGAAGTGCGAGCATAGGCGCGACGAGCTTATGCGTCGCGCCCAGAGCCTGTCGCGCGGCGATATGAATACGAATATCGCCGAGCGGGTCGAGTGCGCGCGCGCGCTCGACGGAGGGATACTGAGCCTGCTCGAATATCTCGGACTGAAGCCCGAGCCGGGCGAGCTGCCGAGCGAGTTCGCGTGGCGGGTCGACAATGTGCTGGGCGAGCTGTCGCGCCGCGACTTCGCCGATATAAGTACATATATGAGCGCCGCCGAGTTCGGTCAGCGGATCCAGCCGGGCGAGCTGCTCGCCATCTCCGAATACGCGCGCGACCTGCTCGCCTACGCGCGCCGGAGCGCGAACCCGATAAAGCGGCTCTGGCTCGAGACGGTCGTGCTGACCGGACTTGTCCGGATTCGCGGTATTTTGAGGGGTGTGCGCGGCGGCTCCGACAGCTCGCAGCCGCGCGACAGGCAGTACGCGAAATGACCGTAAATGAGTGAGCCGACCGAACGTATCCGGTCTAATCCACATATTCATAAACAACACAGAAACAGAAAGCACAGCATGAACGAAGATTTTACACGCACACTCACCGGCGCGTCGCTGGCATATGTCGGAGACGCGTCGCTCGAAGTTATGGTTCGGCGGTTTTTGGTCGGACTGGGAATTACGGGCAGCGGCAAATTGAACCGGCTCGCGCTCGACTTTGTGCGGGCGACCGCACAGAGCGCGGCGGTAGACAACATCCTGCCGCACCTTGACGAGGACGAGGGCTATATCTACAAGCGCGGGCGAAACGCGCACGGCATATCCATACCAAAGAGCGCGTCGGCGCGCGAGTACCGGCGCGCGACCGGCTTCGAAGCGCTGTTCGGCTACCTCGAGCTGTCCGGCAGGACAGCTCGGGCAAAGGAGCTGTTCGAGCTGGCATACGCCGACACGATAGAACGGCTCAAGGCAGAGACGCGAGGAAACGCGGTCGCTGTACCGATAGAATAAAATATTTAGAAATTTGCCGCAGGCAAATTTCTACCGAAACTCCTAACTCCTCACTCCTAACTCCTAACTATTTCACCGCTTCTCCTGAAAGGAAGTACAGCTATGATCAAAGTAATGTCTATTTTCGGCACCCGCCCCGAGGCGATAAAGATGTGCCCGCTCGTGAAGGCACTCGAAGCCGACGGCGATATCGACAGTATAGTCGCGGTCACGGCGCAGCACCGCGAGATGCTCGACAGCGCGCTCGATTACTTCGGCGTCAGACCGAAATACGACCTCAACATAATGAAGCGCGGGCAGACCCTGTCGACGATAACCGCCGACGTGATACTCGGGCTCGAGGAGCTGCTGAAAAATGAGCGACCCGACCTCGTGCTCGTCCACGGCGACACGACTACGAGCTTCGCCGCCGCGCTGTCCGCGTTCTACGCGAAGTGCGCGGTCGGACACGTCGAGGCCGGACTGCGCACCTACGACAAATACTCGCCCTATCCGGAGGAGATGAACCGCTGCCTGACGTCGCGCATAGCCGAGCTGCACTTCGCGCCGACCGAGCACAGCCGCGAGAATCTCGCCGCCGAGGGCATAATGCGCGGCGTGTATGTCACCGGCAACACCGCGCTCGACGCGTTCAAGTATACCGTCAAGCCCGACTGGAAATTTGACGATAAGCGGCTGTCGTCGCTCGACTTCGAGCACTACCGCGTAATCACCGTGACCGCGCACCGCCGCGAGAATCAGAGCGGCGGCATCGAGAATGTCTGCCGCGCGATACTCGAGCTCGCCGAGCGGCACCCGGAGCTGCTGTTCGTATACCCGGTACACCTGTCGCCGGCGGTGCGCGAGCCGGTGTTCCGGCTGCTCGATAGTCACGAGCGGATAATCCTCACCGACCCGGTCGACGTCGCGGATATGCACAATCTGCTGTCGCGCTCCTACTTTATTCTGACCGACTCGGGCGGTATACAGGAGGAGGCGCCGTCGTTCGGAAAGCCGGTGCTGGTGCTGCGGAGCGAGACCGAGCGCCCCGAGGCGGTCGAAGCCGGCACGGTCAAGGTCATCGGCACCGACACCGCCCGCGTCGTCGCCGAAGCCGAGCGGCTGCTCTGCGACAAGGACGAGTACCGCCGTATGTCCGAGGCGAAGAACCCCTACGGCGACGGTCACGCGTCCGAGCGCATCATCGCGGCGATAAAGGAATATTTCGCGGCGAACTAATCGCCGTTCGTGCAGGTTGAACTGTACATGGAGTCCGTATATGTATATGCGGGCTCCTTTTTTATATCCATATGATTTTGTCACCGATATATTGACAAATCCCACAGGATAATGTATAATATATACACACTTGCAACGCAAATATGTCACAGTGTATACGCAGTGTCATAACAGAAAGGATGTCAGCATGAAACGCAAATTCGCAATTATCCTGACCGCTCTGCTCATGGCGGAGCTGGCAGCCTGCCAAGGTACGCAGCCCGAGAACGAAGTCACGACCACATCAGGCGACACCTCCGCCGACACAACCGCGGGCGCGGACAGCTACGAGCCCGCGGCGGGCGACCTTGGCGGCGACACGTTCACTATTCTGAACACGAGCCAGACCTACAATTTCTACTCCTACCTCGACTTCGAGGAGGCGACCGGCGAGACGCTCGACGACGCGATATACGAGCGCAACCGCGCGGTCGAGGAGCTGTACAATTTCACGCTTGAGATTGTCGAATACGAGCTCGAGGCCGCGAACACCGCGCTGTCCACCGCCGTGCTCGCGGGCGACGACAGCTACGACGCCGCGTTCCTGCGCGACTACTACCTGAAAAAGGAGCTGACCGACGGCTACCTCATGAACATCGACACAATTCCCGAAATGCGGCTCGACGAGCCGTGGTGGGACGGCGCGGTGACCGAGGAATCGCGGCTCGGCAAGTCGCGTCAGGCGCTGTTCGCGATGACCGACGTGTCGCTGTGCGACTTCGAGGGCACGCTCGTGACGTTCATCAACGAAAATATGCTGACCGACCTCGGGCTCGACGCGCCGTATGACCTCGTGCGCGAGGGCAAGTGGACGTTCGACAAGCTGGTCGAGTATATGAAAGCCGGCGCGAATCTGAACGGCGACGACAGCTTCACGCTGACGCAGGACGGCAATGCGGTGTACGGCATGGTGTCCTACCAGCGGTTCGGACCGGGTATGCTCGCCGGCGCGGGCATAGACTCGGCTTACATAGACGAGGACGGCAGACCGCAGGTCAGCTACTCGGGAGACCTGTTCTTCGACTATTGCGACAAGCTGAAGTCGGCGATGTCGGTGGCGGGCGAGTACCTATACACGAACACCGGCACGGTGAACGACTACACGCACTACGAGAACGTATTCAAGTCGGGGCGCGCGCTGATGACGCTGGCGCAGCTCAAGGCGGCGAACAACTACCGCGACATGACCGACGCGTACGGAATCCTGCCGGTGCCGAAGTATGACGAGAGTCAGGACAGCTACCACTGCCTGCGCACGTATACATACCTATTGTGCATACCGGTGACGAACAGCCGTCCGCACGAGACGGGCGCGATAATGGACGCGATGAGCTACTACACCTATCGCGACATAATGCCGAGCTTCTATGAGGAGCGGGTCTCGCAGAAGCTGCTGCGCGGCGAGGATTCGATTGATATGCTCGAAATCGTCCGCGAGTCGCGCAAATTCGACGTCGGCTCGGTACTGAACATCTTCCTGCCGCTCGCCGACAACGTTATAGACGCCTGCCTGCGCAGCAATACCGAGCTCGCCTCCAAGCTCGCGTCCACCCTCCCGTCAATAGAAGCAACAATCGACACCTTAATGGAATCTATTGACAGCGGAATGTGACGCCTCGCGGCAGAAGTCAAGGGTTGGTATGAGCGAAACCAACCCAAGCGAAATCATTCGCGGTCGAAAAAAATCTGCCGCGTGGCAGATTTTACGTGTCGACAAGTCCTACCCGAAAGCGGAGAATTCAATCAGCGTCAGGCGTTGACCTGACGCTGATTTTATGAACCGGATACCGCGGTAAGATATGACAAATCGTTAAGGTCGGAGATGAAGATATCGAACATATCGCGCGCGGAGTCGTCGAGCCCGAGCTCGGCGAGAAACAGCTCGGTGAAATGTTCAATGTCTTCACATTCATCAATACCTACCTGAATTTTATTTTCAGTATCTCTTATTCTCAGCTCGATGATGAGATAATCGCCCAAATGTGGTGCGAATCCGCGGATATCCTCGCGCACCGCGTCCAGCTCGGCACGACTGTACTTGACCTCGCGGATGGCGATTTGGTTCATGCCGTCGCCAACGTCGATAATGTCCGCATATGTATCGCTCGGGCTGTCAGTCTTGACGCATATGACCGCGTATCCGTCGTCGTCATAATACATACCGCCGTAGTTTTCGTCGGTGAGAATCACATGGTCGGCGGCAGCTTCTTCGGTCAGCTCGGCGTACCGCTCGAGGACGTATTTCTCGTCAGCACCCATGCGCCACGGCATTGTGATTTCCTCGGTCAGCGATATCGTCTCGGTCGAATCGAATTTCTCGGGCGGGTCGGTCATGTGGTCGACGAGCGCGTCGACTGCAACGATAGCCGCGGTCAGCACCAACATCGACAGCGCGACTCTGCAGGCGTATTTGCGGTTCATATGCTCACCTCCAGCGGATTTTGTTATTTCAGCGTATCTATAAGTCAGGTTATGCCGTTCATGTCAAGTATAAAAGCAAAATAGGAATCAGCCATTTCGCGCAGGGTGTATATTTCCAATATGCTTGTTGTCATGTCGGGTTCAAGGTCGAAAGACATCAAAACCGCGGCGATGGTCGCTAATGTGACGTTCTCGATTTCGCTGACCGCGCGCGGAAGCTGTGTATCATAATTATATTCAACCGCTGTCTCGAGCGCCGACATCTGCCCGGTAAGCTCCATATATTCTGACGCGCATTCCTGCAGCGGGTCTTCGACATAGGTATCGAATTCCATGCAGTCTACGCCGCGGCGGGCATTATACACCTTCCAGCTCCTATCCTTTTCGCTTGAAGCCCTGTCATATGATGCGCCCATTCCCCACCAGCGCTCGGCGACGGATATGTTCTGCGACGAATGCTGCGGCTCGTCGGAGGAGCTTAAATTTATGACCTGCTTTAATTCTTTCATAGCCGCGTCATTATCACCGTCAGTACAATCGTAAATATACAATTTGTTCTGCGCGGTGTCGTTTATCGCCGCGGTGATCCATCTATTGCCGGAAAAATCTCCCGACTTGACGACAGCTATTCGATATGTCCCGATATCGAATGGTCCATAGCTTGAAACCGCTGTACCCTCGCCTGTAGACACAGTCTCCCAGTCATAGCTGCGCTCCATCACAGCCGTCACAACTTCGTCAATAGTATAGCTTCGCTCGTCGCACGCGGACAAGACGAGCAGGCTAACAAGCAGGCTTGAAATCAGCAAGCTGATAAACACGGATATCAATTTATTCATGGCAATCCTTCCGTTTCATAAATGTCGTGTATGTATAATTATGTTACCATGCCGGTATCCTATAGTCAATAAACAAAATATTAACATTATGTAAATAAATCCGGAGAGCATACGCCCTCCGGATATTATCATTTCACAACTATATTTACAATCTTGTTCGGCACGGATATCTCCTTGACAATTGTCTTGCCCTCGAGATAGGGCTTCATTCGGTCGTCCGCCTTGACGAGCGCGATCGCCTCATCGCGCGGCGTGTCGAGCGGGATTTCCTTTGTGAATTTCAGCTTGCCCGAAACCTGAACGGCAATCTCGACAACCGAGTCGACGCACTTCGCTTCGTCGTACTCGGGCCAGCTTGCCAGCGAACAGAAGCCCTCGCCGCCGAGCTGCTGCCACATCTCCTCGCACAGGTGCGGCGCGAACGGGCAGAGCAGGCGGATGAATACCGAAAGCTCGTCGCGTGTCAGGCTGCCATGGTCGTAGATTTCGTTTATCAGCGTCATCATCGCCGCGATCGCCGTGTTGTACTTCATGTCCTCGATGTCCTCGGACACCTTCTTTATCGTCTTGTGGAAGGCGGATTCGAGCTTCGGCGTGACCTCGCCGTCCGACAGGATATCGCTAAGTCCCGCGACGCGCTCGAGGAATCGCTTGCAGCCCTTGACGCTGCTCTCGCTCCACGGAGCCGCCGACGCGTAGTCACCCATGAACAGCACGTATACGCGCAGCACGTCCGCGCCGTACTCGTCGACGACGTCGTTCGGGTCGACGACGTTGCCCTTTGACTTCGACATCTTTTCGCCGTCCGGGCCGAGTATCAGTCCCTGCGCTGTGCGCTTTGCGTACGGCTCGTCGCACGGAACCTCGCCGATATCGTAGAGGAAGCGGTGCCAGAAGCGCGAATAAATCAGGTGTCGGGTAACGTGCTCCATGCCGCCGTTGTACCAGTCGACCGGCAGCCAGTACTTGAGCGCGTCCTTCGACGCGAACTCCTTGTCGTTGTGCGGGTCGCAGTAGCGGAGGAAGTACCACGACGAACCAGCCCACTGCGGCATTGTGTCGGTCTCGCGCTTAGCCGAACCGCCGCACTTCGGGCAGGTGCAGTTTACAAACGAATCTATCTTCGCGAGCGGGCTCTCGCCGCCCTCGCCCGGCTCGAAATTCTCGACCTCGGGCAGCTTAAGCGGCAGCTCGTCGTAGGGCACGCCGACCATGCCGCAATGCGGGCAGTGTACGATCGGTATCGGCTCGCCCCAGTAGCGCTGACGGTTGAACGCCCAGTCCTTCATCTTGTACTGCACGCCGCGCTCGCCAATTCCGCGCTCGGTGAGGAAGTCTATCATCTTCGCGATAGCTTCCTTTTTAGTCTTGATGCCGTCAAGGAAGCCGGAGTTGACCATCTCGCCGTCGCCGGTGTAGGCTTCCTTTGATATGTCGCCGCCCTTTATGACTTCGACGATGTCGATGCCGAACTTCTTCGCGAACTCGTAGTCGCGCTCGTCGTGCGCCGGAACCGCCATGATAGCTCCGGTGCCATAGCCCATCATTACGTAGTCGGAGATGTAAATCGGTATTTCCTTGCCGCTCGCCGGATTTATAGCGGCGATGCCGTCAAGGCATACTCCCGTTTTTTCCTTGTTGAGCTGCGTGCGCTCGAATTCGGTCTTCTTTGCGCACATCTCGCGGTAGGCTTCGACGTCGGATATGTTCGCAATGCGCTCCTTGTACTTGTCGATTATCGGATGCTCGGGCGCGATTACCATGAACGTGACGCCGAACATCGTGTCGGGACGGGTCGTGTAGATGCGCAGCTTCTCGTCGATACCGGTCAGCGCGAACTCGGCGAACGCGCCCTCGCTGCGTCCGATCCAGTTCTCCTGCTGGAGCTTGATATTCGGCAGGTAGTCGACCTTGTCGAGCCCCTCGAGCAGCTTGTCGGCGTACTCGGTTATGCGCAGGTACCAGACGTCTTTCGACTTCTGTATAATATCGCTGTGACAGATGTCGCACTTGCCGCCCTGCGAGTCCTCGTTCGACAGCACGACCTTACAGCTCGGGCAGTAGTTGACAAGCGTCTTTGCACGGAACACGAGTCCGGCGTCGAACATCTTGCGGAAAATCCACTGCGTCCAGTGATAGTAGCCCTCGTCGGTCGTGTCGACGACGCGCGTCCAGTCGAACGAGAAGCCGACGCGTTTCAGCTGTGAGGTGAAGCGCTCGATATTGCGGTCGGTGACGATTCTCGGGTGGATATGGTTCTTGATAGCGTAGTTCTCGGTAGGCAGACCGAACGCGTCGAAGCCTATCGGGAACAGCACGTTGTAGCCCTGCATACGACGTTTGCGCGAGACTACCTCGAGTCCCGAATAAGCCTTGATGTGCCCGACGTGCATACCCGCGCCGCTCGGATACGGGAATTCGACAAGCCCGTAGAATTTCGGCTTCGTGTGATCGTCAGAGGCGCGGAATATTCCCGCCTCGTCCCATTTTTGCTGCCATTTCGATTCAATGGCGCCAAAATCGTACTTCATTGTATATGTGTCCTTTCAAAGGTTAGTCGTAATATTAGTTAGGAGTTAGGAGTGAGGAGTGAGGAGTTATGGTAGAAAAATTTCCTGCGGAAATTTTTCAATTTATCTGAAACGCGAGTTCGAAGCTGAAGCGGTGTTTTCTGCTGTTTGTTTTAGTGAAAAGTGAAAAGTTAAACTGTCCTCACTGATTTAACATGAGTGCGGTTTGAAGCTGCTGAGCTTAGCCGTGTTTCACTATTAACTTTTAATTGAAATTCGCCGCAGGCGAATTTCTTCCTCAACTCCTCACTCCTCACTCCTAACTCCTCACTGAATTAATCTCTCCGCTATTTTGGGTTACTTCACTAAGATATCGTCAATGTTTATCTCTTCGGCGTCGCTCCAGAGCTTTTCGAGCTTGTAGAATTCGCGGCTCTCGCGGCTCATTATGTGTACTATCACACAGCCGAAATCGAGCGCTATCCATTGTCCTTCATTGTAGCCGTCCATTCTCGTCGGAGCGACGCCGCGTAGGGTGAGCTTGTACTCCGCTTCGCCGGCGAGCGCCTTGATGTTCGTCGACGAGCTGCCCTGACAGATCACAAAATAGTCGGCGATTATCGTCTTGTCCGACACGCGCAGCAGCTTGATGTCACGCGCTTTCTTCATGTCGAGCACGTGGCAGAGCGTTTTGGCTATTTCGAGCGGGTCGGCGTCGGCAAGGCTCGGAAGCGCCGCCCAGCTTTCGGCTTCGGTCGATTCGAGTTGCTTATTTTCTGTCATTGTATTGCCAGTCCTTTCATCTATTGTTTTTAATGGAGCGCGATATTGAGGTCGCCGTTGTCTATCTCCTCGCCGGTCATTATATCCGGCTTGACCTCGACCGCGGGGTCGTCGGGCGACGCGTTGTAGATGCTTGTGAATATAGCCGATTCCTCGTCGGTGAACGCCTGCGTCCGGTCGAATATTTCGTCGGTGATCGGACTGTTGTAGACGTTGAAATAGGTGTTGATCATGTCGAGGGTCGACGCGCGGTTCATAATATAGTACCACGCGCCGGTTTCGGTCTGGGTCGCCGTGCCGTACAGGGTCATCATAGACACATTGTTCATATCGACTCCGAGCAGCTCCTTCGCGTATATGATTATATCGGCGAGCGGAACGTCGGTGGTCACGTATTTTACGACCTGCTCGACTATCTGCGGAACGGTCGTTACGGTAAGATTTGTTTTGAGCTGCTTAAAAAGCGCGGTCAGGAATATCTTCTGCGCGTCGATACGACCGATGTCCGCCTGAACGTAGTCGCTGCGGAATCGGACGAACATCTCGGCCTCGCTGCCGGACAGTGTCTGCGGTCCGGGCTGAAGATTGATATACAAATCCTGGTCGGGGTCGCTGTACTGCATAGCATACGGCACATCCATATACACGCCGCCTATCGCGTCGACGATTCCGCGGAAGCCGGCGAGGTCGACGTGAGCGTAGCCGTCAATCTGTATGCACAGGCTCTTTTCGAGCAGCTCGCACATACCCGCCATTCCGGCTCTCAACAGCTCCTCGTCTGACAGCGTCGAATCCTCATCATACGCCCTCGAGCGCATGGATTTCATCACTGTATTGATGCGGCCGTGTATCCGGCTGTCTGCCTCGATATATGTGTCACGCGGCAGCTGCATGACCGAAAGGCTGCCTTCGCGCATATTGAAATTGACTATCATGATGACGTCGGTGTTCCACGACGCGGCGTCTCGTCCGACCACAAGGAAGTTGACCGATTCGGTGTCGCGCGTGAACGCGCCCGCTTCAATGTCCTCGGTGTCGTCGGCGTCATTTGTGGTTTCGACGATATTGTCGTCAGGCGGCGTGGTCGTGACCTCGGGCGGAGTCGTGGTCTCTATATCAAACGGAACATCGGTGTCAACCGACGGTCGGTAAAATTTCAGATAGGACGCGCCGAGCGCGATAAGAACTAAAATGAATATGACTACCACCGCGAGCGTCACCTTCCACGCGGGGATACCGCGCTTTACAGGGCGACGGCGGGGGGGCGGCGTCTGATGCGCGGCGCGGCTCTGTTTTGTGCTGCCTTGCTGCTGCGGGCGCTGCGGAGGGTGGCTCTGCTGAATACGTGCCTGCTGAACACGGGGCTGTTGAGGTGAGGTCTGTGCAGACCGGCTGTACCTCGGTTGGTTGTTGTTATTTACGCTTTTCAAATTCTTTTTCCTCAATCAAATAATTGCGCGCTTCGAAGGTATCTCGGGCGATTGGCGTGCCGTCTTCGATAAGCCCCCGTATTGTCATGTCAAACGACAGTATCAGCGTGTCACGCAGGACAGCATCTCTGTCGAACTGACTCACCGCGTCTCCGAGCGCCGAATAGAAATAACGGCGCAGCTCGACGCAGTCCGGAAAGGTCCGTGTATCCTCAATATAATCGGCGAGGTACAACAGCTTCTCGCCGAGCGTCATGCCGGCTCTGCCGGTGGTGTGGTATCTGACTGCCGACAGGACGAATTCGTCCGCGAATTCGGGGAAGTCGCGTCTTATCACGCCGGTCGCGGTCATCGCGTGAAAAATCTTGGGCGTCAATTTATCGCGCTCGGTATATTCGATGCCGAACGCGTCGCAAAGGCTCAGCTGCTCGTCAAGCGACAGCTGCTTTGTAATGTCATGCAGCAGCGCGGCGCATCGCAGCTCGAACTCGCGCTCCGGCATATATATGCCGGACAGCGAAGTGATCTCGCGCTCGACTCCCAGCGTGTGTATGAGCCGCTTGCCGTTAATATACGCGGGTATTCTCTCGCGCAGCGCGGCGAGACGCTCGGCTTGTATTTGCGTTATCATGCTCATCATATCCTTGATTTGGAATTTGTATATAGCCGGTTCTTTTTGATATATCCGGCTACCGGGTCGGGGATCAGCCCTTCGAGCGAATCTCCCGATGAGATTCTACGCCGCAGCTCGGTTGACGAGACTTCAAACGGCGCGCGGTCTATTACTACTATCCTCGCGCCGAAATCCTCGGCATATCGCCGTCGGCACTCGTCGATTACCGCGTCGAGCGAGCGGTCGTTCTCGCGGCGCATCAGCGTTATTGTCGCGAGCCTAAATATATCTGCGGCGCGGTACCACTTGTCAAGCGTCAGAAACATATCCGTGCCGACTAACATATACAGCTCGCGCTCCGGCTTTGTAAAATGCTCGAGCGTATATATGGTGTAGCTTTTGCCCTGACGCGATATCTCCCAGTCGGATACCTCGAGCTTTCCCGCGCGGTCATCCGCGATGGCGAGGCGCAGCATTTCGAGCCGGTCGGCGTCACTCGCGCCGTCGACCGCGGCTTTGTGAGGCGGCAGCGCGGTCGGAACCATATACAGCCGGTCGAGTCCGACGCAGTCGAGAAAGCAGTTTGCGGCGCGGATATGTCCCGAATGTACCGGAGAAAAGGTGCCGCCGTATATGCCGATCCGCTCGGTACGGCTTAACTGGCGAGGGGAGGGGTCGGGCTTTGTGAGGTCGTTGTCGCTCATAGTTATGACTATGCCTTTACTGAATAAAGTCTACCTTAATCTTATTCAAGCTTATCAAAGCAGCGAAAGGTCGATTTTTTTATTGTCGACCGACTCGCGGTAGAGAACGAAGCGGCTGCCTATGACCTGCACGACGTCGGCTCCGACCTCGCCTGCGATTATCTCGGCGGCTTGCTTTGAACTGTAGTCGCAGTTTTCGAGCACGCGCAGCTTGATAAGCTCGCGGGCTTCGAGGGCGTTCGAAATCTGCTCGCACATATTGTCGGTAATCCCGCCCTTGCCGACCTGGAATATCGTGTCCTGCGCCGCCGCCATTTTTCGGAGTCCGGCGCGCTGTCTGCTTGTTAGCATAGTATGTCTCGCTTTCTTTATATGACTGTTATAGTAATCGATTCCGCAAAGCCGCCGCTCTGTCGGCTGACTTGACAGAGTCAACCGAGCAATTACCGCGCTGACTGCTTGTCAAGATATTGTGGCAGCAGCTCGGCGAGGCGGCGCATAGCTCTCGCGCGGTGGCTGACTTGGTTCTTCTCGTCGGCAGAAGCCGCTCCGAACGAGCGTCCGAGCTCGGTCGACCAGAACAGCGGGTCGTAGCCGAAGCCGCCGTCGCCGTCGGGCACGGTCAGTATCGTTCCCTCGCAGACGCCGTCGCACTGGAAGTATTCGCCGTCCGGAAAGGCGCAGGTGACGACTGTCTTAAAGCGAGCCGTCCGCTTGTCCGCCGGAACGTCTCGAAGCTCATCGAGCAGCTTCGCGTTGTTCTTCTCGTCGGTCGCGCCCTCGCCCGACCAGCGCGCCGAATAGACGCCGGGCGCGCCGCCGAGCGCGTCGACCTCGAGCCCCGAGTCGTCGGCGACGCCGATATATCCGAGCGAAGCCGGCACGCGCGCCTTTATAAGCGAATTCTCGGCGAAGGTCGCGCCGTCCTCGACGATTTCATCGGTATATCCGATGTCGTCGAGCGATAGTATCTGTATATCAGACGAAATTGCCGAGAGAAAAGTTTCAAGCTCGCGTATCTTTTTGCGATTGCGCGATGCAAGCACGAATTTTAACATATAGCACCTTTAGATATGGTTGATTATTTATAAGCGGAGAGGGGGGCAAAGAGTGGTCTCGGATTCGCTCGGCGAATCCGAGAGAGTGGAGAGTGGTCTCCGCCGCAGGCGGAGAGAGTGGTCTCAAACCGCCGCG
>CAJFKR010000001.1:28803-320448 GCA_904386005.1 Candidatus Flemingiibacterium merdigallinarum
GTGCGAACATATGGCGCTGAATTATGGAATGTGCGTATAATCGAAATTTGCCGCAGGCAAATTTCGTACCTCAGCTCTCCGACCTCGCGCGGCGAGGTCGGAGACCACTCTCTGCCGCGCTCCGCGCGGCAGACCACTCTCCACTTTCTCCGGCTTCGCCCGCGGCGAAGCCGGAGACCACTCTTTAACGAAAGGCTATAAATCGGGGAAAAATTTTCAAATCAGCTTATTCGCTGAACAGCGCGTCGACAAAGTCGCGGGCGACAAATTCCTGCATATCGTCGTATTTTTCGCCGACGCCGATGAATTTGACCGGAATATCAAGCTCCTGCTTTATCGAAAAGACGATGCCGCCCTTTGCCGTGCCGTCGAGCTTGGTCAGGATAAGACCGGTGATGTCGGCGGCGTGCTTGAATTCCTTTGCCTGACTTACGGCGTTCTGTCCGGTCGTGGCGTCCAGAACGAGCAGCGTCTCGCGCGACGCGCCGGGCAGCTCGCGGTCGATGACGCGGTTGATTTTGGCAAGCTCGTCCATCAGGTTTTTCTTATTGTGCAGCCGTCCGGCGGTGTCGATTATAAGCACGTCCGAGCCGCGCTTCTTCGCCGCCGCGACTGCGTCGAAAACTACCGCCGCGGGGTCGGAGCCCTCGCTGTGCTTGATAAGCTCAACGCCGACTCGGTCAGCCCAGATTTGCAGCTGGTCGATAGCCGCCGCGCGGAAGGTGTCGGCGGCGGCGAGCAGCACCTGCTTTTTGTTCTGCTTGAGCCGGTTCGCGATTTTGGCTATGGATGTAGTTTTGCCGACGCCGTTCACGCCGATGACAAGTATTACGCTCGGCTTCGACTCGAGGCGCAGCGGCTCGCCCTCGCCGATCATGTCTACGAGTATCTCGCGCAGCGCGACCTTGCAGGCTTCCGGATCGGTAATCCGCTCGTCGCGTATCTTCTCGCGCAGCCGCTCGATTATCTCCTCGGACGACGTCGCGCCGACGTCCGACATGATTAACAGCTCCTCGAGCTCCTCGAGCATATCCTCGTCGACCTTGACGAAGCTCTTGAACAGGTCGTCGACCTTTTTGAACAGCGCGTCCTTGGTTTTGGCAAGTCCGCTCTTTAGTTTTTCGAAAAATCCCATCTGAGAGTCTCCCTGAAATTTATTGTTTCTGCGTTGAGTGTTTGTGATGTGTAAGAGTTAGGAGTGAGGAGTCAGGAGTGAGGAGTTGTGGAAGAAATTTGCCTGCGGCAAATTTCAATTTAATTAAACGCGTGTGCTGACTTGTTTGGTCTGCTTTCCGGGGGAGTGAATAGTGGAGAAGCGAGGAATGATACCGCACTTTTCATTTATAACTTACATCAAATCATGCAGAAATTATCAAATCAGCACCAGCTGATATGATAATTGAAAAATTCCCGCAGGGAATTTTTCTTCCTTAACTCCTCATTCCTCACTCCTAACTCCTCACTGAATTTCCCGCTTATCTTTCGACCGAATCGCTGCCTTCCAGCTTTTCGCTTACCTGCTCGGTCGTTTCCAGCATAAGCACCTTCGATATGCCGCGCTCCTGCATGGTCACGCCGTAGATACGGTCGGCTATCTCCATTGTGCCGCGGCGGTGGGTTATGACTATGAACTGCGTCGTGTCCGAGTAGCGCTTCAGGTAGTCGGCGAAGCGGAACACGTTGGCTTCGTCAAGCGCGGCCTCGATTTCGTCGAATACGCAGAACGGCGTCGGGTTCACGCGCAGGATCGCGAATATCAGCGCGATCGCGACGAACGCCTGCTCGCCGCCCGACAGCAGCGTCAGGCTCTTGATAATCTTGCCGGGCGGGGCTACGCGTATCTCGATTCCGCTTTCGAGCAGGTTGTCCGGCTCGGTGAGCACGAGCTCGGCGTCGCCGCCGCCGAACAGCTCGGCGAACACCAGCTTGAAGTTGCGGTCGATCTCCTCCATCGCGCTTGAGAAGGTCTCGCACATCTCGGACACGAGCTTTTTGATTATCTCCTGCAAATCGGTCTTTGAACCCTTGAGGTCGTCGACCTGCGAGTTCATGAAGTCGAATCGCTGCTTCTGCTCGGCGTACTCGTCTATCGCGGCGAGGTTTACGCCCCCGAGCTCGCGCAGCTTGGACTTATATTCGTTCAGCTCGGCGAGCGTCGATTTGCGCGTCTCGGACGTGACCTCGGGGTAGCCGCAGTCGAGCGCGGTCGAATAGGTCAGCTCGTAGTCGTCCCAGAGCCGCGCGGTCTGGCTGTCACGCTCGTCCGCGAGCGATTTCTGCTTTGACTCGGCGAGCGTAAACTCGCGAAAGCAGGCTTCGCGCTTCGACGTCTCCTCCTGCAGCTTCACCCGCATACGGCTCAGCTTCTGCTCGGAGCCTATGTTCCGCTCGTTCAGCTCCGCGCGCTCGAGCATAAGCTTCGACAGCGAGTCGTTCGTTTCGGAAAGCTGCTTTTTTAGCTCGTCAAGCTCAAGCTCGGCGGCGGCGTTGGCGGCGGAGAGCTCGGCGGTGAGCCGCTCGTTCTCCTCTTTTTCGCTGACCGCTTCCATAAGCCGCCTCTCGGCGTCCTCAAGGATATGTGCGGCGTTCTCCGAGTCGCGCCCCGCCTCGGCGCGCGAGATCAGCAGCTCGCTCCGCTTATTTTCAAGCGATTCTATCTTTATATCGTATTCGCCGAGCCGCAGCGCGCCGTCGTCGCGCTCGGTCGAAATCCTCTGATTATCGGCTATGATTTTCGCGGTCTCATCCCGCAGCTTGGCGATACCGTTGGCGCGCTCGTCGGCGTCGCGGCGCAGGCGCTCAAGGTCGTCCTCGAACGATTTTTTCAGCTGCTTTTCGCCCTCAAGCTGGCTTTTCAGCACCTCGAGCTGTGTAGTCTCGGCGTTCGCGAGCTGCGCGAGCATCGCGCCCTGACCGGACAGTCCGGACAGCTCGCGCTGCTTTGCGGCTATTTTCCCGTCGCAGTCGTTCTGCGCCTTCTTGTAGGTCTCGAGCGTCTTTGCGAGCTCGTCGGTCTCGGCTTTCAGCTTTTCAGTCTCGCTCTTTCGGGTGAGCATACCCGAGTCGCGCTTCGCCGAGCCGCCGGTGAACGAGCCGCCGGCGTTTATAATCTGACCGTCGAGCGTGACTATGCGCGTCTTATAGCCGGTAGCCTTTGCCATTGTCGACGCGTTGTCGATATTGTCATAAACGAGCGTCGCGCCGAGCAGGTTGCGGATTATGCCGAGGAATTTTTCGTCGCAGGTGACAAGGCTGTCGGCGCTGCCGATATAGCCGGCGTATTTTTCGGCTTCGCTCGCGGGTATCGGTGAGAAGCGCGGCTTCATTGAGCTTATCGGGTAGAAGGTCGCGCGGCCGGCGTTTTTCTTTTTTAAGTGGTTTATCGCGGCTTTCGCGGCGGTCTCGTCGTCGACGATGATATTCTGCATATTCGCGCCGAGCGCGGTCTCGAGCGCGAGCGTATAGCGCGGCGCGACGCTGATGAGCTTTGACACCGGACCGTAGATTACGCGGTCGGAAAGCCCGTCGATTTTTCCGGCTGAATACTCGTTCATGACGAAGCGGACGCTCTGCGAGTAGCCCTCGAGCAGCTCGTCCATGCGGCGGATAGCGTCGATGCGGTGCCGCTTCGCGGTATAGTCGAGCCAGACGTTATTGGCTTTGTCGATATAGTCCTGCTTTTCGCGCTTCAGGCTTTCGATATCGGCGGATATTTGCTCGATTTCGGCTTTTTGTTTATCGGCTCGCGAATTGTATTCGGCGATGACCCGCTCGGCCTTTTCGATTCTTGACGCGAGCAGCGCGGAGCTGTCCGAATAGCGTTTGATTCCGGCTTCGAGTTCAGCTGCCTTTTCGCTGTCGCCCTTATCGCTGCCCTCGAGGACCGACAGGCGGATTCGAAGCTCGACGACTCGCTCCTCTCCTTGATTCTTCGACGCGAGCAGCTCATCCATATGTGCTGACAGCTCGGCGCGCTTTGCGCGGGTATCGGCAAGCTCGTCCTCGAGCCCTTTCAGCTCGCCGGCGACTCGGACGACGCGACCCGAAGCCTCGTCGAGCGAGCGCTTGGCGTCGTCACGCGCGCGCGCGTATTCATCGCGGCGCTCGCCGAAGCGCGAGTCGGAGCGCGCGCGCTCCTCAAGCTGGATTTTGCGGTGCGAGATATCGTTTTCTGTGAGCTTGATTTTGCTGTCGAGCTGATGCGAGTCGGAGTTGGTCTGCTCGATTTTACGGAGCAGCAGCTCGAATTTGTATTTTGACTCCTGCGACTCGTTATACAGCCGTTCGTTCTGCTCCTCGAGTGAGTTAAGCAGCTCGCTCGCGGCGTCGAGGTCGCATTTCGCGTTTCTCAGCCGCTCGTCCGCGGCTTTGAGGTCGCGCATAAGGCAGCCGAAGTCATAGAGCCAGACCGAGACGTCGTCCCGCTTTTTTATCTCGTAGTATTCGAGGTAGCGGCGCGCTCGCTCCGATTCGACGCGCAGCGGTTCGACCCGTCCCTCGAGCTCGGACAGGATATCGCCGAGCCGGACGAGGTTTGCGTCGGTGTCCTCGAGCTTCGCCTCGGCTTCCTCTTTCTTATAGCGGTACTTGGAGATTCCGGCGGCTTCCTCGAAGATCGAGCGCCGCTCGTCGCTTTTCTGAGAGATAATCTCGGCGATACGACCCTGTCCGATTATCGAATAGCCTTCGCGTCCGACGCCGGTGTTCATGAACAGCTCGTGTATATCGCGCAGTCTGACCGGTCGGCGGTTGATGAAGTAGTCGCTGTCGCCCCGCCGGTTATATCTGCGCGTGACCGACACCTCGTCAAAGTCCGAATCGAGCATTCGGTCGCTGTTGTCAAGCGTTATCGTGACCTCGGCAAAGTTCATCTGCTTGCGGTCATCCGTGCCGCCGAATATGACGTCCTCCATCTTATTGCCGCGTATGCTCCTTGACGACACCTCGCCGAGCACCCAGCGCATCGCGTCGGAAATATTCGATTTTCCGCTTCCGTTCGGCCCTACGACTACCGTCGCGCCTCGCTCAAACCCGAGGCAGGTCCTATCCGGAAACGACTTGAACCCGAACAGCTCAAGCGACTTCAGATACATATTTTCCTCCGCGAATAGTTAGTGGTGTTTGTGGGGAGACGGTGGGGGAAACCCTTTTGGAAAAAGGGTTTTCCCCGGCAGTTCAGCAAGCTTTGCTTGCTGAACTGCTACCCCTCTTCCTAAAACTTTTGCATATTTGGCTTGGTCTATAATTGTTTATTTATTCGCTGAAATGAGATTCGTGGTTGACGCTTGGTCTACAGACATGCGCCGCCTTGGCGGTTACGTCCGTAGGACGTAACCGCTGGACCCACGCTCCCCAAACGGCGGCTCGGTTAAGTGCAGACTTGATTGACCTGCCGCCGGAATGATTGCGCAGACTTGATAGGACTGCTGCCAGAATTACTGTGCGGATTTGATTGAAATATTGCCGGAATGTCGGAGCTGTCGCATTATAAAAACAATGACAGGCTGATTTTCAACCATTTCTATGGCGTCAAAATATCCTTATTCTAATATTATACCAGAAAAGCTCGGGATTTTCAATGATTTTGATATTATTTACATTGTATTCATTTTGAAGCCGTAGTTTATTTTTTCTGTGCTGTCCCGAGGTCTTGGAAGTCTCGCCGATTCCGGTCTCGATTGCGATATTCTTACCCGAAATCATGTCGGAGAGGTGGTTGTCGTCGATATACCGCTTGATTTTACGGTAATACAGCTCATTGTACGCGAGCTCGCCGACCGCGCTGTGGTAGTCGCCGGCTATGACCGCGCTGTCATTGTCCGCACAGTCGGTTGGGGCGGCGCTGTCACTTTTATTATTGCCGGTCAGGTTCTCCGACGCGCACAATCCGACGCGGATTACCTTAATCCTGCGCTCGGCGAACAGCGAAAGCAGGTCGGCGCACCGCGACACGGCTTCGTCGAGCGTCAGCGGTGTATAGCCGTGACCGAGCATATCGCACAGCTCGGTGCCGCGGAACACTACGGTCGGGTAGATTCGCGCCGCGCCGCACAGCCGCGAGATCTCGTCGGCGGTCGCGAGCTCGTCCTCGCGCGTGGCCAGCGGCAGTCCGACCATCATCTGACCGACGAGGTTGAAGCCGTATTCTGCTATCAGCTTACAGGCGGCTCGAGAGGTCTCGGCGGTATGACCGCGCTTTGAGGCTTTAAGCACGCGGTCGGACATCGACTGTATACCGAGCTCGATGTCAGTGACGTGGTGGTCGCGCAGGATATCGAGTATTTCGCGGTCGATATAGTCGGGGCGGGTGGACAGACGTATCGCGCTGACCTGTCCCGACCGGACGTATTCGTCGGCGAGGTTCAGAAGGTAGAGCATATCGCCGCGGTCGATGCCGGTGAAGCTGCCGCCGAAGAAAGCGATCTCGACGTCGGCGTCGGGGTTTACAGTCGCGAGCGCGCGCTCAATCTCGGGTCGGACGTCGCAAAGGCGGAACTCGGATTTTCCGGAAATTTTGCGCTGATTGCAGAACACGCAGTTATTCGGGCAGCCGAGGTGCGGGATGAATATCGGAATATTGATGTGACGTTTCGGCGGCTGCGCGGTCAGACTGTGCGTCGCCGCGCGGCTCGCCGAACCATCCTCGCGCGCGTCTGCTTTGCGCGCGGCATGATCCTGCTTCATTTGTCGCCGAAAAGCACGAGCGCTTCCTTTGCGGCGAGCTGCTCGGCTTCACGCTTGGACTTGCCGGCACCGTGACCGATGACGTTGCTGTTGAGGTGAGCCTCGACCGTGAAACGCTTATCGTGCGCAGGCCCCGATTCCTCTATCAGAACATATTCGAGAATCTCGCCCTTTTCCTGCTGCACAATCTGCTGGAGCAGGGTCTTATAGTCGCGGTTCTCGCCTTTTTCGATAAAGCCGTTGATCTCGGGGGTGACGAGCGGCAGCAGGAATTTCGCGACGGTCTCCTTACTTCCCGAGTCGAGATATATAGCGGCGAGGATAGCTTCAAAGGCGTCGGCGAGTATCGACACGCGCTCGCGTCCGCCGCGGGTTGCCTCGCCGTGACCGAGCCGCAGGTAGCTGCCGAGGTCGAGCGATTTTGCGAGCAGACCGAGCGTCTTTTCGCAGACCGCGCTCGCGCGGATGCGGGTGAGGTCGCCCTCGGGCAGATTGGGGTAGCTGCGGTAGAGGTAGTCGCTGACTATTATCGACAGCACCGAGTCGCCGAGAAACTCGAGCCGTTCATTGAACGGTGTGTCTATTCCCTTGACGCGCGTCTCATTCGCGAACGACGAGTGAGTGAGCGCGGTCTCGAGCAGCGACATATCGGAAAATGTATAGCCTATCTTGTCACAGAGCCGCTCCATTGGAAGCGGGTAGTTGTCCATATTGTGCTTCAATCCTTTCTTTGCAGAGTCAAGACATTCGTTTTAATCTATCGTTTGTCCGCGCTGACTTTATCCGCGGTGATGCTCTCGGTGATACGCGCGTCGATTATCGCCGGAACGTCTTTTGCGATATACTCGCGCGCCTGACGAAGCGCGTTCTTGATAGCGCGCGCGTCCGAGCCGCCGTGCGCCTTGAACACCGGCTTCGAGATTCCGAGGAAAGGCGCGCCGCCGTATTCGCTCGCGTCGAACGCTTTTTTCAGCGTAGTGAATTCTTTCTTTATCAGCAGCGCCGACAGCTTCGAGAGGGTATTCTTCATGAACAGTCCCTTCAGCTTCTTCATCATGAACTTGCTGAGTCCCTCGATTGTCTTTAGGACTATGTTGCCGGTGAAGCCGTCGGTGACGAGCACGTCGCAGTCTCCGGTCATTATGCCCTTTGCCTCGACGTTGCCGACGAAGTTCAGGCTTTTGGTGTTTTTGAGCATTTCGTGCGCCTCGACGAGCATCGGCGTGCCCTTATGCTCCTCGGTGCCGTTGTTTAATAAACCGACGCGCGGCCGTTCTACATTGAACAGGTTCTCCATATAGACCGAGCCGAGGATTCCGAACTGCACCAGAAATTCGGGCGTGACGACGACGTTCGAGCCCGAGTCGAGCATCAGCACCGGCTTATCCATCGGCAGTATCGTCGCGATAGCCGCGCGCTTCACGCCCTTGACGCAGCGTACGAGCAGGGTCGCGCCGGTCATGAGCGCGCCGGTGTTACCCGCGGAGATGAACGCGTCGCCGCGGCCGGCGGCGAGTGCTTTTAGTCCGAGACTCATCGATGAGTTCTTCTTCGACATGACGACCGTCTGCGCCGAGTCCTCCATCGTGACGACGTCGGGCGCGTCGATGTATTCGACTCGGTCGAGCGTGAGCTTCTCCCGCTCGCAGATCTCGCGCAGCTCCTGCTCGCGTCCGACAAGTATCAGCTCGATATCAGAATATTCGGCGAGCGCCTCCGCCGCGCCCTTTAGTATTTCCAGCGGTGCGTTGTCTCCGCCCATCGCGTCAAGTATCAGCTTCATTTGCGTATACTCCTATATATTGTTATTTCGTAATTGATTGTTTCCTCTGGGGGAGGAGCCTTTTGAAAAAGGCTCCTCCCCGACCCTCCGCGAAAACTTTCGCAGAGTGGGATATATTGGGGATGTTTATTTGTGCACAGTCAGTTTATATGTGCTCGCTGCCAGGACTACAGCCATGCGCCGCCTAATGGGACCCTGCTTCCCAACCGGCGGCTTGGTTTGGTGGGAACTTGTTTGAATTGGTTTGCGGTATTATTGTATATTTGGATTTGGTGGTTTTGCTGATGTAACTATGCAATCAGCATTATTGTTATCTCCGGCGCGACCGAACAGCCGGTACATTTGCTATTACTGTTCATCAGATGTGTCGGCTGCGGCGAGACCGAGCTCGGCGGCTTTAGCCTTGATATTTTCAATCGCGCGGATTCCCATAGCCTCGCCGCGGGCGCGCTTGCCGCCCTTGACGCGGGTCGCGAGAGGCGCGGCTATGCCGAAGTTGACGTTCATCGGCTGAAAGTTCGCGACGTTCGGGTCGGAGACGTAGCGGGCGAGCGCGCCGGTCATGCTCTCGCGGTCGAAATGCGCCGCGTCGAGTCCGAGCGCGTACCGCGCCGCGTTCAGTCCGGCGACGAGTCCGCTCGACGCGCTCTCGACATACCCCTCGACGCCGGTCATCTGTCCGGCGAAGTAGAGCCCGGGGCGGGATTTATACATATAGCAGTCGTCGAGCAGCTTCGGCGAATTCATGAACGTATTGCGGTGCATGACGCCGTAGCGCAGGAACTCGGCGTTCTCGAGTCCGGGAATAAGGCCGAAGACACGCCGCTGCTCGGGGAATTTCAGGTGGGTCTGGAAGCCGACGATATTGTACATCGTGCCGTCGAGATTTTCGCGGCGGAGCTGCACTATCGCGTACGCCTCGCGTCCGGTCGACGGTACGGTGATGCCGACCGGCTTCATCGGACCGAACAGCAGTGTTTCGCGTCCGCGGCGCGCCATCTCCTCGACCGGCATACAGCCCTCGAACACGGTGGGGCGTTTGGATTTATTGGTGGTATGATTATCGTCAATGCGGTCACTGCCGGAATCGTGGTCACTGCCGGAATCGCGGTCAATGTTATTATCTCCGGTCGCTCCGGTACTGCCATCGCCTTTGTCGAAATCGTGCAGCTCGGCTTCCTCGGCTGTAATCAGCGCGTCATAGAAGCGGTCGTACTCCTCGCGGGTCATCGGGCAGTTGATGTACGACGCCTCGCCCTTGTCGTAGCGCGACGCGAAGAAGGCTTTTGTCATGTCTATAGACTCGAAGCTGACTATCGGCGCGGCGGCGTCGTGGAAGTAGAGGTAATCGGTGCCGATGAGGCGGGCGATATCGCGTGACAGCGAATCGCTTGTGAGCGGTCCGGTCGCGATAACGACGATTCCGTCGGGTATTTCTGTGACCTCGTGCTCCTCGATTTCAATGAGCGGATGTGAGCGGAGCTTATGCGTGATGTAGTCGGAGAAGCGGTAACGGTCGACCGCGAGCGCGCTGCCCGCCGGAACCTCGCAGGCGTAGGCGGCTTCGATGACGAGCGAGCCGAGCAGGCGCATCTCCTCTTTCAGCACGCCGACCGCGTTAGTCATCATATTCGACCGAAGCGAATTCGAGCAGACGAGCTCGGCGAATCCGGAATAGCTGTGCGCTGGGGTGTACTTCTTTGGCTTCATCTCGACGAGCCGAACCCTGACGCCGAGCCGTGCGGCCATATAAGCCGCTTCGCATCCAGCCAGCCCCGCGCCGACAACGGTAATTTGTGGGGTGTTGTTCATAGTTATTTCTTTATGTTTAAGTTAGGGGGGATTAAGAGAGTGGTCTCTGATTCGGCTCTGCCGAATCAGAGAGAGTGGAGAGCGGAGAGTGGTCTCGGATTCGCGGAGCGAATCCGAGAGCTGCGGTAGAAATTCGCCGTTGGCGAATTTCAAATTATTATATACGCTTATGCGTATCTCGTTATTATATACGCTTATGCGTATCTCGCTTTTATGAGCGGGAGGGAGGGAATAGAATTATATTACAACTTATCACTCAACCGCCGCAGGCGGTTTTAATCACAAAAATTCCCGCAGGGAATTTTTGTGTACCTCATCTCTCCGCGCAGCGGAGACCACTCTCTCCGACTTCGCCGCAGGCGAAGCCGGAGACAACTCTCCACTCTCTCACAGCTTCGCCACAGGCGAAGCTGTGAGACCACTCTCTATTCGGCGGCTTCTTCCGGCTCGACCTCTCGCTTGTAGCCGCAGCCGTCGGTCTTGCAGACCAGCAGGTTTTTGCCTTTCTTCTTATACAGCATACCGCCGCAGGTCGGGCATTTTTCATTAGTCGGCATATCCCACGACGAGAACTCGCACTCGGGATAGCGTGAACAGCTGTAGAATACCGAGCGGCTGCGACCTTTCTTGACTACGACCTCAGCGCCGCAGAGCGGGCAGGCGACGCCGATGCCTTTCGTTATCTGCTTCGTGTTCTTGCACTCGGGGTAGCGCGAGCAGGCGTAGAAGTTGCCGTAGCGACCGGTGCGCAGCACCATCGGGCTGCCGCACTTCTCGCACACCATGTCGGTCTCGGCAACCACCTCGTCGAGCGCCTCGCCGTCCTTTGTGAGCGGCTTCGTGTTCTTGCAGGCGGGATAGTTCGGACAGGCCGCGAACTTGCCGTAGCGTCCGTTCTTGACGACCATTTTCGCGCCGCACTTCTCGCATACCATGTCGATTTCCTCAACCGGCAGCGCGTATTCGTCCTTAGTAGTCGAGTTTTCGGCTTTCTCGAGCGTTTTCGCGAAATCGTCATAGAACGCGTGCAAGACTCCGCTGACCGTGTTCACTCCGTTCGCGATTTCGTCAAGCTCGGTCTCCATCTCGGCGGTGAACTCATAGTCGACAATTTTCGGGAAGTAGTCGACCATGAGACGCGTCGTGACCTCGCCAAGCTCGGTCGGCTTCAAGGATTTGTTTTCGCGCACGACGTATCCGCGCGTGATTATTGTTGTTATAATTGTAGCGAACGTGCTCGGACGACCGATACCCCGCTCCTCGAGGAATTTGACGAGCGACGCTTCGTTATAGCGCGGCGGCGGCTCGGTGAAGTGCTGCTGCGGCTTTGTCTCGTTGTGGCGCAGCTGCTCTCCCTCGTTGAGATGCGGCAGCTTCGCGCTCTTTTCGGGCGCGTCGCTGTCCTTTTCGCTCGCTTCCTCCGACTCCTCGTACACGGTCATGTATCCGGGGAATCTTACCGAGTAGCCGCTCGTGCGGAAGATGTAGCCGCCCGACTCGATGTCGGCGCTGATCGTATCGAGCTCCGCCGACGCCATCTGGCTCGCCATGAAGCGGTCCCAGATCAGCTTATAGAGCCGGTACTGGTCGCCGGTGAGCAGCTTCTTTATCTTCTCGGGTTCGAACTGGGTCGACGACGGGCGTATCGCCTCGTGCGCGTCCTGCGCGCCGGCTTTGGTCTTATAGATACGGCGCTCCTTCGGGTAGAACTGCTCGCCGTACTTCTCGGTGATATACTCCTTCGCCGCGTCGGCAGCCTCGTCGGCGATTCGGAGCGAGTCGGTACGCATATAGGTGATAAGACCCTGCACTCCGCCCATCGAGCTGCCGAGGTTTATGCCCTCGTAAAGCTCCTGCGCGACGCGCATTATCTTCTGTGACTGGAAGCCGAGCCGTCTCGACGCCTCCTGCTGCAGGGTCGACGTCGTGAAAGGCGGAGCGGGATTCTTCATGCGGACGGCGTTCTTGACCGAGCGGACGACAAACTCGCGTCCCTCGACGGCGGCGACTATCTTCATAGCCTCCTCCTCCGAGTGGAGCTCGAGCTTTCCGTTCGCGTCGCCGTAGAACTTCGCCTTAATCCTGCCGCCTTTTTTATTCTCGAGCGAGACGTCGATAGTCCAGTATTCCTCGGGATTGAACGCGCGTATCTCGTTCTCGCGCTCGACTATGATACGGGTCGCGACCGACTGCACGCGTCCGGCCGACAGCCCGCTCTTTACGGTTTTCCAAAGGAACGGACTCAATTTATAGCCGACTATTCGGTCGAGCAGGCGGCGAGCCTGCTGTGAGTTGACCAGCCCCATATCGATGTCGCGCGGATTCTTGATACCGGCTTTGACCGCCTTTTTTGTGACCTCGTTAAAAGTCACGCGGCGGATTTTTTCCTCGGGTATCTCGAGCGCGATTGACAGATGCCACGCGATAGCCTCGCCCTCGCGGTCGGGGTCGGTCGCGAGGTAGACCTTGTCTGCCGCCTTGGCTTCCTTTTTGAGCTCCTTTATCAGCGGACCCTTGCCGCGGATATTTATATATCTGGCCTTGAAATCGTTCTCGATATCGATACCGAGCGAGCTTTTCGGCAGGTCGCGGATATGTCCGGTCGACGCCACGACCTTGTAGCCCGAGCCAAGATAGCCTTTGACCGTGACCGCCTTTGGCGGCGATTCCATGATTACGAGATTAGCCATTTAGTGTGATTTCTCCTTAAAAATTGATTCGTCAAAAATTGGTTCGTCGATTGGATTGACAATTGGATATATCTATTTGTATAATGGTGGTTTATATAATTGCGGTCAGATGTTACGTCTGAACAGCCCGCCGGGGAGTGATTCGACCGCCGAATAGAGCTCGAGAATCGTCAATGTCGCGAGCACGTCGCTTGTCGGCAGGTCGTCGCGCGTGAGCTTGTCCGGTGAGACCGCGCTGCCATCTTCAGGCAGCAAGTTGTAAATTCGCAGCTGCAGCGGGTTTAGCCGGCTTTTATCAAAGCTCGGCTTTTCCGTGGGCGCGGCGTTATGGGACCGGCTCTGTATAGACCGGAAGCCGCTATTGTTAGGCAAAGAATTGGCGGGCTTAGCAGCTGAATCGCGCGGTCTGTCCTGTGCGGACTGTGTGCAGCCGTCACGGTCGTGCGAGGAAACGGCAGGCTTAGCAGCTGAATCGCGCGGTCTGTCCTGTGCGGACTGTGTGCAGCCGTCATGGTTGGGCGAGGAGACGGCAGGCTTAGCAGCTGAATCGCGCAGTCTGTCCTGTGCGGACTGTGTGCAGCCGTCATGGTCGTGCGAGGAAACGGCGGGCTTAGCAGCTGAATCGCGCGGTCTGTCCTGTATAGGCTGGGCAGCCTCGGTGTGGACGGCTTCATTTGACTTCATGTCAGCCGTGCCAGTGTCTTTGAGCAGCGCGGACGCCGGTTTGAGATTGTCACGCGGCACAGCATTGCCACGCGGCTCGTCAGCATTGGAACGCACGGTCTCCGGCGGTTTGACGCCGGTCGGTCTGCCGTCAGCATGGCGAGCCGCCACATTCGCTTTTGCCGCGCGCGGCTGCCCCTCCGGTTGGTCGGACTTTGCACTGCTTCTGTCACGTCCCGACGGGTCAGACAAATCGCGCTCGGGCAACGGCTTCGTCGCGCGCAGCTCATAATGAAGGTATTTCTCACTGCGGGTCAGCATTTCGTTCGGCGACAGGTTCATCTTGTCGGCGAAATCCCGAAGAATGTCCTCGGCGGAGGCGCACAGGTACGCGCCGTCGCGTATCAGCAGATTCGTCCCGCGGCTCTCGGGCGAGTTGACGTTGCCGGGTACGGCGTAGACCGGACGCCCTTGGTCAGCCGCGTGACGCGCGGTTATCAGCGCGCCCGAACGCTCGCCCGCCTCGACTACAAGCAGCGCGTCGGAAAGTCCGCTGATTATACGGTTGCGTATCGGGAACGAATACCTTGACGGAGGGGTGTTTGGCGCGAACTCGCTTATCAGCATACCGCGCTCGGCAATCTGATCGAGCATGATCTTGTTTTCAGCCGGATACGCGACATTGACGCCGCACCCGAGCACCGCTATCGTCGGCGACTCGAAGTAGAGCGCGGTCTGGTTTGCGACCGAGTCAATTCCGTTCGCCGCGCCGCTGATTATGACCGCGTTGTGCGCGCAGAGCTTGCGCGTGATATCGAACGCGATGTGCTTTCCGTAGTTGGTCATCGCGCGCGTGCCGACGACGCCCACGCTGAATTTGTCGTCGAGCGCTTCAATGTTTCCTCTGCAATATAGGACAATCGGTCGGTTATACAGACCTTTGAGCCGCTCTGGATAATGTTCGGACGCGCAGCTGACTATTCTGATGCCGCCCATGAAGCAGAATTCGATTATATCCTCCGCGCGACTGAGGTCATGGTCGGCAAAGCGCGAGATGAAGCTCGGGTCGAATTTACCTATACCGAGCAGCTCGTCGCGTCCGGCCTCGTAAATCCGTTTGGGCGGACATTCCTCGCCCGAGCGGGCGTAATACTCGATAAGCCGCACTCCGTCCGAGCTGCCCGCGCCGCAGCGCAACGCATACCATATCCAGTAGATGATATCCTTCATTAATGGGACGTCCTCCTTTGTTGTTCGGTATTTAGGTGATTGCATAAGTGCGAAAGTGTTCGTTTTTATGTGGGAAGCACCTGCGAGCTGCTGACGCGCGAGCTTTTGAGGCAGCTCGGAAAAAGGCGTCTTGCCATCATTTCGACAAGCGCAGCTTGTCGAAATGTAAGCGCAGCTTGTCGAAATGTAAGCGCAGCTTGTCGAAATGTGACCCCCCGCCGCTCCCATACGGCGGCTCGATTTGTGCGTGGTCGTTTGGAGCTTATGGTGTATGTTCGTTGACTGCTTAATTGCATAACTATAATTTCCGTCGAACTCATGGCGCGTTGGGTCTATCTTGGCTTTTCGCACATCTAATGATACGTTTATGAGGTCTTACAAAATAGTATACCGCCATTCGGCGGAAATTTCAAGTCTTTTAACCCCGAATTTGTAAAATTTTATATTAAATAATTGAAGAATTCTATTTTTGGGGCGGTCGAGCGGGAGCTTTTGTTTATATATACATAAATATGACCGGCCATATTGCGGTCGGTCACATGATTTTATTGTTGTAAATCAACACCGCGCGGCTTTTTTGACAAAACAGATAGCCGCGGATTTGTGAATCGACATTCGGGCATGGAGCTATTGACGACAGAACAGAAGGATTCGACCGGCCGCATTTTCCGCGGCGAAACACAAGCCGCTCGCCGTGTCATTTCCGCAGCGACATCACGAGCCGCTCGTCGGGCGTGACATACGCGGTGTAGTTGGTCGTGTAAATGACGAACCCGGGCTTCGAGCCGTTCGGCTTGCGGACATTTTTTATAAGGGTGTAGTCGACCGCGACGTTCTGACCGTCAGACGCCTTCGAGTAGTAGGCGGCTATCGTCGCGGCTTCGGTGAAGTCGCGCTCGGTCGGCTCGCCGTCCTCACAGAACAGCACGCAGTGCGAGCCGGGCTGATTCTTGACGTGGAACCAGTAGTCGGACTTTGACGCGACGCGGGTCGTGAGCCAGTCGTTCTGATGATTGTTCTTGCCGCAGAGGACGCGCAGTCCGTCGGTCGTGCGAAATTCCATCAGCTTCGGCTGTGACAGCTTCTTCGCGGCGTAGCTCTTCATTCGCGACGCGTAGCCCGAGCGGTAGAGCTCGTCGCGTATTTCGAGAATGTCGCTCTCGCTCTCGGCTCGGGTCAGCGAGTCGAACACCGTGTAGATATAGTCGAGCTCGGCTTCGGCGAGCTTTATCTGCCGCGCCAGCTCGACCTCGGCGGTCTTGCACTTCGCGTACTTCTTATAGAATCGCTGCGCGTTCTGCTGAGGCGACAGCCGCTTGTCGAGCCTTATTTTTATCTTGCCGCCGTCCTCGCTGTAGTAGTTGTCGAGCTCTACCTCCTCGTCGCCGCGCTTCAGCTGCCAGATGTTGGCGGTCACAAGGTCGCCCCAGAGCTTGTAATTCTCCTTTTCGGCGCAGTCGGCGAGGTCGCTTTTTTGCAGCGCGATCTTCTTTTGAAGTCGGGTCTCGGCGTTGGTTAATAGCCGGAAGATATCGGAGGTGCGCTGCTTTATGCGCTCGGCGCGGTCGCGGGTGATGAAGAACTCGTCAAGCAGGCTGCCGAAGTCGGGGAACTTAATAACGTCAAAGTCGCCGCCGTATTCGGTCGGTCGGAAAAACGAATACTCGACCGGACGACCGTTCGGCTCACGCACGAGCCAAGGCTCGAAGCAGTGTTCGCTGACCATAGCCGCGAACTCGCACAGCGCGTCATACAGCCGCTCGCCGCATTCGTCCACCGTCGCGCCAAGTCTACCCGCGGCGCGGCAGGCGATCTCGCGCGCGGTCAGGGCTGACAGTCCGTAATAATTCGCGGTGAGAAATTTATCGGCGGTCATATCGCCCGAATCTGCCGCGGCGGCGTCAAACGCGGCGCGGTCGGGCTCGAGCGGCAGCATTTTATTCTGCTTCGGCGGCAGCTCGTAGACAAAGCCGGGCAGTATCTGCCGCTTGGAGCTTGCCGAAAGGTCGATGATGCGCAGCGCGCTTATGACCTTTTTGTCCGAATCGAGCAGGATTATATTGCTGTACTTGCCCATAGTCTCGGCGACGAGGTATTTCGGCTTGCGGTAGCCGAGCTCGTCCATGCAGTCGAACGCGAACTCGACCGCGCGCTCGAAGCCGAGCTGCGTTATTCCGGTGACGCGCGAGCCGGTGAGGTGCTTTCGCAGCAGCATACAGAACATCGGCGCGGTAGTGGGATTCTCTTTCTGCTGCGACGTTATATGAAAGCGCGGATTGTTTGTGCCTGCCGACAGCACGAGCCGCAGATTCTCGCGACCGGCGTGCAGCAGCAGGACTATCTCGTCGCGTTCAGGCTGCAGCACCTTTTCGACCCGCGCGTCGGTGATACGCGAATTCAACTCATATGTGATTGCCGATACCATTCCGGCGTCAAATGCCATTTTTATACCTCTGAGAAAAAATATTAAAGAAAGTGGTTCTGGTTTAAGTGAGAGCTTATATAAGAGTGGTCTGCCGCGCAGCGGCAGAGAGTGAACATGACTTTGTCTTTGACAAAGTCATGTGTGGTCATCCACTTCGCGGAGAGCTTTGGTCGGAATTCGCCGCAGGCGAATTCCGGTGCGGGCTGTTTGCGATGGCGTGGCGGGGGAGTGAGCGGAGAACGGTTTACGCGGGATAATTATTGCATATCGGTTCACGGGAGCAATTTGCTTGATATGATTCTCACATATCGATTCGCGAACGACGATTCGGCGGCGGAATGTGTATGATCGAGGACGACGCATTGACCGCGCGGATACAATATATCGCTTGTTTTGCCAGTTATGTCGGGCTTTGTTCAGTCGCTTATTCTGTGTCCGACGACGCAAAAGTTCTTCCCTGATTGAATGCCGCCGAGCTTTTTCGCGAGCGCAATCGACGCCTCGTTGTCCGAGCCGCATTCGTACAGCACCGTGTAGCCCTTGTCGATCAAAAAGCAGGCGAGCGCGGCGGTGCAGGACAGCCCATAGCCCTGATTGCGGTATTCCTCCGCGGTCTCGACTCCGATCTCGATTGTGCGGGTGTCCGGCTCCTCCTCGGCGAGCATGAACGAATAGTTCGTGGTCGCCGCCGAGACTATCTTGTCGTCGACTACGCAACCGAAGCAGATATGCCCGAAGTGGTTGAGCGCGGCGAAGTCGTAGCCGGTGAGGTTTTCGTAATCCTCACTTCCATCAAGCTCGCGCGTCGCGGGGAGTATCAGCTCGGAGTGCGGGTCGGTTATGTGGAAATTCAGAAAATGCGCGTCGCTGTCGTCTGCCGGAGCGAAGCCGATTTTGACAAAATACGGCTCGAATTGCTTCTTTGCCCACGCGACCGCTTCGGGTGAGAATAATTCGCCGCTCGCGCCGTAGCGGCGCAAAAACTCGTCGGCGATCGCTTTCTGCGAGGGAAAGACGGTGATTTTCGGCTCTCCGTCAGCCTCGCGCGACACCGAAAAGGGTATGGCTATATCAAATTCGCCGTCCAGCACGAGCTTTTCGGCGCCATCGTCAACAAAAATCATTGTATACGCTCCTTTCGAGCTGTCCGGATAGGAAAACGGTATATGCGTTTTAGACCGCACGCACAAGCAGACACGCGGTGATATCACACCGCGCCGTCGCCTGACGTCAGGTCGTCCGCGGCGTCGGATTCGGTCTCGCTGCCCATGGGCTCACTGCCCATGATAAAATAAAATTCAGGCTGATTGATTCCGTCAAAGGCTGGCATTCCCAGATTGCCCGAAACCTGAGACAAATATTCGGTGCAGAAGCTGAGTCCTGAGAGGGAGCCGAAGCGGAGTCGGTCGGCGGAGATGTCAAACAGCGGATCGCAGTTCTCACTGCCGGGGTAGATACAGCTGACGTCGAGTATACCCGTGCGCTTAAGCGAGCGGTCATAGCTGCCCTCAATCAGCGCGAACTCGCCGCCCCCGCCGCTTCCGGTCGCGAACGACAGCTTGCGCACCGGCGGAAGCAGTTTATTGTATTCGTATATCTCGCACACGAAGTCGAGGCGGTTTTCGTCGAGTCCCGCGCCGTCGAGCAGCGACTCGTCGCCCGACGCGAGGTAGGAGTTGAGCAGCTCGGCGTCGCCGGTCTCGAAGCGGATTATATTGATTTCGTCGTTCTGCTTGATAAATTTAAGGAAATCGAGCGCGGCTTCGTAGCTTGCCGCGTCGCCGCCGATGAACATACGATAGCCCTTTGTAGTATCGATATAATCGCGCACGTCGTAATACTCAAGGTAGCCGGCGTCGTCGGTATCGACCGGCTCGGTCGACAGTCTGACTCCGAGCTTAAAAAATGAAACGGCTCCGATGTCCGAAAATACAATCGATAACACAGCAACGCAGAACGCCGATATGACGAGCAGTATCAGCGTTCTGCGAAGTATCGATGCTATTGTGTGAATCTGTCCCATCAAAATCACTCCCCGCTGAAACTACAATTATATTTTATCGCATTTGAACCGATTTGTCAATAGTTTGTAAAAAGAGTGGTCGGTTTCGCGAAGCGGCAGAGAGTGGGGAGCGGACATGACTTTGTCTTTGACAAAGTCATGTGTGGTCATCCGCTTCTCGGAGAACTGGCACAGGAATTCGCCGGAGGCGAATTCCTGTGTGGGCTGTTTGCGATAACAGGGAGGGGGAGACGGCACGAACAGTTATTACATTGAAGAAACCGCCAATTTAATATCTGTGCGGTGACGTTGAGTTGATTTGAAATTCGCCGCAGGCGAATTTCTTCCTCATCTGTCCGCCGAAGGCGGACACCACTCTCCACTCTCTCGACTTCGCGCGGCGAAGTCGAGACCACTCTCTGCCGCGAAGCGGCAGACCACCCTTTTGTTAGAACCACTATTTTGTTTTACGCGGTTGATTTTAGATGAAGTCGTAAAAGTGTGTGATTTCGATGTCCTCGGGGATGTCCTGACCGTGCGAGCCGCGGCCGTTTTCCGCGGTGTGGACGCCGTGGTCGGTCGCGAAGCCGACAAGCGTAGCGCGCCCCGACGTAGCCGCCGCTGCCTTTGCCGCCGAATGTATGCGCGCGAATGCCTTCGTGTGGTGGCGCAGCCATTCCATGGCCTCCTCGGACTCGGGATAGGTCGCGTGCATGACCGAGTCGTACATTCCGTTGTATATGACGAGGAAGTCGTATTTATCCTCGGCTATCAGCTCGAGTCCCTTTCTGACCGCCTGCTCGTCGGCGTCGGCAGAAGCTTCGAAGATGTAGTAGTCCATGTCGCGCTCGAGAAAGATTTTCGAAATCGAGCAGCCCTCGGTCGCGACTATGGCGACACGCTTGCCCTGACGTATCAGCGCGTCGAATATCGTGTCGATTTTAAGCACCGGCTTCTCGTATTTCTGTATGCCGTGACGCTCGGGCGCGGCTCCGGTATACATCGTCGCGAAGCAGACCGGCGTCACCGACGGCATAACCGTCGCGAGCGGGTACTCGAGCGCGCAGCGCTCGGATACGTCCTCGAAATACTCGGGGTATTTTTTATACAGCCACTCGGCCATGGCGTCGGGATTGTACATGATTACCCGCTCGGCGGTCTCTTCGCCGCAGAGCTTTTTTAAGTGCCCCGCGCTTTTCTCGGCGCTCTCGGGAGCCTTTATGCCCATGCAGTCGCAGATATCGGCGCAGAGCGCTGTAAGCGAGGTTCTGGCTTGTTCCATAATTATCACCATGACTTCGCGTTAACGAAGTCTACTTTGCTAAAGCAAAGTATCCTTTCTTATGTCGATGTTTTGTGACGGCTTGATATTTTGCTTTTCGCGTCTATTCAGATTTCCGCCGTCTCCGAGTACTCGATGTACGGGCGCTCGCCGTCGAACTTGATTTCGAGGACTACGTATGTGGACTCGTTGTAGCCGATGCTGCCGCCCCAGCGGTCGGCGAAGTATATAAACTTGCCGTCGCGCGGCAGGACAAACGCCGGCTGCGAGCCGAAGGTCGTCTCGTCTCCGAAATTTTCGAGCAGCGACCAGCTGCCGTCTATCGAGTCGGCGACCGACCACTTGCCTTGATTCGGCGCCCAGCCGGTGCAATACGAGGACAGCATATAGTATTTTCCGTCCTTTTTGAATATCGCCGGCGCTTCGCGGTACTCGCCCTGCCAGAGGATATTTACGAGCCGCTCGGTGTTCATGAAGTCGCGCGTCAGCCGCCAGATGTGCAAATCGGCGTTGTCGCGCGACGCGGCGGCGAAATACGCGGTCCCGTCGTCGTCGCGGAACAATGTGCAGTCGCGCGCCATGTCGCCGAACGGATTGAAGCTGCCGTGATAGGTGAAGCCGTGGTCGGGGTAGTCGCTCGTCGCTACAGCGCAGCGCGCCGCGCTGTAATCGACTCCGTTCTCATAGTGCGCCCAGAGCACGTACTTTTTCGTGTGCTCGCAAAAGAGCACCTTCGGGCGCTCGAGGTTGACCTTGCGCGGCTTGCCGTCGGCGTCGGTGTGAGAAAGCGCAAGGTCGCTGCGTACCCGATAGCCCGCAGTCGGTGTGTCGGTTGTGATTATGTTGCCGCGGAACTCGAAGCTTTTTAAGTCTTTTGAGCGGTAGCAGGAAATATAGTTGTTTTCGGTGCGGTTTTCGCCGTACCAGTAGTAATAGCCGTCGCAAAACAGCATATGTCCGCCGTGCGCGTGTATTATATTGCCGTCGGCGTCGTACCATTTCTCGCCGTTTTTCAGTGTGTTCATTGCCGGCCTCCGATCTTTTTTAGGAATGTCTATATATTATATCACAAGCTCTGCGATTTGGCAACAGAATTTGTGAAATTGATACATAAAATTTTTGACCGGTTATATGCCGCAGCGGTAACTTGCCGCAGCGTCAACCTGACGCAGACGCAAATCCCCCCGGACAATCAGTCCAGGGGGATTGAGCAGCATATTCGACCGGATCGCGCGAAACGTCTACATATACAGTATGTATTGATATACGGACGCAGACAGTCGTATTGATTGATTACGCGCGACGACGCAGGAATGCCGCGCCAGCGGCTGCTACGAGCGCAGCCATAGCTCCGATTATCGACAGGTCGGAAGTCTGTGCCGACGATGCCGAAGCTTCAGCCTCTGCCTCAGCTGCCGCTGCGGCTTCAGCCTCCGCGATGAGGTCATCGACAGTCACGTCGCTGAGCAGGCACTGTCCGTATACCGAGGGGTCGCTCGAAGCCTTGTCCTGCGAGTCCGACCAGCCGAGGCAGACATTGCGCACGCCGCTGCCCTCGGCGTCGTCGTTGTACTGGAAGTCGATTCCGAAGTATTCGCCGGCTCCGCCTACCGCGCTGATGTCGCAGGAGATTTCATAAAGGAAGCCGCCGTCGGTCTCCTTGAACGCCGCTTGACTGTCGGCCGGAAGCTCGGAGCTGCCGTCCGCGAGGTAGCGAACCTGAGTCTTAGCCGCGGTCGAATCGGTCGAGTTTTCGGTCTGCAGGAAGTACTCTATCGAGTCCTGCTCCCACGGGTTTGCGCCGACAAGGCTGATTGTCTTGTCCTGCACCTCAAACAGCATAAAGAGCGTGGAGTCTCCGTCCCAGAGTACGCGGCAGTTGAGCGTAGCGTAGTCGACGCCCGCCTTTTTCGAGCTGTCGCCGAACCACGCGGACGCGTTCTCCTTGACTGTGTCGACCGAAATTATCGGGGCGTACTCCCACGCCTCGTCGATAGTTCCATCGACCTTGATGTCTGCGATGTAAGCCTCGCAGGTCTTTCTGCCGTCGACCGCGGGTGCCGCGGTGACTGCCGGTGCGGCGACCGTGAGTGTGAGTGCCGCTGCCGCGGCGATAGCGAAGATTTTGGATTTCATGATAATTGTCCTTTCACTTTAAGATTTGATCGCGCATCCGTCCGCGAAAGCCGCGGCGCGGATACACATATTGATCACACGTAATTATACCATGCCGTGGAGTAATTGTCAATCAAAAATGAAAAATTTGTTTTCGGTTTGGCACTAAAACGATACAGCAGTGGCGTGAAATTGTGCAGTAGTCACAACTGTAATCGGCACCTGCAATCAGATGCAGCCGAGCATCTCGAGCTGCCGCTCGTCAAGACTGCCGTCGCGATAGATTATTATGTCGATAGTGACGACTCCGCCGACCGCGTTGACCTTTTGCACATAGTCGTGCATATACGCTCCGTCGCGCTTCGCGCCCGGCTTGCACCACGACCCCCACTCGCTGCCGTCGAGCGACCGTCCGAGCGGCGCGAGTATGTGCGCCTGCGCGCCGTCGACATAGCGCGAAGCGGGGACGAAAACAAAGTCGTTGAACTCACCGCAGGTGAAGTCGGACAGCGCGTAGTCCTTGGTCAGAGTCGGCTTGACGCCGTCGTTGTAGGCGATGATAGCGTCGGGATTGCCGTTTCTGACCGCGGTTTGATATAGCTTCAAAAGCTCCTCGTCGTACTTGAAGTAGCGGTAGCAGCCGTCGATCCACCAGCCCTTGACCTTGTCGCCCCAGCGGCGCGAGTAGTCCTCGAGCACCGCCGCCCACTTCTCGACAAAGCCCCGATTCAGATTCTTAGTGCGCGGTTCGATATAGCCGAACTTTTCGCCTACCTCCACGTCCTTATACGGCCCGTCGCCGGTATAGTAGAGGTAGAGGTCGATGTCGTATTTGTGCAACGCGTCGTACAGTTCGGACACGATATCCCGCTCGGCGCAGCATTCGCCCGGGCGCGTGCCGGCAATCGAGTCGAACGTGTCGTTCGGCGCGAGCATATACTTGTGTCCCTGCATGAGCGTGATGAAGTAGTATCCGGCGCCGACCTCGTGCAGCGTCCGAGCGAGCCGCTCGACGTCGATCTGGTCGACGAGCTTCGACCAATCGACCTGTCCCGCGCCCATATTCGCCGGAGTCCCCGCGCGGTTCTGCTCATGCCAAAGGTAATGCGTAAACACGCCCCATTTTTTGTCGTGCAGTCTATCGGTATTCATAAAAGCCTCCTTGCGGTTTGCGTGATTCTTGATTTGCGGGTGTGGATGGAGCTTCAAAATAGTTGGGAATTAGGAGTTAGGAGTTAGGAGTTAGGAGTGGAGGAAGAAATTTGCCGGAGGCAAATTTCAATTAATTAAAATATATGGTTGAGCTGACTCTGTAATAATTTTAGTATAATAATATGCAAAAATCATGAAATTTTTGATAATAAGTTGTAAATAAGCGGCACGCCGCTCCACGTATTAAAATAGGAATTCGCCTTTGGCGAATTCCTACCGCAGCTCTCTGCGAAGCTGTGAGCGCTCGTATAAAGAAAAGCGCCGACAGCTTGTGCTGTCGGCTTGGCATATTGTCAGTCGACGTTGATGACCTGCTTTCCATCGTAGGAACCGCAGGCTCTGCATACTCTGTGAGCGAGGTTGTACTCACCGCACTTCGGGCACTTTACCATGCCCGGCATATCGAGCTTCCAGACGTTGGAACGTCTCTTGTCACGTCTTGCCTTTGAGACTTTTTTCTTCGGTACTGCCATTTTGTGACACCTCCTTAACCGTATAACACATTATATTATACATCATAATTTGCCATTTTTAGGCTCTGCGCTCACACATCGCTGCTATCAAGCAGCTCGGCGAGCTTGGCGAGCCGCGGGTCTATTTCCTTTTTCGGACAGCCGCATTCGCCCTCGTTCAGATTCTTGCCGCACTTCGGACAGAGTCCGCGGCAGTCCTCACGACAGAGTTCCTTGGTCGGGAAATTCGTGAGCAGCTCCTCGACGGCAGCCGGAGTCGCGTCGAGCATACCCTCCTCAATGAACAGGTATTCCTCGTCGGCGTCCTCGTCGCTCGTGTTAACAAGCGAGCTTGCCGCCACCGCGGTGCGCTCGAATTCCTGCGTGAATACGCGGTGCAGCGGGGCGAGACATCTCGAACACTCGGTGTCGTATTCGACGCTCACGCGCGCGCGAAGCCGCATATATCCGCCCATATTCACAATTTCGCCGCTGACACGCATGGGCTCGGTGAACTCGACAAAGTCGATATCCGTGTCATACGGGAGCTCTCCGTCAAGCGCGACCGTGTAGTCAAACTCGACCCGGTCGACCTCTCCGGCGAGCATTCGGCGAAGATCTATCTTCATCCTGCTCATACCTTTCAATTCGACCCGGGCGATTTCACGTCTTTTGGGTCGGACATGGGATATAACTAATTAATTATATATTATTCCGCGCGATTTGTCAAGAGATATCTCCGAAATCGAGAAAAATATTTACATCATGCGCGGCGATATGGCTGTGTCACATCGAGCGTCGTCCCTCGAGCGCGCGCATCAGGGTCACTTCGTCGGCGTACTCGAGATCGCTGCCGACTGGTATTCCATACGCGAGACGAGACACGCCGACTCCGAGCGCCTTTATCTTCTTGGTCAGATACATCGCCGTGGCTTCGCCCTCGACTGTCGGATTGGTCGCGATTATAACCTCGCGGACGCTGCCGTCAAGTCTTGACAAAAGCGACGCGATATTGAGCTTGTCCGGTCCTATTCCCGACATCGGCGAAATCACGCCGCCCAGCACGTGATACACGCCGTTGTATTCGCGCACGCGCTCGAGCGACAGCACCGCGCGCGCGTCCTCGACGACGCAGATCGTCGAGCGGTCGCGCCGCTCGTCGGCACAGACCTGACAGATATCGCCGTCGGCGATATTGTGGCAGATTTTGCAGGAGTGTATCTGCTCCTTCGCGCCGATTATCGCGTCGGCGAACGCCTTTGCCTCGTCGGCTGTGTAGTCGAGCAGCGAAAAGGCAAGCCTGACCGCCGTCTTCTGCCCGATGCCGGGCAGACGGCGAAACTGCTCGATGAGTCGCTCAAGCGGAAGTATATATTCCGCCATTTACTTAAAACAGACCCGGTACGTTGATGTCGCCGGTGATCTTCTGCATTTCGGCGGCGTTCGTGTCCTCGACCTTGCGGATAGCTTCGTTGACCGCCGCGACCAATATGTCGGAGAGCGTCTCGATATCGTCGGGGTCGACGACCTCGGGCTTGAGGTCGATCGAGAGGATCTCCTTCTTGCCGTTGATCTTCACGCCGACCGCGCCGCCGCCCGCGCTTATCTCATATTCGCGCGCGTCGAGCTGCTCCTGCAGGGCTTCCATATCAGCCTGCATCTTCTGCGCTTGCTTGATCATTGCGTTCATGTTCTGGGGACCGCCGCCCATTCCCTTGGGTAAACGTGCTTTCATGACTGCTATTTCCTTTCAGAAGCAAAATTATTCGATATAAAGTATTGTAAATACATTATAATAACGTGAGTTCTTTGGTTTGGTACTGCGAGATTGTTTGCTTTCACTGGGGGAGGCGCCTTTTGAAAAAGGCACCTCCCCCAGACCCCCACCGCGAAAACTTTTTATAGGCTTGGGCAAAACATAATTGTTTATAACTGCGCAATTATTTTATTTCTGCTTGTCGTCAGAAACCACAGTGATGCGCCGCTTAACGCATCCGCACCTCCGGCGAGGTGCGGATGCTTGGGGCCCCGCTCCCCATACGGCGGCTCGGTTTCTACGTGGTTGTTTGGAACTTATAGCGTTTGTTTATCTAAAAATGTTTGATTATATTGCTATAATTTCAATCGAACTCACATTATAGAACTCACATTATAATAGATACGCGGTATTAAAACGTTATTTTTTTGTAAGAAACCGCTTCGACTGTGCCAAATATGACTGTGCCGAACACGACTTCGTCGTATATTAAAATACCGCGCTCCGGTTGGGATGCCTTCCGTTTTTAGTATTGCTTTTATGCGACCTTAATATTCGGCAGGATTTCCGCCGTAACGGCTTCTCGGTCAGGTCTCCGGCGAGCTGTCCAGCGTCCGCGCCAGCTCGTCGAGCTCGCGCTGCTTGTCGTCGCGCCGCTCGGGCACATATTCGAGCTTCACCGAGTCGCTTGTGAGCGGCGGGTCGGAGAACTCGTTGAGCGTCTCGAGCAGAGTCGAAAACATACGCGTGATTATAGCCTGTGCCGCCTGATTGTTCGTCCGGATGTGGACATAGCCGTCGGTGTTGACCGTATAGCCCTTCGCGGTCTCGCGCATGAAGCTGCCGAGCATCGGGTCGCGTTCGGTGCATTTCTGCACAAAGTCCGCCCAATACGGGAGCTGTCGGTACTCTTTCTTGACCGGAGCCGCCGGTTCTGCCGGTGACGGCTGCGGCTGCGCCGACTGTGTTGATTGCGGCTGCGACTGGGATAATTGCGATTGCTGCGACTGTGATGACTGTGTCTGTGATGATTGCGCCGGCGTCGGTTGCGACTGCGACATTGCCGACTGTGCTTGTGCCTGCTGCGGCTTGTCGACCGACAGCGCGCCGGACTTTATTTTGCTCTCGAGTGCGGCGATGCGCGACAGTACCGCCTCGTTAGTCGGCGAGAAGCGCTCGTCGCACATACGGACAAGTGTCATTTCGGCGATCACCCGCTTCGATGAGCTCGCGCGGCGCAGCGTTTCGAGCGTCGAGTCGAGCAGCTTGGCGTGGTAGATTATAGTTTCGGTCGAGAAGCGTTCGGCGACGCGGGCGAGCTCGTTATACTGCCGTTCGGTGAGGTCGAGGTATTCGGCTCCGCCGCGGGTCGTCTTGACGACGAGCATATCGCGCCAGAAGCTGATCATGTCCTGCCAGAATACAGTGAGGTCACGGCTTGAGCGGTAGATTTTGTCGATCTCGGCGAATATCGCGTCGTAGTCGCGCGACGCGACGCCCTCGCACAGCCGTATCACCGCGTCGCGGCCGCCGGTGCCGGCGACCTCCTCGACAAGCTCCTCGTCGATCGGTCGAGCCTCTCCGGCGCAGAGCTCGAGCAGCGATATCGCGTCGCGCATACCGCCCTCGGCGAGGTGCGCGATCATGAACGCGGCCTCGTGGTCGAGCTGTATATTCTCGGCGGCGGCGATTGTCTCGAGCCGGCTCGCGATGACGTCGCTCGATATCCGTCTGAAGTCGAAGCGCTGGCAGCGGGAGAGGATTGTCGCCGGAATCTTATTGAGCTCGGTCGTCGCGAGTATGAATATGACGTGCGGCGGCGGCTCCTCGAGCGTTTTCAGGAGCGCGTTGAACGCGCTCGGCGTGAGCATATGCACCTCGTCGATTATATAGACCTTATATTTAAGCTCGGCGGGCAGGTACTCGACCTCGTCGCGTATCGAGCGGATATCGTCGACGCCGTTGTTGCTCGCCGCGTCCATCTCGACAATGTCGATACAGCTCTGCGACTGCGCGGCTTTGCAGGACGCGCACTCGCCGCAGGGGTCGCCGTTTTGCGGGTTCTCGCAGCTCACGGCGCGGGCGAGGATTTTGGCGCAGGTGGTCTTTCCGGTGCCGCGGCTGCCGCAGAAGAGGTAGGCGTGCGACGTAGTTTTTGTCATGACCTCGTGGCGCAGCACCGAGGTGATGTGTTCCTGACCGCACACATCGCCGAACGTCCGCGGTCTCCATTTACGGTAGAGCGCCTGATGCAAGCCGATCCCTCCTCAATAATCTCAAAAAAAACGGACAAGCTATAAAATAAGACCATACACCTTCGATTTGAGCTGACCCTATGCGCGCTCTCTCCGGCACACGCTCGGGACAGGCAGCCTCGCGGCACATAAAAGTAACCGCTTAATGCTGCTTGGTTCCCCACCTGACATGGTTCACGGCCTTTCATTGCGCGAGACCCATCCGTCAACACGTATAATCCGGAGCGCAGACCACACAGAATCAGCCCTCGTCGAAGGAATCCACCCCTGCTGCAGCGGATTGCAGGTACAAGGCACCGCTAATTCCCCGGCTGGTATGGCCTTATTTTATAGCTTGTCTTGGTTATTTATCGGGACAATCCCCGACATCAATATATTATACCAGAAACAGAGACAAAATGCAAGCCCTTTAGAAAAAAATCTTTCCTAATGAAAAAAATTAACAGTATCACGCGGGCGCGGAGTGCCCGCGCGCTTGGAGTCAGGGCGGGCAGACCGCGAATGCGGCGGCGTTCCCGCGCGATAACGATTTGTCCGCCGGCTCACGCGGTCGTTTTCGCCGCGCCGGATAAGTCCGCGCCCGCGGCAAGCCTTTCGTATCATGCCGCGGGCATATTCATCCGCGTTTTTATGACGGCGACTGTTATAAACAGCGCGAGCGAGGCAAGTGAAATCGCCGCGCCCAGTATAAAGCCGGGCGGGGTGTAGGTTATAGTCAGGCTGTCAACATCCCGCGGCAGTTCAATCAGCGTGAGCGCGTCGAGCGCCTCGCGCACCGAGCCGGAGGGGAGCGCGTTTCCATCCGCGCTGATATGGAGCCCGTCGCTGTAGGGCAGAGTGAGCAGCAGGCGGCGGATATTCGGGTCGGATATCGACACTGTCAGCGTCGAGCCGGAGAGAGTGGTGCGCGCTCCGCCGAGCTTTTCGACCGCCGAGCTGAGCGCGTCGAGATTCTCGCTTCGGATGTGCAGCCGGTCGATTTCGATTTCATAATCCGATTCGAGCAGGAGTGTGACTCGCTCGCCGTCCTCACAGTATCCGAGCGGGATCACGCCCTGCGTGTAGCCGTCGAAAACGCTGCCGCGCGCCTCGCCGTTTACAGTGAGGCGCACATATTGCAGCCGCGGCAGCTCGGCGTACATTACGACCGGACGGCCGTTTCCGACGAAGTTTACCTCGATTCGGTTCGTACCCGCGTCGATTTCATACTCGACCGGCTCGAAGATTTCAGAATCGCAGCCGAGCAGCGCCGAGTAGAGCGACTCGACATTGTCGAGCGGGATTCCGGTCAATGACAGCTCATCGAGCTTGTCCGACCACACCGGTATCGCGAGGTCGAGCGCGGCTCGGTTCTCGTACACGCCGTCGACCGTGTAAGCCAGCAGCTCGCCGTCGGCTCTTATGCAGTCGTCGCCGACAAGATAGCGTATGCCGAGCAGGCTGTCAGCCGCGAGCGAGCCGCCGCCGTTGTAGCTGACATACGCGCGGTCAGCCGGAAAGCCGAGTCGCTGCAGGAATACCGCGTCGGACAGCTTCATTGACGACGAGTAGTGGCTGACACTATTGTAGCCGAGCAGCAGCGAGTCGTTGAAGCTGCGCGGCTCGAGCAGCTCGCAGCGGTAGAAGCCGCCGTCGGACAGATGGTCGGCGGCGTCAAGGCGGGCGGCGTTCGTGTCTACGAACTCGCGATAGGCGGCGGCGCTCGAAGCGTCGCCGTAGCAGCCCGCGACGCTGTCAAGCGTGAGCGCGGCGCTGAATACGAGCTCGCCGCAGAGCAGCAGCGACACGGCGAGTCGGGCGATAACGCCGGATTTACGAGCGACGCCGTTTTTGTGAGCGCCGGATATGCCGGACAGGAACAATGAATACAGGGCTATGAGCAAGAAATTCAGGATGATAATCGGCTTTGTGAATCTACCGTCTCCTGCGAGTGTGAGCGACGCTCCGGAGAAGCATAATATCGCGGCGATGACTGCCGGTCTCATGTCCGAGCGCTCGAGCCGGTTTCGCGCGGTGATTATCAGGCTGAACGAAAGCAAAAACGAGTAGCGGTAGCCGAACCAGGTCGGCGGGTTGAACAGGTGCCAAGCGAGGTTGAGCGGCGCGACAAAGCAGCTCGCGACGAGGGCACCGAGCAGCAGTATATGCGCGACCCGCTCACGCAGCGGCGCGGTGCGGTCGAACAAATAGGCGAGCGCGAGTATCGCGACTCCGACGCCGCAGTATATATTCGGCAGCCCCGCGGCGTAGTCGGCGGCGTTCGCGGAGCCGACAAACAGTCGACTGAAAAGCTCGTCCAGCCGGAAGCTCTTATCGAAGCCGATCAGAATATAGAAGTGCGCGCCGGTCGCGCAGAGCGCGGCGGCGAGGAGCAGTGTGCGCGGGATTCGCGCGGGGATATTTCGGCGGGCGGAGCCGTCGGTAGACGGGATATTGTCGGCAGCCGATCGCGCTGACCCGAGCGGTGCGGAATCTGAACTGAGTGTCATGGAATCTGACCCGCGTGGTGCGGAATCTGACCCGCGTGGTGCTGACATCGTGCTGAGCGTCGTGGAATCTGACCCGAGCGTCGCGGGCATCGCGACGCTCGAACCGGTGCGCGAGTATATGTCCCACAGAAATATCGCCGCGGCGGCGGACACAATCAGCAGGTACATCCGCACATATTCGGGCGACATAAGGTCGGGCGGCTCGACCTTGCCGCCGCTCATAGACAGCCCGACCGGAATCAGCAGGACCGCGTTCAGCCCTCCGGCGACAAGCGACGATATCGCGAAGCGTATACACGAGGTCGCAAGCATTCGCGCCGGATGTGTTTCGCGCAGCAGCGCGTACAGGAAGTATACCACACTGAATATGCACAGCATATAGCCGATGTAGTAATTACAGAATATCGCTCCGGCGAGCGAGAGTATATACAGCAGGAATTTCCCCCTATATATCAGCCGCTCGATTCCGAGCGATATCAATGGCAGCAGCACCAGCGCGTCGAGCCACATTATATTTATCGAATACAGTGTGAAATACGCCGAGAAGCTCCAGGCGAGCGACAGCGCGAGGTTTGCCGCGCCGTTTGTGCCTCTCGCCGACAGGTAGTATGACATCGTGAGCGCGGCGAGCGACAGCTTTAGTATATACAGCACCGACACTGCCTCGGGCAGATATTCAAGCGGGAACAGCAGAAATATCAGATTGAGCGGACTCGCGAGGTAGTAAGCCGCGAGCGAATAGATATCTCCGCCGATTGATTTGTGCAGGCTGTAGAACAGTCCGTCCGACAGCAGCGACTTCACGTCTCCGAAAAAGCAGGAGTACTGACTGTACATATCGCTGACGAGCAGCGTGTCGTCTCCGAAAGGCGCGATTCCGAGCAGCGCGAATATCGCGGTCGCGGCCGCGAGCGCGGCAAAAAAGGCTGCGAGGTGGGGGATCAGATGGGATTTTCTGTCTATAAACGAGGGTTTTATGATTCTGTTCGCTCCTTTATTCAGGATTCGCCGATAATCGAATTGGTTCAGAGCTGCTGATAATCGACGTCGGTCTTATGGACTTACGACAACTAATGTCGGCGACAATCAATGTCGGCGGCAATCGACGTCGGGTTAGCGGTTTACTTGCGATTGTCCTTGGCGTCGCGGTCTCTCACATAATAAAACAGATACTGCTGCGCGATTCCGGCGTAGCGGCCGAGTCGGGTTATATCGAGCCCCTGCGGGTAGTATTCGGCGAGGACTCGCTTGATCCATACGTCGATCGGGAACGCGTCGGTCTTGCCGAACGCGAACAGCAGCGCGCAGTTCGCGACCTTAGGACCTATGCCCTTGACCTCGCAGAGCAGCTCGCGCGCGTCGTCGGTGGGCGCGGCGAAGATGCGATTATAGTCGAGTCTGCCGTCGGCGGCGCGTGACGCGGCGTCGTATATGTATTTTGCGCGGAAGCCCAACTTGAGCTTCGCGAGCCCGTCCTCGCCGAGCCGGCAGAGCGACTCGGGTGTGGGGAAGGAGTAGCGCGCCGGCTCGGGTATATACACGGTCTGCGGAGTCGCCGCAGGTTCGGGAACCGACGCGTCCGATGGGAGTGCCGCCGGCTCGCCGCACTCGCGTGACAGCGCGGAAATCAGTCCTTTGATGCGCGGGATGTTGTTGTTCTGCGAGATTATGAACGAGCAGACTGTCTCCCACGGATCCTGATTGAGTATGCGTATACCCGAGCCGCATTCCATCGCGTCGGCTATGACCTGATCGTACCCGCCGCAAGCGGCGGCGAATCCGGCAGCGATGTCGGCGCGCACCGCGGCGTAGTCGGTGTCGAGCGAGAGGTAGTGCCGCCAGAGCCGCTCATATTCGTCCGGCGTAGTATTGTATATGATCAGCCGGTCGGGCGACTCCTGTCCGAATCGGACATATTTGCCGTGAGCGACCCCCTCGAACTCGAGCGGCGCGGTCAGCGCGCGCGCACTCTCGACCGGCTCAAATCGAAAGCACTGCCCGCAGTCGAAGATCTGCTCGATACGGAAATATTCGAGTCCGGTGAGCTCGACGCAGGGCACCGAGCCGAGCGTGAAGCTGCGGGATACGTGAGTGTGTTTGTATTCAGTATGTGTGGTTTGTGCGCTTGTCATGTCACTTGACCTCTCACAAATTTTAATTTTGTATGTACAATGCCTTATAGCACTTGCTTTATTTCTATTATAAAGGTATAATATTAATAAATCAAGCATTCAGCCGGATTAGTCGGCTGAATCACGATTACTTGATGAAAGGTTAATGCTTCATGGAAAAAATATATACGATACCGGTCAATGAAGCCTTCGAAGCTTCGGCGGCCGATCCGGCGTGCGGCTGTCCGTTCTGCACGCTCTATTCGAAGCTCGAGGAAAACGAGCTCGATTTGATACTCGGCGCGTCGATGATGGAGCCGGATGTGCGAATCAAGACGAACGAGCTGGGCTTCTGCAAGACGCACTACGACATGATGTTCACGCGCAAGAATCGGTTAGGGTTAGCGCTGATGCTCGAAAGCCACCTAAACGAGCTGCGCCGCGAGGTGGACTCGGGCGGGCTTTCGCTGATGAAGTCGCCCGGCACCGACCAGATGAAGCGGCTCGAGCGGCTCGAGCACGACTGTTATGTCTGCGGCAGGATTGAGTTTTCGCTTAGCAAGATGTTCGAGACGGCGGTACTATTATGGGAGCGCGACCCCGAGTTCAGAAAGAAGTTGAGCGCGCAGCCATACATTTGTCTTGTACACTATCGGAAGTACATTGAGTTCGGCCGGCGCGCCCTACCGAAGAAGCTCTTTTCCGAATTCTACCGCGAGGTTTCGGGCGTTGTGCTGTCCTACTTCGACACGCTGCGCGAGGATGTGAGCTGGTTCTGCAAGAAATTCGACTACCGCTACAACGACGAGCCCTGGTACAACTCCAAGGACGCGGTAGAAAGAGCTATAAAATTCCTCTCTGGCGGCGGGGACACCCCCGCGGGCGGCGGGGACGCCCCGCGGCAATAGTCAAGGGATAGTATCTGCGAGACCGACGCTGGGCAAAATCATTTGTGGTCGAATTGAGACGCGCAGCGTCTCAATTCGAGACTGCGGCGGGGACGCCCCCGCGGGCAGAGTCAAGGGCGGGGACGCCCCCGCGGGCGGAGTCAAGGGATAGTTTCTGCGGGGTGAAAGCGAGCGGAATCATTCGTGGTCGAATAAACTCGCGCAGCGAGTTTATTCGAGAGTGCGGGCAGAGTCAAGGGCGGGGACGCCCCCGCGGGCAGAGTCAAGGAATAGATTCTGCGGGGCTAAAGCGAGTAGAATCATTTATGGTCGAATAAACTCGCGCAGCGAGTTTATTCGAGACTGCGCATATTTTTCGAAGATAACATATCTCGTCGGTTGCCGCATCATCACATATACGGCGCGGTCTGCTTTCATATTGAAAGCAGACCGCTTCGTTTTGCGCTCGGGAGCATATATCGCCCTCGGGGTGATTCATTTCTCGTGCCGTCATTCAAGTCCGATATGGGCTTCGATTATGCTGTTGTAATATTCAATAGCAGCCGCCTCGCGCGCCTGGTAGTAGGACGCGAAGTCGGTCGAATTCTGCTTCATCAGATTGGTCAGCGACCATTGCATTCCGGTAGGACCCTCGTATACATAGCCGAAATTCTGCGTTCTGCCGCCGAGTATCAGGTCGAGCATCTGCACTGACATCTCGTCGCGCGAGTATTTTCCGCTGAGCACTATGTCGTACATGGCCGGCACGCAGGTTCGGTAGGACTCGGCGTTCAGGCATTCGACAATGACTCCGGTGCGTTCAAGGTCGCTCACCGTCACCGGCACGCACATCAGCGGAGCGTGGCCGTCCACGTGCGTATAATATCCGTCCTGCGCCTCGTCGTATTTCGGGAACGGGATTATTCCGAAATCCTCCTCCATCGCGCGCAGCTGGTCTATTACATATATACGCAGTGCGGCGATGAGCGCCTTGCCCTCGCTGAACAGATTCGCGACCGCGTCGTCGTGGCTTATGCCGAGTCCGGCGGTGTAGCTGTCGGTGACGACATAGGTCTGGTTGTCAGAATGGAGTATCTGGTCGACTTTTTCGACTATCGACACCATACGCTCGGTGTTGAGCGACAGCTCGGGCAGACCGTCGCTATTTGTACTCGTGACCTTCTGGTTGAGCGCGAACATCCAGTTGACAATAGCCGAATTGTCGTGCGTGACGAATCCGTATCGGTCGTTGTCGTCAAACTGACCGTCGCCGTTGAGGTCTTCCGACGCTGTTTTCAGAAGACTGTTGAAATAGTCGACCGTCCACTTGCCGTCGATGACCGTCTCATATATGCCGTCGATACCGAAGTCTTCAGCGAGCCGCATATTATAGACCATCGCCCACGCGTAGTCGATTGCCGAAATGCAGAGGTCGCCGACCGCGAGATAAAGTTGTCCGTCGATAGTCAGCTCGTCGGCTACGCTTTTGTTCCACCAAGGCTTGTCGAAGTCGACATATTCGAGCGAGTACCAGTTATGAAAGAGCCCGTCGGCGGCGAGCCGTCCGGCTTCGATCGTATGCACGAGCGCGAGGTCGACGTAATCGTCGCCCGCCATTATGCTCTGGCGAAGCAACGCGGGCGGATTGCTCTCGGGCTCCTCCGACTCGTAGACCGGTTCGATTTTGATATTCAGTCGTTCCTCGACGTTGATATTGCGGCGATAGACCGCGTCGTTGATAGTCTCGCCGTTTTCGGTGTCGGCCGATAGCTCCTTGCGATGGTGGTCGGCGTCGCGGGACTGTATACGGAATACATATCCGTCGTAGTCGACGTTCTCGGGGACTTCTTCGCGTATGGCTTCGCGCTCGTCGGTTTCGGCTGACGATACCGGGGCGGCTTGAGTCGTTGTCTCGTGCGACTCCTCCTGCGACGCGCAGGACGAGGCTGCGGCGAGCTGTACCATTGCCAGCAGGAGCGCGGCTGTACGGGTGACGTGTGAAAAACGCAGTTTCATGTTCTATCCTCGCTTATATTATTAATGGCAATCTTATTTTACCACATCCGACGCAAATATGCAAGCGTGTTTTCGATTTATACTTGTATAAAATGAGTAAATATAGCCGTGACGAGCTGCTTTAGGCAGCTGCGAATAAATATTCACATACATACTGTCACAAAATTTATAATAATTATTCAAATCCACTTGACATAGCAGCCCTGATGTGAGATAATATATATAAACAAAATAGCTCTCACGGAACTAAGGTCGCAATTTTATTCGATATTGACAACAGCCGGCACATCGCGTGCTCGAGGTTTTCCGACGAGGGTATAAAGAAAGGATGATCTTGATGAAAAAGCTGTCTTTGATACTCGCTCTCGCCGTTCTGGCGTCCGCGGCTCTGTCCTGCGGCGAGACGGTCACACACGAGGTTACTACCCTGACCGACGAGGTTGAGCCAGTCGAAGAAAATCCCGACCCATTGCCTGAGGATCTGGCTTTCGACGGGCAGACTGTGAACTTCTACTCCTGCGACTATATCTACAATCGCGATTACGCCGTCAACTTCGTCACAGAGGAGAACGGCGAGGTGCTCAACGACGCGCAGTACTACACCGAGCTGTGGGTAGAGGATCGGCTCGGTATCGAGATTGTCGAAACGCTCGGTCCGGAGGTGGTCGACGACTTCGACGCCGAAATAAGAAGCCTGATAATGGCGCAGGACACTACCTACGATATATACACGAATATGGACCGCTATATGATAACCGCGGTCATGAACGGATGTTCATCGCGACCTCCGACCTGCCCTATGTCAATCTCGACGCCGAATACTGGAACCCGAAAGCGACCTCGCGTTTTTCGGTCGGGCACAAGATCTACTATACAATGACCTCGTTCAATCTCTGCTCGTATTCGAATACAAACGCCATATTCATGAACGCCGATATCGCCGACGAAATGCGGCTTGACGGCATATACGACCTCGTCCGCGACGGCAAGTGGACTTATGACAAGCTCAAGGAATACGCGCAGGCGGCCTATCGCGACCTCAACGGCAACACCGCCCCCGACCTCGGCGACCAGTTCGGCTTCTGCCCCGGCTCGGGCAAAAACGCGTGGGTAAACGCTGTCGTCGGCGCGGGTCTGTCGGACGACATCATGCACAAGGACTCGAACGATTACTTCGTATACGAGCTGTCCGATAAGATGTACGACGTGCTCGAAATGTACTATAATATGGTACACGAGCAGTATGTGTACAACGGCGAGGGAGGGGTGAAGTTCGAAGAAACTCCGCATCTGTTCCACGACGGCAAGCTCTCGGATATGCTCGGCTACCGCGAGCTGGAGTTCGATTTCTCGGTGCTGCCGATTCCGAAGTATGACGAGAGCCAGGACAGCTACTACTGCCGTACATACGACACCTTCTTTACAATGGCGCCGACCACCTGCACAAAGACCGAGCTGTGCGGCGCGGCGCTCGAGGCGCTCTCGTACAAGGCGCACACCGACCTGCTTCCGGCGTATATCAACGACACCCTGCAAGTAAAGCTGGTGCGCGACGAGGAGTCGGCCGAAATGATCCGCATCGCGCTCGACACGCGCACAATCTCACTCGCCGAAGCGTATATGTTCAGCCTGTGGGGCAATTATAATCTGTACAGCAATTATATCTGCGGCACGAACTCCAGTCCCGCCTCCTATATTGATTCGGTCAAAACGCAGACTGAAACGCAGATAGCCGAGATGAACGAGACCTTCAAGGAATTGATTGACAGACAGCGGTGAGAAGATAACGCCGACCGTTTCGGGCTGTATATTGTATATTAACGTGAGTTCGATAGAGATACTGCGATACTGTTTGCTCTCACTGGGGGAGGCGCCTTTTGAAAAAGGCGCCTCCCCCAGACCCCCTCCGCGAAAACTTTAATAATTTAGGTCAAAACATAATTGTTTATGACTGCGCAGAGATTATATATCTGCTTGCTGTTAGAACAACAGAGATGCGCCGCCTTTGGCAGGTTCGTCCGAAGGACGAAACTGCTGGGGCCACTGCTTCCCAACCGGCGGCTGGTTTCTACGTGGTCGCTTGAAGCTTATATTGTTTGTTCAGTTGATTGCGTAATTACATTGTTATAATTCTCATCGAACTCACGTTATACGACTATATGGATGAATCGACTGTGGCAGTGGCGATTCATCTTTAATTCATCTTTACTATTGTCAACGCGCCGCGGGTGGATATGTTCCGCCGCGGGAGATTTGTCACTGTCCTGCCATATTATATCTACAAATTATTCAAAACCACTTGACACCCTATCGCATATATGAGATAATATATATACTTAATATTAAGCAAAGAGAGGTATACATAATATGAAATTTGGAATGAGCGCGTACTGCCTTACTCCGGCTATGGAGCAGGGGCGGATGAGCGTATATGACGTGATCGATTTCGCGAAGGCGCATGGCTGCGAGCATATCGAGTTCGTGCCGTTCAGCCTGCCGTTTGTCGACCCGCAGAGCTCGAAGCTCAATGAATCGCTCTGCGACAGCGTCCGCGAGAAGTGCGAGAGCGTCGGGATTGAAATCTCGACCTATTCGGTCAACGCCGACCTTTTGAAGCCGGACATTGCTGACCGCGGACGCGAGATCGAGCGGGTCAAGCGGCATATCGACGCCGCCGCGCGGCTGGGACTAAAGCGTATGCGTTATGACACATCGTCGTTCCGCCGCCCGTTCGAGACTAACACGGTCGAAAATTTCTACCGAGAGCTGCCGATGATGATCGAGGGCATCCGCGAGCTGCACGACTACACAAGCGAGCGCAAAATCACGACCACGCTCGAGAATCACGGCTTCTTTGTCAACGGCTCCGACCGCATTCTGCACCTGATACAGTCGACCGGCTTTGACGACATCAAGATGACGCTCGACGTCGGCAACTTCCAGTGCGTGGACGAGGACAGCGTAGCCGCCGTCAAGAAGTGTCTGCCCTATGCCGAAATCATTCATCTGAAGGATTTCTATGTCCGCAAGAAATCGGCTCTGCCGGGTCAGACCGAGATGTTCAACTGCAACATGGGCAGCTGGTTCGAGACTATGGGCGGACGTATGCTCCGCGGCTCGATACTCGGTCAGGGCGACCTCGATATCTGGGAGATACTGCGCGTCGTCAAGGCGTCCGGCTTCGACGGCTATATCTCGCTCGAGTTCGAGGGCATGGAGCCCTGCGAGCAGGGCACCGAAATCTCGCTCGCTATGGCGCGCGCAATCTGGGAGCGGGTCTGATTAATAGCGGTCGAGAACATATTGGCGAAATGTTAGTATAATCAAACTAACGTGAGTTCGACGACATACTTTTGATTAATACTGCTATGTTGTTTGTTTTCACTGGGGGAGTGTGCCTACGAGTTGCTGACGCAACTCGGAAAAAGGCACCTCCCCGGCACTTAGGCGAGCTTGCTCGCCTAAGTGCTGACCCCACACCGCGAAAACTTTAATAATTTAGGGCAAGGCATAGATGATTATAACAACGCAGAGATTATATTACTGCTTGTTGTTTGAAACCACAGAGATGCGCCGCACATCGACTTTGCATCTCGGAGAGATGCAAAGTCGTGGCAGGTTCGTCCGCAGGACGAACCTGCTGGGGCCACTGCTTCCCAACCGGCGGCTGGTTTCTACGTGGTCGTTTGAATCTTATATTGTTTGTTCAGTTGATTGCGTAATTACATTGTTATATAATTCTTATCGAACTCACTTTAAATCATACACTTTCGGAGGAATACCTATGAAAAACAAGGCAATTTCACTCGTGCTGCTCCTGTCAATGCTGCTCGTGTCGCAGTCCTGCGGCGAGGCTGCCACCGACGGCGGCGACGCCACCGTCTCCGATGATGTGACCACCGCCGCGCCCGAGACCGACTATATCGAAACGCTTGGAGAAGAGGATTTCGGCGGCGCGGAGTTCGTGATTTTAGCGCATGAAGCCGAGGCTTTCCCGAACCTCGGCTCGGGCGAGCTGACCGGCGACCCGGTCAACGACGCGCTCTATAAGCGCGAGCAGGACATTTCCGAGCTGTACAATGTCACGATTGTACACGACGGTCCGTCCGACCGCGGCGTGCTCAAGAACAACCTACAGAACAGCGTGCTCGCCGGAGACGAGGCGTACCAGCTCGTCATGACGTCGATGGCAGACGGTATCAACACGCTGATGCCGAACGGTATACTCTATGAACTGAACTCGCTGCCCTCACTCGATTTGTCGAATGAGTGGTGGAACCAGAATCTAAACCGAAATCTGAATTTTTCGGGCAAGGTGTATACGGCGACCGGACCTATCTGCCGTGTATACTACAACACGCCGATGGTCACCGCGTTCAACACGCAGCTTTGCGAGAATTACGGCTTCGAGAACCTATACGATGTGGTCGAGTCGGGCAAGTGGACAATAGACAAATTCGGAGAGCTTATGAAGGTTGGCACCGAGGATTTGAACGGCGACGGAATCTACGACGACACCGACCGCTACGCGCTGCTGCTCGACGACGAGGACGGCAAGGCGTTATTCGTATCCGCAGGCGGCAAGCTGACCGAAATTGCCGAGGACGGCAGCTATTATCTCGACCTCGCGTCCGAGAAGAATCTGTCGCTGCTCGACCGGCTCGTCGGCATTTTCGGCGACCGCTCGACGTCATATCATGTGCCGTCGCTCGACGCCACGACCGAGAAGATGTTTATGGAATCGCGGTCGACGTTTGTAATTATTTCTATCGGCAACATAATCAGCCACTTCCGCGATATGCAGGCTGACTACGGTATAATCCCGATGCCAAAAGCCGACGAGTCGCAGGAGGACTACATCACCTACGGCAACCCGTGGTTCGCGTCCGGAGTCGCGGTGCCGGCGAACTGCTCGACGCCCGAGATGACCGGACTTGTCATGGAAGCGCTCGCGTACATATCCCACCGCGACCTGGTTCCGGCGATATACGATGTGACCTTACAGGAGAAGCTGACTCGCGACGAAAAGTCAAAGACGATGCTCGACCTTATTTACCGCGACATATACTTCGACTTAAACTCCATTTACAACTTCGGCGACTCTGCGAACAAGCTCCGTCTTGCCGCGGTCGGCAGCGCGACGACTTCATTCGCGACGACCTGGGCGTCGATTGAGGCGGCGGCGAAATCCGCGCTTAACGAGATAGTCGAAGCCGAAGCCATAGCGGGAGAGTAAAGAAGAGTGGTCTCGGAACTGCCGTAGGCAGTTCCGAGAGAGTGGAGAGTGGTCTGCCGCGGAGCGGCAGAGAGTGGTCTCCGCCTTCGGCGGAGAGCTGCGGTAGAAAAATTGCCTACGGCAATTTTTCAAAATTTATAAGAAAACGGCGACATTATAAAGAGACGACTATATTAAAAGAGACGACAACGATAAAAATAGTCGACCGTTTTTTCTGCCGCGGAGCGGCAGATTCAATCAAAAATTCCCGCAGGGAATTTTTGTACCGCAACTCCTCACTCCTCACTCCTAATTCCTCACTCGAAACACCTCACTCCTAACTCAAAATTATTAACTACCTGTCGAAAGGATGAATACAATGGCTACAGTTACCGAAACCGCCGCACTCAGCCCGTGCGAGCTTATAATGAAACCGACCGACCCGAAGTATACCGACGTCACGATCCGCCAGTTCCAAGGCTGCCCGACGATCGCCGCGACGCGCGGCGGGCGGCTGTATGTCGGCTGGTACAGCGGCGGCGTGCGCGAGCCGCACATCGATAATTTCAACCTGCTTGTATACAGCGACGACTACGGCAAAAGCTGGTCCGAGCCGCTGCTCGTAATCCCGTCGAGCCGCGAGCGGCTGGTTCACGCGCTCGACATACAGCTCTGGCTGTCGCCCGACGGGCGGCTGCACGTCTACTGGGTGCAGAACAATGTAAAGCCGGCGATAAAAAATCCCGACGGCAGCTATGTCTACCCGGGCTACGAGTCGGACGGCTATATCTTCAACGACTTTACACACGCCGAGTGGTGCGTAGTCTGCGACGACCCCGACGCCGAGAATCCTGTGTTCGGCGAGGCGCGTTACGTCGACCGCGGATTTTTGCGCTGCAAGCCGCTTGTCACGTCGAGCGGGCGTATTCTCAATTTCAACTACGACCAGATGAGCGAATATTACGGCTACTCGTATTCGGACGACGGCGTCAATTTCACTCACGCCTACGGCGGAAAGAAGCTGCCGACGCCGTTCGACGAGACGATGGAGTACGAGCGCCGCGACGGCAGCATCCGTATGCTCGCGCGCACATCGGTCGGATTCGCCGCCGAGAGCATATCATACGACAACGGCAGCAGCTGGACCGACGGTATCAAGACCGACATCCCGAACGCGAACACGCGCCTATATGTTTCGCGCACGCCGTCCGGACGGGTGATTATGGTCGGCAACGACTCGTCTAAGTCGCGCTGCCGCATGACCGTATATCTATCGGACGACGACGGCAAAAGCTGGGGTTGCAAGCGCTGCATAGACGAGCGCGAGGCGCTGTCCTATCCCGACGTCGACTTCCATGACGGCAGGATATATCTTGTCTACGACCGCGAGCGCAGCGGGCAGAACAGCGCGAAGGAGATACTGTTTACGAGCTTTACCGAGGAGGACGTCATCTCGGGCGGCAGGATTGACGTCGCGGTTATCAGCAAGCCGTGATCGAAGCGGGGCGGGTGTGCGGGCAGCGGTCGCGTGTGCGCGGAGAACTTTCGTGGCGGCGCGGATGTATGGCCTGTCGCGCAGGTGCGAATATAGTGAGCTGCCGCGGCAATTCGAGTATATCGTGATAGGAGACAGTCATGAAATTATTGCTTATTGTCGCCGCGGTCGCGGCTTTGATAGCTCTGATACCATATCTGCGCATATTTATAAAGCGGCTCGAGCTGTATTTTCGGCTGCGCGGCTATTGCCGGCGCAAGGGGTTCGCTTTGCAGCCGACGCACACATTCTGGATGTTCGGCTCGAGGCGAGGCAGGAGGTGCGACTTCTATATTGTCAGCGACTTCGCCGTATATTCGGTCAAGCTCTGGGCGATGAGGAGCTACCACACCGAGCTGCATTTCACCGAAGACGGCAGCTATTTCGTGCGCGGCTATATAGCGTTTGCCGCCGGACTCCTGTCGAGGATTCCGGTCGACTCAAAACGACGGCGGCTTCACGTCTGCGACTTCAGACCGGATTTTCGCGACGAGTGGTATATTAAGCCGTTTTATCCGGTGCTGCTTATCAATCCGACCTGCTATGAGTTCAGATACAACACAAACGACGGCGAGACGGTCGTCGGCGCGGGCGAAATGCTGCACGGTATGTATATCTACACGCTGTCGCGGCTGCTTGGCGAGCTTGATTCTATCGAGCAGGGCATGAATTGGAGGTGACTGTATGCGGTCATTTCTGCCGTATGACCGCGGCGTGACGATACCCGACCGCGTCTTTGAGGATTTGCAGACAAGGCGGATCTTTCCAGAGCGCGCCGTCAGAATCCTGAAATATCCCTGTAGACCCGAGACTCTGCGGCAACGTCAGCGGCTGTTCCGGCTGCTGCTGTGCGGCGAGTTTTGCGAGCGGTTCGAGCGTTTTCACGTGTCGCTGTCCGAGCTGCGCAGGCTCGACGAAAGATTCAAGGCGAGTGCCGAAAATTCGGTGGTGCGCGGTCTTGCCGCGGCACAGCTTATCGAAAAATACCTCTCGGTCAAAGCCGAACTTCTCGAGCTTTGTCGCTTCGACAAGTCCGACGGCTGTAAATCGTCAGATGATGAGCCGTCCGGCGGCACGTGGTGCGACCGGCTGCTTGACCTGTGGAGCGATGAGGACGAGTCGATACGCGAGCGGCTCAATGCCTGCCGTCCGGCGATAGAATCGATCAAGAGCTTCGGACTGTCGCTGCAAGGCAAAAGCTGGATTGTACCACTGCCGGACGGCGAGACCTATTCGGAACAGCTCTGCCGTTTGGCGGAGTCGCTCGGATTCAAGCTTTCGCCGCGAAACACGCGCGAGACCGCGCTCGATTCGGCGCTCGACGACGCAATCTGCCGCTTGTATCCCGAGGAGACATCGCGGCTGAAAGAACTTGCTTCGTTATGCTCTGATAAAGGCAATACGGACATCACGGCGCAAAGCTGCGCGGGCGACACGACGCAAAGCTGCGCTGACAGCTCGAATTTCTCACTGCGCGAAGCTATCGATACACTTGTCGGATATATCGACGAGACGGCGTTCTGTCTCGAGGTCGCCGGATTCGTGCGCTCGGCGGCGGCAAAGGGGATCGAATACTGCTTTGCGCGCATTTCGACCGAGCGCGAGTATATCGCCGATTCACTGTACGACGTCACACTGCTCGCACAGAACGTTGTAAATATAGTGCCGAACGATGTGTATTTCGACGAGAGCGAGCGGTTTTACTTTTTAGTCGGCGCGAACGGCGGCGGTAAGACGACCTACCTGCGCGCGATCGGTCAGAATCTGCTGCTGTTTCTGTGCGGCGCGCCGGTATTCGCGTCGTCGGCGTCGATATACCCGTTCCGTCACCCTGAGACGGTATTTGCCGATTCGTGTGACGGCGATGTCATACGCGAACGTTTATCTGAAATATTGCCGGACAGCTTTCTTTTGCTCAATGAAATCTACAGCTCGCTTGACGAGGAGCGAGGACTCGCATACGCGCTCGACTGCGCGGCAAGGCTTAGTAGGGCTGGCAGCTTCGGACTGTTCGTGACGCATTTCTACGGCGTCAGACAATCGGGGCTGCCGCTGCTCGAAACGCTGACCGCGGATGATAATACATCCGACCGCGCCGTGTCTGACCACGCTGCGTCCGACCGCGCCGCGTCCGGCGACACCGGCAGTGTGCGCACCTATAAAATCGTCCGTGCCACCGGTACGGCGAGCTCGCACGCGCTCGATATACTGAAAAAATACCGGCTTGACCCCGAATCATTGCGCGTGAGAATGAAAGCCATGCGTCAAAGGGAGGGTGGCGATGAATAAAGTCAGTCTGATGAGCCGTCGTCAAAATAGGGCTCAAAGCGAATTTATCTGTGACGCGACCGACCTTATCGTTCGACCGGCAAGGTCGGACGGCGGAGCTGTGCGGGAATTGCTGACACCGCTCATTCGGGCGAGCGCAGATGTCGATGATATTATCTACCGGCAGGATATATTGCGCGAGTTTTGCGCCAGTGACCAGCTGCTCGCGCGGCTGAATATATTGTTTGAGCGGTTCAACGAATGCCGCGGCGAGTGGCTGAAATTCCGGAGCGACCGCCGGAACGCCGCGTCGAATCAATCGCTGTCCAATTACGGCGACTTCGCACAGCTTCAGTGCCGGAATACGGCGGGGATATTAAAGCGAGTACTGCTCTTGCTGCGCGAGGTCAGGTCTCAGCTCGGCTCACCCGAGTCGGACGGTCTGCGTAAACTCGCCGCGGCTGTAGGCGCCGCCGACGGCGACAGCTTTTCCGAGCTGCTGTCGCTCTGCGGTCAGCTCGAATACCGCGCGCCGAATCACCCGACCGACCTGCACATTGCGCTTGACAGTCTCGGTCGGATTGTCGGCGCGGAGCTGTGCGACCACAGTCAGATCAAAATCGTCGAGTGCGACCTCGAGCCTAAGGGCTGGCGTGCGCGGATTGGCGAGTCGGTATCAGACCTAATCGGCTTTTGCCGCGGCAAAAGCTTCGGCTCGAGTCAGACCGAAAATCCAACCGAATACACTCCCGTATGCGAGAGGGTGGGGAATGTGAATGTCAGTCTCTATGAGCAGCTCACATCACAGCCTTATTCGAGCCTTGCCGACCTCATGTCCGACCTTGCCGGTCAGATTTTCGACTGCTTTGCCGAGACTAAAAACGAGCTTGCGTTTTACGAGTCCGCGCTCAAATACTGCCACATTCTCGTTGAGCGCAATCTGCCGCTGACCTATCCGACATTCGGCGAGAATACAGTCATCGAGTCGCTATGCGACCTGCATCGCTCGCTCACGCCGGCAGAGTATACCGAATCTCAGTCGATAGTACCATTCGATTTCAAGGTCGACGCGAAATCGGGAACGCTCGTATACGGCGACGCCGACGGCAAGACCACATTCCTGCGCACACTCGCGGCAATACAGCTGCTCGCGCAGTCGGGGCTGCCGATACCGGCAGGACGCGCCGAGCTGCGGGTATATCGTCAGCTGTTCATAGCGTTCACCGAAGCGGAGGACACATTGTCGGAGGAGTATGGCGCGGGGCGCTTCGAGCAGGAGGCACACCGGATCCGCGACATCATCGACCGTCTCGAGCCGGGCGGACTCGTGATGCTCGACGAGCCGTTCCAGTCGACCGATCCGACTGAGGGCGCGCGCTGGCTTTACAATATCCTCGGCTACATCTCGGACATCGGCGGGCAGTGGGTGGCGGCGACAAGCCTTTCGGGACTGCGCCGCGCCGCATCGAACGGCGACGGACAGCCGGTCGGAGCGTATTTGTATAGTATAGCCGCCGACCACAAAATGGCGCGTGAATGAAAGAATCGAGTCCTGACAGTTTCAGCCGCTGTCGGGACGATTGTTTTTACACAAAACTTTATACAAATTGTAAATTTCGGGGTATGGCATATACAAACGCGCGAAATTATGATATAATTTAATATAGTACACAACCACACGCGGACATCGCAAAGTTGTTCTCCGTGTGCGATACCATCGCTTCGAAGGGGGCAAGTTCGGGTGGAAAACAAAGGAATGAACAATCGTTATCGTGAAAAGAAGCACTATTCGGTGCTGCCGTATTATGTAATCGGCATAAGCTGGATAATTTTCGCGCTGCTGTTCCCGATGTATACGGTCGGGCACTATGTCGTAATCGCGCTGATATCGGTCGCCGAATTCGTCGTGCTGCGCGGCATAATCCCGCCGAAGATCGAGCGGATAGCTCTGCCCTACGAGCCGCCGAAAACCGGCATCGCCGACGTCGACGACACAATGGAGCTGGGCGCTGAATATATACGCAAATTCGACGAGATCGGCGGCGAGCTGTACGCGGTCTCGCCCGCGCTCGCGGACAAGCTCGCGGACATACGTGAGCTGATGAGCACGATATTCGAATACGTCGCGAAGAATCCCGACCGTCTGCCGCGGATACGCCGCTTCACCGGCTACTATCTGCCGACGCTCGAAAAGCTGACAAGAACCTACGTCGAGCTGTCGCACCAGAAGCTGCGCGGCGAGAACATACAAAAGACATTGACGAACATAGAGGGCATCCTCGACACGATTAAACCGGCGTTCGAGAATCTCTACAACAGTCTCTACGAGGACAAGGCGGTCGACATCTCGGCCGAGATAACCGTACTCGAAAACTTGATCGAAAAAGAAGGACTTTCGGGAGATAAGCAGTAATCGAACGGTAGATGCTCTGGATGATGCGAGAGCCGGACTTAAGAGTTAAGAGTGGTCTCCGCTGCGCGGAGAGAGTGGTCTCGCCTTCGGCGAGAGAGTGGTCTCCGCTTCGCGGAGAGCTGTGGTGGAAAAATTCCCTGCGGGAATTTTTCAATTATCAAAACGCGTATGCGTGGATTGCGGCTTTGCTTTCTGCCAAAACTCCTCACTCCTAACTTGCCAAGCTCATAACCCGAAATCCGCGCACAAACATAAAAAATTAAACTATCCTTTCTGGGGGTATATGGAATTATGGACAACAATAAACTTGTTCCGGAGCTGACATTGACTCCGAATGTGCAGGCGTCGGCTGACAGCGAAATTTTGCAGACGGCTCAATCGGCACAGAATACTGAACCTATGCCGACCGACTCGCTGTCGCCCGAGGAGCTCGCTATGGTCGAGCAGTTCGCCGCGAAGATAGACGTCACCGACCCGAACATCGTGCTGAACTACGGCGTCGGCGCACAGCAGAAGGTCGCGAATTTCTCGGACAACGCGCTGGCGAACGTGCAGACAAAGGATCTCGGCGAGGTCGGCGACATGATATCCGATCTTGTAGGCGAGCTGCGCGAATTCGACGCGGAGGAAAAGTCGGGCTTCTTCGGCTTGTTCAAGTCGAAAGGCAGCAAGATATCGCAGTTCCGCGCGAAATACGAAAAGGCGGACGTGAACATCGAGAAGATCACCTCCGCGCTCGAGAGTCATCAGGTGCGCCTGATGAAGGACGTGGCTATACTCGACCAGCTGTATGAGGTGAACCTCACTAACTTCAAGGAGCTGTCGATGTACATCCTCGCCGGCAAGAAGCGGCTCGAGGAGGTGCGCTCGGGCGAGCTGGTGCAGCTGACCGAGAAGGCGAAAAGGTCGAATCTGCCCGAGGACGTGCAGGCGGCGAAGGATTTGAACGACAAGCTCGAACGATTTGAAAAGAAGATAAGCGACCTTGAGCTGACCCGCGCAATCTCGATTCAGATGGCGCCGCAGATCCGGCTGATACAGAACAACAACTCGATAATGAGCGAGAAGATACAGACGACAATCGTCAACACAATCCCGCTCTGGAAGAGCCAGATGGTCATAGCGCTCGGGCTCACTCACTCGCAGCAGGCGCTGAAAGCCCAGCAGCAGGTGACCGACATAACAAACGAGCTGCTCAAGAAAAACGCCGAGATGCTCAAGGTATCGACTATCGAGACGGCGAAGGCCGCCGAGCGCGGTATCGTCGACATCGAGACCCTGCGTCAGACAAACGAGACGCTCATATCGACGCTCGACGAGGTCGTGCAGATTCAGAACGAGGGCAGGGCGAAGCGCAAGGAAGCCGAAGCCGAGCTCGGCCGCATCGAGAATCAGCTGAAGCAGAAGCTGCTTGAAATGAAGAGATAACCATCGGGTCTGATGAGCCGTCCGGCAAGTCAGACCCTGTTGGCATTCGGGCGTTACTATCGGTATTCAGGTCATAATGCTAAAAGCAGGTCAGAATGATAAAAGGGGCAGGTGTTGTCACAATGAAGCTACTTAAAAAGACGCCGGTCGCGGTCATAATCATGCTCGCGGCGGTGCTGCTGTCATTTTTCTTCGGCAGCGTATACTCGCTGTCACGCGAGCGCGGGGCGATAATGGACGGATTCGAGTCGGGCACAGACGAGATAGTGTCGATACAATATGAGCTCGACTACATCGCGCAGAACGCGCGCAATCTCGTATCCATAGCCGGAAACTATCCGGACATGGCTGACTCCGACGCGCTCGATTCTACCAAGACGGCGCTGAATGAACTGACCTCTGCCAAGTCAGTTTCCGCCAAGGCGGCGGCGCTCGACAAGCTGGTGTCAGCTGCCGAGGTCCTGCTCGCGAGCCTCAATCCGGCTGACATGAAGCCGGTCGACCGCGACTATCACTCGACTATCGGCAGTGACATAAAGGCGTCGCTCAGCCGCATATCGTCGAGCAGCTATAATGACGCGGTCGCCGAGTTCAACGAGCGGCTGGAGAGTTTTCCGGTGAATCTGACCGCGGGACTGTTCGGTGTTACCGCGCTCGAGCCATTCGAGATCACCGAATGAACTGCTCGCGGCAGAGCGAAACGGTCGCGGCAGAGCGAAACGGTCGCGGCAGAGCGAAACGGTCGCGGTGGAGCGAAATGGTCGCGGCAGAATGAAACGGTCTCGGCAGAGCGAAACGGTCGCGGCAGAGCGAAACGGTCGCGGTGGAATGAATCGGCTGCAATGAGGTGAAGCAGTCGGGTCGCCGCGATTCGGTCGCGGCGGAATGAATCGGTCACATCAGCCAAGATTGAAATATATTTTGCAAACTTCACAATATATTTGAGGACACGACCATAATTCGAGTGGTATAATAATATTACTGAAACCACAGGTGAGCGGCTTCTGCCGTCACTTCAAACTTGATTAAGGAGAATCGCAATGTCTGAACCTTTGATAAGAGAGCGTATCGAGGAAAATGTCAATACCGCGTCAGAGCCGTCCGAGCTTAAAATCACCGACCTGCGGGTCACGAACATCGACGGCGCGCCGAAGCACTGCCCGCTCATCAAAATCTACACGAACCAAGGAATGGTCGGCTACGGCGAGGTGCGCGACGCGTCGAGCGCGACCTACGCGCTGATGCTCAAAAGCCGCATTGTGGGCGAGAATCCCTGCAATGTGGACAAGCTGTTCCGCCGTGTCAAGCAGTTCGGCGGCAACTCGCGTCAGGGCGGCGGCGTGTCGGGAGTCGAGGTCGCGCTCTGGGACATCGCGGGCAAGGCGTGGGGCGTGCCGGTCTGGCAGATGCTCGGCGGCAAATTCCGCGACAAGGTGCGTGTCTACTGCGACACCGACGTCGACGGCAAGCACACCGGCGCGGACATGGGACGCGCGCTGAAAGCCCGCATGGAAGCCGGCTACACATTTCTCAAAATGGACCTCGGAATCGAGCTCATGCTCGACGAGCCGGGCTGCCTGAACGCGCCGCTCGGATTCCTCGAGGACATTAAGAAGTATTCGGCGAAGGCGCTGGCGCATCAGAAGGGGTCGATTGACTACGACATGATGATGGGCAAGAACTACGAGACCTTCACAATCCCGCACCACGCGACCGGAATACATATCACCGAAAAGGGACTCGACTATCTCGAAAACTACGTGCGCGAGGTGCGCGAGATAATCGGCTACGAGGTGCCGCTGGCTATCGACCATTTCGGGCACGTCTGCATCGAGGACTGCATACGCTTCGCGCGGAGAATCGAGAAGTACAACATCTCGTGGATGGAGGACGTCGCGCCGTGGCACTACACCGAGCACTACGCGAAGATAGCGCGCGCGACGACCGTGCCGATCTGCACCGGCGAGGACATATACCTCGCCGAGAGCTTCGAGCCGCTGATGAAGTGCGGGGGAGTATCGGTGATACATCCCGACACGCTCACGGTCGGCGGTATGCTCGAGATGAAGAAGCTCGGCGATATGTGCGAGAAGTACGGAGTGGCGATGGCGATACACATGGCCGAGAGTCCGATCGGCTTCATGGCGGCTTTGCACGCGGGCGCGGCGGTGCAGAATCTGCTGGCGGTCGAGTACCACTCGTCCGACGTCAAGTGGTGGAACGACCTTGCCAACGGAATCGACAATCCGATAATCAAGGACGGCTTCGCGACCGTGCCGATGAAGCCGGGTCTGGGCATAGATTCGCTGAACGAGGAGCTGATAGCCGAGCACATCCACAAGAAGTACCCGGGTCAGTGGGAGCCGACCGACGAATGGAACAAGGAATGGGCAAACGACCGCACCTGGTCGTGAGCGGGGCTGACGCGGATATACAGCGGGATTATGTATGCCGTATCCGCGGATTTGACATACAGGCTGTATCCGTGGCTTTCATATAATTGCAAATACAAAAGGGAAGGCGATGCCGTTATGGCTGCCTTCCCTTGTGTTATGTCTGCTGTCGGACGGTGGATTCGACTGAATATACTGTATATGCGGATGAATATACAGCCGGATATACGAGTATATATACAGCGCATATGCGTGTATTCATATAGATGCGGTCACATGCGAAAACTGTGTGCGTTGAATCTGCGCTTGGTCGGAGCCGACTGCCATGTCACAATATTGCAGTCGCGGCTGGTGTGAATCTGCGCTCGCGGACGATTGTATATCGCCTACCGGCGGTTATGCGGAGAATAAACCCGCACACTAAACCCACGCTCGGTCGGAATTGACTGCATTGTCACAACCTCGCCGTCGCGGTGCGGACAGCATGAATATCCGCTCGCAGTCGTAGACATCCTGTTGCACTTACTCCGCAAATACGACCCGCACGCTGAAGCTGCGCTCGGTCGGAGTCGAATCCCATGTCACGACCTCGCCGTCGCGGCGCGCGGTCAAGGTGAACACGCGCTTGCCGTCGGCGTCGTATATCGACGTCGATGCGGTCTCGCCGTCGCGGAGATTGTATACGACGAACTCGCAGCCGTCGAGATAGTCGTATTCGAAATTGCCCGAAAAGTTGCCGTACGCGACAATCGAGCCCTCGCGGGCGAGCAGCGGCAGCTCGAGATAGCCGCAGCGTCGGTGGTAATACCTGCCGCCGACATACCGCTCGCCGGTTATTATGTCCTGCCAGATACCGTCGGGCAGATAGAAGTCGACGCCGCCCGACTCGTCGAACACCGGCGCTACGAGCAGATTGTCGCCGAGCATATACTGCGTGTCGAGTCGACGCGCCGCGAGGTCGTCTGGAAACTCGAGCAGCATCGCGCGCATCATCGGAAGACCGGTCGTATGCGTCTTTACTGCCTGCGACCACAGATAGGGCATCAGCCGACCTTTCAGCTTCGTAAAGAATCGCAGCACGTCGACCGACTCCTCGTCGAACAGCCACGGCACGCGGTAGGACGAGCTGCCATGCAGCCGACTGTGCGACGACAGCAGTCCGAACGCCGCCCAACGCTTGTACACATCGGGTGACGCGGTCGCCTCGAAGCCGCTGATATCGTGGCTGTAGTAGCCGAAGCCGCAGAGTCCGAGCGACAGTCCGCCGCGCAGCGTCTCTGCCATCGACACATACTCGGCGGTGCAGTCTCCGCCCCAGTGTACCGGGAATTTCTGCGAGCCGGTCGTCGCGCTGCGGGCGAACAGGCAGGCTTTGCCGTCGCCGTAGTATTCGCACAGCAGCTCGTACACTGTCTTGTTGTAGAGATAGGTGTAGTAGTTGTGCATATCGATTGGGTCGGAGCCGTCATGATATACCGCGTCGGTCGGTATGCGCTCGCCGAAGTCGGTTTTGAGATTGGTCACGCCCATGTCGAGCAGTTTGCGCAGCTTCGATTTGTACCAGTCGCGGGCCGCCGGATTCGTAAAGTCGACTATAGCCAGTCCCGGCTGCCAGAGGTCGCACTGGAACACGCCGCCGCCGCGCGTTTTTACAAGATACCCGCCGTCGCGCGCTTCGTCGAACAGCGGCGAAAGCTGCGCGATGTACGGGTTTATCCACACGCAGACCGCAAGACCGCGCTCGCGCAGGCGTTTCAGCATAGCCTCGGGGTCGGGGAACTGCCGCCTGTCCCACTCGAAGTCGCACCAGCGGAACTCGCGCATCCAAAAGCAGTCGAAGTGGAACACCTGCAGCGGTATGTCGCGCTCGGCCATGCCGTCGATGAACGAGTTTATCGTCTCCTCGCTGTAGTCGGTCGTGAACGAAGTCGACAGCCACAGACCGAACGAATACTCGGGCACGAGCGGCGGTTTTCCGGTCAACTTTGTATAATTCATGACCGCGGACGCCGGACTGCCGCCGCCGATTACATAGTATTCGAGCGACTCGCTGGGGACTGTGAAGCTGACTCCCGACACCGAGTCGGACGCGGCTTCAAACGACACATAGCCGCTTGTGTTCACAAACACGCCGTAGCCGCGGTCGGACAGGTAGAACGGCACGCATTTGTAGCTCTGCGCCGAGCCTGTGCCGCCGTCCGAGTTCCACATCTCGACCGCCTGTCCGTTCTTGACGAACGGCGTGAACTTCTCGCCGAATCCATATACGCACTCGCCGACTCCGAGCGAGAGCTTTTCCTGAATGTATGCCGGCGCGTCGTCCGGCTTATCGAAGAAGCGCGGGACCACGGCGCGTCCGGTCGGCGGCATATCGTTGACTATGTACGAAAGCGAGCGTGCGCCGCTCGACGTCAGCTTGCGCGGGATACCGGCATTGTCGAAGAACTCGACTCTCCAGCCGCCGAGGTCAATACGCACCGAAGTGCGCCCCGAGACAAGCGTCACCGCTTTGTCGTCGACTATGATGTCGGGCGTGAAGCTGTCGTCGCGCGCAAGCTCGAAGCCTTGGCTACGGCGCGCTCCGGCGTAGTGCACGACCCGCACGCCGATGACGTTTTCGAGGTAGGAGAAGAACGTCACCTCGAGGTTCGGACCTCCGAGCGTCATGCCGCGGTTGTAGATTTTGGACGGCGTCGCGAGCAATGTGACCGAATGCTCGTCGCGCCGCAGGACTTCATAGGCTTCGGTGGCGTAGCTTATGTCATAGCCTTTCTTTCTGAGCCACAATCCGTCGTTGAATATCATATTCGCACTTCCTCTCATTTTTGTTATAACAATACAATATCGCTGCCGCCGTTTTTTATAGTATATCATGCCGCGGCAGCGATGTCAATACAAAAGGACGCCGGAGCTTCCGACGTCCTTGATTTTTGTGTGAATTCATTTGATTCTGTAATGCGGCGCTTATTTTTATGACCGCGCGGGAATGAGCTTATTTGGGTTACGCGATTTCGTTTTGGGCGCGCCGGAAGCTTCTGCCCGCGCAGGGTCGCCGCGAGCGGCGGGTTCGGTCGGGGATGAGAGCTTATTTCAGTCGTTCCTGACCGTCACGCCGTACCAACCGTCGTCAGTCTCGGTGTAGATTGTGACGGCGTTCTCTCCGGTGTCAGCCGCGCAGCGGATAGAGATAATATCATCTCCGGCGAGGTAGCAGGTCGGACCGGTTATGTCAGTTGTAATCAGCGTAATCGTGCCGGTCACAAGGTCGAACTCGTACAAACCGCGCACACGCTGTTCGCCCTCGTTGGGCTGCGACGCCTGTCGACCGTTGAATATCACGCGGTCGTCGTCGACAAGGAGAACGTCGCACCAGAAATCGCCGCCGTTTAGAAGCAGCACTTGCTCTATTTTACCGGTCGCGGCTACATAGCGATAAATCGCGGCGTTGTCGTTGTACTGATAGGTGTAGAAATACACTGCGCCGTCGCGGTACTGCGGCTTGTTGATACCGCCGTCGACCGCGAATCGACCGCCGGTCAGGTTTGTAAGTTCGAGCGTCTCGAGGTCGCAGGCGTACAGGTCGACCGGGTCGGCAAGGTAGAGACAGCCATCCGCGACCGAAATCGTCAGTCCCAGCCACTCGTGCCCTTTGCCGTCGACGAGCTTTTCCCCTTTGCCGTCCGCAAGGCTCATGCGGTATATCGACTCGGCATGGAGCGCGGCGTCGGCGGTGTTGTGATAGTATACATAGCCGTCATAGAACAGCGCGCCAAACGCGTCGGCGATGAACAGCTCGGGCTCGCCGTCCGTGACGCGGTAGACATTGTAGCTGCCGTCGGCGGCGGTCGCCGAAAAATAGATATCGCCGTCATATTCGGATATGTACTGCGCCGTGCCGAGCTCGCCGGTGACAAGGGTACCTGCTCCGTCGGCATTTGCCGATTCGGCTATTGCCGATTTGGTCTTGTCCCAGCGGTAGAGGCGGCGACCGTCGAACACGTTCGCCCACCAGACGCTGTCGTCGGTCTCATAGAAGCGTCCGGCTGACGCGCGGTTCGCAATAAGGTCGCCGTATGCGTCGGACGACGCATCGGTTGAAGCATCAACAACTGCATCTATTGATGCTCCGTTCGTGTTCGGGAACGCTCCGAGTCCCATCAGTACGCTGAGGATAATCGCGATGACATTTTGCATTTGGTACACCTCCGATTATTGCAGCTTATAAGCTGTTTTGAATTTTGTTTATATGTTATATTAGACGTATAATGATACAATTTTGTTCGGTTAATTTATAAATTGCCCCACGTATTATTGCTTTTACAATATCAACGTGGGGCTGCATATTACGACTGTCTATGCTATCATATCACAGAGTTTATCATAATACCCGGCATAATCTTCATTACCGGAGATAGCCGCTATCGCTTCTTCTATAACATCATTAGTGATGTTATAATGTTCAAGTTCGGCATCGCTCATATTGGCTATCCAGCGAACATCAAATTCTCTGCCTCCATGAGTAATGGTCACAGCCTCTACAAGATTGTTCTCGGTGGCATTGGGATCATAATCATAATAAATACCGCCGGAAGATCTTGACGCCGATGTCATATCAGGGAAGTAGTTCAATGGGTCAACAGCAGTTCCTGCATACCAATCGGTACCAATTGTATATGGCGTGTCGTTTTCTCTGATTTCGAAGTGGAGATGAACTCCTGTCGAATCATTACCGGTGGTGTTCATCTCGCCGATCTTATCTCCCTCGTCGACCGGACCATCATCAATAATATCCGTCAGTGTATCAGGATTTGTGAGATGGTTATACTTCGCGCCGACATAATACGACCCCATAGGGTTGTTGACACGGCAAACATACCCAGCACTTTGGTCATAGCTGTATTTATACACATTGCCGTCAGCAAATGAGTAAACATCGTCGCCTGCAACACCGGGAGTTATCGGACCAATATCAATCGCTTGGTGACGATCCGAGTAATACTGGGTTATGCGCGTACTCTCAGTTGGCCATGTATATGCAGACGTGCTGACACCTAAAAGGGTTATTGAAATTGCAGTCGATAAAACAACGGCAATATTTTTTATCTTTTTCATACAATTCCTTTCTGTTGACATAATAAATCAACACTAATGTGAATTTTCGAATACATGTTAATCATAATCTCCACATTGGCGTATCCTCCATTCCACTTCACCGCCTGCGTTTAACCGTAAGCGATTATATTCACATAACAACAGTATTTTGTTGTTATATATCGATAAGTCATGCCTTATTATGGGCAAGTCTTAACCTGTGTGTCCTGCACCGGTTCGTCATAATCAGGCGTCGAAACAGTAGCTTCGAATTCAACCTTATATTCACGCCCACTCACTGCCGTGAAAGTTTCGTTGATAGTCAATATGTTGTCGTCGACATCATATGACCAATCCTTGGGAATTTCCACCCAACTACCGCTTGAGTTTTTGTAGTACAAAGTCGCTGTGGCTGTGATGTTGGTGACATCTGTATTTCCGCCTACAAACACATTGTATGTTGCTTGTGTTCCATGGAAATTTAAGTAGCAATCCAAAAACTCAACATTAGTCCATCTTCGGTCGAGATTTAAACCATAAGCATTACTTACAGCGCTTATTTGCATACAAACAACCGAAATTGTTAGTAAGAAAACGAGCACCGTTTTAAGAATACGTTTCATAACGAGTCCCCCTTTGAAAATTGTCCTTTCACTATATATAACGCTTCACAAGGTCATTTCGTTTGAAGATTTTCGAAAATATTTTTGAAAATTCTATTTTCAGCAATTTATATAAAATTTTACATAATTTTTGTGTAAAAAAGAGGGCACTGCTTATGTGCCCAAAAATTATGGATTTATTCTATTGACTCGGCTAACTCCATGATAAACTCTCGTTCAATATCCGCATTCTCACGTACTATTCTATACGAATACAAGCCGTCCTGCCATATCAAAATCAACGTACCCTTATCCGTGAGATCAAGCCAGTAACCTTCATGTCCGTTGACCGTAGTCTTTTCAATGACAGTTGCTTCGTTGTCATAATTTGAGCCTGCATTATCCAGTATATTTTGAGAATATAGAATAGTTTCTTCTCCGTCATGTAAATATAGAACATAATATGTGAATTCGTTGTCCAACAGCACTTCCTTTTCCCATTCGTCCGGCACAGTCGGCTCGCGCTTTTCCTCTATAAAGGATGGCGGGGCTTCATTCGCGCTGTCAGGCACAAACTGCACCGAAAAGTACTCGTCGTACCAATCGAAAACCGCGTTCCAGAACGACTCGCGCACCGCTTCAATGCTCATCGCAAAAACGAAAGCCGTGGTGCATAATACCAGAATCACCGCCGCCGCCCGTCTTGCAAAGGCGTAAACGAACCCATATTCCTGCCGTCTCCACTCGCGGTTGATTATTCTGTTGATTTTTTTGTCCAGCGCCTTGGGTATCTCTATATTAGAAATGTCGACAGCGTCGAATTCGGAGATGTTCTTTTCAGCGAGAACATGGGCGGAAAGCATTATCAGCGCGTCGAGCTTGTCATTTTTCAAATCACTCACCAAATTCCTCTCGTAATATTTCCCGAAGCTTCTTCTTCGCCTGAAAAATGCGGTTCCGCATCGCGCTGTCGCTGATACCGACGAGCTTCGCGGCTTCGGCGCAGGACAGGCCGCAATAGTACACCAAGTTGACCGCGTCCGCAAGGTCTGACGAAATGCGCAGAAGCGCGTCTCTGACATGGCGATACTCTTCATTGCTTATTACAGTTTCTTCTGTATTTGAACTTGTATCTTCCACATCAAGCGGCAGAATGTCGTCATCATCAGATTTATAGAACATCTCGCCTTCATATTTTTGCTTGGTTTGTTTTCTTCTATAAATATTGATGGCAACATTACGAGCTATTGTATTGGTAAGAATCATCAATCTATTTTTCAGCTCGTCTTTATTGCTTTCACGAAACGCGTCAATGTTATTTATTATTTGAATCATAGTCTCTTGAAGCGCTTCGCCGGCGTCATGCTCATTATGTAATATACCAATTGCAATAGCGTATATTTTGTTTTTATGACATTCATATATTTCCGCGACAAAGCTGCGGTCATCGTCACAAAGCGCGGCTAACATTGTATAGAACAGCGTTATCGCCCCCTTGTATTAATTATATTTGACTAACTTTGTTTTGTCAATAATATTGTAATAATTTTTGCAAAATATTTATAACATCGTATAATACTTGACAAAGGATTATAATTATAATATAATTTATGAAAAGTGTTACATTCTGAGTAATTTCATAGCAAAGGAGCAACATCATGCCAAATCGCAATTCGCGGCTCTTTCGAGAGCTGACGCGCGGCGAGCTCGCAGCCGCGGTTCGCCGCCACTTTGGGGCGGTCGACTTCACCGCGCGTCTCATGGACGGCGGACTGTTCAACACCACATATCTTTTGTCGCTTTCGGACGGCAGGCGGTACGTGCTGCGCTCAGGTCCGGTCAATCGTCAGCTGCTGCTGCCGTTCGAGCTGCGGCTCTTTCAGTCGGAGACGGCGGTATATAAGCTCTGCCATGAGCGCGGAATCCCCGTGCCGAATGTGGTCGAGCTGGTTCTGCCCGACGACCGCGCCGACAGCAGTATCGACTGCCGCGGATACATGATAACCGAATACATAGACAGCCTGCCAATGACCTCCGAGCTGATATCGCCCGACGAAAAGTCCGTGCTGCGCCGCGAGCTCGGGGAGATCACCGCGCGTTTTAATTCAATTGAGGGGGCGCGCTTCGGTCGCGTCTGCGACGTGCTCGGAGCATCTGACGCAGGTGGCGGCTCCGGCTTCGCGCGTTGGAGCGACTGGCTCGAGTCCGAGTTCGCCGCTGCCTGCGGCGCGATACGACCATACAAGGTCTTTTCCGAGACTGAACTCGACTGTATTTTGAATTTGCCCGAAAAATTCCGCGACCTAATTGACAAGGTAAAAGCTCCACGGCTGGTACACGCCGACCTGTGGGAGGGCAATGTTCTCGTCACGCCCGACAAAAAGCATATCGCCGCGATAATCGACGCCGACCGCGCGTTGTTCGGAGATGTAGGCTTCGAGCTCGCCGGCGGCTGGAACGACACCCCCGAATTCTACTCGGGCTGGGGAGAGCCGCCGTCCGGAATTGACTACGAGACTCGGCGGCTGATTTACCTCGCGCTCTACCGTCTTATTGACACCTACGTGTATTTCGCCGAATACGCCGATCCGGAGAGCGGCACCCAGACACGTAACAAGGCGCTCGACGCCATTGGTCGGCTCGGCTGAATCCGGATACGCGCCGGATTATAATCTGATTTATGATTATGTCATTGAAATGGTGTGAAAATACGGTATACAGTCATTCGAAGCGTTTACCGATGACATTTGCGCAATTTCAAATATACAATTATACCATATAGAATAATCCGCAGCTCTCAAATAAGAAAATAATTTTATGCATCTGATATAGTCTTGACATTCCCGCAAAATTATTGTACAATATAGTTGATTAATATAAACAAAAGGAGATCACGAGCTTTGTGACTTCAATGTGGCAGCAACGAATGACGTCCTCGACGCAAGGCTCGGTAGTGAAAGAAATGGCAAGGATTGATAACACAACGCGGATAATAAAACGCTTTGAAGCCGGCGCGCTGCTTTGCGCAATGCTCTGGCAGCTTGTTTCCTGCGCGGGCACGCAGCCGCAGACCGACGAAACTACGACCTCGGTCTCGACCGAGACGGACAGCGCGGACAATGAAATCACCGAATCTTCGGGCGTTCCCGCCGATCTGGATTTGGACGGCGAGGTCATCACCGTATGGTGTACCACCGAAGCATATGATATCCTCGCGCTTGAGGAGCAGACCGGCGATATACTTGACGATACTATCTATATGGCAAATTCGGCCGTTCAAGAGCGGCTCAACTGCGGCATCGAGTTTGTAAATTCGGGTTACGGAAGCAGCACCGACACCGCGGCGATTTCAACTCTGCTTCTGGCGGATGATACAACCTACGACCTGTATCTTCCGGTTCAGTGGTCGGGCGGCAAGCTTGTCTCGCAGGGACTGTATCTGAATGTCGCCGACGCGCCCTACATAAGCTTCGACAAGCCCTGGTGGGATCTTGACTATATGAAGGAAATGTCGGTCGGCAATGAGAAGATTTTCACCCTTGTCGGCGACTATTCGCGCCACCGCACCGAGATGCTGAATTGTATTTATTACAACAAGCAGCTCTACGAGGATTTTTATGGCGACGGTGATGGGCTATATCAGGTGGTTCTGGACGGCGAATTCACACTTGAGCGATACAAGCAGATCTGCGAGGACGTCTACGTTGACATTGACAACGACGGCGCGGTCAGCCTTGGCGACCGTCTTGGCGCCGTTCAGTGCTGGAACGGACACACCATGGCGCTGCTATATTGCTCGGAGCTGCGCATTACCGAGCGCGACGAAGACGGTATACCCTACCTTGTCATGAACACCGAGCACAATATGGATATTATCCGCTCCGTTTATGAGCTGTCGCGCGAAACCACCGGCATTTTCTACGGCACGGAAGTTGAAAGTATAAATGGCGAACATCAGACCGAGCGTTTTTTAAGCGACAACGCGATGTTCTATTACGGCAGTATGGGCAGCTCGTCAACGCTGCGCGATATGCGGAGCGACTACGGCGTAATTCCTTACCCCAAGTACGATGAAAATCAGGAGAATTATCACTCTATGATCGGCGAAACCATGACCTTTGCCGCACTGCCGTACAACTGCCAGAAGGTTGACGCGGTCTGCGCGTTTATCGAGGAGCTCGCTTTCGAGGGCTACCACAATGTTCTGCCCACGTATTACGAAACGGTTCTGAAGACCAAGTATGTCAGAGACGACAGTTCCGGTCAGATGCTGGATATCATCCGCGATAATCTGGTAACCGATATCGCGCTCATTTACGGCAGCGCCTTCGGCGATCTTTGCTACGCTCCCCGCGAGCTCATCAAGAGCGGCTCGGGTGAATTTGCCGCAAAATACGCTTCACTCGAATCGGCTGCAATCGCTTCAAGCGAGGAGCTGATCGAGCAGTTCACTGAAATGGATTGATGTTCGGCGCGTTTTCGCGTAATGACAGATCAACCCGATGGGAATTGTTCTGACAGAAGCTCAAATCCGCGAGCTTACAGACTGTGTTCGGTTTTCAAGACCACTACAGATCATAGAAAAATGAAAGGAATGATTAATCATGATAAAGGTAGCACTGCTTGGCGACTCAATTCGCCAGATAGGCTATGGACCTAAGGTGCCGTCGTTGCTCGGCGACGAATACAGCGTATGGCAGCCGAATGACAACTGCCGCTTTGCGCTGTATACTCTGCGCGGAATGTTCGACTGGCGCGCGCAGCTCGAGGGCTGCGACGTGATTCACTGGAACAACGGACTCTGGGACGTCTGCGAGCTGTTCGGCGACGGACCGTTCACCGAGCCGACTTATTATGTCGAGACGATGCTGCGAATCGCGGGTTTGCTGCAAAAATACGCCCGCCGCGTGATTTTCGCGACGACGACTCCGGTGCTGCCGGCGAACGCGCACAACAAGAACGCGGTCATCGCCGACTACAACCGCATAATCGTACCGAAGCTCGAGGCTCTCGGCATCGCTATCGACGACCTTTACTCGATAGTCTATCCGAAACTCGACGAATACATCCGCTCGGACGACAACATACACCTGACCGAAGCCGGTATCGACGCCTGCTCAGCCGCGGTCGCCGACTCGATAAGACGCGCCGCAGCCGAACTGTAAGGTAAAAAATAAACCGTGCGAGCTCCGTCAAACGGAAAGCCGCACGGTTTATTATTTCATTTGCGTAAGTTAATATAACTAATGCAGTTCTACAGCTGCAGCAGACCTTATCAGTCGCTGATATAGGGCAGGAGCGCTACGTGACGCGAACGCTTGATAGCGACCGTCAGCTGACGCTGATGCTTTGCGCAGGTGCCGGAGATGCGTCTCGGAAGGATCTTAGCGCGCTCGGAGATATACTTTCTCAGGCGGGCTACATCCTTGTAATCAATCTCGTCGATATGCTCGGCGCAGAACTGGCAAACCTTCTTCTTCCGACGTACCGCGGGGCGGTAGGGCTTGGAAGTATCTTTTTCGGTTCTCTCTTTATCCATTTCTATGAAACCTCCTTTGTATTGATCAGAACGGGAGCTCGTCGTCGTCGCTCAGCACCTCGAACTGGGGCGCCTGACCGTTCTGGGGCGCCGGAGCCTGTCCGGCTTGTGGTGTCGAATAGGGCGCGTCGCCGTATCCGGACGGCATATACGCCTGTGCGGACGGCTGAGAGCCCAGGTTCTCGCTCTTCGAGTCGACAAAATAGGTGTCGTCCACAACGACATCAGTAGCGTAACGCTTATTGCCCTGCTGGTCATTGTAGGTGCGTGTCTGAATTGAACCGATAACGCAGATAGACGAACCTTTGTGGAAATACTTGGATATAAATTCGGCTCTCTCGCGCCACGCGACGCAGTTGATGAAGTCAGCCTGCGGCTGACCCATAGAGCCGTCCTCATTGCGAGACCTGTAATTGCGGTTCACGGCGATTCCGAAAGTCAGCACCATAACGCCGCTCGGCGTCTGCCGCAGCTCGGGGTTGGCGGTAAGTCTGCCGCCGAGTATTACCTTATTGAGGTTGAAATTTGCCATCGTCTTCCTCCGCTTATAAGCATTGTCAATCAGAACGTGAATCCTCTTGGGTTAAGTCCGCCGAATCTTGACGCGCGGTCGCTTTACCGCGAACCCGCGTCTCGCGGAAAATTCGCCCTGCGATTATTCGTTTTCAGCCGGAGCTTCAGCAGTCTCATCAGCCTCTGCGGGAGCGGCTGCTTCAGCCGCGGTCTCGACCGGCGCGGTCTTAGCCGACGCCTTTTTTTCGTCGTGCTTTACGACGATCGAACGCATGATGCCGTCGGTAATGCCGAACACACGCTCGAGCTCTGCCGGGAATGCCGGCTCGCTCTTGAATTCGACGAGGACGTAATAGCCCTCAACGAGGTCGTTGATCGGATACGCGAGCTTGCGTCTGCCCCATTCGTTGATCGATTCGATAGTGCCGTTTTGCGCGATAAGCGATGTGAACTTGTCAACAACCGCCTTGATCGCGTCGTCGCCTTCCTGAGTATCGACAATAAACAGAGTTTCATAGCTTGAAAGCTTTTCCATTTGTTACACCTCCTCATGGACATAAGACCCGACGATACAAGAATTTCATCGGGCAAGGAGAGAATTTCTTCACCATTGGCGCAGAAATCCCATACCAGTTTATTATTATACCACATAATCCTGTTTGTGTCAAGACCTTTTTAGAAAATTTAGACTTGATGCACCGGTATCACAGAATATTTACATATGATTAATTTTATATTGACAAAACATTATGAATAGTTTATAATAATATTAATTATACCAGCTGGCATTGTGTCTGGCTATATAAATCAACATGAAGGAGATAATCATGCACAAACCAATCAGCATAATTTCACTGTCGTTAATCGCGGCGCTGATTTGTTGCGGATGCGCTGGACAGGACGAAACTCCAGTGCTTGCCGTTACAAACGATACCACCGCGGAGGAGACGGTAGCGAAGCCCGAGCTCGAGGTCAAGGACTTCGGCGGCTATGGCTTCAACATCCTTGTACATACGCAGGGAACGCCCGGCTCGTGGCATCAGCACCTCGATTTCGGCTGGTCGGAGGAGGCGGCGGGCGACCTAATCAACGACGCGGTATATACGCGCAATCTGATCATTGAGGAGCGCTACAATGTTACAATAAACAGCATCGAGGCCGACGACCCGTACAATATGGGCAAGAACGCGATACTCGCCGGAACGAATGAATACGATGTGATAATGCCGTATATCGACCAGTCGTTCACACTCGCCGAGGAGGGGCTGCTCGTCGACTTCAACGAGCTCGACGGGCTCGATATTACGAATTCGTGGTGGGATCAGGCGATCAAGCGCGACCTCTCGCTGCGCGGTCGGATGTATGTGCTGACTGGAGATATCAGCATGGCGGACGAGGAGCTGAACTACGGCGTCTATTTCAACAAAGGACTGATCGACGAATACAGCCTCGACGACCCGTATCAGCTCGTGCGCGACAACAAATGGACTATAGACCAGCTGCACTCGATGGCAAAGTCGGTGACGCACGACCTGAACGGTGACAGCATTGTCGACGAAAACGATATGTACGGAGTCCTCACCGACTACGCAGTCGCTCCGGTGTGGTTCTTCGCGCTCGGCGGGCAGATGGCGGGGCTTAAAGCCGACGGAACGCCCGAAATCCTGCTCGGCAGCGAGCGGGCGAGCGACATCATGGACAAGCTCTCGGGATTCTTCAACGACGCCGAGGCGGTGCTGAACGAGAGCAAGACCAAGGGCTCGTGGACCGGATTTGACCAGATGCTGATCACCAACCGTGCGCTCTTCCGCGCCGGCAGTATCTACGATATGCCGTTCTACCGCGATATGGAGAACGACTTCGGCGTACTCCCGTACCCGAAGCTGAAAAGCGAGCAGGACGATTACTACCACATCATCGCGACACAGGTCTGCGCGGGTATCTGCGTGCCGGTCGGCGGCGAGGATCTCGCGCGTACCGGACTTTTGCTCGAAGCGCTCGCGAGCGAGTCGCGCGATACCGTGACCAAGGCTTACTACGACATCAACCTCTACAAGAAATTGACCCGTGACAGCGAGAGCGGCGAGATGCTCGACATCATCTTCGCGACCAAGCGCTATGACCTCGCCAAGACCTTCGCGTGGGGCGGGCTTGAGGATGTGATTCGCAACGGCGTCAAGTCGGGACAGAACTTCGTGTCGCTCCTCGCCGCGGCCGAATCCAAGGCGAACGCCGAGATGATGCAGTCATACGAACTGTTTGAATAGCATTCTATGTTTTTGAAACGACTTATAAGCGATCCGTTGGCGGCATATTGCCGCCAACGGTCAGTCCGCGTAGATGGCGTAAAAATATTTTTATATTTTTTCAAAAACCTATTGACAAAACGATTCATCTATGGTATAATACTATTTGTTAAGCAACCAATGGGGATTTGTGTAATGGCAGCACAGCAGACTCTGACTCTGTATGTGGGAGTTCGAATCTCTCATCCCCAGCCAATATTTGCGCCGGAAAGCGATCGCTTTCCGGCGTTTTTTCACATTTTGAGAAATAGTCGCGAATCTACAGACCGCGACTAAATAGCGCGGTCGCCGCTCCGTTAAGTAAATAATGATCAATTATAATTGTAAATAATAACCGGGAGGGATTGAAAAGCACATCAGCTTATAGTATAATATAAAATAATCACATCCGAACTGCTGTATATAAGGAGACACAGATATGACTTTGCTCGAAAAATGCCAGAACTGGAACGGCGACCGCGAGTATCAGAAGATAATCGACGCTATCGAGGCTCTGCCGGAGGACGAACGCACGCCCGAGCTCGACAGCGAGCTTGCCCGCGCGTACAATAACCGCGCCGAAGCCGGCGACCGCGAGCTGTTTAAAAAGGCGATAGAACTGCTCGAGCCGCACGCCGAGTACTTCTCCGGCGACCACTGCTGGAACTACCGCATGGCCTACGCGTATTATTACCTTGACCGCGAGGACCTCGCGCTCGAATACTTCGAAGCCGCGCTGAAAGCCCGCCCGGGAGATGAGGATACACAGGAATTCATCGAGCAGTGCCGAAGCGCGCTCGCGCTGCCGCTTTTTCCGAAAAACTTCCGTGAGCGCACAGCCGAGGCGTGGCAGACCTTCGCGTCGCGTGAAGCCGAGCTGAGAGGACTGCTCTGCGGCGGCGATAAATCCGGAATCAGCCCCGAGGACAGCGAGAAGCTGCTGCGCGAATGCGGGGATATACTTGAGCTTGTATTCACCGACCCTACGTTCGGGCTGGGCGTCGGAACAAAGTGCGAATTGACATTGTCAGCCGACGGCGACCGCGCGAAGCTCTATGAGCTGCAATATTTCAAGGAGCACGCGCCCGACGAGGTTTTGCGTCACTGGGACATAATCGTCGCAAGACCGCGCAATTCCGACTTTGAGCTGCGAGTTGACGACTTGTGGATCGGCGGCGATGATGTTTGGGTACTCGCAGAGCCAAACGGAGAAAACTCGCCAAACGGAGAAAACTCGCCAAACGGCGAAAATTCGCCAAGCGGCGATAATTCAGTGAAGCTGACTATGTACTGCGAGAAGCTGCTCCCGCTGCTTGCCGAAAACGATGACCGCGTCTGGTGGACGCTCGGTTCGCTCTGCGACTTCGCAATCGGCGAGGTCAACTCGATAGCGATTGTCGACGGGCTTGAAATCTCCGACAAGCCGCTCGACGGCGCGGTGTCATTGTCCGCGTTGCCGGAGAAGCTGAAGGAGCTCGGAATCAAGCTGTATTCGGACGCGGGTGAATATCTCGAGAACAGCTATCTCAGCTATCAGCTCGAGCCGAACCCCGACCGCGACGCCGACTGGCGAATGGATACTGTCGCCGGCACGACCCGACTGCCCGCGCTGATAAACGACTATCTGCACGAAGACAGCACGACCTTCAACAGCTTTTTCGCCGACCATATCGCCGCCGGATTTATCATCTTCCCGCTCGACGGCTTTAACGATAACGAGGACTCCGAGCGCGGCGCCGAGACGCGCAGTGCGCAGATCTACGCTTTCCGCGACCGGCTCGAGTCAGCTCTGGTCGAGAAATGCGGCGACGCGATTACGATAATCGGTGACGCGACCGGACTTTACTGCGGCTATGTTGACTTCATCGCGTGGGATCTGCGGGCGGTGTTAGTCGCGGCGAGCGAATTCTTTGACGACAGCGATATAGCGTGGGCGTCGTTCCACTCGTTCAACCGCGACACGAACACGATCGCGCTGAAAACCGACGACGAGCCGCCCGAGATACACGAAGACACCGGCTCTATTCTGTCGTCAGACGACATTGCCGAGCTTGAGGATATGACCGACAACCGCAGCGGCTACTATTACCGCATGGTTAACTACATAGACGAATTTGTCGCGAAGGGCGTCGAGGAAAAACGCTTTACGCAGCGTCAGGCTCGCCGCGACTTGCAGGTCGCGCTCTGGTACGCGTACGGCTGCCTGAACTGCGACAAATACGAATACTACTACCGCGCCGCGCAGTGGATGCCGGCCTCCGAGTCGAACGCCAAGGGCTGCGGCACGTGGTACTACCGCTATTCCTGCGCGCTCACCTACTGCGGCAGACTCGAAGAAGCATTGCGCTACGCCGAACAAGGCGCGCTCGAGGAACCCGACTATCCGTGGATATACCTCCAGCTCGGCAAGCTGCGCGCTTATTTCGGCGACAAGGCGGGCGCGCTCAAAGCGGTTGATACCGGACTCAAACTTGTGCCGCGCGACCATGAGTTCACGACGCTGAAAGCCGAAATCGACGCCGGAGCGACGCTCGAGCAGATGGAATACCACTGGATCAACGCCGACGACGACCAAGATCTGCAAAACGGTCTGTCTGAGGACGGAGACGCGAAGCTGCGGACTATCAGCTGCATTGTCACAAATCCCGACGGACTCGAATATTTCCACAGTCTGTTCGGCGACAACCTATCCGAATACTTAAAGGATTCGCCCTATTGCAGCTTCCGCTATCCGGTCGGCGATTACAATATTACCGTGCTGTTCAGCATGAACGAAGCGGCACTGTCGAAGCTGCCGCGCGAGTGGATGTCGGCGCGCAAGGCACAGCTCGACGACTGCTCGCTGCTCGAATACACGGCGAGCGACGGAAATGTCGGTCGGCTTGATATGGTCATATTCGGTCTTGACCTGAAGACCGAGCTGCGCTACAAGACGCTCGGCAACGCGCCGCGCGAATTCCGGCTGTTCCTTGACAGGGACGGAAACCGGCTCGGCGACGAGGAGTACCGCGAAGAGGACGGGGGCGGCGAGACTGAATCGGCTGACGTCACCTACTACACCGAGGACGAGATGAAGGCCGTCGAGGAGCACATCGAACGCTGCTTCGGCAAATTCGGCAACGTCTGGCACGAGATCAAGTCGCAGGACATACACGTCGACATCTGCGTGATTCCGCCGGACGACGGGCGCGATTACTGCACGCTTGTGACAATGGGCATGGGCGCGCGCCGCATGAACGTACCCGAGAATCTCGCCGAGCACAATCTCGACCGCGCCGAGCTGGCTATAGCCCTGCCGAGCGACTGGAAGCTCGATCAGGATTCGATTAAGGACGAGAACTGGTACTGGCCAATCCGGCTGTTAAAGACGCTCGCGCATCTGCCGATAGACTGCGACACCTGGCTCGGCTGGGGACACACTGTAGACAATCAGGAGCCGTTCGCCGAGACGACGAAGCTGTCGGCGGTGCTGCTCGTATCCGCGCAGTCGAAGTGTGAGGACGCCGGCGTCTGCACGCTTCCGGACGGCAGCGAAGTCAATTTCTACAGTCTGATACCGATATATCCCGACGAGATGGAATACAAGAAGTCGCACAACGCCGACAAGCTGCTCGAGCGCATGGAAAATGTAAGCTTTATAGTCGACCCCGGACGCGCCGACGCGATGGACGGTTATGATCCCGACAATGATGAGGACGACGAGGACGACACGTTTGATACAGATGTAAACAGCGATTCTGACAGCGACTACATCATGGACATGGGTGAGTGGCACCTCGAAGTGCTGCACGAGAAGGAGCTGCCGGTCGACGACATCACGGTATACAATCACATGGCGATCTACCTGCGCTGGGCTATCGAGAACCACCTGATGAGCCACGAGTTCCTGCAGGAGCATATGGACATCGCGAACAAAGTGCTGTATGACCCGTCGAGTATCGACCTTCGCGAATTTATACGCGACGGGCTGGGCGGAATGCTGACTACCGCGCTGTTCGACGACGAGGGCGACGCGCTCGCGCGCTACTACTACGGCGACAACGCCTACCCGCACTACCCGTCGGACATAGACGACTACGCGCTGAAATACTTCGGTCCGAAGCGCTATCACTCGCGCGAATTCAAGGACGAGGCGTATCTGTACATACCGTTTGACGAGGACTATTACCGCAACATGGCGTCGGTCATAGACCGTCGCCGCCGCAACTTCGAAAGCCAGAGCTACGCCGACGACTTGGAGCCGTCACAGCTTGCCAAAGACATTATGCGCTATCTCGGCTGCGAGTGCGAATACTTCCCGCCGATGGCGGACGACGACCCGATTTCGTCGGCATACAGCTACTCGCGCCGTCTGGGCGTGCGCGAGGGATACGTATCGGTTTTAATCGCGGTCGACGATACACTCCTCGAGTGCCTTGTTATGAACTCAGACCCCGACTGCGAGGACGATTATCGGAAGTCGGCGGTCGAGCGGTATCGTAAGGAACAGCTCGCGAATACAATAGGCGACGGTCGCGCGATACTCGCGAAGTATATTGACACGCGCCGCGAGGAAGCCGCGGACGACGACATGGACTGGGATGAGCTTGTCGGCGAGGTCGCAGGCGGCGAAGCTGTCGACCGTATGGCGTCGTACTGGGACTACGAGACGGAAATGACGGTGCCGCTGATATTAGCGAAGATTCCGGTGAAGAATCCCTGGGAGGTCTTCGCGTACCTACCGTTCGGAGGCTGGAACGAGTGTCCGGACACGCCCGAGCTGATGGCGGTCGCGAAGTACTGGTACGAGGAGTACGGCGCGGTTCCCGCCGCGCTGACGCACGATGTACTCGAGTTCATTCTCCCCGAGCCGGTCAAGTCTGACAAGTCGCTCCCGCTTGCCGTCGAGCAGTACGGATTTTGTCCGGACATAATAGACCAAGGCGACGAAGATATGACGATAGGCAAGCTCGCCGACATCTTGAGCAAATCGAGCGTCTGGTATTTTTGGTGGGACTGAGCGGGTACGGCGGGTACGACCCGCGGCGAAAGTCAAGATGAAGATTGCGAAATATCGGAGGCAAGAGGAATCTTTACGGTCGAAAAAAGCCGCCAAAAGGCGGCTTTTTTCGAGACAGCGGCAGCGCAGGTACGGCGGGTGCGACCTGCGGCAAAAGTCAAGGTGAAGATTGCGAAATATCGGAGGCATGAGGAATCGATACGGTTATGAAATAACATTATTATATTAACAAAGTTTTCAGTTTTTAAATATCCATTATTAATTTACCGCAAATTAACACTTAATCTTGCCGGATATGATATAATATATTATGTGAAAACCTTGCATTATAGTTCACAATAAAATATGAAAGGCTGTGATGCCGTTGACGAGAGCACTTTTCTCAAAGCTCCGAGAAGCGTTGGTATCGGTTTTACCTGTGACGCTGATCGTCATTATCCTGTATTTCACCCCGCTGGTCTGGCTGACCTCGACCGAGCTTATCGTTTTTATAATATCCTCGCTTGGTCTGATACTCGGAATTGCGTTATTCAATCTCGGCGCGGATATGGCGATGACGCCTATGGGCGAGCACACCGGCGCGGGACTGACCCGCTCGGGCAGTCTTGCGCTGCTGCTCGGGGTCTGCTTTTTGATGGGACTGTTCATCACCATCGCCGAGCCGGATCTGACCGTACTCGCGTCTCAGGTGAGCGGTCTTATCAGCGAGACGACGTTAGTCGTCACGGTCGGCGCCGGAGTCGGTATCTTTCTTGTCCTGTGCGTTTTGAAAATTGTATTTCAAAAGAGTCTCGCGTCGCTGCTCATGTATTTTTACATGATACTCTTCGCGCTCGCGTCGATGGTACTGGTAGTCGGCGGCGAGGGCTTTCTCGCTATCGCGTTCGACTCGGGCGGAGTCACGACCGGACCCATCACGGTCCCGTTCATAATGGCGCTCGGCGTCGGTATCGCCGCGACGATAGGCGGCAAGAACGCGAGTGAGAACAGCTTCGGGCTTATCGCGATGTGTTCGGTCGGACCGATACTCGCGGTGCTGCTGCTTGGCAGCGGCGCGCGCGGCGAGCTTAATTACAGCGTGCCCGACTATTCAGTCGAGACGCGGCTTGATGAGCTGCTCCCCAAAATCATCGCTATCGTAAAAGAGGTGGCGATCGCGCTCGGATTAATCGTGATATTTTTCATGATACTCCAGCTCGTATATTTGAAGCTTCCGAAGCGGCTGCTCGGTCGAATCGCGGTCGGAATCGGCTATACCTTTGTCGGACTGGTGATATTTTTGACGGCTGTTACGGTCGGCTTTATGCCGGTCGGCTACCGTCTCGGCACAGAGCTGTCGGCGAACTCGCCGGCGGTACTGATAGGGTTCGGATTCATAATTGGCTTTGTTACGGTGCTTGCCGAGCCGGCGGTTCACGTTTTAAACAAGCAGGTCGAGGAGCTGACCGGCGGAACGGTCAGCCGGATGTCGATGCTCGCCGCGCTGTCGATCGGCGTGGGCATATCGATCGCGCTGTCGATGCTGCGGATAGTATTCGAATTCAACATACTCTACTACCTGATACCCGGCTACTTAATCTCGCTCGGACTTTCGTTCTTTGTACCCGGACTGTACACCGCGATCGCGTTCGATTCGGGCGGAGTCGCGAGCGGACCGCTGACGTCGAGCTTCATTCTGCCGCTCGCGGTCGGCGTATGTGTTTCGCTGCACGGCGAGGCGTCGGTTTTGACCGACGCGTTCGGAATCGTCGCGATGGTAGCGTTGACGCCGCTTATCACGATACAGCTGCTCGGTTTCCGCGCGGTTATGCGCCGCCGTATCAGCGAGCGTGTCGCGATGCGGCGTATGCTCGAGTCTGACGACGAGCAGATCATCGAATTCATGTGATTTAATGTGAGGTCGGCTATGAACAAGGAAATATCGAAAATCAAGCTGGGCAATGAGACCTCGAGTGGTCGGCTGAAGCTGCTCTGCGTTATAGTCAATCGCGAAAAGGCGGAGTTTTACATCGATCTTGTATCCGGCTTTGAGGTGAATTTACAAGCGGCGATGCTGGCGCGAGGCACAGCCAACACCGAGATGCTGAATCTGCTCGGTCTTGACGGCAATGAAAAGGCAGTGATACTCGGCGTTATACGCGAGGATCGGACCGAAGCCGCGCTCGACGCGCTGAAATCAAAGTTTGAGACTATAAAAAACGGCAAGGGCATAGCCTTTACCGTGCCGCTGACGAGCACGATAGGCGTCGCGGTATATCGTTTTCTTGCCAACAACAGAGGAGGCAGCCAATGGAACACAGCCACGAAGTGATAATCTGCATTGTAAACGCGGGGCATTCGGACAGCGTCATGGACGCGGCGAGGGCTGCGGGCGCGCGCGGCGGCACAGTCATGACCGCTCGCGGCACTGCGAACAACGAAGCAGAAAAGCTATTCAACATATCGATTCAGCCCGAAAAGGAGTTAGTGCTGATCATAATGGAGTCGGGCATACGCGACGCGATACTACGCGCGCTCTACGAGGGAGTAGGTCTGGGCACTCCGGCGCAGGGAATCGCGTTCTCGCTGCCGGTTGACAATGTAGTGGGAATGGATTGACGAGCAGGTCAGCGGGGAAGCCCCCGCGGGCACAGGTCAGGGTCAGCGTCGGCTTATTGCCGGTTTATACCTGATCAATGGTCGGGGAGAGCCGTTTTACGGCTCTCCCCGAGACTGCTTTACAAGGAGAGTGATTCGTTATACTGCATAATATTATGCGGAAATGTTTGTCGAAATAGCCGAAAATTTGTGAAAGCCGCGAATGGTATTGACAAATATGTGCGGTTATGATATTATTGTTGTAGAGACTATCGTCAACACTGTGAGGTGAATATATGATGAAACCGAGATTTATTCTGGCGATCGCGATGATACTGACGCTGACGCTGTGCGGCTGTACAAGGGAAGTAACGCGCGACGATTTACCCGAGCTGATGTCGGATTTCAGCGCGCCGCAAGCGGTGAACAATCAAGCCGACCACTACGCCGTGCTGAACGGTGAGCATTACATCGACCTCAATCGGCTGTCACCTGACGGAACGCTTGATAAAATCGCGGACAATGTACCGCCAGGCAATCCGTATATGGCTGACTTCAAATACCTTGCAGCCGACGGTGAGTATCTGTACTGCAACGCGAAAAATATGCAGACAAGCGAGGAAAACGAATATCATATGCGCTCCGGCATTTACCGGATAGATGTGACAAACAACACAATCATACCACTGCTCGAATGGGAAAATGACGAATATACCTACAGCAATCCTTGGTTGTATCTGCGCGACGGTTACATATATTTCTTGCTGGATCTACAGCTTTGCCGAATTAAAACCGACGGCACGGAATTTGAGAAGCTGACAGATTACAACGATAGTTATCGCTGTACGAACTTCTTTATCGACGATAATGGTTACTGCTATTATATACAGAATTTGACCTTATACCGCGCATCGGACACGAGCCTTGCCGATTCGGAGGAATTGATTTCTGATGTCGGAAAGGTGACGCTCTACGACGGATATCTGTATTACAGCGACAGCATATTGAGTGAAGATTCGTCCTGTCTTTACCGTGTGCCGCTCGATTTCAGCAGCGACGTTCAACTGCTCGCTGACGATATGTCGTTTAATTCATATTACATCTGCAACAACGCGATTTATTACTGCAAAAACGACCCGATCATCGTCAAAGAAAATCCGGACGGTACAAAAACGCGCAATTCTAATCAGGGTCAAATCAATCGCATCGACCCCGCGACCGGCGAAATCACCGCCGTTACGACAAAATCTGATTTGGCTGTTTCGGAGATATACAATGCCAATGACAAGGCAGTAATAGTGAGCGGACACACAAACGCCGATTTGATTGCCGAAAACGGTATAAGCAAATATTTCATCCTGCCGGTCGGGACAAATCAATATTTTCTCGTAGAGGACAAAACGCTCGCGCTCGCCGGAACCTAATATCGGAGGTGCGATATGAAAAATTACACCCGCATGACCTCGCTGTTCCTGCTTTTCGCATATGCTTTCTGTTTGTTAAACCTCAGCGGCTGCGATTCGGACGAAACTGTGGTCGATGTACCGCCCGCCGGACTTGTAGCGAATGAGTTCTACAGCTACGGCGAGCTTCGCGGCTCGCCGTATGTTTATGGCGACAATATCTATTTATTGCAGTTGGACGGTACGCTGACCGTGTATAATCCTTCCGATGGCGCGACTGTCGAGACAACACTGTCCGGATGGGACGGCAATGTATACCTGCTCGCGGCAAGCCCTGATGGTATTTCGGTGGTCACAAACGATACCGGCGCAAAGACATTGTGGAATTATATCGACGGGACTTTGGTTAGCAGCGTCGAGCTGACGCAGCTCGGCGTCGATTACGATACGCACCTCGCGCGCGACGGCGAGAATGTGGTCGTCGGCTATAACCAGTCGCTCTACTATTACAACAGCGCCGGCGAGCTGACCGCCTCGGAAAGTCTTGACGGTGAGCTCTACTGGCTCGGGAATATCGCGTCGGACGACGGCGTTGACGTCTGCGCGCTGGTATACGACACAGGAAATCTGCGCCTTTTGTCAGTTTCGGACAAAATAAGGGAGCTTGACAGTATTGTCCTCAACCCGACCGACGAGACAGCCTTTGATTTCGCCTGCGACGAAAGATATATATATATCTGCACCGAATACGGACTGATACGCTACTCGTTCGAATCGGGCGAGCGCGTCGAGCTCTGCGAGTGGACGGCGGCGGGTATTCTCAGAAGCAGCATATACGACTTAATTGTATATAACGGAGCGCCGTTGATTTGCGGCTATAATTTGATCAATCAACAGTCAGTGTTATTGTCGCTTGCCGAGCGAGAGGGCGGTGTTGAAACTCGCACGAAGATTGTAGTCTATTACCTTGAGGACGGCACGAATGTTGTACCGAATAATGTTATTTGGTTTAACAGCATATCAGAGGACTTCTACATCGAATGCGTCGAGTATCGAAGCGTTAACACGTCGGCAGAATGGGACGATCTTATGACCGCTTTCGATCTTGATATCATCAGCGGTGACATTGGTGATGTGCTGATATTACCGAGTTATATCGACTACAGTAAATACGCCAAACAAGGCGCGTTCCTCGATTTGTATGAATCGGTCGACTTCGACTTTGACTCGCTGTACACCTGCGCGACCGAGCCGTTCGAGACAATCGACGGCGAGCAAAGTCGGCTGTATGTTGTCCCCACCGGATTCGCTCTGCGAACGCTCTTCTGCAAGACCGACAACCTGCCGGACGGCGAATGGAATCTTGACACATTTGTTGAGCTGACAAACTCGGGAGAAGTCCTGCTCGGCGGACTGACGCGCGACAAGTTCCTGTCACTGCTATACAACGGCGTTGACAGCTACTTCGACCTTGACACCGGCAGATGCGAGTTTGACAGCGACTCGTTCGTGCGGCTGCTCGAATTCGCCGCGTCGCTCCCCGAGCGGGTCGAATTCGACGACGATGACGTCCTGCCCTACCGCAGCGACGAGATACTGATGTACGAGGCAGACTTCATGTCATTCCCCGAGCTTCTCGACCTGAAAGCGCGCTTCGGTTTCGACGAGAGTATAACGGCGGTCGGCTATCCGTCGGCAAGCGGCGGCTCGGCGGAGCTTGACGCGAGCTACTACGCGGCGATTTCATCGCAGACCGAGAATGTCGAGGGCGCGTGGGAATTCATCGAATTCATGCTGTCGAGCGACTGTATACTGAACAGCAGCCGCCGCGGTATGCGCTCGATTCCGTCGAGCCGCGACGTGGTCAGACAATGGGCGGATGTAGAGCGCGGGTTGTACTACTATTACGCGCCGGACAGTCTCGCCTGCCGCGTCCGCGAAGAACCGTCGGCTGATCTGCCGGAAATGGAGGGCAGAATCGAAATAATCGTAAACGACGAAATCATCGCCGAATACGAGTCGGTACTCGACAATGTCCGGTACATTGACGCCGTGCCGGACGCGGTCGTGGCGATATTGAGCGAGGAAATCGAAGCCTATTTCGCGGGCGTGCGGGACGCCGAGGAGACGGCGGAGCTGATTCAGGGACGCGCGTCGCGATATGTATTCGGAGGATGAGTTTGAAAATATATTTTCAAACTCACGAGATTTTGCGACTTCGATGTCAAAGACATCGATTTTGCTTCGCAAAACCGTCGCAAAACATCGACATTAAGATGAAAGACTTTGCTAACGCAAAGTCTTGGTCAAAGAACAAAGCGTGCCGGCTTTAGTCGGCACGCTTTGACATATCCTGACCGTATAGAATAGAGTATTGGCATACTCCGTTCGTTCGGGACAGTGTGTACCGCGGCTAATATAACGGTGATATCGCGTGAATCGCGGGTCTATCTCCGTCAGCGTATCTGACCGTTGCCGGTCACGAGGTACTTGTTCGTGGTCAGCGCGTCAAGTCCCATCGGACCGCGCGTGTGCAGCTTCTGCGTCGAGATGCCCAGCTCCGCGCCGAAGCCGAACTCGCCGCCGTCGGTGAAGCGGGTCGACGCGTTCACATATACCGCGGCAGCATCGATTTCACTGCGGAATCGGTCGGCAGACTCCATGCTGCGCGTGATTATCGCCTCGCTGTGCTTGGTAGAATAGCGCGATATGTGCGCGATTGCTTCGTCGAGGCTGTCGACTACACGCACCGCGAGAATGTAGTCGTCGTATTCGGTCGCCCAGTCCGACTCGTCCGCCGCTTCGCAGTCGATGAGCGCGCGCGTGCGCTCGCAGCCGCGTATCACAAGCTCGTGCGTCAGCGCCGACTTGAACGCCGGAAGAAATTGCGCCGCGATATTTTTGTGTACGAGCAGTGTCTCGGCGGCGTTGCAGACCGACGGGCGCGACAGCTTCGCGTTCAGCGTCACCTTCACCGCCATGTCGAGGTCGGCGGATTCGTCTATGTAAACATGGCAGTTGCCCGCGCCGGTCTCAATTACCGGCACCTCGGCGTTCTCGACTACGCTGCGTATCAGCCCCGCGCCGCCGCGCGGTACAAGCAGGTCGATATAGCCGCGCAGCTTCATCAGCGCGGTCGCGCTCTCGCGCGAGGTGTCGTTGACGAGTGCGACCGAGTCAGCCGGAAGTCCGACCTCGCACAGCGCGTCGCGCATGAGCTGTGTCAGCACGCGGTTCGTGTTGATAGCCTCGCTGCCGCCGCGGAGTATGCAGGCGTTGCCGGTCTTTATGCAGAGCGCGGCGGCGTCGACCGTGACGTTCGGCCGCGCTTCGTATATTATTGCCACGACTCCGAGCGGGACGCGGATATTTTCAATTACAAGTCCGTTCGGGCGGGTCGTGCGGCTGCCCGAGCCGACCGGGTCGGCGAGCTTTATAAGCTCATGAAGGCTGTCGGCGATACCGGCTATTCGTTTGTCGTCAAGCTTCAGCCGGTCGAGCATCGGCGCGGGTATGCCTTTCGCCGCCGCGTACTCGAGGTCGAGCTTATTCGCGGCTGTGATCTCGTCCGAGTGCTCAACAAGCAGCCGCGCAATCGCGTCAAGCGCGGCGTTCTTTTGCGCGGTAGAAGCGCGGGAAATCTCGGCAGAAGCGTTTTTCGCCGCCCGTCCGAGCGAAACAATATATTCGTTGTCCATATTACCACCTTGTATAGTTGGGAGTGAGGTGAATCAAGTGAGGAGTTAGGCAAATTGAGTTAGGAGTGAGGAGTTAGGAGTTGCGGTAGGAAATCGCCGGAGGCGATTTCCTGAATTTATTATAAATTATGAGTGGTAAGTGGGCAGTTGATATGTACCGCCGCGAATCGATTCGCCGGTATTGTCGAAATACGCCAGCTTGTTTTAATAATCTGAAATTCGCCAACGGCGAATTTCTACATCAGCTATCCGATTCCGCGCCGCGGAATCGGATAGCACTCTCTGCCGCGAAGCGGCAGACCACTCTCCACTCTCTCGGATTCCGCGCCGCGGAATCCGAGACCACTCTTTTTCTAAATCTTCCCCGATTCCGCTATGCGGAATCGGATCCCTTTGTCCTCAAACTTCAATCATTCAAAAACCTGTAGTTGTAGAATCCGCGTTCCCATTCGAATTCGATGTGCTTGCCGGTCACGAGCGGGATTCGCATATTCAGCCGCTCGACGCTGCCCGGGATGTGCGGGCGGACGTCTACGTCGACAAAGCCGGGTGCCTTTGGCGAAATGCCGAGGATATCCTCGATAAGCACCGATATCGGCGAGCTTGCCCACGGATGGCAGAGACTCGTGTTCCACTTCTTGTCCTTGCCCCACGCCTCGAAGCAGGTAGTCGCGCCCTCGCGCACCATGTTGTACCACGAGTTCTCGGCCCTTGACGTCAGCATTTTGTAGATGTCCGAATAGAGTCCGAGCCGTGCCAGCGCTTTCAACGTGAAGTAGGCCATGTATACGCCGCTCGATGTGCCGCGGCGGCGTATAAGCTCGGCAATTGAGATGTGCGACTCGGGCTTCGCGAAGCCGAAATAGAGCGGCAGCACATTTGAGTGCAGCGACGCGTGGTCGCTCGTCTCGCTGTCGGCGTAGAGCTTCTGGTCGGGACGCCAGAACGCGCGGTTGTAGGCTTCGATCAGCTGCTCCGAGCGGGTGGCTCCGTCCTCGACTTTGACTCCGGCGAGCTCGATCATGCGCTCGGTGCAGATCACCGCGCCGATGTAGAACGCGTTCATGACGTTATGCACGCCCTTGCCGATCGGCTTTGTGAGCGGGAAGTCGTAGTTGTCGCGCAGATTCTCGGGCCAGTCGACGAGATTCCACTTGCTGTCGACGCCGTCGAGCAGACCGTCGTCACGCTGATACTTTTCGAAGCTGGTCAGTATTTTGTCGCAGACCGAAATCAGCTTGACCAGCCCCTCGCGGTCGCCGGTGAAGTCGTAGTAGCGGAGCGCGATTATCGGGAATTGCAGCGAATAGTCGGCGATTTCCTGCATCAGCGAGCCGGGCGTGACCGCCATCAGTCCCTCGTCGATGAACGCCGACTCGACCTGATTGCGGACGGCTTTGCAGAACAGGCGCGTGTCTCCGGTCAGCCAGAGCTGCGACGCGCTCGTTATAGTGAGGTCGCCCGCGTACTGCCCCTTTTCGCGGCCCGGGCAGTCGACGTAGACCTCCTGCGAGCCGTATTTGACGCCGCGCTTGCAGATATCGAACACGCTTTGAAGCACGCTGTCGCTCGTATTGAGCGTACAGGCCGAGTCGTCGAACGGATAATTCTGCGCCGCGACGTGAACCGAATTTATCTCGACGTCGTCGCCAAAGACGAGCTCGGCGTATCTGAACGCCTTGTAGTCGTACTGGTCGATTGTGTTTCTGCCCTCGGCTAAGATTATCTTTTCGCAGTAATTGCAGTTGGCGCGGGTCTTATAGCGGATACGCGTGTCCTGATTCAGCTCGCCCTCGACGCCGCCGTCGAGCTCCTCTGCGCAGCGCAGCTCGAGCTCGGCGCCGTCGCGTTTAGCGGTGACCGTGACGACGAGTCCGCCGACGACCTCGCCGCCGAAGTCATACACGGTCGAGCCGTTCCGCTCGCAGAAGGCGCGTGGGTCGACCGAATAGACGTCTAGCATCGGGAAGGGCTTGTCCGCGAAGGTGTAGTCGGCGTCGCGGACTCGGACGCGCTCCCATTCGGTCGGAGCAATCCGCAGGTCGCGGTGCTCGAGGAACTGCGTGTCATATCCGATCTTATCGCGTCCGACATAGCTTTTGTCGACGCGGCAGCGCCAGTCGGTGTCGGTCGACAGCAGAGTCTCGCCGTCGCAGCAAAGGTCGCAGATGAAGCCGCAGCGCAAATCGCCGCTGTCGTAGGCGCGGTTGATAAGTCCTTGGTAGTAGACCTCGGCGCGGATAGTGTTTTCGCCCTCGCGCAGCAATGAGGTGATATCGGCGACGCAGTGATTATAGTCAAAGTAGTAGCCCTGCGCCGGACCCTGACCGGCGTAGCGGTCGTTTACATACAGCTTGACGTAGTCGTCGGCCGAGAAATGCAGGCTCGCCGACTGCGGGATTCGGTCGAGCGTGAATTCGCGCTCGAAGGTTATATGCAGATTTTTGAGTCCGTCGGGGTGCGAATACTCAATCTTTTCGCACTCGCGGTGAAAGACGTTGAGCGGCGCGAGGTACGCGAACTCGGCGAGTGTGATGAACTCGCCGCTGAATTTATCGTACATTGCGGTATTTCCTTTCGAAGTCGGGGTACAGATGAGCGAGTCTTTAGAACGGGATATCGATATCGTCGTCGAATGCCGGTCTATGCGGAGAGAACGGCGGGCGGCGTTTCACGCGGCGACCGTTTTTGATTCCCCGGAGTATAACGAGCGCGGCGCTGACTACCGAAGCGACGACAACGAGCACAAGCAGCAGCTTGACTACCGAGATTTTAACGTCACCGTTGGCACGGACGGTAACGAGCGGTTTATTTTCATGTCCATGGTTATAGAGCGAAGTGGTTATATCGAATGTCTTTTTGACTGTTAGCCCCTTATCCGAGTCGAGCCGCTTTGAGAGCCGTTTGACTTCCTTGACCAAATGTTTATACTGATTTGCCATATTTATGACCATGACTTCGCGACAGCGAAGTCCTCCTTTCTATGTCGATGTTTAGGCGGATTGTAAAAGTCGCAGAAACATATTTACAATGAACTGACTACGATTACAGAGAAAATCGAGCCGTATTATTTCCGGGTGTTATTTTTCAGCTTGATTCCGAAAATTTCGGAGATACGCTTATTCTTCGAGCCCATATAATAGGAGAGACCGCCGGTGACGATAGCGGGGATTGGAGTGATGAGGAACCACCACCAGACATCCTGAATGACAGCGTCGACGAACAGCGCGTCCTCGGCAAGCTTTATTACGCCGAGGTACATTCCCTGTATGAGCCGCGCGATGGCGTTACAAACCATACTGATATTACCCGCCCACTCGGTATTGATGAGGATACCGAGTCCGATTAACAAAGCGAGAAGTATATTGATTGAATTTGCGCCGAGCGCGATGAGAAATCCCTTTGCGGGCATTTCACGCATACGACCGCCATCGATTTTAATCTTATCCCGCGCGCCGATATCCCAGCCGACTGTATACAGCACAACGAGGTAGAACACTATCGAGAACAGGCTTGCCACGAGCAGCAAATCGTCGTTCCCGCTTGTAGCGATAGTGACTATTGTACCGAACACGGTCATTGCTATCTGGTCGACGAACATTTTCACCATATTATATGAGTTTTCCTTGAGAAATTCCATAATTACCCGACCCCACACGATAAGCGGTCACAGCCGCCTGAAATTATGATATAACTATATTTTACAAATATACCCCGACTTTTTCAAGTCTTTACATGAAAAATTTACACTTTGGTCGCTGAACATTTACCGCACAGGTACGACCTGCAGCAGGAGTCAAGGGTTAGTCTCGGCGTTTCCGAAGCGAGCGAAATCATTCGCGGTCGAACAGAGCCGCGAAGCGGCTCTGTTCGAGACAGCGTCGAGCGGTGGGGAATTACAAGCGGGGCGGCGAAATGAATGAGTTTATGGCTTTGGAGGTTCGAACAGGTGTTAACGGCTTGATATTGACAAATCGCGGCGAGGGCGGTATAATTATTATATTGAAACTGCGTTTGGGGATGATTATATGCAGACTTTAGTCGATCTCGGAGAGCTGCCGCGCTTAGTGCGCGATTTTGTGAGCTACAAGCTGACGGTACAGGGGCGCTCGAAGAAAACCGCGGACGAATACGCGCTCGACCTGCGCACCTTTTTCCGCTATCTCAAGGTCACGCGGGCGGGGGGCGATGTATCCGCGCTTTCGCCGGAAGAATTTAGCGAGGTAGACATATCCGGTATGGAGCTCGACTTCATCGGCTCGGTCACGCCGGACGAAATATACGGCTTTCTATACTACACATTGTCAGCCCGCGGCAATCAATGGTCGGCTCGGGCGCGCAAGCTGTCGGCCATCAAGAGCTTCTACAAGTATCTCTCCGTTGGCAAGAAGCTGATACCCGACAATCCGGCGAAGGACATAGAGGGTCCCCACAAGAAGCAGTCGCTGCCGAAGTTTCTCTCGCTCGACGAGAGCGAGCGGCTGCTCGACGCGGTACTCGGCGACAACGAGAGCCGGACGCGCGACCGCGACTACTGCATGATAACGCTGTTTTTAAACTGCGGGATGCGTCTATCCGAGCTCTGTTCGATAAACCTATCCGACATTGATCCTGAGTTTGAGTCGCTGCGAGTCATAGGCAAAGGCTCGAAGGAGAGGCTGATATATCTGAACGACGCCTGCCGGAGCGCGCTGCGGGACTATCTGAATGTACGCGCCTCGGACGTGGAGATAAAGGACAAGGACGCGCTCTTTCTGTCGTCGCGGCACACGCGCATCAGCAACAAGACGGTACAATGGGTGATATACAAATATCTGGAGCGCGCCGGACTCCAAAACAAGCGTTACTCGGTACACAAGCTGCGGCACACCGCGGCGACGCTGATGTATCAGACCGGCGACGTCGACGTCCGCGTACTGAAGGACATTCTCGGTCACGAGCAGCTGAACACGACGCAGATCTACACTCACCTCAGCGACGACAATATGAAGCGCGCGATCGATTCAAACCCGCTCGCGCACAAGCGGCGTTCAACAAAGAGTGCCGAGCCTAAGTCTGACACCGACTAACACACTGTATTCATACAAGTATGTACGATTTTAGTGATAAAACCGTTTATAAATAAATCATACTAATCTGTTCTTTCGGCAGAACTCACGATTGTCTAACATTTTTTTAGAAATAATATTGACAAAAAGCCCGAGGCGTGATATAATTGTTTCGGCAATCGGAAATGTCAGCCGATTGTCAGTGCTTTTTTATATTTTTTTTACTTTCTTTTCTTTTCCTTTCTTTTTCTTTTTGCGGAATCGGAGACGCTTTCAGGGCAGCGTTTCCGGTTTCGTTTTTTTGTGGATTTATTTGGTGAGAAAATTATTATTTTTTTTGCTAAAACTATTGCAATTGGCAATCTTTTGTGATATACTATATATGGTAGAATGTTTTATTTTTTTCGATGGGAGAGTGGGTTGACAAAACCCACTCTTAATTTATGCCGCGGATATACGGCTTTGCCGCGGATCTACGGCGGAAAATCCTGCCGGCCGCGCCCCTGCTTTGGGGAGAAAGGATGTCCCGCTATTATTGCGGGCTATGGATATAGTATATGGCAAAAGGCTCAAAGAATGTGGTCTCGGTTGTGCGCGAAGCGCTCGAGCCGGTGATAACCGAGCTCGGATACCGGCTGTGGGATCTTGAATACGTGAAAGAGGGCGCCGAGTATTTCCTGCGCTTTACAATTGACTCGGACGACGGAATCACAATCGACGACTGCGAAAAGGTTCACCGTACAATCGACCCATTGCTTGACGAGCTTGACCCGATCGAGGGCTCGTATAATCTGCAGGTCTCGTCGCCCGGACTCGAACGTGACGTCAAATACGACTGGCACTACGCCGCGCTTGTCGGCGAGAAGCTCGAACTGAAGCTATACGCTCCGCTCGAGGAATATCCGGCGAAGAAGAGCTTTTGCGGTATCCTGCGCTCATTCGACGACGGGATTATCACGCTCGACGACAACGGCAGCGAATACAAAATCCCGCAATCCAGTGTCTCACGGGCAAAGACGGTTTTTGAGTTTTAACGCGGCTTAAAGCGGACGGCGGGAGTCAAACGCACAAGGCGGCGCCCTCCGCGGCTCTTACGACTGCCGCGGCGGAAGTCACACAATCACGTACAATCAATATTAATCATGTACAATCAATATTAATTTAGATTACTACCATAGGAAAGGAAAGCTTCGGGCTGACCGAAGCGGGAGAAATTCATGAGTTCCGAATTATTTGAAGCGCTCGATTTGCTCGAAAAAGACAAAGGGATTTCGAAGGAATATATGCTCGAGCGAGTCGAAGCCGCGCTGATAAGCGCGTATAAGCGAGAAGCGGGCGGGCTTGCGAACGCCAGAGTCGAGATCGACCGCGACAAGCAGACGATACGAATGTTCGAGCAGAAGAATGTGGTTGACACGGTCGAGGACCCCACGACCGAGATATCGCTTGACGACGCGCTGAAAGTCAACCGCAAATACGCGCTCGGAAGTGTCTGCGAGATCGAGCTGAAGCCGAAGAACTTCCGCAGACTCTCGGCGCAGACCGCGAAGCAGGTCATAATACAGGGCATACGCGAGGCGGAGCGCTCGAATATGATCAAGGAATACGAGCAGAAGAAAGAGGAGATCATCACCGCTGTAGTCGACAAGGTCGACCCCGAGAATGAGGACGTGCTTGTCGATACCGGCACCAGCAAGGTTTATCTGAAGAAGGCTGAGCAGATTCCCGGCGAGCATTTCAATGTCGGCGACCATATCAAGGTATTCGTCACCGAGGTCATGAAGGAGACGCAGCGCGGACCGCTTGTCACGCTTTCGCGCACCGCTCCCGGACTTGTCAAGCGGCTGTTCGAGCTCGAGATTCCCGAGATTCAGGACGGCACGGTCGTCATCATGTCGATCGCGCGCGAGGCCGGCTCGCGCACGAAGATGGCGGTTATGAGCCGTGACGAGGCCGTCGACCCGATCGGCGCCTGCATCGGCAACAAGGGTATGCGAATCTCGAGTATAGTCAACGAGCTGCGCGGAGAGAAAATCGACATAATCAAGTACAGCGAGGATACCGCCGAATACGTCGCCGCCGCGCTGTCTCCGGCAAATGTGCGCGAGGTGGTGCTCGACAGTGAGAAGTCCTGCCGCGTAGTCGTCGACAGCGACCAGCTGTCGCTCGCGATCGGCAAGGAGGGTCAGAACGCCCGTCTCGCCGCGCGTCTCACCGGCTGCAAGATCGACATCAAGACCCGCGAGGCGCTCGAAGAAGAAGAAACTGCGAAGCGCGCGTTTATCGACGCCGCCGAGGAGCAGGAAAAATTGGAAAACGTCTGACATGAACGGCGATTTCCGCATTTATAATAATATGAAAACATAGTTCCGGCACGGGAGGATATCCGACACGCTTTTATATCCTTATTATATAGAGGCGGTGTTCGACTGTATTGATAGCACATAGTGCGCAACGCTCGCGGCCGGATCTGGCACAGTATTTTGTGTTAGCAAAGGAGAACAGATTTTGCAGGAAAAGAACACGGCAGGACCAAAAAAGAAGCGTCCGGAGCGCAAATGTCTCGGCTGCGGAGAATCGAAGCCGAAGAACGAGCTCGCGCGTGTCGTCCGCGCGCCGGACGGCAGCGTGTCGCTCGACCTCACCGGCCGCAAGTCGGGCAGGGGAGCGTATGTGTGCAAAAATCCCGAATGTCTGAAGAAATGTCAGCATTCGAAGCGGCTCGAGCGCAGTCTCGAGGTCGAGATACCCGACGAGGTATACGACGCGTTAAGGGAGGAGCTGAACCGGAATGAAAGCTGACAATGGCGACAGAGCTGACGTGAATAAATCCGGCGGCTCTGAATCGAGACGAAGCGAGCGCAAGCCGTCCAGACAAGAGCATCGCGCAAAACCGCGCGGCAAATCAGTACGGGACGCGTCGGGAAAGCCGAACGGACAGTCCGAACGACATGCGTCAAGGAAACTGCACAGTCAGAACGGACAAAGTAAGCCGAGTGAAATGCACGGTCAGACCGGACGGAACAGGTCGAGTGAAATGCACAGTCAGACCAGACGGAATAGGTCGAGTGAACTGCACAGTCAGACCGGACAAAGTAAGCCGAGTGAACTGCACAGTCAGACCGGACGGAACAGGACGAGTGAACTGCACAGTCAGACCGGACGGAACAGGTCGAGTGAACTGCACGGTCAGACCGGACGGAACAGGTCGAGTGAAATGCACGGTCAGACCGGACGCGCCGCCGCGCAGAATAGATTGCCGAAGACTCGGATCGATTCCGAGCTGCCGCGCGGCAAAACTGAATTGTACTCTGTTGAATCCGACGTATCCGACCTGTCCGATGTGTTCGAGATACGCCAGTATGTCGTCGGCGAGGATAGGTCCGAGAAGCTGTTATCGCTGCTCGGATTCGCCGCGAGGGCGCGCCGGCTCGTGTTCGGAACCGAGCTTTGCCGTACCGCGGCGCGCGCCGGTCAGATTTCACTTGTGGTTATCGCCGCCGACGCGTCGCCAAATACAAAGAAACGCATTGTCGACGCCTGCAAATATTACGGATGCGATGTTTGTCAATCTGCCGTACCGTCGTCTATACTCGCGAGCCGGCTCGGCAAGAGCGGCATAACCGCGGTTGTCGGACTCAGCGACCACAACTTCATTGCCGGTATCACGGCGCTGTGCGCACGTCAAACCTTGGATATCTAACCGTACCGAAAGGATGATCAATATAATATGGCAGCTAATCAAAAGAATCAGACACGAATCAGTAATTTAGCGAAAGATTTGGGACTAAAAAATAAGGATATACTCGATATACTCGCCGAAAACGGAATTGAAGGCAAATCGCATTCGGGCACGCTCGACCCGGATGAGTTCAACCTTGTCGTGAACGAGCTGACCTCGCGCAACCAGATTACGGGTATCGGCGAGTATCTCGACGGCAAAACGAAAATTCCGCCGCGTGACAAGGGCGAGGCTAAGAGCCAGCCGAAGTCGGACGCAAAGCCGGACGCAAAGCCCGAGCCAAAGCCGGACGCAAAGCCCGAATCTAAGCCGGACGCAAAGTCCGAGTCAAAGCCGGACGCAAAGCCCGAGCCGAAGCCGGACGCAAAGCCCGAGCCAAAGCCGGACGCAAAGTCCGAATCCAAGCCCGAAATCAAACCCGAAGCCAAGCCGGAGGCTGCGCCCGAGGCTAAAGCTGATATAAAATCCGAATCAAAGCCGGAGGTAAAGACCGAAGTGAAGGCTGATATAAAATCCGAGACAAGGCCAGAGGTTAAGACAGAATCAAAGCCTGAACCGAAGCTTGAGACCGAGGGAGCAAGACCACAGAAAAATGAGTCGGCGGAGCGTCGCGACAGTGTACATCCGCAGAACCGCGACGGCGCTCGTTCGCAGAATCGCGACGGCGGCAGAGATAATGCCAATCGCGACGGCGGTCGTGACAGCGCTCGTCCGCAGAACCGCGACGGCGGCCGCGACAGCAGTCGTCCGCAGAGCCGCGACGGCAATCGTCCGCAGAATCGTGACGGCAGCCGTCCGCAGTCGGACGGACGCGCGCCGCAGCAAGGTCGCGACGGAGGTCGTCAGGATGGAAGCCGTCAGCAAGGCTCCCGCCCCGACCAGTCGCGGCAGAACGGCGACTTCCGACGCGATGGAAACCGCCCGAATCAGTCGGGTCCGCGTGTGCAGGGGCGTGACAACGGCTTCCGCGACAAGGACAAGGAAGCGCCGCAGCAGCGCAATTCGCCGAAGCCGGCTCCGGTTCACACCTACACGCGCGGCAAGAACGTCACAAAGCCTACCGGCGAGAGTCGGGTGGTCGATACCCGCACAACTACGGTCGACCTCGATAAATACGATGAGCGCATCGAGAATATCGTGCCTGACGCAAACAAGGACACGCGTGGCGAGAAGCAGAAGCTGAAGAAGCAGAACACTCGCGACTACCAGTCTCAGCGCGAGAAAGAGCGCGTCGCGATGGAGAAGATGCGCAAGCAGGGAGTCGAGAAGGCGAAGAAGCAGCCGCTGCAGATCACTGTACCCGACGAAATCACAGTCGGGGAGCTGGCGTCGAGACTGAAAATAACCGCCGGTGAAGTTATTAAGAAGCTGATGGGACTGGGCGTCATGGCGACGGTAAACCAGACTATCGACTACGACACGGCATATCTTGTCGCCGATGAGCTGGGCGCGAAGGTCACGCGCGAGGTTGTAGTCACTATAGAGGAGCGGCTGTTCGACGAGTCGGAGGACAAAGCCGAGGATCTCGTTCCGCGCAGTCCGGTCGTCTGTGTAATGGGACACGTCGACCACGGCAAGACGTCGCTGCTCGACGCTATCCGTCACACTAACGTGACCGCGGGCGAGGCCGGCGGCATCACGCAGGCGATCGGCGCGTATCGTGTTAAAGTAAATGATCGTGAGATCACTTTCCTCGACACCCCGGGTCACGAAGCGTTCACCGCGATGCGTGCGCGCGGAGCGAAGTCTACCGATATCGCGATACTCGTAGTCGCCGCCGACGACGGAATCATGCCGCAGACGGTCGAGGCGATAAATCACGCGAAAGCCGCCGGTATTGATATAGTCGTCGCGATAAACAAAATGGATAAGCCGGGAGCGAACCCCGACAATGTAAAGCAGGAGCTTACCAAATACAACCTCGTGCCCGAGGAGTGGGGCGGCGACGTAATCTGCGTACCGGTCTCGGCAGTGACAGGAGAGGGCATAGACGATCTGCTCGAGAACCTGCTGCTGGTCGCCGACATGAAGGAGCTTAAGGCGAACCCGAACCGCCGCGCGAAGGGTCTTGTCATCGAGGCGAAGCTCGACCGCGGACGCGGTCCGGTCGCGACTGTACTCGTACAGAACGGCACGCTGCACAGCGGCGACATCGTCATAGCCGGTACCGCGGTCGGACGCGTGCGCGCGATGACCGACGACAAGGGCAGAAATGTAAAGTCAGCCGGACCGTCGGTGCCGGTCGAGATAATCGGTCTTTCCGAGGTGCCCGAGTCGGGCGACGAATTCGCCGCGGTCGAGGACGAGCGCATGGCGCGCGAGCTGGCCGAGCAGCGCCGTGAAAAGACGAAAGAGGAGCAGTTCAAGGCGAACGCGAAGGTCAACCTCAATGATCTGTTCGCGCAGATATCCGAGGGCGTCAAGGATCTCAACATCATCGTCAAGGCGGACGTGGGCGGCTCGGCGGAGGCGGTAAAGCAGTCGCTCGAAAAGCTGTCGAACGAGGAAGTCCGCGTGAACATCATCCACACGGCGGTCGGCGGAATCACCGAGGGCGACGTAATGCTCGCGGCGGCGTCTAACGCGCTGATTATCGGCTTCAATGTACGTCCCGACAAGAACGCGCTCGATTCGGCGGAGAAGCAGAATGTCGAGATCCGCACATACCGCATTATTTACGAGTGCATAGAGGAAATCGAGGCGGCGATGAAGGGTATGCTCGCGCCCAAGACGCACGAGGTGCTGCAGGGTCACGCGGAAGTTCGCCAGACGATACACGTACCGAATGTCGGAACTATCGCCGGTTCCTATATTCAGGACGGCAAGGTGACGAGAAACTCGCAGATCCGCGTTGTGCGCGACGGTGTAGTCATATTCGAGGACCGCATCTCGTCGCTGAAGCGTTTCAAGGACGACGCGCGCGAGGTCGTAGCCGGATACGAGTGCGGCATCGGACTCGAACGGTTCAACGACATCAAGGAAGGAGACATACTCGAAGCGTATGTCATCGAGGAAATCAAGAATTAGTTGTTAGTTGTTAGCAGTTAGTTGTTAGTTGTTAGCAGTTAGTTGTTAGTTGTTAGCAATCAGTTAGTAGTAGTTGTTAGTTATTAGCAATCAGTTGTTAGTAGTTGTTAGTTATTAGCAGCAACTTACAATAGCTAATAGCTAATATCTAACAACTAATAACTAATAAAAGGAGGATATATTTGATAATTCAACTTGAAGAAGCAAAATACAAGCTTATAAATATGCGCGGGGACATCGACGAGCTGTCCTCCGCGCTGCGAATCGAACAGCTGAAAGCCGAGATTGCCGAGGACGAGAAGCTGACGACCGAGCCGGACTTCTGGAACGACGCCGAGAATTCGAGCCGCGTATTACAGAAGATAAAGCAGAAGAAAGACAAGGTAGCGGCGTTTGAAGCTCTTAAAAACAAATTGGAGGACGCGATCACGCTCGCCGAAATGGGCATTGAGGAGAATGACGAGAGTGTAATCGGCGAGGTCGAGGGCGAGCTTGCCGACATTGTCAAGGAGGAGGAGCGTCAGCGTATCGAGGTGCTCTTGTCCGGCGAATACGACCGCAACAACGCTATCGTCTCGTTCCACCCGGGCGCGGGCGGCACCGAAGCGCAGGACTGGGCGCAGATGCTCTACCGTATGTACTGCCGCTGGGGCGAGCAGCACGGCTACAATGTGAAGCTCGTCGACTGGCTGGACGGTGAAGAAGCCGGAATCAAGTCGGCTACGATAATGGTCGAGGGCACAAACGCCTACGGCTACCTCAAGAGCGAAGCGGGCGTACACCGTCTTGTGCGCGTATCGCCGTTTGACGCGTCGGGACGCAGACACACGTCGTTCGCGTCGGTCGAGGTCATGCCCGAGTTCGAGGACGACGGCAAGATCGAGATACGCGAAGAAGACCTCGAAATCACCGCGCACCGCTCGTCCGGCGCGGGCGGACAGCACATCAACAAGACCGACTCGGCTATCCGCATAACGCACATTCCGACCGGCATTGTCGTCGGCTGTCAGACCGAGCGCAGCCAGCTCCAGAACAAGGAGACGGCGCTGAAGATGCTGAAGTCGAAGCTGATGGAGATAAAGGAGCGCGAGAATTTAGCGCGAATCGAGGACATCCAGGGCGTGAAGAACAACATCGAATGGGGCAGTCAGATCCGCTCGTATGTATTCATGCCGTACACGCTGGTCAAGGACAACCGCACCGGTTACGAGGACGGCAACATTCAGGCGGTCATGGACGGCGACCTCGACGGTTTCATCAACGCGTATCTGAAGATGAACGCCGGCAAGAAATAAGTCTGAAAATAAATTTTCAGACTGCGAGTTTTATGACTTCGCGGTCTTCGACCGCGATTTGCTTCGCAAACCGTCACAAAACATCGACATAGATAGGAAGACTTCGCTTACGCGAAGTCATGGTCATAATAATTGCAAAACTGCAAAATATAAATACGGAGGTTGCACATGAAAAAAACAAAGCTTTATATCGCAGCGACGCTGCTTATACAATCGGCGGCGTTCATACTTCTGTTCATCATTCTCTGTGTGAAGAAGAAGAGCATAGGCGAGGCTCTGCTCGCGGTAGCGTTCGCGGGCGGCGCGGCGGGAATCGCGTTGATTCTGTCCGATTCGTCCGACGAGCTTGCGCGTCGGCGCGCCGCGCTAAAAAAGAATGTCGACTACGACGAGGACGACGAGCCGGAGGACACGATCTACGACGAGGAGATCGAAGACGTCCAGTGCTGAATATATGGGTGTGCGATTGGTCGCACACCCTTTTGACGTTCATGATACATTTACATAAAATTAATATAAAAGTAATGAAATTAAACTATCAATATGATATACTTAAAGCACAAGGAAAATAAAGCTTAATTAAGTTTTAGAAATCCTTATAGATATTAGCGAATTAAGTCTCCGCATCGAAGAGATGAGAATTGAGGTGAGCTCGGTATGGTGTCCGATGTGAATCGCGTTTTCCCAGCAATTTTATCCTGCAATACCATAAGCGAAAAACCCCTCCATGCAAATCATATGCGTGACTCTGACAGCCCGTCATATATTGCTCCGCCGTACCCAATTAAAGATGTTCATTTTGGCACACAAGGCAGTTGACAATATATATTATTAAATATTATAGTTATCAATTGTTTTGTGTGCATATAAACAAGATTATCTTCTCAATGAGAAATATCATTGCTTAACATGAAAGGGTATATTTATCATGAAAATGAATGTAAGATTTGAGAAAAAGCTTGCTATCCTCGTTCTTGTTGCTATCATCTTCTCACTCTTTGTGACAACAGCTTCCGCAGTTGAAAACGATGTATATTACATAGGAGACGACGTATATAATGTTGTCAATGTAATATACAGCAATGGTATTGTTGAAACATCATTGGCTAGTTCGTGGTGCGGATGTGATACATCAAATGATGTACGGACATACTTCTTGAGTCATAATGATGGACATACAAAAGACCAACTATGTGTAGTATGGATCCGTGAATACTGCTATACTTGTGGAAACTATCGCGATATAGAATGCAATGGAATAGGAGGATGTCATAGCTATCGTTATCTTGACCCTTGGCCGGGATTTCCTAGATAAATAGTGTATTACAATAAGTGGGAGCATTTTATATGTTCCCACTTATTGTAAAATAATCAACATATTTATGAGATATGTAATTACTTTCATAGTCGCCGTCCTGTGTATAGTCGGATTGAATCTGTTGATTCCCGAGCCGGACATCACTAAGCTGCCCGAGCTCAAAATCAGCGCGTATGTGTTCAAGGACGAGACTTTGGTTGACCCGAACGAGCGCACACGGGACGAGATTTACTGCTTCAAGGAGCTTGAGGTCGGAAAGCCGCTGCTGCTCGCGCCGATTATCGGCGCGGGTTCGTATAATCTTAGTTTTTACTTCGAGTTCGACGGCGGGCTTGTCGAGATGACTTCTCCCGACGAGGACGTGGTGCTGGCGATATCAGAGGTTGAGGATTACTGGAAAGAGGAAAACCGACTGCACGAATACATATTTGATTATCGGCACAGAGTCGCGAGCGGCGGTTATATCTGTGCGTCGCCGACCGGCTCGGGGCTGGCGCAGACACAGGATGGGGATATGCTCGACGGAGTGCGAACCAAAGGTTTTGGCAGCACAGGACGCGAATATTATCTGAATGTGTCGGCACTGGAGTTTTCCGACGACAGCTCGCCGGTGATATCCGCGACCATAAAGCTGACACAGCTTGAGGACTATAACGGAAATTCGGGGCAGACCGGCTCGTCGGCATACTATTCGGTCGAGCTTGTGTCCTATCAATACGGCGACAAGTATCAGATGATACTCGATTCACTGAAATGACGCGATTTGATGATACTGTCTGACAGCGCGGCATTACATAATACATCTGACAATACGAAAATCCCCCGCCAAATTCGCGGGGGATTGCTTTAATAAAAATATTTGATATTCGACTGCGACTTGTCCCATACATATCCGAGCGACGTCATCTCGGCTTCGGTCAGATAGAAGTATTTGTACGATGTGCGACCCTTGCGGTCGGGAACCGGATCGTCGTGCGTCGTGTCGACATAATAAATCTGTCCGTCTACAAGCACCATGTTCCACGAGTGGTCCTCGCTGCTGTTCGGCGCGTTGCCGCCGATTGCGATGCTGCGGATTCCCGCCTTCGCGCACAGCAGGTTGAACGCCGCCGTGTAGCCCTGGCATACCGCCTTGCGCTCGCAGAGCACGCCGTACGCCATGCGCGACTCGCTCGGGATTGTGCCGAGCAGGTAGTTGTCAAAGTCATACTCGCAGTTGAGGATTATATAATCATGTATTGCCTTGACCTTATCTTGGTCGGTCATGCTGTCGGTTATAATCGAGTCAATGACCGCGTCCGCCTTTTGGTCGACCTTCGCGTGGAGCTCCTTCAGCTCGTCTATGTCGCGGTCGTACTGCAATGTGATCGTGTATTCGTTCCCGCCTTCAAGATACTTTATCGACACTGAGCTCGTGTAGAAATATTCAACATATATAATATTCGAGTGCTGGTAGTACCTCTGCCATATACCAATCGGAATCGTCGTCTCGAACGTGAATTCGGTGTAGAATTCGCGGTTCAGAATGTAGAACAGGTCAATGAGCTCCGATTCGGTCGTCAGTATATTCTCGCTCGCGTTTGCGATTATCGCGTCCCGCTTGTACGCGTACGCGTCCTCGCGGTACTCGATGACGCGCATCGCTATCGCCGCGGCCTCGCTGCGCAGTGCGCTTGACGCGCCCTCATAGGTGCGGCTGCCGTCGTCGTGCGGATAGCCGCGCAGCAGGTACTCGTTGTATGCCGTGCTGGCGTATATATCCGAAATGTCGGTGAATGGGTCGTCGATGCGCGCCGGTTCAATGCCGAGCGCACGTATCATCATCTTGGTCATCGCCGAGCGGCTGATCGGCGCGTCGGGGTCGAAGCCGTACGCGAGGTCGCTCTCGGTCAGAATGCCGCGCCTGAGCGCTTCGGCGATATATCCGCTCGCCCAGTGACCGGCAAAGTCGGAGTTGTCGGCGACCGGCTCGAGCTCGGCGTCGGTGCAGATGAGCACCTTTATGAATTCGGCGTTCGTGATTTCGCGCTCGGGGTGAAACTGACCGTCGGGATAGCCGTTGAGTATTCCGAGCGACGTGAGCTCTGTCACATCCTCATAGAACCAATCGTCGGCGACGACGTCGGAAAACTCGGTTGGAACGGTATCGTCGGCAGACTGCGCCGAGACGGCGAAGCTCGCTGAACAGCATAAAAACGCCGCAAGCAGTATAGCTGGCAGAATCGTTAATTTTTTGACAAAATTCATTTATATACTCCGGTTGATATTGATGAAAACCGTGACATGAGCTGGCAATTATATGAGCAAACTGAATATCTTAAACAATCAACTTTACTTGTGTTTGTCAGTATTCGTCACTCTCATATCTATATATTAAAATTGTATCACACAATTGTCGGATTGTCAACTGTTTCGGTATGTGTCGATATTATTTTACAATTAATCGCAAAATTAAACAAATTTTTAAGCGACGGTTAAGAAAAAATACATTGTACAGTCAAACGTTCAGAGGCGTCAAATGAGTGATTCCGAGTAAATAGTGCAAGCTGCATAAATATACGCGTGCGATTTCGTCATTACGCCAAAACTGATTTTCTTGTCAATATCAACTTGAAATAAAACCTATCTTGTGCTATAATCAAAACAACGGCGGCAGAATTGCCGTGCTGACTAAGAAAGGAATGGTCATAATCATGGATAAGCTTAGAATCGGTATTATCGGTACGGGCGGAATCGCGCACTCACACGCGAGAGCCTACAAGAACTTCGAGGACGTTGAGGTCGTCGCCGGCGCGGATATAATCCCGGGCAAGGCGAGAGCTTTCCTCGACGAGTTCGGCTGGACCGATGCCGCCGCGTACGAGACCTGCGAGGAGCTCTGCGCGCGCGACGACATCGACGCGGTATCGGTTTGTACATACAACTCGCAGCACGCGACCTGCGCTATACCCGCGCTGCTCTCGGGCAAGCACGTCCTGCTCGAAAAGCCGATGGCGATAACCTTGCAGCAGGGTCTTGACATCATGGCAGCCGAGAAGGAGTCGGGCAAGATAGTATCTATCGGCTTCCAGCCGCGCTACGGCGCGAACTTCCAGAAGGTCAAGGAGATAATCTCGTCCGGTCAGCTCGGCGACGTTTACTACGTACAGACCGGCGGCGGTCGTCGCCGCGGTATCCCGGGCGGAACCTTCATCGACAAGGAAAAGGCAGGCGTCGGCGCGCTCGCTGATATCGGCTGCTACGCGCTCGATTTCGCGCTCAACTCGATCGGTTATCCGAAGCCGCTGACCGTATCGGCGGTAGCGTACGACTATTTCGGAAAGAACCCGAAGTACTACGGCGAGGCTAACCGTTTCTCGGTCGATGATTTCTCGTCAGCGTTCATCCGTCTCGAGGGCGGCATCACGCTCGACTTCCGTATGTCGTGGGCTATGCACATGGACACGACCGGCGACTTCATCTTCCTCGGCAAGGACGCCGGACTGAAGGTTCGTCAGCCCAACTACGAGCTGTGGGGCGGCGCATGGGACGGCACTGTCGGCGATATCACGCTCTTCCACGACTTCATGGGCGCTCCGACCCAGACTCCGGTGCCGATCGCGCGTCAGGAGAAAGGAAATCTGTTCGAGGCGAAGGTGCGCGCGTTCGTAGATGCGGTCAAGACCGGCGGCAAGGCTCCGATTCCGACCAGCCAGATTATCTACAACCAGGCGATAATCGATGGTATCATCCGCTCGGCAGCCTGCGGTCACGAGGTAGAGGTCAACCTCTGATAAACAATATCAGCCCCCCGCGCTTTGCGCGGGGGTTTTTCGTCCTTGCCGCGGACAGTTTACTTGCTTATATATCGCAAGCCAAGTTTATGATATTAATATTGTTGATATAAATATATACAAAATGTATTGACATTGTCAGAACTATTTGGTATAATGTATTTGACATAAATAGCGGCTTGAGCTTTCCGGAATACCGTTTGAATCGTATATCGTATTTTCATATCAAATATAAATTAAATCGGAGGCGATAATATGAAACGGGCATATATACTTGTGACAGTGGTTATGCTGAGCGCGGTGCTTCTCTTGTCCTGCGGCGAGACCGAGAAAATCGAGCACGCCTATCGCATCGAGGAGCTGCCGCTGCCATCGGAGCTCGCGGATGCGGAGCTGGACGAATGCGTGGCGGCGGACGGTATGATTGCGTTATTCGCCAAGCTCGACGGCGAGGGGTATGTGTTGTACTCGCCTGACGCGGAGAGCTTCAACTGCCTGCCGCTCGAGCTGGGCTTGCCGGACGATGTGCATTTCTCGTGCGGTGGTCTGGCAATCGGCAGTGACGCAATCTGGCTGACGGTAAAAGCGAATTGGACGGACGCGGACGGAAATTATACTTCAATCGGGCGGATTTACTGTGTCGCGGACGGCAGTGTGAAATTAGTCTGCGACGAAATAAATTGCCGAGGGCTTGCCGCGAGCGGCGACAAGGCTGTAACCTTGCTTGGCGGTGTGCTCACAGTTATCTCGACCGACGGCACGACCGAGGTGCTCGAATACAGCGAGACGCAGATGATAGACGGCATGGAAGTTCCAATTTCGATTTCAGATGTATTCGGCGATGGCAAAATCTATCTTCAAACGAACGCGAATACTCAAAGCGGCGAGACATATTTAGTTGAAGTTGATATCGATAGCATGACTTTCGGCGAGCCGATAAGTTGGGAGATTGACAACAGCGACGCGTCGACGCAGGATCTGGAGGTAATCAAAATATCGTCCAGCGAGGAGGGTATACGCGAATACAAGCTCGGCGAGAGGGGCATTGTCAGCGAGCTTGTAGTCGATTACATATCATCTGATATCTTGTCGGGAATGGTAAAGTGTGTTGCCACGTATGGAGACGAGTTTGTGATCATATACTCGGACGATAATTACCATGTCGGCATACTCACACCGATACCCGAGGAGGAGTTAGGTGACAAGGAAATCATCACAATCGCGGCGCTGAACCCCGGGTCGATACGGCGGGATATAGTCGAATTCAACCGCGCGAATCCCGAGCTGCACATAAAGCTGCTTGATTATTCGAACGGCGGGACCGAGGACGGTACCGAGCGCATGAACCTGTCGCTCCTGTCAAAGAACAAGCCGGATATACTGCTTGTTTCGGACGAGGTGAATTTTGAGAAGTTCGCGCGCGACGGGCTGTTCTGCGATTTGTATGAGCTGATCGATGCGGACGACGGCCTTGCTTTGGAGGAATACGACGGCAATATCCTTTCAGCATACGAAATCGACGGCAAGCTGTATTCGATTGTCAACTACGTTCAGATTGAAGCGTTCGGCATCAAGCAGAAGCACTACGACAAGCTGAGTGACACGAGTCTTGACTCGCTTTACGAATACGCGCGGTCGATCGGTGCGAATGTGTTCGCCGAGGAGTACGGGCAGAGCGAGTTTGTCAAGGCGTATCTCGAATACGCCGATGTCGTCACCGAGGACGGCATTGACGGCGAGAAGCTGCAAACGCTGCTCGAGTTCGCCGCTAAAATGCCGGCCGAAGCCGGTGGAAACGGATTCCGCAACGACCAGCAGTATATAGACGACGAAGCCCTGCTGTGTGCGGTTTGGGTGAGCGGATTTAACAATTACGACATGATGTGCAATATGTCTTTCGAAGAAGCGGGAACATATATCGGATTCCCGGGCGAAGGCTATCTTGTCACGAGGTATCCGCTTGACGGTTACGAATTCGCGATTCTTTCGAGCTCGAAGCACAAGGACGGCGCGTGGGAGTTTGTGAGAAGCTATATTTCAGCCGACGCGCTGATGCCGGTGCAGGACGAATACGGCAACTGGACGAATATGTGGAGCGGTATTCCGATTCTGCTTGACGCGCAGGAAAAGATGTATGAGGTTGCGCTTGACAATGGCGCGACCGAGGCGAGCCGCGACGCGGTCATGGCGCTGCTGCGCTCGCCGCTCAAGGTGAAGCGGAGCGACGACGCGGTATACAATATCGTCTGGGAAGAAGCGACCGCGTATATCGCCGGCGCGCAGAGCCTTGACAGCACGGTCGACTACATCGAGAACCGGCTCTCGACGCTGCTGTCTGAACGCGAGTGAGGCGCGGCGAGTGAATCGCGGTGGGTGAAGACTCAAAGCTGTAATTTTTCTGATGGCTGAATAAAATCGGGCATTGCGGCAGATACTTTGTGTGTAAGAACCGTTATCGGAGACATCTGACGGCGGGACTTATAAAATATCACCGCCGTCGGACGTGCGTTGTGACGACGTTTTGGCGCGGTCTAAGGAGTACTTTAGCAATGGCAAACGAGAAAAACAACAAGATGAACAATCAGCAGTATCAGAACGCAAAGCAGCAGAACAACGACTGCCGCGAGCAGAATATGCAGGAAAACGACTGCCGCAATTCTACCGGCAAGAAGAATCAGGACAAGTCGAACAAGCCGGTCGACAAGCAGGAATATTGACAAAATCGCCGCTGCCAAAGGCAGCGGCGATTTTTTTTATATTAGTCAAAAAACGCGGAATACATTGACAAATGTTATCTATTGTGCTATAATAAAATCACCATATGAGCGCGGGATCCGCGCGGTGTGGATACTATTATAGCGGAGGACGGCGTATTATTATGTATAGAAGCTCTAAAAACATCGCGTTGGCGGCACTTCTTTTGTTCGGCAGCGTCAATATCGTCTCGTGTACGTCGAATGAACCGCCGGCGCCGGTGTATGTCGGCAGGAGCGTCGCGGCGGAGGACGAGAAGTACGTGTATTTCCTCGCCGCTGACGAATACGAGGACGGCCGCGATTTTGTCGACAGCAGCCTGCTCATATACAACCGCGAGCTCGGCACTGTGACCGACGCGAGCGCCGAGTCGCAGCTGCTCGCGCTCGCCGACGGGAAGCTGTATCTGTCCGAAGCGAATGATACTGACATCGTGTCAGTTGCCGCCGCCGACCTTGTCTCCGACCCGGTCGCCTGGCGCAAATATTCGAGCGACGCCGGACTTGAAACGTTCACTCACGAGGTCGCAGTATACGGCGGCCGGCTCGCGCTCGACTGCGGAAATCCGATTGTCGGCGACATATCGTCGGTATCGCTCGATTTTGCCGACGCCGAGCTGTTCTCCGAGACCGAGCGATTCCTCGTCGGATACGACGGCGACTACTACTACATAAAGGTAGTGCCGCACCATATCATCAGCGATGCGGATGAAAGCACCTCGGATGAAGCGATAAATGAGGCGCGCAGATACGATTTCGTGCTCTGCCGCGGCGACGACGAGCTGTATACATTGTTGACCGCCGACCGCGGGGCGTACAGCTTCAACAGTTTCGCGGCGATCTACGACGGGTATGTGTATTATCCGGACGAGTCGGGGCTTACGCGGCGCGGACTGAACGCGGGTTCCGAGCCCGAGGTCATATATTCGGGCTACGAGGAGAACGAGCGGTTCGCCGAGAATATACTGCCGATCGCGTATGGATTGGACGGCGGCTTTTATATGCACGAGCTTGCTAACATCGCTCCGCAGCCGAGCTCGAATCTGCTCGCGGTGACCTCTGACGGAGTATATGTGCGCGATAATGACGGCGCGATACTCATTATTTCGCACGACGGCGGCAGTGTCAATGAGGCGGCGCACCGCTATTCGGACACCGAGCGGTATTTTGTCAGCGGCGTCGACGGCAAGTTCAAGTATGTCAGCCGCGACGGGTACGGGATAGTCGAGTGAACAAAACGATATATAGATATGATTAATATCACCCCCTTGTCTGCGGCAAGGGGGTGTAAATTCTTGCCTGCGGCAAGGTCTATTCATGACTTCTCGCGCAGCAGCACCTCAGCGACGGCGAGGTCGGTCGGCGTGGTTATCTTGATATTGCCGGTTCCGCAGTCGACCAGCTTTACGCGAAAGCCGATGTGCTCGACGAGCATATTGTCGTCGGTCGCCTTGAAGCCCTCGCTCACGGCGGTATACGCCGCGGCGCGGTAGAGCTCGGTCTTGAACACCTGCGGGGTCTGCACGCGCCAGAGCGACGAGCGGTCGATGGTCTCCTCGATGAAGTCTCCGAAGCCGCCGCGCTTGACCGTGTCGGATATATGCGAAGCCGCGGTCGCCGCGCCCCAGCTGTACGCCGCGCGCAGCACCTTGTCGATCGCGTCCGCGGTTATAAGGCAGCGCGCGCCGTCGTGTATCGCGACGAACTCCGACTTGTCGCTTATTTTCTCAAATCCGCGCAACACCGATTCCTGCCGCGTCTCGCCGCCGGCGACGACCTCGGTCAGCTTGTTTATGTTGTATTTCTCGGCGAATTCTCGGTAAAGCGGGATCTCGTCGGGGCGCGCGGCGACGATGATTTCGTCTATGTTCGGGTTGTGCTCGAACGCGAGCAGGGTTCGAGCGACGACCGGTATCCCGCAAAGCTCGATCAGCTGCTTGGTTGTAGAGCTTTCCATGCGCGTGCCGCTTCCGGCGGCGGCTATGACCGCGGATGTAAAATGCTTTTTGTTCGCAGTCCTCGACAGGCTTTTCATGAGACGCGCGACGTCTCCGGCGTTAAGTTTCAATCGTCATCATCCTTATTTCAATAATCCGCAGGCGGCTGCCTTGCAGTGATCTATATTACAATATTGTAAGCTACAATATTATTATACCACATCGGACCGAAAATGAGTGAACAAACTTTAAATTTCACAGGTCGAATCGACTGCGGGATGTTAATTTCGATTGAACTGGCTGTTGAATAAATATGAATATTATACCAAAATAGTCATATCCGGACAGAAACGCGCTTCTGTCCGGATATCGATGCGAATATGGTCAGATGTCAGACGATGCCTGTGACAGTCAGCAAGCTGACGCCGGGCGTCATTGTATAGCTGCCGGTCGAGCTGTTCTGCGAAAATACCGCCGGCGGGACAGTGATAACCTTGGCGAGAGTCGCGAATTCGCCGGTCGCGGAGTCGTAGGTATAGCCGCTGTTTTGCGTGAGCGGAACGCCGTCGAGCTCTACGGTCAACTGACGCAGCGGCGGGTCGAATTTGTCGCTTACAACCACGTCGTCATCGGCTCCGGCAGAGATATTGCCGCTGTTTTGTATGACAAATGTATATTGCAGCTCGCTGTTTTCGACGACCGACGCGGGGCAGATCGATTTTGTGATATTGAGCCGGGCTCTCCGCTCGCACACGACCGTATCGCTTATATCGATCGGCTTCGTGAGCTGCGGCGAGGTGATAGCCGCGCGATTGGTGATAGAGCCGTTCCGGTCGGGCGGCGCGGAGCCGTTCGCCTTGGCTTCATACAGGATAATCGCGTTGCCGCCTGCCGGCACGGTGATGTCCGATATCACGAGCGGCTGGGTCGTACTCGGGTGCGGTGCCGTCTGTTCGGCGCCGTTTTTATAATATCTGACCGTGCCCTCGATATAATCGAGCGGCGTAAAATTATTCGCGCCGAGCCGATACTCGCCGAGGTTATCGGTGATTGTGACGCCGTCGTAATCGAGCGTGCCCGAATTGACTATGCTGACAATATACGTGATATTGCCGTCGGGCATATACGACGTCGACAACGCGCATTTAGTCGCGGTCAGCACCGAAACGACCTCGCCGGTGACGACGTTTGAATTTGTGATACCACTGCCATATGACAGTGTCGCTTGATTTGTAAAAACTGCCATTCTGATTCCTCCGGATATAATGAGCTGCGCCGTGGCACGGCGCAATACGGCAGAGTCGCCGTATTGCATTATATGCCGCGGAGGAGATATTTGTCAGACGCGGCGCGGATGATATATATAAATAAGGATGGATTTAATTCCATCCTAAGAATTAATCGATTATATTTGATAACATATTTGTGCTATCGACCGGCAGTCAATTTTCGAGATTCAATATTGTCTCGGCGTTGCGGTCGATTATCGCCTCGCAGGTCGATTTCTGCGCGGCAATCAGCGAGACAAGGTCGGTGTTGCCCGACTGCATCGCGCTGCGGAGCGTGTTGTCTATAGTCAGACCCGAGCGGTTCATGACGAGCGTCAGGTCGATGTTGATATTATCGTATATGATGTCGAGCATTTCGGCCGACTCGTCGTCGCGTGAGTATTTTACCTTGAGCGCGACGTCATAGAACGCGGGGCGGACGGTGGTATATGACTTGTACGCCATGTCCTCGAGCAGCCGTCCCGCGAGGTCGAGGTCGCTGTTGGTGATCGGCACGCACGTGGTCGAGCTGTTGTTCGTGTGTACGTACGAATAGTACGAATCCTGATTGTCGTCGTATTTCGGCAGCGGCAATATACCGAAGTCGTCCTGCATATCGCGCAGCTGCATCGCGCCGTACATTACCTCCGAGAAGAAGAGCGCCTGACCGTTTGAAAACAAATTGAAGGTAGCGCCGCCGAGGTCGCTCGAAAATTCGCTGTAGTGATTGACGCAGATCGTCGTCTCGCGCTCGTTGAGCAGCGAAACTATCTTTCCAAGCGCGGTGAGATTGTGTTCGGTGTCCCACGACAGGTGCGGGATGTCGTTCTCGTCCTTTGTGATCATCGACGAGCCGGTGCCGTAGAACAGCGGCTGCCATGCGAAGGTCGAGCAGTCGAGCCCGAAGCGGTCGCCGCTGTCAACCTCGGCGTTGCCGTTGACGTCATATGACGCGAGCCGCGCAAGCTCGGTCATTTTGTCGAGCGTCCATTCATAGTCGCGGACTATCTGATACAGGTCGCCGATTCCCAGCTCCTCGGCGAGGTTCTTGTTGAAAAAGGTCGCGCCGACCGCGTTCAGCACCGAAACATTGATGTCGCCGCAGATTATGTAGTTTTTGCCGCCGATCGATGTGTCGCTTATCATGCTGTCGACCCACCACGGGTTGCCAAGGTCGATATGCGGCAGCGACGAGATATCGGTGAGGCAGCCCTCCATCGCGAGCGAAAAGCCGTCGCTGATCATCGGCATTATCAGGTCATATGTAGAGTCTCCGGACAGGATAGTCTGCTTCGCGGTGGAAAGCTGATTGCCGGTCGGAACCTCGTATGAGACGAGGTTCAGGTTGTATTTTTCCTCGATATACAAATTGCGCTCCCAGACCGCGTCGTTCATAGTGTCGCCGTTCTCCTCCTCGGACAGGATTTCGGCAAAGGGATACGAGTATTCGCCGTGCTGACGGTTCAGTATCACATAATCGCGTCCGCCGCAGTCGACCGCTTCAATGTCGGGCGGCGGAACTTCAGTTTCGCTGACCTCGGATGAGCTGTCGGTCGTCTCTGGAGCGGCAGTTGTCTCATTATTGTCTGATGATTTAGTGCTGCCGCAGCTGACCGAAAATAAATATATAGCCGCGAAAATGGCTGAATACAACGCTTTTCTTGACATTTCTATAATCTCCTTTCAATGCGTAAATGCGGTATAATGTATGACAATTAATGTTGCCAAAATTATACCACACGCAAATTGATTTGTCAACAGCCTGCGGCAAAAATATTCAGACAATTTTTATAAAAAAGCGATTGCCGGCGCAAATGCGCAGACAATCGCGGTGTGGACAGCCGAATATACCGGCAATCCCGTGTTGACTATTCGGGAAAAATCAGCTCGGACGACATCGGGGCTATTTTCTGCCCGCGGTAATAGTACGCGTCGGCTTGATTGAAGTTGGCGACGACCTCGACGCCGTTCGAGAATCGCGTCCGCTGTATCAGCCGCTCGGAATCGAGGACGTCGAAGCGTTCCATCCGCGCGAAGCCGACTGCCGTCGCCGCCGGCACGGTCGCGCGATATGACGCGAGTATGTACGGCTTCAGCCGCGGCCAGTCGGATACGCGGAAGCTGTACAGCCCCGGCTGACCGTACAGTCGGCAGAAGATATCGCGCAGCCGCGTCAGCTCGGGCATACAGCAGCTTGAATCGCCCCAGTACCAGTAGGACTGCACGCAGCCGTGATAACAGAGCTCCCACAGCGGCGCGCGCAGCTTCGGGTTCAGCATGACCGAATGTATCCGCGGCTCGATTTCGTCATTGTAGTACAGACTGCACATACGCCGTCCGGCGTCGTACTGCCGGCAGAACGGCGGGCTGAGCATACCCTCGCTGTAATCGAACAGGTCGGCTCCGTCCTCGCAGCCGATTTCGGTGCCGACGACCATATTGTGTTCACGCAGCATCTGAAGCATCCGGCGCTTGTATTCAATGGCGTCCGAGCGGGTCAGCGGGTGTCGGTCGCTCCAGCACTCGTTCGATGTGACCCAGCTGACGTCGATGAAGCGGCCGTCGATGTGCGTGCGCTCGCGGTGAGCGGGAGCCTCGCGCGCGGCGCAGTCGAGCGCGCAGGCGTCGCAGATGCGGTTCTGGTAGTAAAAGCGGCCGTCAGTGCCTTTCAGCTGCCAAGCCCTTTGCAGGCTGCCGTCGCGCGATACCGCGACTCCGTCGGGCCAGAGGTCGTACCGCGGCTGACAGCGGTCGACGCGGGTCGGCGGGATCAGGTGCGCAATATCGTGCGGTATCACGTCGGTGTAGATGTCGTAATAGGAGGTGAGATATCCGAGCCGCTTTATCTTGTCGACCTCGTATGCGTCGGTGTGCTCGTCGAACAGGCTCCACAGCAGCCGCTCCATGCCCGACGCGAGCATATCGCGCGCGACGTCGAGCCGCCGTTCGATCTGCGCGCTCGTCGGGACGGTGTTCTGGGCGCGCTCGGAGTAGAGGAGCTTGTCCATAGCGTCGTCGTTCCAGAGCCAGACGTTCGCCGCGCCGACTAAACGCCCGAGCAGCGGGTTCTCGTTTATCCGCTCGGAAAACGGCTTTATCAGCCCCTTTTCGGCGGCGATCAGCCGATATGCCGCGCAGAGCTCGCTTATCCCGCCGTCGCCGCAGACCAGCCGCAGCTCGCGCGCATATCCCCACCTGCCCTTCTGCGCAAGCCAGATCACGCGCGGCGCGAGCAGCTTGTTCGAGCGTTCGATTGAAAGCTGCGCGTCGCGGTTTGTGATTATCGCGACAAGCAGCCAGCTCCCGCCGCGCAGTATGCCGTAGTAGGCCATCGACAGCCCGCCGCCGCCCGCGGCGTACAGCCGTTCGGGAAATCCGGCGACGTCGCTGTCGGCAGGCAAAGCGAAGCCCTCGCAGTGAGGTATCAGCAGGATATCGTCGGCGCGCGGCTCGACCTGATAGGGACAGGCGAGCTCGCCAAGCTCGGCGTCGGGGTCGGACGTGAAGCGCAGAGTCAGCATATTTTCCGGCGCGGGAACGGCGGTTATTTCGACTGAATTATAGATGTAACGTCGGGATTCGGGTCGAATATCGCTGTCGGGTCGAATATCGCTGTCAGGTCGAATATCGCTGTCGGGTCGAATATCGCTGTCGGGCAGAATACCACTGTCAGGCTGCATATCACTGTTGGGCGTAGATTTAGAGTCAGTGCCGCGGCGGTATTCATTGCCGCTCTGCCAAAGCAATCCCTCGCCGCGCAGTCTGAACAGCTCACTGCCGTTACGATATACGACGATAGTTCCGTCGGGCGTCGGGCGATATATATACTCGTTCATGTTCAGCCTCCTGTTTCAGCCAGCGTCAGCGGTATTGCAGGTACGTAAGGTCGCAGCCCTCGTCGGCCTGCGTGACATTGTCGATGAAATTGCGCACGAAGCCGCGCTCGATCTCGGGGTGGAGCGTCGGCTTGAAGCCGTCAAGCCGCGCTTTCAGCTCGGCGTCGCTCAGCTCGACTTCAAGCAGACCGGCGTCGACGTCGAGGTGTATAATATCGTCGTCGCGCAGCGCGGCGAGCGGGCCGCCGACCGCGCTCTCGGGCGAGACGTGCAGCACCTGCGTGCCGAAGCAGCCGCCCGACATACGCGAGTCGGTGACGCGGACGTAGTCGGTTATCCCCCTCCGCTTCAGCTTCGGCGGCAGCGGCAGCGAGTTTCCGCCCTCGGGCATACCCGGCGCGCCGCAGGGACCATAGCCGCGAAGCACGACGACCGTATTTTCGTCGAGATCGGAGCCCTCGTCGAGCAGATACGCCCGGCAGGCGTCGAGGTCGTCGAACACCTTTGCCGGTCCGCGGTGGCGCATCAGCCGCTCGCTCGCCGCGCTCCGCTTCAGAACCGCGCCGCGCGGAGCGAGATTGCCGCGCAGAACCGCAATTCCGCCCTGAGATGCGAGCGGGTCGTCAAGCGGCCTGATTATATCGCGGTCGTACGGCAGGTCGGCGGATTTGAGATTTTCGCCGACCGTACCTCCGGACACGGTCAGGCAGTCGGTGTGCAGTCTGCTCTCGAGCTCCTTCATCAGCGCGCGGACTCCGCCGGCGTTGTGGAAGTCGAGTCCGACATCGCCGCTGCCGTGCGGCTTGACGTTGACGAGCACCGGCGTCGTGCGGTCGATTCGCTCGAAGTCGTCGAGCGAAAGCTCGATTCCGGCGCGTCGGGCGATCGCGATGAGGTGGATTATAAGATTGGTCGAGCCGCCCGACGCCATCAGCACGGTGATCGCGTTTTCGAGCGACTCGCGCGTGATTATGTCGCGGCAGGTGATGTTTTTCTCGACGAGCGTCATAATCGCGCGACCGGTTTCCTCGGCATACCGCGCCTTTTCGGCTGACAGTCCGAGGCAGGACGCCGAGCCGGGCAGGGCTATGCCCATAGCCTCGGACAGCGCCTGACAGGTGTTGGCCGTACCCATAATCGGGCAGGCGCCGGCGCTGCCGTACAGGCAGCCCTCGTAGCCGGTCATCTCGTCGAGCGAAATTTCGCCCGACGTGTAGCGGTCGTAGATGTGGAACGAGTCGGTGCCGCAGACCAGCTTCTTACCCTTGAAGCTGCCGGGCAGCATCGCGCCGCCGGGCAGGAAGATCGTCGGCTTGTCCGCCGACGCCGCGGCCATAAGCTGCGCGGGTATATTCTTGTCGCAGCCGCCGATCAGTACGACGCCGTCGAACGGGTGGCGCTCGATCAGCTCCTCGGTGGTCATCGCAAGCAGGTTGCGGTATATGAGACTCGACAGGTCGAAAAAGACCTCGCAGATCGACATCGTGTTGACCTCGAGCGGGAAGCCGCCCGCCGCCCAGACTCCGCGCTTGACCGCTTCGGCGAGCTGTCGGAAGTGATAATGCCCGGGGTTGGTCTCCGCCCAGGTGTTGATTATGCCGATTATCGGCTTTTCGATGTCCTTGTCGGTGTAGCCCATTGATTTGAGAAGCGCGTTGCGAATCAGACCGTTGCGGTCGCCGCGCTTTTTCCATTCGGGCGAGTAGTTGTTTTTGATCATGGCAAATATTCCTTATTACCCCGCGTATGGATTCAGTCTGCCCGAGTTGTCGGCGGTAGAATTCGGGAAGCGGAAGTCGTCCGTTCCTGCCGTCGCGGTGTCAAGTATGTACAGCCCCTTGCCGCTGCCCTCGTAGAGCTTCGTGTTCGGCGCGCATTTGCGGAATACACAGCCGCTCAGGTGCAGCGCGCCGCCGGTGTGGCGGATTATCGTGTCGCCGTCCATGCCGAAGCGGGTGTTATTGTAGCTCTGACAGCAGTTCAGGTAATTGTCGCTGCCCGACATCAGATAGCCGGTCATGCCGGTGTCGGCGTAGCAGACCTCGAGATTGTTTGAGCAGCCGCTGATCTTGAAGCAGACCGAATCGTACAGCATTTCGGGCAGATTGTCCGAGAACCAGCTGTCAGGCGAGCCGGCGTCGGGCGCGCCGAATTTGCGCTTGTTGTAGAGCGCGCACCACTCGTCCTGCGTGTAGCCGTGAAGTGGTTTGACAATCCCGCCCCAGACATGGCAGCGGGTCAGCCGGTTCGACGAGCCGGCGATCTCGATGCCGACCGTGTAGTCGACGACTATGCAGTCGGTGTAGTGGCTGTCCGACAGCCGCGAGCAGATTCCGCAGTTTCCGGCAAGTCCGGACAGCGTGCATTTCGCGTAGACGTTGTTCGCGATAAGCTCGTAGCCGTGACCGCCGCCGGTATACAGCCCGTATTTTTTGCCGTTGTGCAGCGCGATGTCAGAGAGCGTGAAGTGGTGGTAGTGCCGGACGCACAGGCAGCTCGCCAGCCCCGCGCCGTCGATGTCGCCGCCGCGGATGAACATATTGAGATTGTCGAAGATCTCGCCGTCGGGCGTCTTTACAATCAGATTCTCATACTGCGCGCCGCCGTCCCACGTGACGACGAAGTCCATCTCGGCCGCTGCTCTGAGTATCGCGGCGGGGTGCATATACAGCGACGCGAAGTTGTCGACGACAATCGGCGACGCGAGCAGATACACGCCGCGCGGGATGTACAATATGCCGTTCGCGCAGTCGGCTACAGCGCGCCTGAGTCTCGGCGAGTCGTCGGTCTCGCCGGCGAGCCGTGGGTATTCGGACAGGCTTTTATCGTAAATCATATCGAGTTCCTCGTTTCATAATTATAGGCATGACTTGCTACAGCAGGATCTGCCTTTCATGGTTGATGTTTGCGACGGTTTGGCTGAGCCGCAATACGCGTGAGTCTGAAAATGGCTTTTCAGACCTGGTTACATATAATTTACCACAAATAATGTGCGTTGTCCAGAGATTTCGGCTATGTAACAATATGAAACAAACATAACGCTTGCATTTGAATCCGCAAGCTGATATAATTAATGACATGAAGCGCGGCACGGGCAGCCGCGGTTGTAATTCAATTGATTTACAGGGGGAAGGGAGCTTTTTGTTTCAAAAAGCTGTGATGAGCACATGAAAATACATGAAATCAAGGGGATTTGTCCCATAGTAGCCGCGCCGTTCACGCCGTCGGGCGTGCTCGACGAGGACAGCCTGCGGCGGCTGCTATATATACTCGCGAGCGAGCGGAAGGAAAACGCGGGGTGTATGGCAGCGGGTGAAGTTTGTGCGGCAAGCAAAACCGCCGGAGCGGCAGGTGGCAGTCTGTCTGACTGTACAGCCGCAGAACCTGACCGCACGGCTGCGGATTCGGACGGCGTATACGGTGAGAAGCTCTGCGGCGCGCTGACCCTGTTCGGCATCGCGGGCGAATACTACAAGTTGAGCGACGCCGAGCAGACCCGATTCGCGCGCATCGCCGCCGAGGAGGCGCCGCGGCTGAATGTTCCGCTGATAATGTCGGTGACCAAGCACTCGACCTATACCGCCGTCGAGGAGGCGAAGAAGCTCGAAGCGCTCGGCGCCGACTGCCTGATGCTGCTGCCGCCCTTCTTTCTGAAGCCGTCGGGCGAGCAGATCTACCGGCATATGCTCGCGGTCTGCCGCGCGGTAAAGCTGCCGGTGATGATTCAGTACGCGCCCGAGCAGACCGGAGTGACTATTCCGCCCGAGATTCTCTGCCGCCTGTCCGAGGAGAGCGAGAACGCGCGCTACTACAAAATCGAGTGCAAGCCGTCGGGAGGATACATAAGCTCGCTGCTCAGCCGTCAGCCGTCGGCGAGGGTGTTCGCCGGAAACGCCGGATATCAGATGATCGAGGCGTTCGACCGCGGCGCGGTCGGCGTGATGCCGGGCTGCTCGATGTTTGACGTATACAGGCGGCTATACGACGCGCTGACCAATGGTGACCGCTCTGAAGCGATGCGGATTCACGCGCGGCTGCTCGAGATACTGAACCACATCCGTCAGAACGTCGAGATGATAATATATTTCGAGAAGCGGATACTGAAGCGGCGGGGCTTTATCGACTCGGATTTCTGCCGCGAGCCGGCGTTTGTCTCGGACAGGTATTTCGACCGGCTGTTCGACGAATACTACGAGCGCGTATCGGAGCTGTTCATGCTATGAGCGCGACGGTGAGGGATATAGCGCGGCTCGCCGGAGTGTCAATAAGCACGGTGTCGCGCGTACTCAACGACATGGACTGCGTCGACGACGCGACCCGCGAGCGGGTCAAGCGAGTGATGAACGAACAGGGCTATGTCCGCCGACCGCGCGTCAAGCCGTCCGACCGTGCGCGCACGGTCTGCATAGTCCTGTCGGACGACACCGACCGGAGTATACATTCGCATCCGACCGTATACACGATTCTCGGCGGGCTGACCTCGAGGCTGAACGAGCTGAATATCGGCAACAGCCTGTTTATGCTGGGCGACGCCGAGCGGGGCGCGGGCGCGCTGCTGTCGGCAAAGGCCGACGGCTATATCTTCATCCGCACGCGCCGCGAGCAGGAGGACATAGTGATACCAAAGCTGCTTGAGCAGCGAAACGCTCCGGTCATGGCGGTCAACCGCCTGCTTGACGATCAGCGGGTGAGCTATGTCAACCTCGACGACTACGCCGCGGTCTGTCACGCGACCGAGCATCTTATCAAGCTGGGACACCGCAGGATTGGATTTGTTATGGGGGAGGAGTCGCTGCGCAACTCGACTCTGCGCCGCGACGGATATCTTGCGGCGATGAAGCAGCACGGGCTCGAGGTCGACGGCGATTGGGTGCTGTCGGGGGCGTACAGCGAGGACTACGGCAAGCGCGCGGCGCGCGAGGTGCTGCGGCTCGAGCCGGAGCGCCGTCCGACCGGACTTCTGACCGCGTCGGATGTGATCGCGCTGGGCGTGCAGAAGCAGCTGCTGAAATCGGGGCTGCGGCTGCCCGAGGATATGTCGGTCGTCGGATTTGGAGATGTAGAGCTGGCGGCGTATATAAACCCGCCGCTGACGACGGTGCGCATACCCGCGCGTGAGATGGGCATACAGGCGGCGAACGCGATCAACTACCTGATGCAGTCGCCGTCGATTATGAATATAAAGATACTGATGAAGTCGGAGCTGTGTATCCGCGGGTCGACAATGGCATACAGCCCGAATGGCTTCGAATGAAATAGGCACCGTAAAATCGAATGAAATGACTCCGCAAAGTATGGACAGGTACCGTAAAGGAGCATATGAAAACCGAACCAAATAGGAGGAATTGATATGAACACGAGATGCGCGCTTGTGACCGGAGCGGGCAGCGGAATCGGGCGGGGAATCGCGCTCGGATTGGCGCGCGCCGGCTACAATGTCGCGATACACTACAACAGCAGTGAGGAGTCGGCGCTCGAGGCTGTGCGTCTCGCCGAGGGATATGGCGTGCGCTCGGCGGCAATCGGCGGGAGTCTTACGTCAAAGGCGGGGGTGGACGCTCTGTTTTGCGAATATGAGAAGCAGTTCGGTCGGCTCGATCTGCTGGTCTGCAACGCGGGAGTCACCAAGACCGCCGATTTCGAGTCGCTCGACGAGGCCGACTTCGATCTGATGTATTCGCTCGACCTGAAGGGCTCGTACTACTGCATAGCCGCGGCGGCAAGGCTGATGCCGCGCGTGGGCAGTGGCTGTGACGTGGGGGATTCCGGCAAAACCGAGAGAGATGGCGCCGGATGTGCCGCACACAATCAAGCCGAGCGAGACGGCGCCGGATGTGCCGCACACAATCAACCCGAGCGAGACGGCGCCGCTCATACCAACCGCGGTATGCCGGATACCGACAGCCGCGGACCGAGCATCGTCGTAATCGCGTCGAACAACGCGCATATGCAAACACCGCGCGCGGCGGCATACGCTTCGGTCAAAGCCGGACTCGTGCAGCTTGCGCGGCACAGCGCGGCAGAGCTCGCGCACCTCGGAATCCGCGTGAACACGATCTCGCCCGGCTGGACTGACACCGGCAGTCCGCGGCTCGGAAAAAAAGAGGACACCTACTACAAAATCCCGCTGAAGCGCTGGTGCCGTCCGGAGGAAGTCGCCGCCGCGGTGATATTTCTCGATTCGGCCGCGGCGGCGTCGGTGACGGGCGCGGAGCTGGTCATGGACGGCGGCGCGTCGCTGATGAGCGACCGACCGGAACGGTATTGGCTGTAGCAGGATATATCCTGCCGGATATATCTTGCAGGATTTGACCTGCCGGCTGTATTTTGACGCGGCGGCAATGCGGTATACCGCGGCGACAATTTATTTATCGCCGCGACAATTCCGCATACCCCGGTAGTTATGCCCTATCCTGCGGCGGCAATATCGCGGCGTCGGAAATTGCACTGCCAACCGGCATTCACGCAAAATAAAAACGGGGAGCTTTCGCCGAAAGCTCCCCGTTTTGTCATATGTCAGTTGTTTTTGATTATCCACTCACCGACGACCTTGTCGACTACAAACGCGTCGACGCGGCCTGCCTTGAGGTCGAGGTACGCGGTGATGTTGTCGGCGAACTCGACCAGCTCGCCGCCGTTCATTATAGCGTCATAGGTAGCGGTGTCGTTCTTGATAGCCTCGACTGCGGATGAGCCTGCCTGTACGGCAACCTTCTTGCCGGCGAGGTCAGCCTTCGTCTTTATCGGCGAGTCCTCGGCCACGATGATTACCTGCGCGTTGGCTACATACGGCTTTGACATGAACATCTCCTCGGTGCGCTCGGGGTTAATCGAGAAGCCGTTCCAGATGCAGTCGATCGTCTTGCCCGAAAGCTCAAGCTCCTTCGAGTTCCAGTCGATCGGCTGTGTTTCAAGCTTGACGCCGAGACGCGAGCAGACTTCCTCGGCGAGCGAGATGTCAAAGCCGACGATTTTGCCGGACTCGGAATCGCGGTAGCCCATAGGCGGGAAGTTCTCGTCAAGTCCGAGGATGAGCGTGCCCTTGTCAAGGATATACTGGAGCGACTCGTCGCCCTCGACCGTCTGCATTTCACGTGGGAATTCCTTGCCGGTCAGGAACGCGTCCTTGTTGCCGAACCACTCCTCGGCAATCTTGCCGGCAGTGCCGTCGGCGGCCATTTCGTCGAGTATCTCCTGTACCTTTGCGGCGAGCGCGTAGTCTTCCTTGCGGAAGCCGATAGCGTATTCCTCCGCGCCGAAGTTGTCGTCGAGGACGATATACTTCCTCGAGCTGCCGCAGGACGCGAGCAGCGTCACGGCGAGTATTGCCGCGAGCATTAATGCGATGATTCTTTTCATGATAGTCCTTCCCGCCGTGCGCGGTCATTTCCGGCACGACAATAAAAATAATATAAAATAAGCTGTCAAGCATGATATTTAGCTGTCAAGCGTATTTTCAGTTTGAGTAAAAAAGCGTATAATCGATTCAGCGAATAATCGATTCGCAAAATAAAGCGTTATCGCTTCGGTTGTCGGGTGAATCGATTGCTTGACTTTTGTCCGCCCGCGAAGCGGGGGCATTGCTTCGGCTACAGGGCGAATCAAGTCGGACGCGCTCACTCCTCGCTGCCGCCGCTTACATTCGACTCGGCCATAATATCGACGAGCGCGTGTACCATTGACGCGGTTTCGGCGCGGGTCGCCGGCTCGCTCGGGCAGAGCTGTCCGTCGCGGCTCGGGTAGATGTCGTTCATCAAAAGCCAGCAGACCGGCTCGTATGCCCAGTCGGAGACGTCGTCGGCGTCTTCGTAGTCGAGACGGAACATCCACAGTCCGTCAAAGCCGCCGTCGTGGTATTGCAGATAGCGGTAGAGTATCGCCGCGAGCTGCTCGCGTGTGACCTCGTTGTTCGGACCGAAGGTGACCTCGTCGTAGCCATTGACGATTCCCTCTGCCGACGCCCAGCGAACCGCCTCGCTGTACCACTCGTCCTCGGGCACATCGTCAAACTGCATCAGGTAGTTGACGACCGGACAGCCCTCGGCGCGCCAGAGTATAGTCACCGCCATCGCGCGGCTCAAGGTCAGGTCGGGCGCGAACAATCCGCCAGGCAGACCGTCCATCAGCCCGTTTTCGGTCACAAATTTGACGTCGTCATAATACGGGCTTTCCTCGTCGATATCCGAATAAGGATTCTCCCACGGCAGCGGCGCGAACACGGCTTCAATCGTATGGTCTTCGCGCACCCGTTCGAGGGTGAAGCTGCCATCGGCGCCGACCTCGTCGATTCGGCTTTCGCTGTCAACTATGATATCAGCGAGCATATAGCCGTCGTCAGGCGTCAGGGTGTAGCCGACGCTGCCGTCATAGCGCACCTCAGTTGTGCCGGCAGGCGAAATCGTGCCGCCGTCGGTCGCGGACGCGGTGACGTCGAAGGTTTGATTCAATATCGGAAGCAGCCAGATGAAGTCGTCGTCGGAATCGTCGGGTTCGGGTTCGTCAGGCTCTTGATCTATCGGCGTGTATAGTGCGGTCACATCGACCGGATATTCAGGCATTATGAATACGATTTCGGGCTTGTATTTGTCGGCTTCGGTGAGATATCCGTCGGCAATCAGCTGCTCGAGCCCCTGCCATTGGCTGAATTCTTTGTCGTCGTATTCCTCGGCGGTCAACCGAACCGCGGTGCCCTCATAATGTTCGGTAACGATTCCATCTACAGTCACCGAAAACGGAGTTTCGTCTGTGACGTCAGACAATACTACCTTGCCTTGGTCTATACGCAGTACGTATGTGTCGCTCATATAGCGCAATGCCGCAAGATCCTGCGCGGTTATTGTGTATCCGTTATAGCCGGTCGCCAGCAGCAGATTATCACATTCAAGCCATGTATAGAAGTTGAGCGCTGCGCCGGAGGTGAGTCCGGCGATTTCTATATTTGAATAGCCGTAATTGTGGTTTCCGTCCGGATAAAGACCGCCGTCGGTCTCCTTGTCGGAGGTATTGCCGGTTACGATCGGATTTCCACTTATGATGATATTGCCAAACGGCGAGCAATAAATTCCTCCGGCGTGAATGACCGCGTTATTGTCGGCTACACTTCCGCCGTGCAGCTCGAGCGTGCCGTCGATGTTGACAAAGATTCCGCCGCCGACTTTGATTGCCTTATTATTTGAGATTGTTCCGGACTCGAGTGTGAAAAACGAGTCGGAGTTATCCACATACACGCCGCCGCCATACGTCGTCGCGGTGTTGTCTGAAATTTCTCCGCCAGACATAACGACGCTACCGCTGACTATGTAGACACCGCCGCCCAGCTGCGCGGTGTTGTTCGAGATTTGCGCGCCTTCCTGAATATACAGCTTGCCGTCGATCAGGCAGACTCCGCCGGACGCGCCGTTTTTGGTCGTGTTGTTGTTATTGCGCACGACCGCGCCGTCGCCGAGCGTGAGGCTGCCGCCGTTTATCGCGATGAGTCCTCTCGACGCGGTCAGTCCCTGCTCGCTGCCGCCGTCGACAATTACATTATTCAGCTCCACAGCATCGGAAATCTGAAGCAGATAGCCGTGCTTATCCTTTGTCGTGGATATTGATTTTGCCGCGCCGTCACTGGTTATAGTCAGACTTTTTTCAAGCGAGACAGTCGATGTGAGCTCGACGTCATTGATAAGATATATTGTGCCGCCGTCATACGAGTTTTCCACAGCCTCGGCGAACGAGCCGGGCTGCCAGCTCTGTCCGGGCGCGGTCTGATATCTGGCGTCGGCTTCCTCAATAATGCTGAAGCTGAAGGTCAGCTGACCTTTGTATTTTGCGGTATTCTTGGGCGCGATTGTGACTTCATATGTGCCGACCTCAACCGGCAAGGACGGGAGAATTTCGCCGGTGTCTTTTTTATAGGTTATATCATAATCGCCGTTGAAGTCCGAGCCGTCGGTGAGCTTTCCGCTGAGATTGATATATCCCGGATGCGGGTTGCCGTCGTACAGCACATTCTGCGGCTCGGCGGTGATGTTGACTATGTACTGTCCGGTGAGGCGTACATTGATATTGCATATGATAGTATCGCCGGTAGTGGTCGTCAGCTCGACGACAAGCGTCGTTGACACCGGCTCCTCAAAGGCTCGGGTGCTGAATTTCATATATCCATTCTGTTGCAATATCGGAACGGTGTAACCGGAGACTATACTGCTGTCATAAGAGAGCAGTTCGCCTGACGAAAGCTCTGTTTCCTTGGGCAGATATTCGAGAAAGTTGATTCTGAACTGCTGCTCGGTGTCGACCGGAGCTGACACATTGATATCGACAGTCTGCGTGTCCGCGCTCAACGCAAATGTCAGGCAGACTGACAGCAGCATTGTGAAAACAACCGATAAGATGATTTTTTCATAATATTACCTCCCGCATATAAAATCAACTTATATAAATTCATCTCACGTGAAAGCGGTGAAACTCATTTCATACACAGCATGATTATATCACAATTCGGACACAAAGTCAAGCGATTTAGCGTATTAAATTAATTGCCGCGTAAATTTGCGTAAATATACGAGGACGACAAATTGAATCGACAATTGTATTTTGAATTGGCTGCTCAAATTGGGTGAATATAAATCTCCCCGCTCTGTATTCATAGAGCGGGGAGATGTGCAAAGCCGCTTGAATATTGAATCAAACCGAGCGTTACAGCAGCGTCAGCTCCTGCCGAAGCGTCAGCTTCTGCCGCGCGTCAAATATTGCCGCACGTCAATTCAGCCGAAGCGTCAGCTCCTGCCGCAGCGTCAAATCTTGCCGCGCGTCAGATCTTGTTGCCGCCTGAACGGTCGTATCCGCCGCTGATCTGCGGATAGTAGGTGCCGCGGTACCACTCGGGCGGGGACGCGAAGGTCATTTTGATTATCGTCACGCCGAGCGGGTCGGGCGCGGTTTTCGGCAGATTCTTCATTAATATGCGCTGACCCTTGTATTCGAAATCGATCGGCGTGCCGTCAATGAGAGTCACGCTCTCGGGCGCGCTCATGTAGCCGCCGAAGCCCATCTCGCCGTAGGACGGCCAGATCCAGTTCCAGAGGTAGACTATCTTTCCGTCCGCGCTCTGCGTCGTCGCGCAGACGCCGTTGCCGCCGGCGCGCATGAAGCCCTTCGGACGGCGCACCGGATATACCGCCTCGCCGTTGCGCTCGAGCCACTTGCCGACCTCATTCAGCGGCTTTACCGCGTCGCTCGGCACGCTGCCGTCCGGAGCCGGTCCGATGTTGAGTAACAGGTTTCCGCCGCCTGCCGACGCGGTGTTCAGCATCTTCAAGATGCGCGGCGCGGTGTAGACATAGGGCGTCGCCTGCGCGGCGTCGACATAGCCCCACGAGATGTCGTTGAAGGTCATGCAGGCCTCCCAGTCGTTCGCCTCAGCGGTGACGTGACCCTCTGGCGTGCCGATGTCCTCAGGCAGGCGCGAGCGGTTGTTGATGATGATATCCGGCTGAAGCTCGCGCAGACGCTGATTGCGTTCGAGCGAATCCCAGCCCTCCCAGTTTTCCATAGGGCAGGGTACGTCGTACCAGAGTATGTCGATCTTGCCGTAGTTTGTCAGCAGTTCGACGTTCAGTGCCTCGATGTAGTCGAGGAAGCGGCGGCGCGCGGCGGTGTCATACGCGCACTTGTAGCCGTCCTCGTGGTGCCAGTCCATAAGCGAGCTGTAGAAGCCGATGCCAAGCCCGAACTCGCGGCAGGCGCCGACGAACTCGGCGACGATGTCGCGTCCGCAGGCGTTGAACGAGTTGTACGGGTTGACCTTGCTGTTCCAGAGCGAGAAGCCCTCGTGATGACGCGTCGTCAGCACCATGTACTTCATTCCCGCGGCCTTCGCCTCGGCCGCCCACTCGCGGCAGATGCCCTCGCGCGGTCTGAACGTGTCGGCGAGACGCGCGTATTCGTCGCGCGGAATGTTCTCGTGCAGCTGCACCCACTCGTTGCGTCCGAGCTGGGAATAGAGTCCGTAGTGGATGAACATTCCGAACCGCGCCTCGCGCCACCAAGCCATGCGGCGGTCACGCGTAGCAGCGCACTGCTGCTCGTATTCTGCCTTTGATACTATCTGTGCCATTTGTGATATCATCCTTTCCGATTATAATCCCGGAATATCCCGGAGTTGGTTTCAGTATACCACAGGCGGCAGGGGTTGTCAATGTAATTTACATTATTAAATTAGGTAAAAAACATTACTAAAATACATAAAAGCGGCTGTACAGTCGACCGACATTGTGCCGCCGGCGGTACAGCCGCTATGGAGGATTATATCAAAATTTTTAGATTTGTGTTCGGATTATGAATAGAAATCGTGATTGCCGATAGTCGTCACATACGAGCGGTTTTCGGTGATCCACGAGCTTGTCGCGATCGCGGGGTTCAGAAAGTAGAGCGCTTCACGTGAGAGCGTATAGCCGTCGAGCACGATTTTCGCGGCGATGACGCTCTCGGCGGTCGGCGTGTTGTAGATAGTGCCGTTTGCGGTCGGCGTAAACTGGACGCCGAATTTGCTGTCGAAGATGACGCCGTAGATCGTGTTCGGGAAATCGTCGTGCCGGACGCGGTTCAGAACCACGTTGCCGACCAGAATCTTTCCGGTCATCGGCTCGCCCGACGACTCGGCGTTTATGATGCGCGAGAGCCAGTAGACCTCGTCGTCGCGGTAGTAGCTGTCGCCCGACTCAAATTCGTAGCCGCTCTCTGTCGTCAGTCCGACCGAGCGGGTCGCGTCGTCCCAGGTCACAGCCGCGCCGTAAACCTCGGCAATCGAGCGTATCGGGATGAACAGCGCGCCGTCAATTATCAGATTCTCCGCGCCGCCGAGATATCGGCCGCTGACCGTTATGTAATTCTCGCCCGCGGTCACACTGATCTCATGTGAGCTTCCGGTCACAGCTGAAAACAGCGAGCTCGCGCTCTCGTAACTCACGTATGTAGTCTGTCCGATCAGCCGCGCGTCCATGTCGACCGGGGTATTGTTAATTGTGGTATGTACCGGTTCGACCGCGCTTGTGCTGAAAGCGAGAATTGAGGCTGTCAGGGCGGCGGATATCAGCCCTATGAGTTTTTTTGGTATTTGCATATTGCATACCGTCCTTCTTTTGGTATTGTAAGATATGCGAGCTCGTCCGTATTCGGGACAAGTCGCAACGAAAAGGCATACGGACAAAGGTCATCCGTATGCCTCTATTATACCATATTTGCCGAGTAATATCAACGCACAATATCTGCCAGCGGTCGGACGTGCCGTCGGCGGTCAGCGGGAACTGCGCCGGACATAATGCACGGTCAGCCGGTGGACAGCGTAAACCGCACCGGACATATGCACAGTCAGCCGCCGGTATCCTGCGCGTGAATCAATATGCCTTGCCCCAGTAGACCAGCTGCTTTGCCGGCTTGCCGCAGCAGACGCAGACGTCCGAAATCCGCTCCTGCTCGAGCGGCACGCAGCGCGAGCCGACTCCGGTCAGCTCCTTGACACGCTCCTCGCACTCGGGGTCGCCGCACCACATCGCGCGTACGAAGCCGTCGCCCGACGCGGCGAGCTTCTCGTTGATTTCGTCCATAGTCTTGCAGTCGTAGGTGCGGCGCACGAGATTGTCATGCGCTTTTTTATACATACCGTCGCGCACTTCCTTGAGCTTCGCTTCGACCGCGGTCTCGACGTTCACGAGGTCGACCGAAGTCTTTTCGCCGTTGTGACGGGTGACGAGCACGCACTTGCCCGCCTCAATGTCGCGCGGACCGAGCTCAATTCTGACCGGCACGCCCTTCATCTCGTATTCGGCGAACTTCCAGCCGGGCGAGTTGTCCGACGCGTCCAGCTTTACGCGCACTCTGTCCTTGAGCCGTCTGTACAGCTCGTCCGCCGCCTCGAGCACGCCCGGCTTGTGCGCGGCTACCGGCACGATCACCGCCTGTATCGGCGCGACTGCCGGAGGCAGCACGAGTCCGCTGTCGTCGCCGTGAGTCATGATGATGCCGCCGATCATTCGGGTCGTGCAGCCCCACGACGTCTGGAACGGATGCACGAGCTTGTTGTCGCGGTCGGCGTAGGTGATGTCGAACGCCTTAGCGAAGCCGTCGCCGAAGTAGTGCGACGTGCCGGCCTGAAGCGCCTTGCCGTCGTGCATCAGCGCTTCTATCGCGTAGGTGTCCTCCGCGCCGGCGAACTTGTCGCTCGGAGTTTTCGCGCCCTTGATCACCGGTATCGCGAGGTCGTTTTCATGGAAGTCGGCGTATACGTTCAGCATTTGCAGGGTCTCGGCGCGCGCCTCCTCGGCGGTGGCGTGCATGGTGTGACCCTCCTGCCACAAAAACTCGCGCGAGCGCAGGAACGGACGGGTAGTCTTTTCCCAGCGGACGACCGAGCACCACTGATTGTACAGCTTCGGCAGGTCGCGCCACGAGCGGATGATGTTCGCGTAATGCTCGCAGAACAGAGTCTCGGATGTCGGACGGACGCAGAGCCGTTCGGTCAGCTTCTCGCTGCCGCCGTAGGTCACCCACGCGACCTCGGGCGCGAAGCCCGCGACGTGGTCCTTCTCCTTATTGAGCAGCGATTCGGGGATGAACAGCGGCATATACACGTTCTCGTGTCCCAGCTCCTTGAAGCGGTCGTCGAGGATCTTCTGGATGTTCTCCCAGATAGCGTAGCCGTAGGGGCGGATGATCATACAGCCCTTGACGCTCGAGTAGTCGATAAGATCGGCTTTTTTACAGATGTCGGTATACCATTGCGCGAAATCGACGTCCATTGACGTTATTTCGCTAACAAGCTTTTTATCGCCAGCCATGTTTATATTTATCCTTTCATAGTTGTTAGTTGTTTATTTATTAGTTATTAGTTATTAGTTGTTAGTTATCAGTTGTTAGTTATCAGTTGTTAGGTTGGGGCTGCGGCTGATATTATATTATTATACAATATAAATACGATTGTGTCAAGATAAATCATGTTAATTCTCGAAATACAGATGCGCTTAGCTTTATATAAAAATCAGATGTACTCTTGACAGTGCGTGGAAATTCTGATATAATATTGATACCAAATGACATTTTCCGAAAGGATGGATAATAAAATGATGCTACGCGCTCCGGCTGTTCCGCTTATAACAGTCGACCCCTATTTCAGCGTCTGGTCGAACACCGACCGACTCAATGACAGCGATCCGGTTCACTGGACCGGCAAGCCGAACACAATCTGCGGCGTCGTCGAAATCGACGGCAAGGACTACCGCTTCATGGGTACCGGCGGTGGAGAGCCGCTCACCCAGACCTCGCTCGACATCACCACAATGACGACCACATACACGTTCGAGGGAGCTGGAATCAAGCTTGTCGCACGCTTCTTCACGCCGTTATTCATGGACGACCTTAAGATAATGACCCGTCCGGTAAGCTACCTTGAGGTCAAAGCCGAGCCGGTCGACGGCAGCACGCACTCGCTGAAGCTGAAGCTCTACGCGTCCGAGGAGCTCTGCCTTGACAAGCGCGACCAGTATGAGGTCGTCACCGAAACGCTCGACATCGACGGTGTGAGCGCGGTGCGCATCGGCTCGAAGGATCAGCCGGTGCTCGAGAAAAAGGGCGACGACATCCGTATCGACTGGGGCTACTTCTACATGGCGGCGTGGTGCGCCGATGTTGCCGGTTACAAGTGTACCGACACCAATATGAACTTTGTCATGCTCGAGAAGCCGTTTGAGGATCGTGTGCTCGCGGTGTTCGCGTATGACGACGTCTACTCGATAAACTACTTCGGCGACAAGCTGAAATCGGTCTGGAACAACGACGGCAAGACTATCGAGACGGCGATACGCGAGGCGTTCGGCGATTACGACGAGCTGCTCAAAAAAGCGGTCGAATTTGACGTAAAGCTGTGGTGCGACGCTGTCCGCGCCGGCGGCGAGAAGTACGCCGAGCTTTTGCAGCTCGCGTACCGTCAGGTCATCGCGGCGCACAAGGCGGTAGTCGACAAGGACGGCGAGCTGCTCTTTATCTCGAAGGAGTGCTTCTCGAACGGCTGCGCGGCGACGGTCGATGTAAGCTATCCGTCGATACCGATGTTCCTAATATACAACCCCGAGCTGGTGCTCGGCATGATGCGCCCGATATTCAAGTACGCGGCGAGCGACGACTGGAAGTTCGACTTCGCGCCGCACGACGCGGGTCAGTACCCGATAGTCACCGGTCAGGTCTACGGCTCGAATGCCGAGAGCTACCAGATGCCGGTCGAGGAGTGCGGCAATATGCTTATAATGACCGCGGCGGCAGCTCGCGCGAGCCGTGATTACAGCTTCGCGAAGGCGCACCTCGAGACGCTCGAGGGCTGGACGAAGTACCTTATCGAGTACGGAGTCGACCCGGCGAACCAGCTCTGCACCGACGATTTCGCCGGACACCTCGCGCACAACTGCAACCTGTCGCTGAAGGCTATCTCGGGAATCGCGGGAATGTCGATTATCTGCGACGGTATCGGCGAGACCGACAAGGCGGTCGAGTACATGAAAAAGGCGCGCGAGATTGCGATAAAGTGGCTGCTGCGCGCGTCGAACGGCGACGGAAGCTATCGACTCGCGTTCGACCGCAAGGGCACGTACAGCATGAAGTACAACATCGTCTGGGACAAGCTGTTCGGCACCGGACTCATGCCGCACGAGGTATTCGATGGCGAGACCTGGGCGAACCGCCGTCACTTCAACGCGTACGGTATGCCGCTCGACAACCGCAAGACCTACACGAAGTCCGACTGGCTCGTCTGGACGGCGACCCTCTGCGACACGAAGGCTGACTTCGAGAGTTACATCGCGCCGCTCTGGGACGCGTACAACGTAATGCCGACCCGTGTTCCGATGACCGACTGGTACGACACCGTGACGTCGGCTAAGGTCGGGTTCCAGCACCGCACGGTTCAGGGCGGACTGTACATAAAGCTGCTCGAATATTACGGTACGGTAAAGGCATAAGCAGACACTGAATATAATTATTATGAACACAAGGGGCATGGAGACGCACTCTCCATGCCCTGAATTTTTTATGGAATAAAAATGTCGAAAATAATTCGTATAATATTGACAAATTCGGATTTATAGTGTATCATATGTATATAATTATCGGAGAGAAGGTGCTTGACGGTATGCGTGAATTATTCATTTTTATATTAACGGCAGCCCTATTCTTTGTTTTACAGCAGCAGCTGATACGGCGATGCGACCGGAAGGCGGTGCAGCTGATACCGATTTATCTGATTTCGGCGGCTTATGCGACCGCGATCACGCTGTTCATTATCGACCGTTTTACTGCCGGCGGCGTGCTTTTCAAAACGATTGTCGCTTTGCTCATAGCGGCATTGGCCACGGCTGCGTTGATTGGAGCCGGTATCGCGTGGCTTTACGAAAAGGTGTAAAATTTAATCATAATCGAAAGGAGCAATTACCATGAAACACAAACTGCGCAAACTTCTCGCGATGATCATGACGCTGTGCATGATTATCCCCACACTCGCTACCGGAGCGGCTGCAACCGACACGACTACCGCTCCATTTACCGATATCGCCGGTCACTGGGCGGAGGACACAATCACCCGCTGGGCTGATGTAGGTATTGTCAACGGATATCCGGACGGGACATTCAGACCGGATGAATTTATCACACGAGCCGAGCTTGCGAAGATTGTGACGCTCGCGTTCGGGCTCGAAACCGAATCTGACGCTCCGCTCGCTGACTGCGACCCTGACGCGTGGTATTATGAATACGTTAGAACCGCAGCTGACTACATACCGAAATATCCATACATAGTTGGCTACGAGTCGGTGCTCATTTATCATAATAACACTTCGACTGGAAATTTTCTGCCGGATGAGCCGGTGCTGCGCTATCATGCAGCCGACGCGTTTGCGACGCTCGCACTCGAGTATGGCGGCATGACGCTTGAGATTCCCGAGGATGAATACGAGGTTCACGCGGCGATATCGGAAGTTTTCTTGGACGAGTCGATACAGAGCTTTCCGACTTACTACCACCTGTTCCGGCCGAGCAATCCCACCGACCCGAATCTGATCCGTTTGCAGAATTCAATTTATGCGGTCTACAAGCTGGGACTGATGACCGGTACGCCGACCGATGGCGGGTTTTATTTCTTCCCATTTATTGGTCTGTCCCGCGCGGAGGTGCTGACTATACTTGACCGTATTCTCACGCCGGAGGAAGTAAGCGAGAATATGAACGGCACCGAAACAGCGGAGGAGAGCGAGCCGGTAGAGACTGAACCAGTAGAGACAGAACCGGTAGAGACCGAGCCTGTCGAAACCGAGTTGCCAATTTTGATATTCTAATTTCGAAAGGAGCAATTACCATGAAACACAAACTGCGCAAACTACTCGCGATGATCATGACGCTGTGCATGATTATCCCCACACTCGTGACCGGAGCGGCTGCTGACGACGCGCCGTTCTCTGATATCGCCGGACACTGGGCAGAGGACACAATCACCCGCTGGGCTGATGTAGGCATTGTCAACGGTTATCCGGACGGGACGTTCAGACCGGATGAATTCATCACCCGCGCGGAACTTGCGAAGATTGTGACGCTGGCGTTCGGGCTGACTGAAAAGACTGTGACCGAACTCAATGGAATCGACCCGGACGAATGGTATTACAACTATGTCTTGACTGCGGCGGATTTTATAACTTTGCAACCGATGTCTTTTCTACCGGAAGAGCTACATTTTTATCGTGTAAATCGAAGCGGCGCCAATGAGTTCTTTCCGAATGAACCTGCGCTGCGCTATCAGGCTGCCGAAGCTTTTGTACAGCTGAAAATATACGCTGACGGCGGTCTGACAAAAGAGATGCCGGAAACTGAAAATACTCAAACTCTTACGATTCCACAAAGCGATATCACTGTTGAAGTTCCCAGCGCATTTGAAATATTTTTGGAATTAAGGGAAACATTCAATGATTCCGAAATCGGACCACAAATAATGATGCTCGGTCCGGGCAGATGGGATACAAACCAGATGCGGAATGTTACATTCATGTGGCTCGCTTATGAACTTGGTATCATGCAAGGCGAAATAGAAGCGGATGGCAGATATTTTCATCCCAACGATTCGCTGACCCGCGCAGAGGTGTTGACCATACTCGACCGCATTCTCACGCCTGAACAGGCGGCTGCTAACATGGCTGCTGCCGAAGCTGCGCTTGATGTGCCTGCGCCCGAGCCTGAGCCCGAACCGGTAGAGCTGCCTATACCCGACGGAACCGTTCCGGAGTCAATCGACCTTGCCGACCCGAAATACAACATCACGCTGACCCGTGCGCAGTTCGCCGAGCTGCTCACAGTCGCGTTCGACCTTGACGGCGAAACCTCGCTTGCGCTCACCGACGTTGACCCGAACAGCGAATATTACAGTTACATCAAGGCGGCGGCTGATTATATCCCGAAATTCACCGGATATGAAATGCGCACCGAGGTTGACGCGTATTATCAGGCGCAAAACCAATCTCGATACGACGATTTCCTGCCGGACGAGACTATTCTGCGTATGCACGCGTCGCAGTCGTTTACAGATATATATGAGCTTCTGTACGGTGTTGAGTTCCCGATTCCGGATGATGCTTATGAGACAGCAGGTGTGATTTCGGCTTATTATGCAGACCCTTCCATAACATCAGTGGGAGGATTTCTGAATCCTATGATGCGCCCGGGATTTATTGCTGGTAATGTACTGCAATTCCAAAACGCAATCTACACTGGACATGTTCTCGGCATAATGAACGATCGAATCGGCACTGACGGGCTGACCTACTTCCTGCCGTACGACGCGCTGACGCTGTCCGACGCGCTCTATTCGATTTTCAAGCTGCTGCCCTCTGACGACGCGGAGGTGTTCGCGTCCGAGCTTGATAGCCTGTCGTTCATGCAGGCTGAATAATATTTTTAATAAAGCTCTTGCATTTTTCCGGAAAACAAGGTATAATAGTATTGCTGCAAGGCAATCAAAATATATCCTGCACAAAGGAGAAACAATATGGAATACGGTCTTCAGATGTACAGCGTACGCGACATCACCGGCAACGATCTCGCAGGCGCGCTGAAAAAGGTAGCTGAAATCGGCTATAAATTCGTAGAATTCGCGGGCTTCTTCGGTCATCCCGCTGAGGAAGTAAAGGCTATGCTCGACGAGTACGGACTCAAGGTCAGCGGTACTCACTCGGGTCTCGGCGACCTCGACAACGATTTCGCCGGAACGGTCAAGTACCACAAGACTCTCGGCAACACGAACTACATAGTCCCGGGCGCTCCGTGGGACACCAAGGAAGGTCTCGATTCGACTATCGAAAAGCTGAACAAGTATCAGCCGATGCTCGCGGCTGAGGGAATCACGCTCGGTTACCACAACCATGACGGTGAGTTCAAGCCGAATAAGGACGGTCAGATCGCTCACGCCGAAATGGAAGCTCGCACCAGCGTCGACTTCGAAATCGACACCTACTGGGCATTCTGCGCCGGCCGCGACCCGATCGAGACTATAACCCGCCTCAAGGACAGAGTACACGTCATTCACCTGAAGGACGGCACTCGCGACCGCAAGGGTCTCGCGCTCGGCGAGGGCGAAGCTCCGGTGGCGGCAGTCCGCGCTAAGGCGATCGAACTCGGTATGCGCATGGTAGTCGAGAGCGAAGGTCTCGACCCGACCGGTATCGAGGAAGTCACCCGCTGCTTCAAGTACCTGATGACGCTCGAGAAATAATCTGATTTATATTCAGCCGTATACGCAGACCGTATGCGGCTGATTTTTTTGAAAATATTTACGAAAGTAGTTGACAATGCCGAAATAATACTGTATACTATAGTTATACAGTAAATATCCGTATTCTATATTGGCAGCAATATTCTATATGGAGCTGACCGAAAAATCAGCTCTTTGTTTTAGGAGGTATCGATATGCGTGAATGCGAGGACTATGGCAAATACGAACGCTGCAAGCATTGCCGTATGCACAAAAGACCGATGTCAAGGCGGCGAATCATTCTGCTTATCGTGCTCGGTGCAATCGTACTGCTGATTGCGGGGACTGCCATCGGCTTCGTCGCGTTTGTAAAGAGCGGCGGATATCAGCTGCTCGACGATGTGCTCACTAAAGATACTGTCGAGCGTGTGACGCTGACCTATGGTATTATCGGCTACGAGCTTGAACTGCGCCCGGGTACGGTCGAATTTTACAGAGCGATAGCGTATACCGAGGATTTGCGCGTATACTTCTGGAGCATCGACACCGACATGAACTGGAACGTGAGCGAGACGGTTATATTCGGTGGTCCTCCGCCGGTCGGTATCAATTTTTACCTGAAGGACGGCTCGACGCATCGGGTCGCGCTTACTGGTACGCGCTACTTCTTCAAGCACAATGTACACAATATCATCGTCGACGGCACGTCGTACATAACCGACGGCTGGCGTATTGAGGAATTGGGTAAGTTTGTTGAGCCCTACGTCGAGGATCTCATCGAGGGAAACAAGGAATATCAGAATCAACAATGAATGACATTATCTATCGTGAGCTTGAAGCGTCCGAGCTCGTACCCGAACTGTTCGCAGACTTCATTCGGCGGCAGGTCGTGAATCTCTGCTACCGCCATCCCGACGCGACCGCGTCTGACCCGGGCAAAGCTGCCGGATGGGTAGTCCGCCCCGACCCGTTTGTCGACGACTGGACGGACGACGACCACACCCGCGTGTCGGCAGACCTTTTATGCATAGTCGAATCAGGCGGGCTTGTATACGGCGCGTTCGTACCTGCCGAACCGAACGCGGGCAGACTCGTCGGCTTCATCTCAGTCGAGCCGGAGATATTCGGCGAGCGGCGATACATGGATCTTTCACATCTGCACGTGTCGGAGGATATGCGCGGCAGAGGTATCGGCGGCAAGCTGCTCGAATACGCGAAGCTGTGGGCTGCCAAGCAGGGAGCGCTGAGGTTATATATATCGGCACACTCCGCGCTTGAGTCGCAGAATTTCTACCGCCGCCGCGGCTGTATCGACGCCGTCGAGCCGCAGGATGAGCATATCGCGGAAGAGCCGTTCGACTGTCAGCTCGAATGCGACTGTATATAGGCGTCATATCCGACCGCGAGCCTTCATAGACAATATACGTACAATTGTGAAAATGAATCGCGCGGTATTAAAGCAAAATCGTCAGGTGTCAGCCTGACGATTTTGTTATATTGGCGGAGAAGCAGAGATTCGAACTCTGGAGACCCTTTTAAGGCCTACACGATTTCCAATCGTGCGCCCTCGACCAGCTAGGCGACTTCTCCATGTCCTATTAAGGTCGATTACCTTAACAGTATACCACATTTCCGCCTGTTTGTCAAGGGGTATATCGAATTTTCCTCGCGATTCCGATTGAATTTTGCGCATGACCGCGGCTGCGCGCCGGTTCTTGAGTCTTTATTGACCATAGTCACAGCGAAAGCCGGCGTTATGGTCAGAGATTCCGATATTTCAGATACTTCTTCCGATAGTCAGTCGGCGATATCTCCTTCGCCGCGCGGAACGCGCGGTAGAAATTCGAGACGTCGCCGAAGCCGGTCTCGAGCGCAATGTCGAGTATCGACATATCCGAGCCGACGAGCAGCTTCTCGGCGCCGCTCAGACGTATCTCGATAAGATAGTCCTTTGGCGTCTGACCGGTCACCTCGCGGAAGCCGGCGCGCAGCTGAGATATGCTCATGCAGCAGAGCTGCGCCAAATCCTCGATTTTCACAACCTTCATGTAGTTGTCACGTATGTATTCGAGCGCCGGCTTCAGCCGTTCGAGCTTCGGGTTGACTATGCAGCCCAGCTTCTTTTCATCAACGCTCGCCCGCGCGTTCAGCACGAGCAGCTCGGTCAGCATGGCCATGATAATCATGTACCGCCCCGGCTGGTCGGCAAGGCTCTCGGTGACAATCCGTCGTATCAGCGACGCTATCATCGGATGCCGTTCGGCGTCGATTATGCCGGATATGCCGATTTCATTGTGTATCATGTCGATTATCTCTGAGTAGTTCGAGTGTCCGGTCTCGCTGCACAGCCGCCCCAAATCTATCTGTATGAAGTTCCACAGGCTGTGACCGCCCGCCTTGCTGCGCGATATGTGATACTCATATGGAAAGAATATTTCAACATCATCGGTCTTTGTGTCGTATATTCCGTGAACGGTGTGGCACTCTCCGACTCCGGCACGACAGAGCCCGAGCTCAATTGTGTCGTGAAAATGCAGCGCGCCGATCTCGTTCTCCGGCAGCTCGTACAGCGAACAGTATACAATCTGTCGGTCGGCAGGCTGGTTTTTGTCAAAGCCATAATAATTATCGAATACAGGTGAATCATATCGAGCGATAGTATTATTAAAATCTTTAGTATCGTTAACTTTTTGCATGAAATTCACTCCTTTTTGCATTGAATTTTCTTTGACATACGTGTATAATGATTATATCATGTGCGAATACACACGGCGATATGTTCATAATCGAACAAATGGGAACGCTTTGATATGGGCAGTCAATGATGTGTATTATTGTGCGCCGGGGACGGTCATACACGCCCTGCCGCCGCGGTGAGAAATTTCCGCGGTCGTGCTCGCGGCGCACCCAAAAATTACGAAAGGAAGTATCATCATGAAGAAAATTGCTTCAGCTATTCTTACGCTCGCGCTCGCGGCTACTCTCCCGCTCGGTCTGTCGGCAGCCGGCGAATCGGCTTTCGAAAATGTAATGATCACCGCTGATACCAAGCTCTATGACGAGGGCGGTACCGACAATCCTATCGCTTATATGGAAGCTTACGGTGTAGGTTACTCCAGCAAGGGCGACCAGGTTATCTTTGAGGACATCGACTTCGGCGAAAACGGCGCTGATAAGATGTATATCAACTTCTCCTACGGCAACGAGAGCAACTCCACCAACCTTGAGGTTTACATCGACGAGGTCGCAGGCGAGCCGGCGGCTAAGTACAACATCGGTTACACCGGTGGTTGGGAATCCACATATGCCGAGGAATTCGAGACCGATATCTCCGTACCGGCAGGCACGCACGACATAATTGTCCTGTTCACCGACGAGACCGGTTCGTTCAACTACATCCGCTTCGACGAGGCTCCTCCGGCTCCGGTAGAAGAAGCTCCGGCAGAAGCTCCGCAGACCGCTGACCCGCTCACCATCACCGCTGCAATCGCAGCAGCAACGGCAGCCGGCGCAGTTGTCTTTAAGAAGCGCGCAAAATAATTTCGCACCAAACTTTTTCATAACAGAACGATCGGCGGTATGACGCCGGTCATTCTTTTTTTCGGGATTATTTGTCGAAAGCATTGATTTTTAATCGCTTTTATAATATAATTATAAAACAGATACGCGATAAAGTAAATGGACAAATCGACTATGTTAGCATAAATCAATCATGTCCGGAACGCCCCGAATATTTGCGTGTCATATATCCACTGCGGTAAAATGCGCTTTCTGTTTGGACAATTTCTAAAAATACATAAAAATCCGTGGGAAAAGCAAATCGATGACCGTCGTATCGATTTATCTTTTCATTAAAATCGTATTTTTAGATTTTACCTTTGATATTTTGTGTGAGCTGGGATATAATCAAGCGGTATAAAATTAAGGGAGCTTTCGCTTAACCGAAAGAATTGGATAAAATAATGAACATTACAAACAGCACCCCTGAAATAATCAGCGACTCGAAATATTTCGAGCCTAATACGGTTCGAATAACAATATGCGGAAGCCAGCACCACGGCAAGGTCTGGCAGCATTCACACGCTTTCTATGAATTTGTCTATGTCGAGCAGGGCTTCTCGCTGCACTCGTATAATGGCAAGACTTCGGTGCTGTGCGGCGGCGACCTGTTCGCGATATTCCCGGGCGACGTACACTCCTACAACAGCGCGTATCACACGCATATCTACAACTGTCTGTTCTATCTCGAGGAGCTCGGCGACCTGCGGTCTGAGGTGCTGAAGCTTCCCGGCATCGACTGGGAGCGCAGGCGTGCCGCCTCGCCGCTGCCGATAATCCGCGTCGGGTTGTCCGAGCGTCGGGAGCTGGTCGAGCTGCTCGAGCATATGCGCCGCGAGCGCGAAAACAAGGCGGTCGGCTGGGAACTGAATCTGAAAGGACTGCTTATAAATTTCCTGACTATGTATTCGCGCCTGATCAGCTCGCTGCCCGATCACGAATGCAGGCAGGACGAGCGCGGTTACTGCGGGTATATCTATGCCGTACTGAAATTTGTCGAGGAAAATTATACACATGACATCACGGGCGCGGATATCGCCGAGTTTGTCGGTTTATCGCAGGACTACCTATCGCGTCAGTTCAAGGCCGCGATGGCGATGACTCCGGTCGAGTACGTGCGCAAATTCCGCGTCGCGAAATCGATTGACTTACTGAAAACCACCGATATGTCGATTGCGAATATCGCCGACGCCTGCGGCTTCGGCGACATCAGCCTATACTCGCGCGTTTTCAAGCAGATAATCGGCGTCTCGCCCGCGGCCTTCAGAAAGGAATGACGCGTTTCTACATGGACTTCAATATATATTAATTAGGCTATTGCAAAAGTGCAAGTCTGTTTGCTTTTACTGGGGGAGGTGCCTTTTGAAAAAGGCACCTCCCCCAGACCCCCTCCGCGAAAACTTTAATAATTTGGTCAAAGCATAATTGTTTATAACTTCACAGAGATTATATAACTGCTTATCGTTAGAACAACAGAGATGCGCCGCCTAATGGGACCCTGCTTCCCAACCGGCGGCTTGGTTTCTACGTGGCTGTTTGAAATCGACTTCAGCTTCGCTGATCGCCGCTCCTCGCTCCTGAATTCTCCTCTATTCTCGCTAATCCTCGCTCCTGAATTCTCCTCTATTCCCGCTAATCCTCGCTCCTGAATCCTCATCCATTCCTGCAATGCGCGGAAGCTGATGCTGCCCGCCGAGGTATAATTTGCAAATATGTGCGTATTGCACAAAAATAACAGAGATATTTCTGCTTGACAAAGCTCATATAGTGTCGTATAATATTAGTATCGAATCGAATTTTATTACGGCTATATCACAGACTGGCGAAATTTTATAAATATCGAAAAATTTCGGCAAAACCTCTTGACACACGTAGTAAATTGTGATACAATAGTATTGCAGGATTACACCATGACGTGTCGGAACGGCTTCCTTATCCACTTCCGGCGCGCCGATAAGGAATGGAGATAATCGTATGATAAAGAAAAAGAAAGATTTCACAAAGCTTCCCGCATCCGAGCTTCAGATCATGCAGCTTATCTGGGATATGAACCAGAAGGGCGTGAAGGATATTCACGCCGGCGCGCTGCTCGCCGCTTACCCTGACGAGATTGGTCATCTCGCGCTTACCACGGTACTGACTCTCATTTCGAGACTTCAGACCAAGGGCTTTATCCGCCTTGAAAAGCACGGTCGCGCTAACTGCGCCATTGTAATCGCCGACGAGGACGAATACAAGCGCAAGGCGGCAGCCGACTTTGTTGCGACAGTTTATGAGAACAACACAAAGGGTCTGATTTCGGCTCTTTACAGCGACGGCATTCTTTCAAAGGAGGACATAGCCGAGCTGCGGCAGGAAATCGAAAACGACAAATAAAGGTGGTGCTTCGGGATGTTCGGCTTCGTTTTAAGCTTAACCGTGATGTCCGTGATGTTCACCTTGTCCGGCGGGGCGGCATTCATACTTCGGCGCACTCTAATGCGTGGGCGCGAGGGGAGAATGTACCCTGTCTGGATTGCTCTCTTTGCAATATCCGTTATACCGATTCGATTTAACCTTCCGGATATTGAACTTACCGAAGCGGCGAATTATAACACTGCTGCCGATATTTCAGACAATATCGCACAGGCTGATTCGCATTTTGACTTACAGCAGCCGATTGAGCCAGGTGTCAAGGACTCATCAGATCTGCCGCGACAAAACGAAAATCTCGCTGAACTTCACCTGAGACGTTTCTTGGTCGCATTTGCCGAAAATCTCGATATGCTCACTTCCGTATTGTTTCTTTTGTGGCTCTCGGGCGCGACTATCAATTTCATTGTGTCGATGAACGAGTACTTTAGCGCGAAACGTATGCTTTACGCGAATTCGACGCCCCTGTGCGATGAGCGGCTGATGTCGCTTATTGAAAAGGTGCGCGCCGATTGCCGCCTGAAGCGTCGGGTTGAAGTGCGCGTATTCGACGATATGCTGGTCGCGTCGCCGTGCGTGAGCGGTTGTCTCAAACCGATTTTGTACATCGAGTCGGGGGCTAAAGGGCTCGACGACGACAAGCTGCGCTATATCATTGCGCATGAGCTGACCCATATCAAGCGCCACGATATTTTAATCAAGCTGTTTTCACTGTTCACCGCCGCGGTACACTGGCTGAATCCTGCAACCCGCAGCGTACTGCGCGCCGTATACGAGGACTGCGAGCTGTCCTGCGACAGCCGGGTCATAAGTATCTACGGCAAGGAAATCAGCGGCGTCTATATGGGCGCGATACTCGATTTTGCGGAACGCTTTTCTGAAAACTCTCGACTCATCGGCGCGCCGATGCTGAACGGAGGACTGTTTGTCGCCCCGCCGTCCGGCGCACGTTATCTGAAAAGGAGATATGTGAACATGAAAGGCTTCAGAAAAGATCGTGTGGCAGGCGTAATAACGGCATTGTTCTGCACAGCCTGCGCGGTGTCAAGCACCGTCGCGCTGTCCGCCTGCTCAGATATTACCCCAGGATTTTTCGAAAACGCGATAGTCCTCGACCAGCCGGTCGAGCAGATGGTTCGCGCATATTACGGACTGACCCTTGACGATTTCATCACTCCGGATATGGTAGACGGAATAACGCAGCTCGAGGTCAGAGCACGCGAGAGCGCCGACGGCAAGATTTACGCCGAGTTCGTCGTGAACGGTCTCGACGGCTTTGCGTCGCCGCAGCCGAACTATTCAAAAAAGGTATATTGGGAAGACTGCACAGCCATGGCGGAAGCTATAACTGACTATGAGGGCGGTGCAGACCGGCAGAGAACCGATCTCAACAAGATCAACGCGTTCTATCAGCTCAAGGATCCAAGCGATCCAATGCTGACCGAGCGCGCACGTGCCGAGCTGCTCGCAATGTTCCCGATACTGAATGAAACCGGCGCGCTCTATTTCTTCGACCCCTACGCGTCCGAGCGCGAGATAAACGAGATACTGACGATATACGACCGCATGGGCGTCGCCGACCTGTGGGAAGTCGGCTCATACGAGTTCGACGCGTCGTCGCTGATGTATTTCACGAATCTGCGCGAGGTTACATTTGTCGGCTTTACGCCGGTGAATTACGATTTTCCGGATACGATCAAGGTGACGCTGGTCGACACGCAGCCGATCGAGACTGTCGATACCGACACGACCGAAGCGGTTGAAACGACCGAAGCGACCGACACGACCGAGGAAACCGCGGACACAAGTGCTGTTCCCAGCATCAAGGTTGAGGGCGGCGGTCGGGTTATCGTCGACAGCATTATCAGCACGCAATCATAAATATAAGCTCTTTGCTTAGATAAAAGCTCTTTGCTCAAATTAAAGCTCTCCGCTTCAAGCTGAAGCGGAGAGCTTTTTTTGACTTATGCTTCGATTTTCAGATTTATACTTCGAAAGGATTCGAATATTCAAGTCCGAGGCTGTCGGCGAGATTGCGATTCGCGCACTTGCCGTCGTAAATGTTCAGTCCCATGACCAGACCGTGGTCGAGCTTCATCGCCGCTTCGAGTCCGTGCTGCGCAATCAGCATTCCGTAACGGAAGGTGGCGTTCGACAGCGCGATCGTCGACGTGTTCGGCACCGCGCCTGGCATATTTCCGACGCAGTAGTGTACGATGCCCTCGTCGATGTATACCGGATTGTCGTGCGTCGTGACGTGCGACGACTCGCAGCAGCCGCCCTGGTCGATTGCGATGTCGACGATGACCGCGCCCTTTTTCATAATTCCGAGATGCTCGCGGCGGATAAGCTTCGGAGTCGACGCTCCGGGTATCAGCACCGAGCCTATAACGAGGTCGGCTTCGCGCAGCGACTTGCGGATATTCGCTTCGGTGCTGTACAGCGTAGTCACCGACGCGCCGAATATGTCCTCGAGGTAGGACAGCCGGTTCAGGTTGACGTCGAGCAGCGTCACCTGCGCGTCAATGCCGACCGCGGCTTTCGCGGCGTATGTGCCGGCGACGCCGCCGCCGATTATCACAATCTTACCGCGCTCGACTCCGGGTACTCCGCCGAGCAGGATTCCGCGGCCGCCGTACGCCGCTTCGAGGTACTTCGCGCCCTCCTGTATCGACAGTCGTCCGGCAATCTGGCTCATCGGGCGCAGGCAGGGCAGGTTGCCGTCGGCGTCGGTGATCGTTTCGAACGCGACCGCTTTGACGCCGCGTTCGAGCAGGACGTTCGCAAGCTCGGGATTCGCGGCGAGATGCAGGTAGGTGTAGAGAATCTGACCCTCGCGCAGATACTGATACTCGCAGGGCTCGGGCTCCTTGACCTTGACAATCATATCCGCTTTGGCGAACACCTCGGCGGGCGAGTCGACAATGACCGCTCCGGCGGCGGCGTATTCGTCGTCCGAGAAATTCGCGCCCTCGCCGGCGTGTGTCTCGACATATACGGTGTGCCCCTTGGCGACATAGTCGGAAACGTTGTCGGGCGTGAGTCCGACGCGGTACTCGTGGTTTTTCAGTTCTTTTGTAGTTCCGATAATCATTATGTGTTCATCCTAATCTGTGTATTTCGACGCAATAACGCGCGGTAGTATAATATACTATTATACTACCGATTCGTAGAGATGTCAATAATATTTGCGGAAATCGCCGCGATAAAATGCAATATTTTTGATTTTCGCGGCTAAAACGCAAAAAATCCGTTCGCACCGCTGAGTGTACGACCGGATTTCTGACCGTAATATCAATAATGCACCGGCACATCGGTTTGGGCGCGTATCGTATCGACCCAGCGCGTGACGGCATCGGGAGCGGGCATAGTGTCGCAAGACCGCGATGTCTCACGGTTCATCGGATATTCGCGCCCGAGCCGCAGGCATTTCGCCGCGCCGAGCGGGTGGTAGGGCTCGACGTCGATTTCGATTATATTCGTCAGCCGATTCGCGAGCGAAGCTATTGCCGCGAGGTGCTCTGGGCGGTCGTTCAGCCCGGGGATTATCGGACAGCGGAGTATCGATTTTGCGCCGACCGAGTCGAGCCGCAGCAGGTTATCGACAATCTGTCGGTTGTCGACGCCAGTGTATTTTTTGTGCAGCACGGGCGAGGTCTCCTTATAGTCGTAGAGGAAGATGTCGCAGACCTCGGCGAGCTCACGCAGCCGCTCAAATGGCGCGCAGCCGCTCGTCTCGACGCAGGTGTGCAGTCCCGACGCCTTCGCGCCGCGGAGAAGATTATAGGTGAATTCGAAGCTGTACAGCGGCTCGCCGCCGGTGACTGTCAGTCCTCCACGGACTGTCAGTCCGTATTCGCTGCCGTAGAAGTCGCGGTCGCGCAGGACGGTATCGAGCGTCTCGCCGACGGTCAGCTCGCGCCCACAGAGCTCGAGCGCTTCGGCAGGGCAGACGTCGGCGCAGCGTCCGCAGCCAATGCAGGCGGCGCGGTCGAAGATGTGGATTCGGTCGGGGTGACTGTTGTCGCGGTCGGTGTTACCGACTATGCGGTGGCACTCGCAGACCCGCGCGCACTCGCCGCAGCCGATACACTTGCTCTCGTCGTAGAACAGCTCGGGTTCACGCCGCTTCGACTCGGGGTTGTGACACCAAAGGCAGTCGAGCGGACAGCCCTTCAAAAACACCGACGTGCGTATGCCCGGTCCGTCGTGGACCGAGAAACACTGAATATTGAATACTGTCGCGGTTACGGTCGGGTCGAATTGTGTGGATAAAATCTGGTTCATGTTTGATTTTGTGTCATCTGGTATCAAGTTCGTCGGCTTTATGTCAAATCTCGTGCTCGGTGCGCAGCAGAACTTCCTCCTGCATCTCGGGCGAGAGGTGGACGAAATAATCGCTGTAGCCGCCGATGCGCACGACGAGGTCGCGATAAGCCTCGGGGTTCTCACGCGCGGCGAGCAGAGTGTCGCGGTCGACGATATTTATCTGTATCTCGAAACCGCCGCGCGCGAGGTAGGCGCGGATAAGCTCGGCGGCTTTGCGGCGCGAGTCGGCGTTGAAGGTCTTTTTCGTGAACTTCATATTGACCGCGACGCCGCCGATGAGTTCGGTGTGGCTCCACTTCGTGCTCGACAGTATCGACGCGGTCGGACCGCGCCTCTCGCGCCCCTGACAGGGACCCGAGCCGTCGCCGAGCGGGAATCCGGCGAGCCGTCCGTCGGGAGTCGCGCCGGTCGAACGCCCGAACTGCTCGTGCATAATCCAGCAGAACACGCTCGGCACGAGGTGTCCGTTTGTGAACATAGGCGTGTATTTTTTGCATTCGGCGACGATGAAGTCGATGATACGACCGAACAGCGCGTCTACGCGGTCGATATCGTTGCCGTATTTGTCACAGCGGTTTAATAGCTTCAGCCGCAGCGGCTCGAAGCCCTCGAAGTTTTTGTCAAGCGCGGTCTTAAGTTCTGCAAGCGTCAGCTCGCCGCGCTCGAATATCAAGGTTCGGATAGCGTGCAGCGAGTCGACGAGATTCGCCATGCCGACAAAGCTCGGCATGATCCAGTTGTAGCGCGCGCCTCCCTGCTCTATGTCGACTCCGCGACGAAGGCAGTCGTGGACAAAGCAGGAGAGCAGCGGAGTCATTCCGCGCTCGGCGCGAAGTGCGCGTATGCGGTTCTGCTCGTCGAAGTTCGCGCGGATGTGGTTCGACAGCCGGTCGAAATAAGCGTTTATCAGCGACTCGAAGTCGTCGTATTCGCCGCCGAGCAGCTCGAGCAGCAGCCCGGGCATATTTGTGTAGGGGCTGGCTACCCAGACGTTCGACGAAGCTATCGGCGTGATTTCGACGCAGGTACTGTGTATGTACATATGCGAGTCGGACTCGGGCAGACCGTAGAGCCGTATGCCCTTTGAGATCACGTCGTCGTTGAATATTGCTGGATGCGAGCGTCCGTGCGACAGAATCTCACAGGCGCAGTCGAGGTATTCGTTCGGCATATCGCGCGTCCAGCAGAGCCCGACCGACGGATAGACGAGCCGTATGTCGTCGACGGCGCGCATACCCATTATAGTCAGCTCGTTCACGACCGGCTTGCCGTTATCGCGGCCGCCGAGCATATAGCCGGACGAGAGTCCGCGCGGCACACGGCGGTTTATCTGTATCGCGAGGCAGTCGATGAGGCACTGCGCCGTCTCGTCATCGATCGCTCCGCGCTCGACGTCGGCTTTGTAATAGCGGTAGAGGTAGCGGTCGGGGCGGCCGAGCTGAAACTGCTGCGCGGCGAAGTAGCGGAAAGGGTCGAGCGTCAGGCAGTGCGTGACAAAATGCACCGACTGCACGGCTTCCCAGAAGCTCTCGGCAGGACCCGCGGGCACGCGGCGGCAGATGTTGGCGATAGTCCGCAGCTCTGCGGCGCGCTGTGGGTCGGTGCATTCAGCCGCGAGCTGCTCGGCACGGTTCGCGTAACGGCTCGCGTAGACCTTGACGGCTTCAAGGCAGGTGCGGCAGCAGCGGTAGAACGCGGCTTTGTCGCCGTCCGTATCGCCGAGTCTTTCGAGACAGGAGTCTATAATAGATATAATGCCGTCGATTCCACCATCGAGCAGCAGGTCGTAGTCGACAGCCATATGCGAGTCCTGTCCGGCGATAGCGAGGCGGCTCGCGGCAATCGGCTGCAAACGCCGCCACTCATCGGCGTCGGCTTCGGTGAGCGGCGCGGACAGGTGTCCGACAATCAGCTCGTCGTCGTCAATCTCGGCGTCGAGTCCGGAGAGGGCGGTATAATAGGAGCGTGCGTAGCGTTCGCGGTCGTCAAGCTCGGGGCGGCGCTCCCACTCACGCCAGAAGCCGAGGTACATGGCTTCGTGGCAGAAGCGCGGCTCAACGGCGGCGCTCCGCAGGCGTTCGATGCGCTCGCGGTCGGAAGCTGTAAGCATAGACACACACCTTTCAAACAAGAGTGGTCTCGACTTCAGCGAAGCTGAAGTCGAGAGAGTGGAGAGTGGAGAGTGGTCTCAAACCGCCGCAGGCGGTTTGAGAGCTGTGGTAGGAAATCGCCGGAGGCGATTTCCGGAATTGATTATAAGAGAGGAGAGATGAGAGTGGGGAACGGACTCACCGCGGATGGTTTCGAGAGAACGGGCTCCCAAAGGGTGGTTTCGAGAGAGCGGACTCACCGCGTGTGGTTTCGAGAGAGTGGACTTCCCACGGGTGTCGGAGCTATAATAGCGGGCGGAATGGATTTATGATTGATATCGGTATTAAGACGCTCCTATAATCATCATTCCTTGACAAAATAGCACATATCGAGAATGACGTTTCCTTTTTCGTCGGGGGTGGTGAAGCGGGGGCACTGGTAACGCTCGAAGAACCAGAACGCGCCGTCCATAATCGCAAGCTCAAGCCCCTCGTCGGCAAGGCGAGGACAGATAACGTCCTCACGGCAGTACAGCTCGCCGTTTGACTCATTGCCGTAGACCTAAGCGACGCCGATTGGCGCGGCGGGGAAATCGTGATAGTCGAGTCCCTCGGGAACGGCGGTGTCAGGCTTCATGAACATTCCGATCCAATATTCGAACGGCTCGCCGTCGAGGTGGCGCATGAGTCCGATATACGCGCCGCTGTCCTCGAAAAACTGCTCTCCGGCGATTGCTTCGAGCCGCTCGAATAGTCCGGTCTCGAACGCTTCGCCCCATTTTGCGCCGAAGCTGCCGTCGTCGCGGTCGTCGTCCGAGTATTTTTTGCCGATAAAGCGGGTCGCGGGCAGGGATTGTTTATAGATTCGCTTAATTTCCATCGTGTGACTCCTTAGCTTTGTATTGCCGAACGCCATCGGATGCTAAGCGTTCGATTATGGTATAATCATACTACCACACGGCTTCTGCCATGTCAATAGCCGGCGCGCAACCTGACGATATTCTATAAATGCTACAAAAATGCAGGTGCAATTTGTACAAATTGCGAGGGCGAGCTGTCAATATGCTTTTAATACTCCGATTGTGTTCGACTTCGATTTGATGTCATATCAAGAAATATGTTCGTTTCTCACAACAGCTTTACTCCGTGAGTGGTCAGATATTCGCCCGCCGCTCGCAGCTCATCGCGCGTCGGCGGCTGACAATCGCTGTCGCGAACATTGCGTCCGAGCGCGGACAGCTTCGAGTTGCCCCAGGCGTGATAGGGCAGCAGCTTCACGCCGCCGCAGCGCTTCAAGCGTAGGTACAGCGACGCGATATTGTCGAGGTGCCGCTCGTCGAGGTTAACGCCCTTTATCAGGATGCACCGCAGCTGTGTCGGCGCGCCGAGCGAGTCGACCGCGAGCAGATTGTCGACTATCACATCGAGCGCGGCGCCGGTGTTCGCGCGATGCCGAGCGTCGTCCGAGTCCTTGTAGTCCCAGAGCAGCAGGTCGCACAGCTCAACCAGCCGAGGTATGTATTTCGGGTCAAAGCAGCCGCAGGTCTCGACCGCCGTTCCGATACCGCGTCGGCGGCACTCGGCGAGCAGATCGAGAGCGCAGTCGGGGCTGTACATCGGTTCGCCGCCCGACAGCGTGATTCCACCCTTAGTTCCCATGAACGCGCGGTCGCGCTCGACAAGGTCGGCGATTTCGGATATCGACATGAGCCGGTACGACGCCTCGAGCGCACCGGTCGGACAGGCGTCGACGCAGGCAAAGCAGGATTTGCAGCGCGCGCGGTAGATTGTATGCGAGATGGGGATATTGGTGGGAGTGGGTACGTCAGTGTGAACAGCTTCGAATATATGCGCGCGGCTCGGGCAAGCCTTGGCGCACTCGCCGCAGCCGATGCACTTCTTTTCATAATATAATAGCTGCGCTTCGCGGCTCTGCGTCTCGGGGTTGTGACACCACCGGCAGGACAGCGGGCAGCCGGCGAAAAACACTACCGTCCGCACGCCCGGTCCGTCGTGCATACAAAAACGCTGAATATTTGTTACCGGTATCTGAATTCCTATTACCTCCTTTCCTTGCCGATGTTTTGTGACGGTTTTGCGAAGCAAATCGCGGTCTGTGACCGCGAAGTCACAAAACGCGTGGTTTGAAAAATTTATTTTTCAAACTTTGCCCTCAAGCTCGGCGATTATCATGTTCTGCCAGTCGCAGTTCAGCGTCACGAAGCGTGCGTTCCAGCCCGACACGCGCACCGACAGCGCTTGATAATTCTCGGGGTGCGCCTGCGCGTCGCGCAGTATGCTCGCGTCGGCGACGTCCGGCTGCATGAAGAAACCGCCGAGCGTAACAAAGCCGCGCATCAGTCCGACGATAGCGTCGAGTCCCTCGTCGCCGTCGACGCTGTCGGGCAATAGCTTGATGTCGAGTGCCGCGCCGGTCACTTGCTTTGTGAGGTCGGCGGCGGCATACGACCGGATAATCGCGGTCGCGCCCTCGCGGTCACTGCCCGGGGTCGGCGAGCAGTTCGGGGCGAGCACCTCATGTGCGCGATGTCCGTGCGGCGACGCGAGCCGGTTCGGCGCCCACTCGAGCTGACGACCGAACGTGCTGACTCCGCTCGGAAAGCGATACCCGCAATTTGTGCCGAGCCTTTGCTCCATGTCATGACAGATGTCCGAGAAGTCGGAGAGCAGCTTTGAATAGATCGAGTCGACCTCGGGGTTGTCGTTGCCGAAGTAGCGGTACGCGGTCAGCATATGCTGTCGGAGCGGCTCGCTTTCGTCCCAGTCCGCGGCGAGAATATCGAAGAATTCATCGAGCCCCAGCAGCCCCTCGTCGAATACGGCTTTCTTAATCGCGTACAGGCTGTTCACCGTGTCGGCGAGTCCGCCGATGTGCGGCGAGATGACGTTGTAGACCGGTCCGCCCTCGAAGTAGGAATATCCCCTCTCGATACAGCCCTGCTCGAACAGCGACACTACCGTGCAAGGGGCGGTCGGACGCCAGACGAGCCTGCCGTCAGGGTCGCGCTCGGTCTCGAAGCGCGCGAGCTGACCGCGTCCGATTCCCTCGACATATGCCTTGAGGTCGCGGACATACGCGTCGTACAGCGCGTCGAAGTCGGCGAAATCTCGATTCTTGTAGTCGGCGAGCGTCGTGTGCTGCAAAATCGCGAGCGAGTCGAACGGCGTGTAGATGAAGTAGGTCTTGCCCGGGATCTGCACCTCCCAGCAGCCGTCGTTCGCGAACCTTTTCGCTTCGCGCTCGTCGTATCCGAATTTGGTCAAGGCGTCGATAATCAGCGGCTCGTTGTACAGCGCGATTATGCCGCCGCCGTAGCGGATAGTGTTCGCGACGCGGTAGAGAAGCTCGTCGCTCGAGTCGGGCGAGATACGGACGGTTATCGGGAAATCGCTGATACCAAGCTCGTCGATTATGTCGAGGACGAGGTAGGTGACATTGCACTCGACCGAGTTGTCGTTCTCGTCGATGCCGCCGAGCAGGATATTCTGATAATGCTGCGCATCGCCACTGCCGTAGTCGCCGCCGCTGACCCACTCGCAGCCCTTGATGAAGAAGTGCGCGAGCAGCTCGCGCGCTTCGTCGAGTGTGATTTTGCCGTCGGCGAGGTCGCGCTCGAGATACTCGCCGAGCAGCATATCAATCCGTCCGATGCCGGGCCAGTTTCCGCAGAGCCGCACAAACGCGAACGTGAACCACAGGCTCTGCACCGCCTCGCGGAAATTCGACGCCGGCTCGAACGGCACGCGGCGGAGTATGTCGGCGTTGTCGTGATATCCGCCCGCTTCAAGCGCGTTGATATAGCGGTCGCGCCAGATTAGCATTGAGTCAAGGCAGCTTTTACAGCTTGCGAGAAACTTAAGCCGTCGGGTCGAATACAGGTCGCTGTTAAATATTATCTCCGACATGGATTTTTCTATTTTGTCGTAAAGACCTACGACTCCGTCTCTCAGCACCGACACAAAGTCGAGCGTCAGGTGGCTGACGCTGCCGAACACCGGACGACCGTCGATTGTCGCCGGAACGACGTGCGATATCGCAAGTCCGAGTGTCGCCGCGCCCGATATAAGCTCGCCGTCACAGATTCGTATCGGCGCGCTCTCGGCGATACGGCGGATCGCGGCGTTGTATTTTTTCAGGTCGGACAGCTCCGATATGCCGTCGATATCGTCGAGCGGCACCGACATCACGCGTCGGGTGTCGAGCCCGTAGCGGTGGTCATACAGCGATTCATACGCGAAGCGTCGCGTCGCGTCCGAAAGACGCACCGGACGCTTTTCTTTTGATACTGTGAAGAATTCCATTGCGGTATCTCCCCTCACAAGAATTGATGTGTGATTTAATTATACCATATATCGCGCCCGATTTGTATTGACAAAACTATGATAAATATGTATAATACTATTAATAAAAAAACCGCTGTCCGGCGCTTCAGTCGCACGGCAGCGGAAATATATAAATTATGGATTCGCGGTTTTTGCTAAAAATATGAGGGATAATATGAAAATCGAGACGATAGACATAAAATACCATTTCTACGGGCGGTTTCGCGACAATCACTGCGACAACGTGCGCAACATCAAGTCGCTGCCCTGGCTGTCGGTCGTGCAGGCGGAGACCGGACGCTATTCTCTGCGGCTCGGCGGCAGCGAGACATACGAGATCCCGACCGGCGGCTTCTTCATCGCGCCGTCGCAGGTTACACAGGACATCGTCCACCACGTCGACCAAATGTCGGGGACGATGAACGCGCGCTGGCTGTTCATTGAGATTGAGGTGAACGGCGGCTACAAGCTCGAACACCTCTACGATTTTCCGGCGGTGGTCGGCGGGGAGACTTCGATCAAATTGAACCGGCTGTTCGACGATATGTTCGCGTCGCGCACTCTCTGCGAGCGGATGAGTATTTACTACCGGATAATCGACATTCTGCTCGGCATCGCGTCGCCGAGGTCGGTGATGCTCGCCGGAAATATGCTCGATATCGCCGGCTACATAGCGAGCAACTACAGCCGTGACCTCTCCGTCGCCGAGCTCGCGGCAAGGGCGCATATGTCCGAGTCGAACTTCTACGCGGTGTTCCGGCGCAACTTCGGTATGTCGCCGATGGCCTATCTGAACCGATACCGTCTGTCGGCGGCGTCCGTGCTGTTGACCAGAACAGATCTGACGATAGCCGAGGTCGCGTCGTCGGTCGGGTATACCGACCCGCTCTATTTCAGCCGGCAGTTTCATCGGCTGTTTCAGGCATCGCCTCGCGACTACCGCAAGGCGGGGGTGTGAGCGGTTTGAACCTAATTCGTTATAATATACAAAATGTCCTTTTATTAGTTGGCATGATATACAAAAATGGTTTATCGCTGTTATAAATATTGCAATTATGCGTTAAGTATGATATAATAAATTCATAAATAGCCGCGCTATAATTACATAGTACGGCAGAGTCTGCAAATGATCACTCGGCGGACTTCGCCGTATATACGACGCTATATGGAGAAAGGACGGTCATACTCATGCTGAAATATTCAAATCGAAGTCTGCTGCCGGTTCTGGTGCTGCTCGCGGCGATAATAGCTTCCTGCGGTACCGTCGAGACGGCTGATACCGAAGCCACGACGGCGATTAGCGATACAGGAACGGATACATCATCCGAAAAGCCGCTTCCGGAGCTGCCGGAGGACGACTTCGACGGCTACAATTTCCGTGTGGCGCACTGGGATATGCCCGACTGGCCTATGCGCGCCTGCGTCGATATTGTAGGCGAGAACAACGGCGACACGATAAGCGACGCGGTCTATCGGCGCAATCTCGCGGTCTGCGAGCGTTACAATTTTGAAATATCACTGATTTCGGTGAGGTGGGACGAGCTGAAAGGCATGGTCACGAACGCTGTCATGGCGGGCGACGACGCGTTCGACCTTGTGATTCTGCGTATGTATGAGGGAAAGGATCTGCTTACAACCGGTCAGCTTGTCGATTTCCACAGCATTCCCTACATCGATCTGACCGCGCCGTGGTGGGACTCGAATTGCTCGGACAATCTGACTATCGACGGCAAGCTCTATTACGCCGCGTCCGACCTTACTATCGAGGACAAGAACGCGACGTCGGCAATCCTGTTTAACAAAAAAATCGCCGACGATTACGGCGTCGAAGATCTGTATTCGCTGGTGAGATCGGGTGAATGGACGATTGAACGCATGATGAACATCTATTCCGAAGTCACTTCTGACCTTGACGGCGACGGCGAGCTGGGCGAAAACGATATCTGGGGCTTCCTCGGCGGCAACGATGTCGGCAGCGCGTTCTTCCTCGGCGGGGGCGGCAAGTATTTGTCCAAGGACGGGAGCGGCGTCTTTTACGACTCGTTCAACACCGAACGGAATATAGAGCTGTCGCAGCTGATACAGCGGCTTATGTCTGACAGCGACAATTTCTACAATCACCACACAGGTGCGCAAAAGGTTCCGATAACCGACGACACCGAATATCGAAATCTGTTCGCGAGCGGAGCGGGGCTGTTCTATTGGGATAGGCTCGACGCGGTCTCGGACCTGCGTTCGCTCGACACCGACTTCGGTATTCTGCCTACACCGAAATATGACGCCGAACAGGAAAATTACATAAATCAGGTTAGCCATCACACGATGGGATTACTCTCGGTGCCGGCGACGCAGACCGACCTTGAGCGCACCGGCATCATACTCGAGGCGCTGTCGGCCGAGTCGCGCTATGAGCTCAATCCCGCTTATTATGATGTGTTGCTTAAGACCAAGTCGATACGCGACGAGGATTCGTCGGAAATGCTCGACATAATACTGGCGAATCGCTGTTATGACTTCGCCGCGATATTCAACATCGGCGGCTGGCCTGATGAACTGATAAATGTGATGAAGAACGGGTCGGCTATAGTTTCAAGCTATGAAAGCTACGCGACAAAAATCGAATCCGCGCTGGACGACATCTACGACGAGCTGTCGATACTCGACTGACCTTTGCGATAAATATAATACACAAAAACAGTTCTGCCTCGCGCGGAACTGTTTTTGTGCGGGTCTGAAATATCGACCGGCTCGGACTATTCAACATTTGCGCCCCATGACGCAGTGCTCCATTATCTCGCATATCTGCTCGATTGAGTCGGCGCAGTCGCGTTTCAGCCACTCATTGACTATCGCCATGAGCCCGTTCATGTAAAAGGTCATCATATAGCCCTGTTCCTGCTCGGGAACCTGAAATCGCTCCAATATCGGTCTGAATATATGCTCAAATATATGATGGTAGGTTTTATATAGCCGGAGCGACTCGGAATTTTTGAGCACGGTGCGAAACAAGCGCTTGTGTCCGGCGATGTAGGAAAGATAGGGCATCAGATATTCGGGCGTTATCAGATACAGCTCCTCGAGCGGGCATATGCGTATTCTGTTTACAAGGTCGTCCGACGTCGGCTTCATATGCGAAAAAAAGTCGCTGACGAAATACCGCACGCTTTCCTCGAGCAGGTCGCCTATCGACTCATAGTGCAGATAAAAGGTGGAGCGGTTGACACCGGCGGCGGCGCACAGCTCCTTTACCGTGATATATTCGATGTCCTTCTTCTCGAGCAGTTCGAGAAACGCCTGATCCATACGAGCCGCGGTGCTGTAATATTTGCTTTCGGATCTATTCAAGCTTATCACCCTTGTCTTGGCAAAACGCGCGTATTAACATAAATAAAGCTATGGCTATAACTCCAATAACTACCGCCGAACCGGTTATCGTGTCCATTAAGCGGCGGTAATCGGTGTCATGCGGTGAAAACCTTGATATCAACGCGGATTGCAAAGTGAGTATAGACAGCATCGCGCACACAAGATTGATGGCTTTCGCGGCTGAAAGTATCGGGCTGCCCACTTTGCGGAATTTTACAATATTGATTATCGACAATACCATAATGTAGAATGTATAAAACGCGGTCATATAAATGAGGTTGCCCGGATAAACGATATCGGGCGCGCTCTTTACCATCAGCACTACCATTCCGGACATAGGTATGATGAGGACGAGCAGCATTACCGCCGTGCGGCGGTAGCAGCGCAGCTCGTAGTCCCTGCCCCGCGTCTCCCGCCGCCGGTAGCCCCTCGCCAGCTGCGCGCGCATGATGATGAGTACCATGTAAAACACCGCGACCGTGAAAAACCATACCGAGCCATACCACAAAGCGGTGATATACCGGTATAGCATATACGCGAAATTGACAGTCATTCCTTGATATATGCCGACACTGCCGCGGTAAAAACAATCGGTTGAATATTTTTTCACAAATGTGATCAGCCTTGATTTTTGCTGTGGGTCATAAGTGACCAGCGCGCTTTTCATTCGTTTGATCCACCTGATAAGCGCAGGCAGTCGGATTGAAATTATCGTGAGCGAATAGGCTGACGATAGATAAATCGGATAGGAAATGACGCTTTCCTCCAAGCCGCCGACGAAAATTACGACAAGCAGGGGAAATGATACGCTCGAAAGCAGTATCAAAACCCACTTTGGAGGAAATAGAAGGTCGTGTAGAAGCCTGTTCGCTCCTCGCATTGCGTCACTCCTCGCTGATTTCCTTTGCCAGCTCCATTATATCAAACGCGTATTTGCGCTTGCCTTTTTCGAGCAACCGCTTGTAGATCGGATAGTTGAAGCCCATGCCCGCGAAGCCGATAAGTCCGATTATTACGCCGAGGATAAACATTGCCGCGCTTCCGTCGCCGATAACCTCCATCGCAAGGCACATTCCGACTCCGGTGACGAGTGACGAAACAATTCCGAACGTGTAGCTGAAAATTGTCGACGGCAGCTTTGCCTCAGCGTCGAGCTTGCGCAGCGCGACAACCTTGGAATCTCTCTTGGGCGCGTATTCGTTGGCGAGATGCTCCGCGTAAATCTTATCTGTGTTCATGTTTGTTTGCCTCCTGTTATTTTGTGATTACAGTATACCACAAAATAAAGTCGGACTGAACAACACAAATTATAATTTGTGTTGACACAAATCATGATTTGTGTTGACACAAACGGCGATATGTGTTGACACAAACGGCGATATGTGTTGAATTGAGGCGGCGCGGCGAAAATATCCGGTCAGATTGCGTCCGAGCCGATTTTGGCAGGCGGTATCGCGGCGGCTGTGGTTCTTTACTGCCCGAACTTGAGCTTCGCGAGACCTCCCTCGGCGGTCTCCTTGTATTGGCGCGAAATGTCGAGTCCGGTCTCCTTCATCACGTGTATGACCTTGTCGAGCGAAATTTTGCGCGAGTCGACGAGGAAGCTCGCGAGGCTGACCGCGTTTATCGCGCGCATTGCCGCGACCGCGTTGCGCTCGATGCAGGGGATCTGCACAAGCCCGCATATCGGGTCGCAGGTCAGACCTAAGTGGTGCTCGATGGCGATTTCGGCGGCGTATTCAATCTTGTCGAGGTCGAGTCCGAACAGCTCGGCGAGCGACGCCGCGGCCATCGCGCAGGCTGAGCCGATCTCCGCCTGACAGCCGCACTCGCTGCCCGATATCGACGCGTTCGTCTTGATGAGGTTGCCGACGACACCGCCCGCCGCGAGCGCGCGCAGTATCTCCATATCGGTATAGTCGCGCTTCTTCTGCTGATAGTATAAAACCGCCGGCAAAACTCCCGACGAGCCGCAGGTCGGCGCGGTGACTATCGTCTCGGCGCAGGCGTTCTGCTCGCTGACCGCGAACGCGTAAGCGCAGACCATGCGGTTCTCGCGCGTCTCGGCACTCTCGTCTATATGCTCGCGGCATAAAAGCTGCTTTGCCTTTTTCTGCACGCCGAGTCCGCCCGGGAGTATGCCCTCGTCGGCGAGTCCGCGCTCAATGCTCGCTTTCATGCCGCGCCAGATTTCGGAGAGGTAGTCCCAGATGCCGCTGCCCTCGGCGCGCTCGACATACTGCCAGAGCCGCAGATTGTTCGCGCGGCACTCCTTCGCTATCTTCTCGAACGACGATACCGGATAGACGTCGGGCGGCTCGGGCAGCAGGTATTTGTCGTTCTCGAATCTTCCTCCGCCGGTGCTGACAACGCGGATGCGGTCAATCTGTGCGCCTTGTCTGAACGCGATCATGTCCATTGTGTTCGGGTGCGGCAGGTCAAGCTCGGTCGTGTTGAAAATGATATCGCAGCTGACCGGCGCCAATGTGGCTTTGATTACCCGGTCGGTGCCGTGACCGATTCCGGTCTTGGCGAGCGAGCCGTAGAGTATCACCTTGAAACGGTCGGCGGTCGGGTTCTTCTCGCGGAACATACGCGACGCGCGTTCGGGCGCTATAGTGTGCGAGCTCGAGGGTCCGCGCCCGACGAGGTATAGCTCGGTCAGCGATTTCATACCGGTGGGAGAGGGCTCATCTCTGATTTCAGATTGCAGCTCGCTGCCGAAAAAGTAATCGACCGGAACATTGAAGATTTTCGCGAGCTTATACACATTCTCGGTTGACGGCAGCGCGAGTCCGGTCTCCCATTTCGAGACGGCGCGGTTGCTGACGCCGAGCCGCTCGCCGAGCTCTCGCTGTGTGATGCCGCTGCGTCTGCGCAGCGCGGCGAAGGTCTTAGCAAAGGCTGTGTCTTTAGCAAAGGCTGTGTCTTTAGCAAAGGCTGTGTCTTTAGCAAAGGTTTCGCCTTTAGCAAAGGCTTTGCCTTTGGCAAATTCGTTTTCGTTCATTGTATGGTTTCCGGCAGCTGCCGGCAGTTTCTCCTTATATATTACGGCTGTTTTAGCTTTGATAGTATATGTGTATACAAATCGTCGACCGATTCAAGCTCACTTTGCGGCAGGATACGCTGTCTGACGATATCTCCGCCGAAATCGTGTATCAGCAGTCCGTCGACAATCATCTGCGCAAGCGATTCGGGCGGCATATCGCCGAAATATCCGCGGATTAGGTCGCCCTCGAGTCTGAACAATTCGGTGGCAATCAACGCCTGCTCGTAGAATTTCGGGGCTTTGACCGCGTCGGCGAAGTCGATGACGCGGAGGTTTCCATCTCGGTCGACGAGGATGTTGTCCGAATTGAGGTCGCCGTGGACGAACACGCGCGCCGAGGTGTCGAGCCGGTCGATATACGCGCGGCGGTCGGCGCGGAAGCTCTCGGTGTAGCAGTCCCAGCGGCGCGAGCGCTCGGGGTCGTTAATGATGTCGACCGAGTTGAAGTCGGGCGCGGGCTGGTTCATGCGGTCGGTGAGCTCTCTCAGCGACGCGGCAAGTCCGCGCTTTTTTTCGGGGTGGTCATGAATATAGCTGTCGAAGTCGATTCCGTCGATATATTCGCTGACGATATACACGAAACGGTAGCGGTCGCTGACCTCGCCGCTCGCGACGATACGCGGAGTCGGCACGTCATGCTCGCGCGCGAAGCGTTCGGCGAACAGCTCGGTCGACATATCGGACACGCAGTCGACGCCGCTCTCGATCGGGGCGTAGATTTTGACGACATACCTGCCTATTCTGAACACGGCGTTAGTGCCGGGCGTCAGCTTTTCGGGCGGGGTATAGTCGAGCCGTTCGCGGTCGAAGATATATTCGGCGAGCGGCGCGAACGCGTCGGGCGAGTTGAACACACGTCCCCAGTCAGCCCAGCTCGCGATGCTGAAGTTGAAAAGATATTCGCTCAAATGAGACTCACCCCCCTCGACATAAATTTTGTATTATCGTGTATTTGCTTGCTGCGTCGGTTCATAGTACTATTGTACCACATTTCGCTCGGGATTACAACAAGAATTTTCGATGTGATAATATTAACGTAAAAATAGAAGCAGGGAGAGTTTCCTCTCCCTGTAAATATTGTTATTCGTCGTCGTCGATCGAGGTCTTGGAGCGGACGAGCACCTTCTGCTCGTAGCAGGAGAATATCGAGTCGACGTCGTTTTTAGGCTTTGGCGTCAGGTAGCTGACTATCGGTACAATGATGAGACCGAGTGTCATCGCGATTGCGCCGGCGTTTATCGGCGAGTCGATGAAGCCGATGAACATATTCGAAACGGTCAGTCCGACGCCGGTTATAAAGCAGACCCAGACCGCGGCTTTCGTGACGCGCTTCATGTACAGACCGTACAGGAACGGCGCGAGGAAGGCTCCGGCGAGCGCGCCCCACGAGATGCCCATCAGCTGCGCGATGAACGCGTTCGCCGAGTGGTACTGCATAATCGCGATGACCGCGGATATGACTATAAACACCGCGACAAGTATACGAATCGACAAGAGCTGCTTCTTTTCACTCATGTTCTTTATAATGCTGCCGCGCAGCAGGTCGAGCGTCAGCGTCGAGCTCGAGGTCAAAACGAGCGACGAAAGCGTCGACATCGAAGCCGAAAGCACAAGGATTATGACAATGCCTATGAGTATATCCGGCAGGGTCTCGAGCATGGACGGGATGATCGAGTCGTAGACCGGCGCGCCGTTATTGTATTCGACAACGTCGCCGAACAGTCTGCCGAAGCCGCCGAGGAAGTAGCTGCCGCCCGCGACCACGAACGCGAACAGCGTCGAGATGATCGCGCCCTTCTTGATGTCGTTCTCATGCTTTATCGAGTAGAATTTCTGCACCATCTGCGGCAGTCCCCATGTGCCGAGCGACGTCAGTATAACGACTCCGAGCAGTCCGAGCGGGTCGGGACCGAAGAACGAGGAGTACGCGCCCTGCATATTCGCCGCTGTGCCGGTCGCCTCGGACGGTATCTGCGAAAGCGAGGTCATAGCCTCCATGAAGCCGCCCTTGCCCGAAAGCACCGCGCCGATTACCGCGCAGATGCCGACCAGCATTATTATTCCCTGAAGGAAGTCGTTTATAGCCGTGGCTGTGTAGCCGCCGAGGATTACGTACACCGCGGTCAGCGCCGCCATCGCGAGCACACACCAGGTGTAGTCGATACCGAACGCCATGCCGAACAGACGCGAGAGTCCGTTGTAAACCGACGCGGTATAGGGAATGAGGAACACGAACGTGATTATCGCCGCCGCGATTTTGAGCGGCTTTGAGTCGAAGCGTTTTTCGAAGAATTCAGGCATAGTGCTGGCGTCGAGGTGATGAGTCATTACCCGCGTGCGTCTGCCGAGGATGACCCAGGCAAGCAGACTGCCGATGAGCGCGTTGCCGACGCCGATAAAGGTAGAAGCGATGCCGTACTTCCAGCCGAACTGTCCCGAATAGCCGACGAAAATGACGGCCGAGAAGTATGAGGTGCCGTACGCGAACGCGGTCAGCCAAGGTCCGACTGAGCGTCCGCCAAGCACAAAGCTGTTGACACTGGTCGCGCGCCTACGGCAGTATATGCCGACCGCTACCGTCATGGCTACAAATATCAGTATCATCAGGATTTTTGCAAACATACGAACATTCCTTTCGAGATATTTTCGAAAGGGCAAAAGAAAACGCCCTTCCGTAATCGTAATTACAGAGGACGAATAAATCGTGTTACCACCTCAGTTCGCCTGCCCCTCACGAGACAGACCTCAGAAAGTACTGGACAGACGTGCGCACGCGTCCACATACTCGGCGCCAGATAACGGCGGCGTTCCGTTACCGCTTAATTGTACAGGCAAATGAGCCCTTCCGTTCGCAGTACAGCTCTCGGGATGTAATATTACTCTGCGATGCTCCGCGCCTCTCACCAACCGGCGGCTCTCTGTGGTATCGCGTGCGAGTATATCCGGACAAATCCGGTTCCCGGTCACAGCTTTTATATTTTTATTATATCACCATATTGAAGCTTTGTCAATAGTTATTTGCAAAAAAATGAAAATTTTGTCTTAAGCGGGCGACCCGACGCGGTCTCAGCCAAGACCGCGAATAAGCGGAGCTCGAGCGGTTATACTATGGATGATTCGGCAAAGCTCTGCCGAAAATCATTATTTGAAAGGTTTGTATATATGAAAGGTTACGCAATGCTCGGAATCGGGCGCACCGGCTGGATCGAAAAGAATACGCCCGAGTGCGGACCGCTCGACGCGCTCGTGAAGCCGCTCGCGGTCTCGCCCTGCACGTCCGACATACACACGGTCTGGGAGGGGGCGATAGGCGACCGGCACGACATGATTTTAGGTCACGAGGCGGTCGGCGAGGTCGTGTCTGTCGGTTCGCTCGTGCGCGATTTCAAGCCGGGCGACCGGGTATTAGTTCCGGCGATCACCCCCGACTGGGGAAGTCTCGAAGCCGAGGCCGGCTTCTCAATGCATTCGGGCGGTATGCTCGCCGGCTGGAAATTCTCGAACTTCAAGGACGGCGTGTTCGCCGAGTGCTTCATGGTCAACGAAGCCGACGCGAATCTCGCGCTGCTGCCTGACGGCGTAGACATAGCGTCCGCGGTCATGCTGTCGGACATGGTGCCGACCGGATTCCACGGCGCGGAGCTCGCGCGTGTTCAGTATGGCGAGAGCGTCTGCGTCATCGGTATCGGACCGGTCGGTCTTATGTCGGTAGCGGCGTCGGCGCTGCGCGGAGCGGGACGGATATTCGCGGTCGGCTCGCGGCCGAGGTGCGTCGACGCGGCGAAGCAATACGGCGCGACCGACATCATAAACTACCGCGACGGCAGCATATCCGAGCAGATAGCCGCGCTGACGGGCGGCCGTGGCGTCGACAAGGTCATTGTCGCCGGCGGCGACAATGACACGTTCATCGACGCGGTTAAAATCTGCGCGCCGGGCGGTATCATCGGCAACGTGAACTACCTCGGCAGCGGCGACTATGTAAAGATTCCGCGCGTCGAATGGGGCTGCGGAATGGGTCACAAGACGATAGCCGGCGGTCTGATGCCTGGCGGCAGACTGAGAATGGAGCGGCTCGTGTCACTGCTAAAATATGGCAGACTCGACACGTCGATACTGCTGACTCACCGCTTCGACGGCTTTTCGCACATCGAGGACGCGCTGTTTTTGATGCGCGATAAGCCGCGCGACCTCATCAAGCCGGTCGTAATGATAGAGTCGGACTGAATCAGGCATACAGTAAATACAGAACGCGCGGTATCACACAAAGGTTTGATACCGCGCGTTTTTGCGCTTTATTTAAGCTCGCCGTCGCGTATGTGCAGTTCACGTGAACACTGTTTTGCTATCGCGTCATCGAGCTGCTCCGATACGCCGAGCGATTCGGCAGTGCCAGAGAGCTGGCTTTCGTCCGGCTTCTTGTCCTTGAGCAGCCGGTATCGCGATATTTTCACGCGGTGAGTATTGGCAAAATATAAGAGTCTATATAAAGAAATGTTTATAATCATTTCCATGGCTTTCGCGCGGAGAGAGCTTCCTTTTATACTTTCCTCCCAAGTCCTCCATGAATCCCATTCCGATAAGATCATGCTTTACCGTGCAGTAATCGTCGTATATCTCGGAAATCAGAGCGACGACCTCTTTTTCGGTATAAACTCGATTTGGCTCGAATTTTTCGGCTATGTGACCGATAATTATTTCACGTTTTTTGATCTGTGTGGGAAGGTGTGTCAGTTTCCCATACGCAAAAAATCTGTCAATGATTTTTTGCTCGTAGCTATCGTAGCTGTCAGGCTCTATCGTCGCGCGGATAAGGTCACTGATTTTTTTGTCCATCAGCTCATAATTGATTGAATATATGGTGTAGTGCTGAATTTTGGTTGATAAAACTATCCCCGCCTTTTCAAGTTTGTCCATATGGTATGATACGGTGGGAGCAGTCAGATTGAGCTTTGCGGACAGATATTCGGTGTAGCTGTCCTTTTCAAACAGGATGCTTAAAATTTTCAGCCTTGACTCGTCCGCCAGCGCCTTGAAAATCGCGGTCTCCGCGGTTTCGACAGTCTTTTTAGGCATTATTGACACCTCCTACACTCTGCCACCACTTGTCCCATTCCGACAAAAGCTCGGTAAGTGTGTCAATAATGATACTGCATTCAAAGATCGCCTCGACCGAGTTTGACAGCTTGGCAAGCTCCAATTCCTCGACCCTATGGTCTAAAAAGGCGGAGTGTATCATCTGAACGGCGTGCGCGTATACCAAAAACGCTTCTTTGCGGTCGACGTCGCTTTCATTATCATACCAAGTCTTATACTCGGAAAAATACATTTTCCGAGAGTTTCTGAAAACTCTGTTTTCACGCAGGCTGTAATACTTTTCGCCATATGGCGGTTGAGAGAAGCTCATATTAACCATCTTCTGCGACTGCTCGATCATTGACAGCGATATTTTATACGCCTTGATAGCGGTTTTCTGCCGCGCGTCAACCTTACTCATAGCATCGCTTGTCTTTGAACGCAGCTTTTCGGCGATCAAAAGCAGCTCACGCTCTACATCCTGTCCTGTCATGTGTTTTCGCTCCTTTATAATTTACTTAGATAAATATCTAAGTAAATTATATCACATCACAAACGAACTGTCAAGATTTTTTATGTTTTTTTATTGGCAGATTGAAAAATGAAATTGCACTATCCAAACTGATAAAAAGTTTTCATAAAAAGAGTATGGGAGATTATTGACATATTTGCATTGATGTGATATAATAATAAAAATCCGTTTATCGGGAGGTGGCGTACAATGGAAAAAATCACGGTTGACAACGGGCAGAAGTTCGACTTTGGGCGAACCTCAGCCGAATATGCGAAATACCGCGACATCTACCCGCCCGAGCTTTACGACAGGCTGTATAGTCTCGGCGTCGGCGCGACGAATACACGCTGGCTCGACCTCGGCACCGGCACGGGTACAGTCGTGCGCGGACTCGCGAAATATGGCGCGGATATCGCAGCAATTGACAGCTCAAAGGAGCAGATAGCACAGGCAATCGAGCTGTCGCGCGGGTATGACAACATCAGATACGAGGTGGTCAGCGCCGAGGAGGCATCGTATCCCGAACACAGCTTCGACACAGTCACCGCCTGTCAGTGCTTCTGGTACTTTGATCCGGCGGCAGTAGTGCCGAAGATAAAGAAATGGCTGAAATCGGGCGGAATGTTTCTGAAGCTGTATATGAGCTATCTCAAGGAAGACCCGATTGCGAGCCGTTCGCACGCGCTCGTAAAGGAGCTGAACTCGAACTGGACCGGCGGTTCGGCGGCAGTGCAGGATCTGCGGACACATTATTTCGACGCCCCGCAGCTTGACAGCTTTTGTATAGACCTGCCGTTCACGCGCGAGAGCTGGCACGGTCGAATCAAAGCTTGCCGTGGTGTGCTCGCGTCTATGGACAGCGACACGTTCAGGCGTTTTGAGGAGCGTCACCTCGAATTGCTTAGGACTCTGCCCGAGCACTTCACGGTGAGACACAAGGTTTTTCTGACCTATTACATTATGAAATAATATATCCCCCTCAACTCTGAGATTCGGTTGAGGGGGTATCTTTATCTTAAATTGTACGAAATCAGTAATACCAACTCGAGTCAAGTTCGTCGAGCGTGCCGAACGAATAACCCTCGTCCTGCAAGAACTCGATAATCCAACCGAGCATATCGGCGGTTTCGGTGTAGGATTCGTGCAGCAGTATAATCAGAGGAGAGTTTTTCAGCGACGAGCCGTATTTGAAGGTGTCAGTAAAATTTTTCTTGAGCCATTCGTCGGCGGTCATATTGGCAGGACATTTTTTCAGCATACTGTCGTAGTTCGCGCAGTTCCAGTCGTAGCCCTTGTAGCCGAGCTCGGATAGCTTGCCTTTCAGGTCGAGCGCGCTCTTTTTAGTCGAGCCTCCGGGGAACCGGAACAGCTTTTCGTCCGGTACCTCGCCGAGCGCGTTGTTTATCGCCGACTCCCATTCGGAGATTTCGGCTTCAAGCCCGCCCTCCTTTTGTATGCGCGCGTAGTCGTGGTCGTAGGAATGGCAGCCGATTGCATGTCCGCGCTCGTAGCAGTCGGCGACCAGCTGCGGGTAGGAGTCTACGAGGTAGCCGACGGTGAAGAAGGTCGCTTTGACGCCGTATTCGTCAAGCGTGTCGAGGATTGTCGCGATGTTCTTTTTGTTCGGTCCGTCGTCAAAGGTCAGGTATGCGACCTTGCCGCTCGAAGGCTTCGCGGCGGCAGTATCGGCTGCCGTCGATGTACCTGCGGCAGTATCGGCTGCCGTCGACGTATCTGCGGTGGTATCGGCTGCCGTCGATGTACCTGCGGTGGTATCGGCTGCGGGTGACGTATCTGCGGTCGTCTCGGCTGTAGTTGATATGTCAGCCGTTTTTGGCTCGGCGGCGTCCGATTCGGCAGTATCGTCGGGCTCTTCCGGCTTGGCTGTGACCGGCGCGGCGGTTTCGGATTCGAGCGATTCGGTATTGTCGCTGCTTACTTCAATTTCAGTGGTTTCGGGGAGCGGCGTGTATATCGAGTCGTCTGACGCTGTCTCGGCACAGACCTCGGTTTCGGTCGGAATGTGCGCGGATGACGTTTCGGTCGTATCACGGCGATATGGCACAACGGTGCGCCGTGTCAGATATGCGTCCTCGGCGCTGACCCGTGACGCGAAATTCGCACAGGATACTGCCAATACAGTGAATATTGCAAGTATTGCAACCGTAAGTATACGCGATATACGTAAAGCTGTGTATGGTTTGTGATTTGCGGCTCTGTGTTTCATTGGTTTCGTACTCCCCTCTTATATCCTTTTGTATATATGACGAAAATAATGTTGAAAAGTTCCGATATAACAACAAAATGCGTGAAAGTTTGATTATAGTTCATATTTAGTTAACAATATTACCGTCATCAGCGTCATTGCCGTCATCGCGTCAAGACAAAACTATGCCAAGATATAAATAGACCCGCGATCGGTCGCGGGTCGGGATATTGAGGTTGTACTATATGCGCAAATAGCTACATTATTTATACAGCGGACCGTATGCGGCGCAGGCACGGTAGTCTGCGTCCTCGAGGTTGGTCGTGCCGAATGCCGACCATGCGTGCGGACGGTAGACCTTGTCTGCCGGAATATTGTGCATCGATACCGGTATGCGCAGCATCGAAGCGAGAGTAAGGATATCCGCGCCGATGTGTCCGTAAGCGAACGCGCCGTGGTTTGCGCCCCAGTTAGCCATTACGCTGTAGACATCGGTGAACGCGCCCTCTCCGGTGAGCGTCGGTGCGAACCAGATCGAAGGCCAGGTCGGGTCGGTGCGGTCGAGCAATGTATGGGTTACCTTGTCGGGCAGCTCAACGGTGTAGCCCTCGGCGACCTGGATTACCGGTCCTAATTTGTCGACGAGGTTGACGCGAACCATCGTAACCGGCATTTCGCCCTTCGATATGTACTGGCTCGAGAATCCGCCGCCGCGGAAGTAGCCCTTGTTCGCCGGAGCCCACTTCGTGTTGGCGAGCATAGCCTCGATGTCGGCGTCGGTGACGTTCCACCATTCCTTCATGACCGAGTTGCCGTTTTCGTCCTTAGCCGCGCCGTTGCCGTCGAGTGCCGACGCGCCAGAGTTGATAAGGTGCATGAAGCCGCCCGATGCCTTGCCGGTGACCTCAAAGCCGGCGACGCGCTTGACCGCGTCGGGGCTCCAGTAGGTGCGCACGTCGGAGAATACCGCCGGACGGTTCGAGACGAGGTTCAGAAGCAGCATAGCGAGACCGTTGAGGTTGTCATTCTCGGTAGCGAGAATGAACGGCGGGCGCTTGCCGTTCCAGTCGAACGTCGTGTTGAGTATAGCCTCGGTGAAGTCAGCGTTCGGCATATAGTCGGTCCACTGGCGCTGACCCTGGAAGCCGCCAAAGATAGCGTTGCGGCCGTTCGACTCCTCGATGTAGCCCATTTCGGCGAGCTTCGGGTTTCCGAGCATAATGTCGCGGACGATGAGCGTCATCTTCGCGATAAACTCCCACTCCTTCTCGTCCTGCTCGGCGTTGTTCTGCCATTCGGGCGGATTGACCTCGAGACCCTTCGGGCAGTTCTTCTTGATCCACGCGAGTTCCTTCTCGTATTCGTCGTGATCGTAGATGCCGAGGTCTACGCGGCGGAGAATCTCAACCATGTCGACCCACTCGGCGCGAATTCCGAGATACTTCTGCATGAAGTCGGGATCTGCGAACGAGCCGGCGATACCCATTGCGACCGCGCCGAGTCCGCAGTATGCCTTGCCGCGCATGAGTCCGACCGCGATAGCGCAGCGCGCGAAGCGGAGGATTTTTTCAGCGACGTCGGCGGGAATCGTCGTGTCGCCCATGTCCTGAACGTCGTGACCGTAGATCGCGAACGCGGGAAGTCCGCGCTGTGCGTGCGCGGCCATGACGGCGGCGAGGTAGACCGCGCCGGGGCGCTCGGTGCCGTTGAAGCCCCAGACCGCCTTAGTCGTCAGCGGGTCGAGGTCCATAGTCTCGCTGCCGTAGCACCAGCAGGGAGTTACCGACAGGGTCGCGCAGACGTTCAGCTTTGAGAATTTCTCGGCGCAGAGAGCGGCTTCCTTGCCGCCGCCGATAGTGGTGTCGGCGATGACGCACTCGACGTGCGTTCCGTCCGGATAGAAGAGCGTCGACTCGATTAACTCCTTTGCGGCGCGAGCCATGTTCATCGTCTGATCCTCAAGGCTCTCGCGGATTCCGCGGCGGCGTCCGTCGATTATCGGGCGGATGCCGATTACCGGTTTGTTCATAATAATATCCCCTTTTCTTTAGGTTACTTCTAAAAATACATAAAAATTCGTGGGAAAAGTAAATCGATGCCTATGGTATCGATTTATCTTTTCCTTCAGATCGTATTTTTAGAGGTTACCTGTATAGTTTTTGGCAGCGGGCGGATTGCTGGGCTGTAAGCGGATATGTATTAGCCCGCGACCTTATTGATTTAAGTATACATATTAAATATACCATACCGCGCGCCATTTTGCAATAGATTTTTTATTATTTTATATGAATTTTCCGGTAAAGGGAGAAAAATGACTTCGGGCGATAAATCCGGTCGTTGTTATGTAAATTGCCGCAATTGTATTGACAGCGGTAGAAAATTATGCTACAATGTAGATACCGAAAGAATAATTCGGAAACGCGGGAAAAGCTATGTTCATGATCAATGAAAGCGAGGGGATGAAATGAAGCATTGGGCAATCGGCGTGCTGCTTGTATTTATATGCTGTCTATCCATATCCTGCGCGGATATAGCCGACGACGGCAATTTGAACACGCCGTCGCCGCGAATCGCGTGGCTTGATAGGATTGTCAGAATTGAACTCGGCGATGACGCTGACCGCATTGTGTCGTCCGACGGCGAGACTATGTATACGTCCGATGGCGAGCTGCTCGGACTCACCGCCGCCGACGGCTGTGTATACTTCCTCGAGCGAGAGGCGAACGGCGGTTCGGCATTGAGCCGCGACGTGACTATAGGCAGAATCGACGCGGACGGTACCGTACACAATCTGACAAGCGAGCTGTTTTCTGACAGTGAAATACACAACGAGCTCGGATTCATACGCATACTTGACGGCAAAATCTTCATCTCGGGCGCGTCGGCATACGGCGACGCGTATCTCTGCGACCCCGAAACCGGAAATGTCAGCTTACGAAATATGCCGGCGACGAACGCGCTCGACAGCGAGAATATCTACTACACCGACGGCGGGTACGAGATATACCGTCTGACCGCCGACAATTTCGGGGGTGAAGCGGAAATTTACTACGACGGCAGTGACTTTGTCGGCTGGGAGGACGCGGAATATTATGTCGGCGTCGGAATCGAACAATTATGCGTTGGCGGCGGCAGATTGTACTTTACAGTATCGGCATCTGACGGGTATCGGATATATTCATACGACGGCGAGCTGTCGCTTCTGCACACAAACGAAAATCCGGTGCGTCAGCTGCAATATTACGGCGGTGAGCTGTATTATTCGGACGAAAACGGAATCTGGCGGCTTTCGGACGAGCCGGAGCGGATATGCGGGCTCTGTGCGCGCGGGGGCGAGTCGGGTCGGCTGCAAATGTTCGCCTGCGATTTTGTGATACACTCGGGTCGGCTTTACTATGATATCGACGATTTGACAGTATACGAGGAGCTTGGATAACAGGGAAGTGGTGACGTGAAAAGGTCGCTGTATATATACGCGGGGATTTTGATACTGCACGCGATGAATATGTGCGTCAATTTCTATATTGTCTGGCAGTTGAATATACGCAAGTCGTACGACCCGCCGGAGGGGTGGTTCGAGAGGGCTGACCGGCGAATGTTCATCGCATCGGCACTGGTATTGACGGTGACGGCAATATATCTGCTGGTGATGTGCCGAAGCGAGCGGTGGCTATGTCTATATCCGGCGGCGCTGACGTTCGTGAGCGGCGTTTCACTTATATCCGCGCGGTTTGAGTGGTCGACGCCGCTGCAACTGCTGATTGATTTTATAGGCGCGCTGCCGGTGGGGGCGCTCGGGTTCATCGACCGCGGGCACGAGTACGAGCTGTCACTGGTGTACTATGCTGTGCTGACGTTGCTGGTGGTGTGCGTGATGTTGGTTCGGAGACGGGGGCGGGAATGAACAGCCAGCTTTTATTTTAGGAGGTGATACTGTATGAAAAAATTGGCTGTTTGTGCAGGTCTTATCACTGTGTTATACCTTATGCAAAGCTGTGCGGGCAATCAGGTCGAAAGCTCAGCGACTGAAATGGTGAATACTACGCCGGTCTCACCGTCCGACGCGTATTCAACCTCTCCGGCTGAAAGCAGCATAGACGAAACAACACAAACCGCGTCAGTATCAACGCCGGTTGATTATTCGAATACACAAACCTTTGACAGTATACGGGAAATGAAATTATCAATAGAAGGTACATCAACTGACTTATCTCTTACCGAAAATACCGATATTAATTCCCTGATTTGGCGCGAGCTCACCGGTCTTGACAGTGAGTATTCGGAGGACTTTGTAGAATGGTCAGGCGGCGGCAGTTATTTCATCTATTATACAAATGGAGAATATGTGACAGCCTTTATGCCGTTTTCGACTGAAGCGGAGCTGTCGGACGCAATGAATAGTTGGCTTTCAGTCGACGGAACATATGAAAGCCTTACTGCAAACGAGCGGATATCGGATATAGTCAAAAACGATATTGACACCGAGCTCGGCACGATGTATGAATGTACATATAATACTGACAAGGTCGAGGGACTGAAAACCCGATATCACGAATATACCGATGAGGGCGGGAGAACCTACATCCTTTCGCAATCGTTTATGTCAGACGGCAGTCTGTCAAGCAACGCGTTGTTTGTGTTTGATGGCGAAGCGTCGTTTATGTGCAGCGGAAATGACCCGAGCTTTACGATGAACTCGGCACTTAGTCTGATATCGGCTGCAATTGAATGAATAATCTCATCTCCGGCAGCTTCGCTGCCGGAGATTTTTTTCATTTTTTTTGTCTTTTTCCCCTTGCCAAACCCCGCGCTTTGCGGTATAATATTCACAAAGCAATATGATTTGTCCTGCTAAAACACAGGATATATCTGCCAAAATCAGTCAGAAAGGATAATTGCCAATGTCACAAGCCCTGCTTGACTATGTCCTCGCCGGTGAGCATCACGCGTTCCGCCGAGACGCCGCCGACGCGCTCGGAATCGACAATCTCGCCGAATACTACCGCGCCGCCGGACTTACGCCCGAGGAGCGCATGGCGGACCGCTTCGAGCGGCTCTGCCGTGCCGAAACACCGCGTATACTTCCGGACGAAAAAATCTGCTATGTCCGCACGATAAAAAATATCCCCGACTGCTTCACGCCCGACGAGTGGGACGAGATACGAAAAGGTCACTTCATCCACGAGATCGGCTATATCTCGAACCTCTCGCCCGACTACGCGAAGGCAATCTCGCGCGGCCTCGTTGCACTGCGCGAAGAAGCCGACGAATACGGACGGCGCGCTATCGACAACATCATCGACCTCGCCGACCGCTACCGCGACGAGGCTTTGCGTATCGGCCGCGGCGACATCGCCGCGACGCTCGAGCGCGTGCCGCGCTACGGCGCGACGAATCTGCGCGAGGCGTTGCAGTTCTTCCGGATAATCCACTTCTCGCTCTGGCTCGAGGGCAACTACCACGTCACGACCGGACGCTTTGACAAATACATCTACCCCTACTTCAAAGCCGACATGGACAAGGGAATATATACGCGCGAGACCGCGCTCGAGCTCATCGAGGACTTCTTCATCTCGTTCAACAAGGACAGCGACCTCTACCCCGGAGTTCAGCAGGGCGACAACGGTCAGTCCATGGTGCTCGGCGGCCGCGACAAAAACGGGCGCGAATGGTTTTCCGAGCTGTCCGAGCTCTGCCTTGAGGCGAGCCGGAATCTCGGGCTGATCGACCCGAAGATAAACCTGCGCGTGTCGAAGTCGACTCCGATCGATGAATACATAAAGGGCACCGAGCTCACCCGCGCCGGACTCGGCTTCCCGCAGTATTCGAACGACGACGTCGTAATCGACGGGCTTGTCTCGCTCGGATATTCGCCCGAGGACGCGGCGAACTATGTCGTCGCCGCCTGCTGGGAGTTTATAATCCCGGGCTGCGCGTTTGATGTCGTGAATATCGGCGCGCTGTCATTCCCTAAGGTTATCGACACTGTGCTTCACACGAGCTTTTCGGGCTGCAATGACTTTGACGAGCTGCTGGGGAAAGTGCGCGACGAAATCAACGCCGAATGCGACTCGATAACCTCGAAGATTCACGATTTGTGGTTTGTGCCGTCGCCGTTCATGTCGGTCATGCTCGACGATATCAAGTACCGCAATTTCGGCATACACGGCACCGGCATCGCGACCGCCGCCGACTCGCTCGCGGCGATTCGAAAATATGTCTATGACGATAAATCCATAACTCCAACCGAGCTTATCGCCGCGGTCGACGACAACTTCGAGCACACTCCCGAGCTGTTGCACAAGCTGCGCTATGACGCGCCGAAGATGGGACGTGACGACGACTATGTCGACGGTATCGCTACGTCGCTCGAGGATATGTTCGCCGACTCGCTCGCCGGCCGCCGGAACTGTGAGGGCGGAATCTATCGCGCCGGAACCGGCTCGGCTATGTACTACCTCTGGCACGCCGCCGAAATCGGCGCGTCGCCCGACGGCAGACGCCGCGGCGAGCCGTTCGGCACGAACTTCTCGCCGAGCCTGTTTGCCGATACTGACGGTCCGGTGTCGGTCATAAAGTCGTTCACAAAGCAGCATCTCGGCAGGGTGATAAACGGAGGTCCGCTGACGCTCGAGTTCCACAACAGCGTATTCCGCGGCGACGACAGCCTTGAAAAAGTCGCGGCTATAGTCAAGTATTTTATCGACCGCGGCGGTCATCAATTGCAGCTGAACTCGGTCAATCTCGAGACGATGAAGGACGCGAAGCTGCACCCCGACAAGTACCGCCGTCTGGTCGTGCGGATCTGGGGCTGGAGCGCGTACTTTGTCGAGCTCGACCCCGAGTATCAGGATCATGTTATCGCGAGACAGGAATACAGCATTTAGTGAGGAGTTAGGAGTTAGGAGTGAGGAGTTTCGGTAGAAATTCGCCGAAGGCGAATTTCTGAAACAGAGTGGACTCAAATTCGCGAAGCGAATCCGAGAGAGTGGAGAGTGTGTGGTCTCAAACCGCCGAAGGCGGTTTGAGAGCTGTGGAAGCAATTCGCCGGCGGCGAATTGCAATTGTTGGAAATTAGAATCCGGCGGATTTGGAAATGAGTGGTCTCACCACACGATTATGAATTATCCCGGCTTTGCCGGTTTTGGTGCGAATGAACGATATATTTGATACAGCTGATGGAATTGAAAAATCTGGTCGGGCTGACGGATTTGATGGAATTGACAAATCTGATAAATTTGATAAAGGCGAAGATACACACGAGCCGCGCGGCATCGTCTTTGACATAAAGGAGTTCGCGGTGCATGACGGGCCGGGTGTGCGGACGACGGTGTTCATGAAAGGCTGTCCGCTTTCCTGCCGCTGGTGTCACAATCCCGAGGGCTTGTCGCCGCGCCCCGAGCTGATGGTCAAGACCGCGCGCTGCCGTCACTGCGGCTTGTGTACGCGTCCCTGCGAACACGAGGACTGCAAGCCGTACGGTCGCTGTCTGCATATCTGTCCGGAGGGACTGATATCGGTCGTCGGCAAAAGCTGGACGCCCGACGAGCTGGCGGCGCGGATACTTCGAGACTATGATTTTCTGAAATCGAGCGGCGGCGTGACGATCTCGGGCGGCGAGCCGACGATGCAATCCGAGTTCGTGTCAGAGCTGCTGCGCCGGCTGCATGGGCTGCACCGCGCGGTCGAGACCTGCGGATATTGCAGCGGCGAGCGGTTCACGTCGGTGATAAATGAGTGCGATTATGTGATAATGGACATAAAGCTCGCCGACCCCGAAGCGCACAAGGTGTGGTGCGGCGTCGACAATGCCCCGATCCTCGAAAATTTCGAGCGGTTAAGGTCGAGCGGGCGCGAGTATCTCGTCCGAGTGCCGCTGATACCCGACGTCACCGACACGCGCGAGAATCTCGCCGCGATATCCGAAATCGTCGGCGACAGCAGGGTCGAGCTGCTCGGCTACAACAATATGGCGGGCGCGAAGTATGCCGGAGTCGGGCGGGTTTACACGCTTCCTGACAAGAAGAACCGCGAGATCGACCTTGCGCTGTTCAAGCACGCGGTATTGAGCCGGTAAAATTCAATACACAGCATTGAGGAAATCGGGATAGAGAAATATTCGGAGAGGGAATCAATCAGAGAGGGAAAGCAAAATGAACACAATCAAAATCACCCGCGCCGCCTTTGCACTCGCGGACGGCGGCATATACGAATTCACGCGCACGAACAACGGCTGGGAATACGCGTCGGGCGATATCAGCGCGCATCTGACAGTTACGGTTGACGAGCAAACCGCAGACTTCGGCGTACTCGGCGCGATACGCGTATCGGCTTCGGTCGACGGCGGATGCTTTTCGGCAGACAACGCGATAATGCTGACTGTCGGCGAGGACATACCGGCTGTCAGCTACATGGCGAACTACCAGAGCTGTCCGCACTGGTGCCGTCCGGCGTTCCCCGAGACACAGGACGCGATACCGAACAAGACGCAGGCGTTACTCGGCAGATACGGTGATGAATACGGCTTTATCCTGCCGGTCGTGGACGAGACCTACAAGACCGCGCTGCGCGGCGGCGATGTCTCGGGGAGGGGCGGCATGGAGCTGTATAGCTTCGCGAACGTGTCGAATTTAAGTGAATGTGAGACGCTCGCGGCGGTATACGCGTTTGGAGCTGAGCCGTACAAGCTCGCGAGCGAGTGCGCGAAATACGCGCTTGAGCTGCTGAACAACGGCGCGGCGATCCGAGCCGAGCGCCGCTATCCCGAGATATTCGAATATCTCGGCTGGTGCTCGTGGGACGCGCTCGAGATACGTGTCAGCACCGAGGGACTGCTCGAGAAGTGCCGCGAGTTCAAGGAGAAGAACATACCGGTGAAGTGGGCGATAATCGACGATATGTGGGCCGAGTGCGACAATCTGCGCGACATACCCGACGACCTGACGCGCGAGACGGGAATGTTCAAGGTCATGCACTCGTCGAAGCTGCGCAGCTTCGAAGCCGACCCGAAGCGCTTCCCGTTGGGACTTCGCGACTGCATAGCAAAGATACACGAATACGGACTTAAGGTGGGTATGTGGCACCCGACAAGCGGCTACTGGTCGGGTATCGACCCGACGTCGCCGCTCGCGGACGAGCTGCGCGAGCTCCTTATCGAGACACCGAACGGTCGGCTGCTGCCGAAGCCCGAGCTTGAGACGGCTTATCTATTCTACAACGCGTTCCACGATTTCCTCAAAGCCTGCGGCGCCGACTTTGTGAAGATAGACAATCAGGGCTTCATCGCCGAGAACTATCGCGAGGTACTGCCGCTCGGCAAGGCGGCGCGTGCGTTGCAGAAGGCTATCTGCTCGTCGGTCGGCGCGCACTTTGACAACGACATCATCAACTGCATGGGCATGGCGAGCGAGAATATGTTCAACCGCCCGTCGGGCGCGGTTTCGCGCTGCTCGGGAGACTTTTTGCCCGAGAACCGCGAGTGGTTCATACGGCACATACTCGCCTGCTCGTACAACTCGCTCGTGCAGGGACAGTTCTACTGGAGCGACTGGGATATGTGGTGGACCGACGACGAGCAGGCGAAGAAGAACAGCGTCCTGCGCGCGATTTCGGGCGGCCCTATCTATGTCAGCGACAAGATCGGGCGCAGCCGTCCGGAGGTGTTCGAGCCGCTCTGCTACAGTGACGGTCGGATTCTGCGCTGCGAGTCGCCGGCGACGCCGACGCTCGACTGTCTTACGGTCGACCCCGAGAAGAGCGGACGGATATTCAAGGTGAAGAATCTATACGACAAGGGCGGCGTGATCGCGGCGTTCAACCTCGACGCGGGAAATCAGCCGGTCAGCGGCAGCATCCGCGCCGCCGATTTGGGACTTAGCGGCGAGGTCGCGATATACGAGCATTTCTCGGGCGAGGCGTGGATTTTAGCGGACGGCGATAGTCTCGACGTGACCTTGTCCGACCACGACGACTTCCGGCTCTACACGATAGTGCCGTTCGACAAAATCGCGGTGCTCGGTCTTATCGACAAATTCAACTCTCCGCTCGCGGTATCCGGCGGATTCGACGATGTATACTCGCTCTACGAGGGCGGCGAGTTCGCGATAGTCGCTCCGGAGGGCGAATACAAGCTGCACACCGACGCCGGCGACTATGCGCTCGAGCGGAATGGGTGCGTATATTCGGCGAAGCTGCCGCTTGAGACACGCGCGGTGAAGATTGTGCGGCGATGAGGAGAAATAGATAATAAATTGACATAACAAATGGCTGTCGTTTTTTAGCGACAGCCATATTGTGTATTCTTTGTTATAACAATTTAATGATATTATTTCTATATTCAGTTGGAGATTGCTTACTATACTTTTTAAAAAACAGTGAAAAATTTGAAACATTATCAAATCCCACCATAACAGCAATATCACTGATGCTTTTTTCAGTCGAAGTTAGCAGCATACAGGCGTATTCATACCGTTTAATATTTAATAAAGCTTTGACACTCATACCAAAATATCGATGACATATGCGTTGAAGACTTGATATACTGGTATAGAGACCATCAGCGATATCAGTTAGTGTAATATTATCTGATATATGAGTGTTGATGTATTCGGTAAGACGAGTAGAATTTAGCTTGGACATATCGAGTTCACTTTGATTAATTATTTGACAAATAATTAATTTAGCAGCTAAGTTTTGTGCCTCATACGCCAAACAATCACTCTGAAATAAACTATTGGACAGCACTGTGGTGAACTTTAATATCTCGGGAATATTTAGAATTGTAGGAGTTTTGAATTTATCGATAAGGCTATAAGGGGGTGTATTATTATCATAAACCATATCTATGCCGCACTGACTATATCCATTAACGCTTGTTAACATATGATTATAAGCAGGCGGAATAATCATAACACAGCCTTCGCGTACGACAAAAGTATTGTTGTCATTATAAACATTCAAACTGCCACAGGTAACAACAATAAATTGATAAAACTCATGCTGATGATAATCCATTTTAAAGCCGGCAGGGCGTACCATATAGTCGATATGGATTATTGGATAATCGGGGTGACTTGATACATATGAAATTTCTGTTTGCAACGCGTAATCTCCCATTGACTCGATTTAATAACATTATGAACATTTTTTATATTGTAATTATCGGTCTGTTCTTGTATAATATAGACAAAGCCTGTGTTTGTTATATATGGGCTAATAAAAATGAGGTGGGAAATGCTATGTACCGAGTATTTTCATTGATATGCGTTCTATCGCTGCTAATGGCAAGTGTTTCATGTGTCAGTGATGACAACGATGTTGTGACGACTAATGAATCATCTCAATCAGAAGTTGAAACAACAGAGTTATTTACTGTTGAAATTAAGGATTTTGACAACTATGATTTCAGATTCTACACATATTCAACAGGCGTTGATATGTATGCGCCGGAAGAGGAGACAGGCGATATTGTAAATGACGCGGTATACCGTCGAAATCGCGAAATCGAAGAAATGTACAATATCACTATCAGTACGATTGACAGCGGCACGTTGAATGAAAGAGAACATAGAGATGCGATTAATACAATGATCAACGCGGGCGATGAGGCTTGCGATGTTGTATTGAATATTGGAAAGCAGCTGGCAAACCAAGCGCTGGATGGTTATTATATCAATATGTATGATATTGAGGAATTCGACTTCGACAAATCGTGGTGGTCAAAGCAGCTTGTAGAAGATTTATCGTTTTCTGGTTGTATGTATTTTTGCTCAAACAATCTCCATTATGAGGAATTTGCGGCTTCGAAGGTGTTTTACTTCAACAAAGATAAAATCGACGAATACCAACTGGATGATCCATATGAGCTTGTTTTAAGCGGAAAATGGGTAATTAATCGAATGATTGAAATGACACGAGATGTTAACGAGGATTTGAATGGCAACAATATAGCTGACAACGAAGATTTTTACGGCTTGCTGACTACTGTGTCACATAATGCGTGGGCAGTTTGCTTTGATATCCCAGTGTGGGAAAAAAATAATGACTCAATTGAATTGGTGGCAATGAGCGATAAAATGTTAAATGCATTCGATAAAATCCACTCGTGGTATTATGACAGCATTGGATTATATACGTGGGATAGTTACTCAAAAGCAATAAATGAGATGCGCGATATGTTCAAAGCCGGGCAGGGGATGTTTGTATTTGGTTTTGTGGGTGATTCCGGCACATATTATAGAGATACCGATGTCGATTATGGTATTGTACCATTTCCAAAATACGATGAAAATCAAGAAAATTATCGTGTATTCTTCGGAGCTAATACGTCAAATATGTTTGCCATCCCGATATTTGCATCCGATAAATCAAGAACCGGTCTAATATTAGAGGCGCTTTCGGCTAAAGGATATGAGGAATTGATACCGGTATATTATGAGGTCGCACTCAAAGATAAATATATGAGAGATGAAACTTCGGTAGAAATTCTTGACATTATTACTGAAAACAGAACCATCAGCTTTTCATATTGTTATGACAATTGGGATGCCGGTCTTGGCTTTGGTAATTGTTTTCAGAGTGAATTTAAAGATAGTTTCTCTACATTCTACGCTGCTCGTGAAAATATTGTAAAATCACGCATACAGAAAGTAGTTGAAGCTTTTACTTAATCATCATACTTGCAGTAAGTCAGTTTCTTGCCAGTGCGGGCATTTCATCACGCGACCCTTTGCGTCATGAGACGCAAGGGCCGCGCTTTTGTACCATAACTTACTGAAGTGACGCTCACAATCTGTACACCCTGTCGCAGGCTTTAGTATTATATTCGGTTAACTGCATTTGTGACGTCGTAAGTAGTCAACCGCGGTCAGTCTATGGCCTTTATCTTGTAGCCGACCGAATACTTCTTGCCCGGCTCAAGCGTGATCGCGTAGGGCTTGTCCTCGAAGTTGCCGGTCTCGCCGAGGTGCGCGGGGAGTCCGTTCCACGGCTCGAGGCAGACGAACGGAGCCTGCTTTTTCGGTGGCGTCCAGACGCCGAGCGCGTTGAAGCCGGTGAAGTCGAAGTCGATGCCCTTGCCGGTGTTCTTGTTGACCAGCTTGACCTGACGGCTCTTCAGCTTCTTTGCGAGCAGCACGTCGACGTCGAAGTCGGGATAGTTCAGCTCCCACTCGTTCGTGTTCTTCAGCTTGTCGGTTATCGGCAGCGATGGGTCTATGTAACCTCCGCCGTAGTTGGTTGTGTAGATGACGTCCTCATTCTCGACCTCGCTGAATATCAGCTTGTAATCCGAGAATTTCTCGCCGTCATGCAGCGGGCATTTGAAGCCGGCGTGACCGCCGATGCAGAACACGATGTTCTTCGAGTCGATATTCTCGACTGTATATGTAGTCGAGAAGCCCTCGTCACTGATTTTGTGCTCGATAAGCAGACGGAACTTGTACGGGTAGACCTCGTGCGACGCGGCGCTGTCGAATAATTCGTACACGAGCCGGTCGGAGTCGGCTTCGAGCAGCCGGAACTCCTGCTTGCGCGCAAAGCCGTGCTTCTTCAGCGGATACGCCTTGCCCTCGAATTTTACGCTGTCGTCGATTGTCGAGCCGACTGTCGGGAACAATACCGGCGCGTGGCTTGCCCAGTACTCGGGCAGTCCCTCCCAGACGTATTCCTGCCCGTCGCGCTTATACGAGACAAGCTCGCCGCCGAGCGTTGAGCCGACAGCCACGGCTTTCGCGGTTTTAATTTCTGTGTTCATTCTTGATTCCTCCTGATAATATTGGATAGTATGATTTTACCTGCCGGTCCCTCGGCGTATGCTTATATGCAAGCGTTCCGATGCAGCGGCAAACTCACGAAATAACAGACAGCGGCACGGCAGATTCGCCGCGCCGCTGTTTTATTTGCGCTGTCACGTATAAATTCTAATCCGGTCTGCGTAACAGTTATCACGACGCGGAGCCGCGTTTATTCCTTCATTCTCGGCGGGAATTCACCGTCGTGTCCTGAGTGCTGGTTCTTAGCCCTTTCCTCTGCTTCGCGGCGCTGGCGCGCTTCCTCGTCGGCTATCGCGCGATTGCGGTTCTCCTCCTCGCTGCGGCGGCGCTTCTCCTCGGCGAGCGCTTCAAGCTCCTCCTCGGTCGCGCCGTCGTCCATAGCGGCGTTGAACTGCGCCTCGTCCATGACCTCGTGCTTCATAAGGAACGCGGCGATGAAATGCAGCTTGTCGATGTTCTCGTTTAAGAGCTTCATCGCGGTGTTGTACGCCGTCTCGACCAGACGCTTGATTTCATTGTCGATGAGTGTCGCGGTGTCCTCGGAGTAGTTGCGCGACGTGTTGAAGTCGCGGCCGAGGAATACCTCGTCGCTGTTGTGCTCCGAGCCGTAGACTATCGGTCCGAGCACGTCGCTCATGCCATAGCGGGTGACCATGTTGCGGGCAATCGTAGTCGCGCGCTGGATGTCGTTCGACGCTCCGGTCGAGATGTCGCCGAGAATCAGCTTCTCCGCGACGCGTCCGCCGAGCAGCGAGACAATCTCGTTCTCCATCTCGCTCTTCGAATTGTACGAGCGATCCTCCTTGGGCAGCGACAGCGTATATCCGCCGGCGCGTCCGCTCGGGATTATCGAGATCTGATGAACCGGTGTGTCGGGCTGCAAAATCTTCGTGACGATAGCGTGACCGGCTTCGTGGTACGCGGTCAGCCGCTTTTCCTTTTCGCTGATTATCTTCGACTTCTTCTGAGGTCCGACCAATACCTTTATCGTCGCTTCCTCGAGGTCGTTCATACCGATAAGGCTTTTACCCTTGCGAGCCGCGAGCAGCGCCGCTTCGTTCAAGAGATTCGCGAGGTCCGCGCCGGTGAAGCCGACCGTAGTCTTTGCGAGTGTGTGAAGGTCTACGTTTTCCTCAAACGGCTTGCCGTTCGCGTGAACCTTGAGTATTTCCTCGCGTCCGTTGATATCCGGGTAGTTTACCGTGATCTGCCGGTCGAAGCGTCCTGGACGCAGCAGCGCCGGGTCGAGTATATCCGGACGGTTGGTCGCCGCGATGACGATGACTCCCTCGTTGCCGCCGAAGCCGTCCATCTCGACGAGCAGCTGGTTCAGTGTCTGCTCGCGCTCGTCATGTCCGCCGCCGAGTCCGGCTCCGCGGTGACGTCCGACCGCGTCGATTTCATCGATGAATATGATGCTCGCCGGATTCTTCTTCGCGGTGTCGAACAGGTCGCGCACACGCGACGCGCCGACGCCGACGTACATCTCGACGAAATCCGAACCCGAGATCGAGTAGAACGGAACTCCGGCTTCTCCGGCTACCGCCTTTGCGAGCAGGGTCTTACCGGTGCCGGGAGGTCCTACAAGCAGGACGCCGTGCGGTATGTGCGCGCCGAGCCGCGAGAACTTAGCCGGATCGCGCAGGAACTCGACTACCTCGACGAGCTCTTCCTTCTCCTCATCCGCTCCGGCTACGTCCTTGAAGTATACCTTCTTTTTCTCGTCCGAACCGAGCTTGGCGCGCGCCTTACCGAAGCTGCCTACCTTGCCGCCCTTGCCGCCGGCGCCCGAGAACTGGTTGATTATGAAGAACCAGAATACAATGAACAGTATGATTACTATAGCGTACGGCAGCAGGCTGACCCACCACGGGATATCCACCGGCTCGGCGATGTTGTACTCCTCGATGATGCCGTCGCGGAACTGCTGCTCTATAGTGTCGCCGAACTGCTGCCAGAACACGTAGTAGTCGCGCAGCTTGAACGTGACTATCGTATTGTCCTGCTTTATTATAGTCAGCCGGTCGTCGCTGTCTATCTCAAAGGCTTTGACCTGCTGTTCGTAGAACAGCCGGTCAATATCGCTGTAAATGACCTTCTCGCCCGGCTGATTGCCGAACAGCGCCGCCGTCGCGAAGAGTATCACGCCGATCAGCACCACGTAGAAGATCATTATCTTATAATTTGATTTCATTAATTAAAACCTCGCCGGAGCGCCGCGGTACGCGGAACGCCCGCCATCCTTTCTTGTTTTGTCAAATATCACCGTGGTCAGTTTTTATTCTGATACACTTTGGGGCTGAGCACGCCTATGTAAGGCAGAGCCCGGTATTTTTCGTCATAGTCAAGCCCATAGCCGACCACAAACTCATCGGGTATCACCCTGCCGCAGTAGTCGGGGGTGAGGTTTATGCTCGGGTCGCGACGGTCGGGCTTGTCGAGCACGGTGGCGATCCGGACACTCTTTGCGCCCTTGTTTTTAAGGTAGGTCGTGAGGTATGACAGCGTGTGTCCGCTGTCGATAATGTCCTCGACTATCAGGATATCGATATCGGAGATATCGCTGCGGTGCAAATCGAGCAGTATCGTCGGTGTACCGCTTGACGTAGTTGAGCGACCGTAGCTCGATACCTTCATGAAATCGATCTCGACCGGGATGCTGATTTTTTTCATGAGGTCGCCCATGAACACGACCGAGCCTTTCAGAATACAGAGCAGCAGCAGCCGCTTTCCTCGGTAGTCCTCGCTGATGCGATCGGCGATATCCTGCGTGATTTTATCGAGCTCCTCGCGTGAGACCAGAATGCTTTCAATGTCATTATTAATCAAATCGGAACCATACCTTTCTTAACAAAGCCGGTTTATATCGGACGGCGTCAGTTCGCCGGATTATAATAATACCAGACCGACAAAATCCTGTCGGAATCGGCTCTCGCGCGGTCGGCGACCGCGAAGCCCGGAACCCAGACGATTCCCTCCGAGTCGCAAAAGACCGGCAGTCGTTCGCGCTCGTCACGGCTCAACTTATGGTCATTGTAGAGCTTTTTGAGCCGTCGGGTCATTCCGCCAAAGACATACGCGTCTCCGGCGCGCCTTGAGCGTACAAATAATATATGATTTATTTTATCAGAATTTAATTCTGCGTGTATTGATAATTTGTAAATATTTTTGAGTCTTTCGTTATATTTTTCAAATTCGCCGCATTTTTTCGAATTTGGCAATAAAATCGCCGCAAAATCGGGCGACGCGAATTGATTTATGCCAACGGCGAGCGGATATTCAAACTCAATCCGCTGCTGTGGCGCGGCATTATTGGCATAAGCCAAATTGGCATAAGCCGAATTGGCAGAAGCTGAATTGGTAGAAGCCGAATCAATAAAAGTCAATTTTCCGCGCGAGATTTCAGCGCGAATTTTCCCGGGCAGCGACAGCGACGCGCCCTCGCGAGCCGTCGCGGCGAGACGCAGCAGTGAGTCTACATGGCAGGCTTCAAGCGTCGCGGGCGAATGTTTTGCGAACAGCTTTATGACGACGCGCGACGCTATCGCGCCGTCGAGTGAGTTCAGCTCGGATAAGGCTATCGTGTCACTCGCGCAATAAGCCGACGCGGTGCGTTCGAGCGAATCGCTGTCGGCTCTCGCGAGCCCTGACAGCCGTTCGGCAGCGGTCAGAAACGACGGGTTCAGCCGCTCGAGCCGCGGGATTATCTCGGCGCGGATATAGTTGCGAGTGTACGCGGTGTCGGCGTTGGTGCTGTCAATTATATATTCTATGCCGTTTTCGGCACAATATCCGAGAATTTCGCGTTTTTGCACGGTGATGAGCGGGCGGATGAGAATTCCGGCGCGCTGTCGCGCATGGTCGCCGCTGTATGATGACTGTGCAGAATCATTGCCCTGCGCAGATTCGCCGAGCGGCTGCGCGACATTCCCGAGCGGTCTTATCGGCACGATTCCACCGAGTCCGTCAACTCCGCAGCCGCGCACGAGGTTGAATATCATCGTCTCGGCGTTGTCGTCCGAATTGTGCGCGACGGCGACGTGGCTGAGACGCGCGTCCGAATCGAGTATCCGCCTGAATTCGGAATAGCGGAAGTCGCGCGCCGTCTCCTCGATGCCGCGTCCGGTCCGGGCGGCGAGCGCGGGAATGTCGGCGCGTATCAGCTTGAACTCGACTCCGAGCTCCTCGCAGGTGCGCCGACAGAATTCGGCGTCGCGGTCGGCTTCGTCGCCGCGGATCCCGTGGTGTACGTGAACGGCGACAAGGGATATATCCCGCTCGCGGCAGAGACTGCACAGCAGCCGCAGCAGCGCCGACGAGTCGGCGCCGCCCGAGTAGCCGACAAGAATTCCGGTGCAGCCGTCGAGCATATTGTATTGTTTTATCGCGGTTTCGAATTTTCCGGCGACTATATTTGTCGTGGTCATTGTCATTGCGGCGGCGCGCCCTCCTGCTCGGGCGCGAGCGAAGTGAATTTTGTGTACTGTCCGAACCAGCCCATCGTGACCTTGCCGGTCGCGCCGTGGCGGTTCTTCGCGATGATTACGTCGGCGACGTTCTGCTTCTCGGGGTCGGTGTTGTAGTAGTCGCGCGACAGGAACATGACGACATCGGCGTCCTGCTCGATAGCTCCCGAGTCGCGCAGGTCGGACAGCATCGGCGTCTTGTCGGTTCGTGACTCGGGGCTTCGCGACAGCTGCGCGCAGCAGATGAGCGGCACGTCGAGCTCTTTCGCGAGTATCTTCAGATTCCGCGAGATGTCGGCGACCTCCTGCACGCGGTTGTCTATCCGGCGGTCGCTCTGCATCAGCTGCAGGTAGTCGATTACGACCAGACCCAGATTCTTGACGCGGCGGAGCTTCGCCTTCATGCCGGTCGCGGTGATTCCGGTCGTGTCGTCGATGTAGATGTCGCATTCGGACAGGCTCGCCGACGCGTGCGCGAGTTTCGTCCAGTCGTCGTCCGAAAGCTCGCCCGAGCGGATGTTGTGGCTGTCGACGAGCGCTTCGCTCGACAGCATACGCGAGACCAGCTGCTGCCCCGACATCTCGAGCGAAAACACACAGACGGCTTTTTTGGTCGCCCGCGCGACGTTTGTCGCGATGTTCAAGGCGAAGCTCGTCTTGCCGACGCCCGGCCGCGCGCCTATTAAAATGAGGTCGCTTTTGCCCATGCCGACGAGCACGTGGTCGAGGTCGCCGAAGCCGGTCGGGGTGCCCATCATCTCCTCGCGGTTGGTCTGGAGACTGTGCAGGTGCTCGTAGGTCGAGACGAGCAGCTCGCGGATATGCGTGAAGCCCTTCTGCTCGTTGCCCTCGGCAATCGCGAATATCTTCTGCTCCGCGCTGCCGAGAATGTGCATGATATCGTCGTCGCCTGAATATGCCTGCTCGGTGATCTCGTCGCAGGCGGATATCAGGTGGCGGAGCAGGCTGTTGTCCTTGACTATCTTCGCCCAGTCGCCCGCGTTGTTGTGCGACGGCACGACCTCGGCTATGAGCTTGATATAGGAGCGCGCCGAATTCTCGTCGTACACGCCGCGGTGTATCAGCGTGTCGATAAGCGTTACTACGTCTATCGAACGGTTTTGCAGATACAAATCCTGCATCGCGAGAAAGATCTGCATATGCTCGTCGAGGTAGAAGTCGTCGCTTTTGAGTATGCCGGCAATCAGATTGAATGTCTCGGGGTCGATTAGTATCGAACCGAGTACCGACTGCTCGGCTTCGAGCGAGAAAGGCAGCTTGCGCGTGGAGACAGTCTCTGCCATGATTTTACTTGGTCTCGGTGATGACTATGTTGATTTTGCCGGTGACTTCGGGATGGAGCTTTACGTTTACCGTGTGACGGCCGAATACCTTGAGCGCTTCGGGAAGCTGAATCTTGCGCTTGTCGACAGTGATTCCGAATTCGGCTTTCAATGCCTCGGCAATTTCCTTCGACGTGACCGAGCCGTAGAGCTTGCCGTCCGCGCCGGCTTGATTTTTGAAATTGAGTGTCACGCTCTCGAGCTTAGCGGCGACATCCTTGGCGTTTGCCAGCTCGAGGGCGGCTTTATGCTTCTCGGCTTCCTCGCGCCCCTTGATTTCGTTGAGCGCCTTGTTGTCGGCTACGACCGCAAGCCCTTTCGGAAAGAGGAAGTTGCGCGCGTATCCGTCCGACACGTCGATGAGCTGTCCCTTTTTCCCCTGCGATTTTACATCCTGTGTGAGTACGACCTTCATAAAGATTTGTCCTTTCTGTTTATGCTTTCGCTTTTGTGTGGTTTGGCGTTGAATTGAGAGTGGACATAACTTTGCCGAAGGCAAAGTTATGTTCGGCTTCGCCGAATCAGAGAGAGTGGAGAGTGGTCTCCGCTTCGCGGAGAGAGTGGTCTCCGCTGCGCGGAGAGCTTTGGAAGAAATTCGCCAAAGGCGAATTTCAGAACTTGCTGATTGTGATTGCGCCGAGTTTGTATTTGGCGGAACCAAGAGTGGTCTCTGATTCGGCTTTGCCGAATCAGAGAGAGTGGAGAGTGGTCTCCGGCAAAGCCGGAGAGAGTGGTCTCCGCTGCGCGGAGAGCGGTGGAAGAAATTCGCCAAAGGCGAATTTCAGAATTTTGTTTTTCATGATTGCGCTGATTTTGTATTTGGTTCACACTGTTAGCACAAACCTGTCTATACATCAGAACATGAATAAAGCAATCGAATAGCTGTCACGATATATAATCGTATAACAATCAGCCCTGTTGCTAACAACTTCCCGCATTAGTAGCCGCCGGTTGGGGAGCGGGGCCCCATTAGGCGGCGCGCCTCTGTGGTTCAAACATCTCGCAGTGATAAAACCTCGGGACACAAATAAACAATTATAAAAAAGTCCCAATCTGCAAAAGTTTTCGGGTGGGGGTCTGGGGGAGACCCTTTTTCAAAAGGGTCTCCCCCAGAAAAGCAAACCCCATAGCACTAATCAGCACTAATTAGCACTCATATACTCGTCAATTGCCCCTTTGAGACTTTGTAGCGCCGTTGTCATGGAAATGTTTTTGAGGAGCGCGCCGGCGGCCTCGTAGTAACCGCCGCCGCCGATTTTTTCGAGGATAAGCTGAACGTTCACGTTGCCGGCCGAGCGGGCGGAGATGTGAATTGAGCCGTCGATATTCACGAGCGCGAAGGAGGCCATAACGCCGGAGACGCCAAGGAGCTTGTCCGCGGCTTTCGCGGCCGCGATGCGGTCGGGCGGAGTGCCGTCGGCATCGCTCATCGCTATCGCGAATATCTGGCGGTAGGTCACGACGTTCATCGCGAAGCGAGCCTCGCGCATGAAGTCGTCCAGACCGGCTTTGAAGAAATACTGCACCTCGGTCGGATTCGCTCCCTCGGAGCGCAGATAGAGCGCCGCGCTGAACGTCCGAACACCCGTGTTGCGTGAGAATTGCTTCGTGTCAAGAAGCATACCCGCGTATAGTACGTCCGCTTCCTCGCGGTGCAGACCGCCTATCGGCAGAGCCTGCTCAAGTATCTCTGAAATCAGCTCGCAGGCGCTCGACGCCGACGGCTCGATATAGGTTATCACCGGACGCCGCTTGTAGTCGCCGGTCTTGCGGTGATGGTCGATTATCACTATCTTGTCAACGTTGTCCGCAATGTCCGGCGCGGCGAACTGCTCGGGATTGTTCACGTCCACGATCACCAAGAGCGTGTCCGAGTGTATCATGTCCTGCCCGATCAAATTGTCGACAAAGATGTCCGAGTATTCGGGCAGAGCCGCGACTCGCGCCGTAGCGGCTTTGATGCTCGGGTCGTTCTGGTTCACTACAATGTTCACCTTGACGCCGCAGAACATAGCCAGCCGCGCTATGCCTACGCACGCGCCGATTGAGTCGAAGTCGGGATTGCGGTGCCCCATGATCAGTACGTTCGGCGACTTCGCCATGTGCATCGTCAGCTCGTTCGCGATTACACGCGCGCGTACCTTCGTGCGCTTCTGCACCGTCTTTGTGCGCCCGCCGTAGAATTCGGTGTTGTGCGCGTTCTTCACGACGACCTGATCGCCGCCGCGCTGCAACGCGAGGTCGAGCGACGCGTGAGCGTCGCGGTCCTTGTCCGCGAGCCGACCGTGCTGGCGCGAGATGCCTATCGATACCGTCACCGGCATACTCCCCTCGCCGATGCGCACCTCGCGTATGCGGTCGAGTATTTCGAATTTCTTCTCGATGAATTCGTCGAGATAGCGCGCTTCGAACATGAATATAAACTTGTCCCGCTCGTATTCCTTCAGTATGCCGCCGACTGAGTCCGCCCACTTCTTCAGTATCGCCTCGACCTCGGCCGACGCCGAACGGTACTTCTCCTGTACGAACTGCATAAGCTCGTCCAGATTGTCTATCATGATGTACGCGATTATAGTCTCCTCGTCGGCGATTCGCTTTTGAAGCGTGTGCAGCTTCGTGCGGTCGTTCCAGACCGTGATTACATAGTTCTTGCCCTGAGCGGTGATTTTGTAGCCTTTGATACGGAATACATGGTCGTACGCCTCGGCTTCGACTCCGTCCTCTGCGTCCGCGTCCTCGGGCTGCGAGTTCGTGTCCTCTAAAATTTTCGCGATGTTCACGCTGCATACGCCGTCGATGTACTTCGCGTACAGCACCTCGCGCGGATTCGCGGCGCGCATGAACGCGCTGTTGTACCAGATAATCTTGCCCGACTCGTCGCAGATGACGACCGGAAGATACAGCTTCAATATGAAGTCGAGCGTGATGTTGCCGAGTATCGGCGAGATCTGCTCCTCGTCCGCGCCCGCGAGCCGGAACGAGAAGAAGTTATATAGCCGCTGCGACACGAATTCGGCGAGCAGGAAGCAGGCGAGCATGACCGCGCCGACTATCAGCGCGTCCAGCTCGGAAAAGCGCATTATCAGCGCGTACAATATTATAAACAGAGACGCGGTAATTATTGTCAGCAGCAGCCGCGACGAGACTGTGCGGTTCTTTTTATCGCGCTTACCATTCAAGATAGAATTCAGTCCTTTCGATGTATAGAAAGTAGCTTTGTCAGGAGGGCTTTATCCTCCGTGTGCGCAGATTGTCGCGTATAGTCGCGACGACGCCGATTACGGCGAGCAGCACCGCGAGCAGCAGCGGGTTCACAAACACGAATACCGCCGCGACGGCGAATATGAGACAGCCCGAGGGGCTCGTTGCCGCGCCGCCAGAGCCGCCCATCACCTCGCGCACCCCGGCGTATACGAACGCGGGCGTGAGCAGTATCATCAGATTCTGCGCGGTCGCTCCCGCGACGAGGATCACATTGTCCGACGCGAGCAGTACCGACAATAGATACGAGCCGATGTAGACAAACGCCGTCAGATTGTCAAGCGTCACCGGCCAGACTGCCGTCTCCTGCCTCACCTCGACTGCCGGTCCGTCGGGCGTCTTTTTGCGATGTACGTGTATCCGGCGCACTATGGGCAGCATCGACTCGCGGTCAAAGCTGCGGGCGACGAGTCGGGTCAGCAGGGACGCGGCGTATGATATTATCGTCATTGCCGCGCCGAGTATGCCAAGCATCACCGACTTTAGGTATTCGCAAAACCCCTCGATATCGGCGTCGCTGTAATAATTCACGACCTCGCCGTCAAGCTCGTAGGTGAAGCCCTTGAGATAGCCGCGGAAAGGCTCGACTATATCGTCAAGGCTCTGCGCGACGCTCGACAGGTCTATTGACGAATATCGAAAATAGACGATAATCGCGCCCGCCGCGAGCCACAAAAGCAGCGCCGCCGCCGCTGACATTGCGATGGCAGCCGTCCGAGACCTGCGGCGAGAGATACAGACAGCCGTTGGCAGCGCGAGCACGAACGGAAAGAGCACCGCCGCGACCGCGGCGGCAAGCGCGGTTCTGTCGGCTACCGGATATATGAGCAGCGCGAGCGCGCCGGACGGAATCGCGAGCGTGTATACCGCCCACCTCCGCGAGTCGCTTTTCGGATAGCAGAGCGACAGATTGACAATCAGCGCCGCCGCCGTTACGGTGAACGGCAGGCTGACAAGTCCGAGCGGATTCGCCGACGACACGCAGCACAATATCACCGTCAGAACGCAAAAGAGTATTCGCGCCGCGGGCTTCAGACGAGGCGAGTTGTTATTATCATTATTGTCATTATTGTCGACCGATATCTGATTATTCACGCCCATCCTCCGGATGCAATCAAGGCTTTCTCGGCATAGAAATCCATAGTATCTTATTATATCACTTTTTTTCGATTCTGTCTATACATTGACGATAAATTCACGATGAATTTTTGTAAAATCTTTACTGCGCGTCGAGATAAAAATAGATGTCGCGCTTGTTTTCCTGTCGGCTGCCGCGGTAGACCAGAGTGTCAAGCCCGCCTATGACAAAGCCGGATTTGAGATAGAAGCCGCACGCCGCGAGATTGTTGTCCTGACCCACAGTATATATCCCGCGGTAGCCGCGCGCCTTCGCAAGCTCCGCCGCCTTTTCAATCAGCCGCTTGCCGACGCCCTGTCTGCGGTAGGCGGCATTGACCTTGAGGTCGTAGAGATACATATATTTTAACATAGCGTCGCGCATAATCGCGAGCGCGACGCATTCGTCCCCGTCGTAAGCCCCGACTGCGAAGCCAAGACGCACGGTCTCATCGTAGCTGTAGTCCTCGTCGGGAAAGCACATTTCCGTGCGCTTATTAAAATGCTCGACCGAGTGGCTCCAATGTTCGCCGTCGAATTTCACGATCATTCGCCCGAATACGCTGAACGGCTGGTTCTTTAATTTTAAGTCGTCGCCGCGGCTTTGGTCAATTGTATGTATTTCGATTCCCATGTGTATTATCTCCTCCACTATCCACTCTCTCGGTCTCGCGAAGCGAGACCGGGATCACTCTTTTATTAAAAATTTGCCGCAGGCAAATTTTGTACCACAGCTCTCGGCGGAGCCGAGACCACTCTTCACTCTCTCTGTCTCGCAAAGCGAGACAGAGACCACTCTTTATATCGGCTTCATTTTGCGGTATCTTTGCGGCGTCTCTCCGTATTTTGCCTTGAAGCGGCGCGAAAAATAGAATTGGTCGCAGAAGCCGAACCGCTCGCTTATCTCGAGCACCGACAGCTCTGTCTTGGTCAGCAGCTGCTCGGCTTCGAACAGAATAGTCTCGTCGATGTAACAGCCTATCGTCATGCCGACCTCGGCTTTGAATTTTTTCGCGAGCGTGCTCTCGGAGACGAACGCGTTCGCCGCCAGCTCGGCAATCCCGAGCTGCAATGACAGGTGCGATTTGATGTATTCGATTGCCAGCAGCACGCAGCGCGAGTAACGCACCGACTCGAGCTCGACGCTGTATTTGTCAAATAAGGTCAGTATCGATGTGTACAGCTCCTGCCTCAACATAAGCCCGCCGATTAAGTCGTCGCGCGACGTGTACTTGATAAGCTCGTTTATCTTCTCGCTTCCCGGCGTGTATTCCATCAGACCCCGACAGGAGCGGAACAGGTCGGCGCCGCTGTAGTCGAGCAGGTTCAGGTGAAAGTAGAGCTGCTCCATGCGGCTGTCGCAGGCGTGCCGGAACGAATAGCCGGTCGGCATAAGGTAGCAGCCCCCGCGCGAAAGGGGCAGCTTCTTCTGACCGTCCATGATATACGGGTCGCCGTCGATTATGTAGTAAAGCCGCGCGTAGGGGGGCGTGACTATGTTGCCCACCCATTCGCTGCCTGACGTGGCGTGCCCGTAGTCGATGACCCGCAGCTTGATGTTGTTTATGTTGTCGCAGAGTGTATAGTCCTTGTTTATTATCATATCCCGTTCATTCCCCACCGGTCGGACGCGTCGCGTTCGGCGGAAATCTCCATATTTATTACCGGATATTAACTTGCCGTTTATCTGTTTTGCATATATAATAGTGGTAGACGCGGATAAACGCTATATATTGGTATCGCAGTACCTTAATTATATACCAAAACTCCGCATAAAGCAAGTATGTAAAACACATTTTTTGATTTTCGCGAGAGCCGCGCGTCTTGCGCGTTCTGTGCGAATTGCGCTGATTGCACATTCAGCGCGAATTGCGCGTCCTGCGCAAAGGAAAGGAAGGTATGACCATGTCAAGCTATGTTACCCGCAAAACTCCCGGCGATACCGAGTGGTTCAGACATGACCGCTTCGGTATGTTCATCCACTGGGGACTCTACTCGATGCCGTCGCGTCACGAGTGGGTCAAGACCAACGAGCGCATACCCGAGGAGAAGTACGACAAGTATTTCAAGTATTTCAACCCCGACCTCTACGACCCGAAGGAGTGGGCGCGTCAGGCTCGTGCCGCGGGTATGAAGTATGTGGTGCTGACGACCAAGCATCACGAGGGCTTCTGTATGTTCGACTCGCAGTACACCGACTACAAATGCACGAACACGCCGGCTGGCCGCGATCTCGTGCGTGAGTATGTGGACGCGTTCCGCGCCGAGGGACTGCGTATCGGCTTCTACTACTCGCTTATCGACTGGCATCACCCCGAGTTCCCGATCGACAATCTGCATCCCCGCCGCGACGATCCCGACGCCGAGGAAAAGTCGAAGGGTCGCGATATGAAGAAATACGCAGAATATATGCGAAATCAAGTGACCGAGCTGCTGACCAATTATGGTAAAATCGATATTTTGTGGTTCGACTTCTCGTATTCGGGCAACACGAATCCCAACAAGCCGTGGATGCGCGGCAAGGGCAAGGACGACTGGGAGGCAGAGGAGCTTATCGCGACCGCGAGACGCCTCCAGCCGGGCATTATCATCGACAACCGCACTGAGATCGAACAGGACCTCTGGACTCCCGAGCAGTATCAGCCGACCGCGTGGGTGCGCCACGCCGAGACCGGCGAGCTGGTCACGTGGGAGGCTTGCCAGACCTTCTCGGGCTCGTGGGGCTACTACCGCGACGAGATGACCTGGAAGTCGCCCGAGATGCTGATACAGATGCTTATCAACACCGTATCGGTCGGCGGAAACCTCTTGATGAACGTCGGTCCGACGTCGCGCGGCTATCTCGACTACCGTGCCGAGGCGGCTCTCGCGGCTTACGCCGACTGGATGAAGTACAACAGCCGCTCGATCTACGGCTGCACGATGGCTGAGCCCGAGCTGCTCGCGCTCTGCCCGAACGGCTGCAAATTCACGCAGAGCGAGGACGGTTCGAGACTGTACATTCATCTGTACGAGTATCCGTTCCAGTATCTCGAGCTTCAGGGCTTTGCCGGCAAGGTCGACTACGCGCAGTTCTTGCACGACGGAAGCGAGCTGCTGTTCGAGGAGAACAAGATCTCGCATTTCAGCGAGGGACGCACCGCGAGCGACAATATGCTTGTGATCAAGCTGCCGGTCGTCAAGCCGAAAACGCTCGTTCCGGTAATCGAGCTGATGCTGAAATAAGCGCAATTAACGTGAGTTCGATGGGGTTCTATGTTTGGTACTACAATATTGTTTGTTTTCACTGGGGGATGACCCTACGAGTTGCTTGCACAACTCGAAAAAAGGGTCTCCCCGGCACTTAGGCGAGCAAGCTCGCCTAAGTGCTGACCCCACACCCGAAAACTTTTGACAATTTGGGTCAAGACATAATTGTTCATAACTGCACAGAGATTATATAACTGCTTATTGTCAAATACCACAGTGATGCGCCGCCTTAGGCAGGTTCGTCCGTAGGACGAAACTGCTGGGGCCACCGCTCCCCAACCGGCGGCTTGATTTCTACGTGGTCGTTTGAATTCTTAGTTGTTTGTTCAGTTAATTGCGTATTTGAATTGTCATAATTCTCGTCGAACTCATATTAATCAACATAGATATGCCGCGCACAATTGTACAGCACAAAAAATCCCCGACCGGATTCTCCGGTCGGGGATATGCGCTTTGTTATTTTCGTATCAGACCGCGCGAAAGACAAATAAGCCCTATTACTGAGCGTCGGCGGGCTTGTCCTCTTCGCATTCGCTGCTGTCGCCGCACTCGCAGACCTCGCTGCAATCGCAGCTGTCGTCACAGCTGCTGCTGTCGTCGCATCCGCAGCTCTCGTCGTCATCGTCAAGCTCGAGCTCGTTGAGCGCGTCCTCGTCGATGTCCCACGAATCAATGCTGTCGCTGTCGTCATGGCAGCAGCAGTCGTGCAGCTTGCAGGCGTGCTTCTTCTTGCAGAGCTTCATTATAAGCAGCAGTATACCGGCAGCGGCGATAATCGAACCCGTGATAATCAAAACCAGCTTGAGCGCGCTTGCAGAGCCGCTCTCGCATCTCTGTATTTTCTTCATGTTCGCACCTTCCTTTACGAAGAATAGTATATGACTATGCTATTATAACATACGAGGATAAATATTCCTCTGATTTTTTATAAACAAATTGTTAATTAACCTTCGGCGTCAGAGTACAAGATCCATTCTGCGCTTCTGAACACCGAAGCCGTGCTTTTCGTAGAACTCGCGGGCACGGTCGTTGAACTCCCAGACGTCGAGGTCGATTCGTGTGAAATCATTCTCGCGCGCGTAGGTCTTGACGTATTCGACGAGCAAGCTGCCGACACCGCCGTCCCGGCAGCTCTTGTCGACGCAGACGTCCTCGAGGTGAAGCGTCTTGGCGTCGCGCAGCATCGGGTCGCCCTTGATTTCGGTGATTATGCAGAACACATACCCGACGACCTGACCGTCATTGACCGCGCAGAATATCGGTCGGGTCGGGTCGCACAAAAGCTGTGCCAACTGCTCGTTTGTGAATTTGACGCCGCCGTCCTTGAAGATATCGGGGCGACCGGCATAGTGAATCGCCTCGACCTGCAAAAGCAGCGACTGTAGGGCGGGGATATCCGACTGTACGGCTTGTCTTATCTGAAGATTCATAATGATTGCTCCTGTTCTGTGATTTTATATTGATTTCTCGGATATATTCGCCGGCTGCGCGCCGACAATCAGCCGCGCGACAAGATACATCAGGAGGTATCCAAGCAGGCTGTACACAAGCGCGGTGGGGTAGGGCAGGACGAGATATATAAGTTCGGTAGTGTTTATAGGCGCGCCGACTTCGACAAGCAGAGATACTGTCTCGGTGAGGCTCGACAGTAGCAGCGATATAAAGAGGACGAGCGACGAGAACACAATCGCGCGCGACAGCCGTCCCTTAACCGAGAACAGCTCGAGCGAGTAGTCGCGCTGCTTTGTGTCGGCGCGGCGGCGTATCAGGCGCGCGACCGCGAGCAATATAACCGAGCGCAGAAGCTCATACAGGCAGCTTGTGATACAGTAGGAGATATACTGGTCGGTGAGCACAGAGCTGCCGTAGAATATGCGGTCGAGGGTGATCATAGCAAGATAGATGAGCGGCGGCGACACAAGGTAAATTATGTAATACACCGCGCCGCAGCTTCGGTATGACATCGCGACCGCGGCGGCGGCTCCCGACGCGAACAGGCAGGCGACGCTGAGGATTTCGGACGCGTAGCCGATGATTTCGGGGACAATTTCCGGATAAACGATATCGCTTGAGGTGATTGTAAGCGCCACGCCCAGGACAAAGGTGTTTATAAGCGGCAGAATTATCGCGGTCGCGAGCAGAATTACAAACAGGCGGCGTTTTTGTATGTGTGTTGGCATTGCAGATTCCGTTCCATTTTATCAAATTACATGAAAATAGTATACCACAAATCGAATAAGCGCGTATTACGTCAATATTTTCAGTTTGTTAATTCTTTATAAATAAAAAATTAAACAATAACTCGAACAATCGTTTGCAATTTTGATTGATTTGTGGTATAATTGTTTTAGGAAGAAATCCGCCCGAACTCTCGCCGCGGCGGCGAGGGATCAGAAAGGAATGGTCTGATATATGAATAATAATTTAACCGACCGAGAGCGTGAGATATACAACTACATACTGAACGCAATCAAGAACGAAGGCTACTCGCCGAGCGTGCGCGACATCTGCAACGCGCTTAATATGAAGAGCACGTCGACTGTACACACTTACCTCGAGCGGCTCGAGCGCAAGGGCATGATCCAGAAGGAGTCAGGCAAGAGCCGCACTCTGCGAATCGAAAACGAGGGAATACACTCGTCGTCGACCGTGCGCGTGCCGATACTCGGCAAGGTCGCGGCCGGTATGCCGATACTCGCGGTCGAAAACTACGAGGGCTACATCGATTTCCCGCGCCCGAACTCCAACGTGACGTCGAACGATATGTTCGCGCTGCGCATACAGGGCGACAGCATGATCGAGGCGGGAATTCTCGACGGAGACCTGATCGTAGTCGAGAAGCGGACGACCGCAGAGGACGGCGATATAATCGTCGCGCTCGTCGACGATGAAGCGACGGTCAAGACCTTCTACCGCGAGCCTGACTGCTTCCGGCTTCAGCCCGAGAACCGCGCAATGGAGCCAATCTACGTGCGCGAGCTGCTCGTGCTGGGCAAGGTGGTCGCGAGCATGAGGTTTTATCGGTGACGATATAGTCGATGAAATCACCCGCCGCAAGCAAAACTGGGTAGAGTTCGCCGATCCTAAAAGCGGCGTCAACCGTCTGCTTGTCATAAGCTACGGCGAAGGGATGCCGCCGCGACCGATGCTCTGGTGGGAGCTGCTGCGCGAGCGCGAGGACTGGAGCTACAACACCTACATGAAAAATTCGAGGATGTTTCATACATTCCCGACAACACGATCCCATTTCTGTCGATGATAACCGGCACCGAGATATTCGCCGAGGCGTTCGGCTGCCGCGTACACTATCCGGACAACAACAATCCGTTCGCCCTGCCGATGATATCGAGTGTAGATGAATTTTACAAAATAAAAAAGCCGCGGCTTGAGGACACGAAGCTGCCGCTGCTCATCGAATCAGCCGAGCGGCTGCGCGAGCGAGCCGGAGCCGACGCGCTGCTCAGCCTGCCCGACAATCAGACTCCGATGGACATCGCCGCGCTGATTTGGGAGAAAAGCGACTTCTATGCCGCGCTGTATGACGAGCCGAACGCGGTGCTTGAGCTCGCGTCTATGATAAAGGAGCTGCAATTCGAATTCTTTGACGAATGGTTCAGCCGCTTCGGCAGGGAGCACATCGCGCATTTTCCCGACTACTATATGCCGAGCGGAATCACGATATCCGAGGACGAGGTCGGCGCGGTGAGCGCCCAGATGTACCGCGAGTTTTTCGAGGATAAGCTGAACGAATTCTCGGAGCGGTACGGCGGTATCGGCGTACACTGCTGCGCCGACTCGGCTCATCAATGGGAGAACTTCAAGCGCATCAAGGGACTGAAGATATTGAATCTCTGCCGCAATCGTCAGGACACGCTGACGTCGCTCGACGTTTTCCGTGACGTCTGCGGGCAATACCCCGGCTGTGCATTGAGCGATTACGGCAGGCTGCCCGAGCCGGAGAGGGTTCACGTCGCGCAGTATATATATGTGCCGACGCGCGAGACGGCGAAGCACGCAGCCGAGCATTTTGCCGAATACGGCGTTGTGCCAATGTGATGAGCGGATACAAATACGCGTCCGGATTATCCGGATTGATTGAGGAAACCTCCGAAAATTCGGTTTAACAGAAAGATAAATCGACATAATGGGTATCGAAATCGACAACATGGGGATAGATTTGTTATTACCACTGATTTTATGGATTTTCGAGGACCTTTAAGATACTTGACTTGTTATATAACCGGCATGATTCCGCTGTGCGGCGGAAATCGCGCCGGTTTTTATTTATGTGTTATCTAGTTTGGCGATTGCCGCCGTGTTATAATTGCGGTTGGGCGCGGCGTTAGCGTCATTCTGCGGATACACGCCGTCTGCCGCATCACAAGGCTTGTTGTTTACAATGGCTACAACAACGCAAATTGGGAATTATACACAAAATATTCATCGTGATTTTATTGAATATACATCTTGATTATTTTATAATTCCATAGTATCATATGTATAGAATATAAATCGAACTTGAAATAACCGAAAAGGTGTGAGTCCGATGTTTTTCTACATCTAAATAGATAAAGATACCGTGCGGTATTTTATCAATGCTATTGACAGCATGACAGAAGTGAATGATCATTATGAAGATATGTATGACAAACTCCTCAACCTATATGAATTGATGAGTCGGGGATAATTACAATTATTTGCAGCTTTGGAGGTATATTATGAAAAGTCTTATTTTGTTGGTGCTGACACTTTGCTGCTTTATAACCGGAGATAAGACGGCGCCGGTCGCAATGGGCAATACAGCTCTTCTTGACAACAAATATCTGTACGTCAACAGCAGCGAATACGGAGGCGGATTTTACAAGGACGACGATGTGATATATTACGCGAATGTCTACGATATGCGCAAATTATATGCGTACGATATTGCGAAAGACGAAGCTGTTTTGCTGGTCGACGACGTCATACGCGTATTGTACATTCGGGTGTATGACGACGTAATATACTTTACCGGAATATCGTTAAGCAAAGATTACGAAAACTACGGAGATATTATTTTCAAGGTGAACTATAGTATTTTCAAGGTGAACAAAGACGGCTCGAACCTTGAAATGGTTATAGATTACGCGATGAACCCCATTGTTATGGGCGATAATATATACTATTTGGATTGCAGTCAGGAGTTTGTCTATTCAATCTGCCGTTACAACACACAAACCAAAGAAAGCGAGGTGCTGGTTGACAAAACCGAATTTATGCCGGCACAGCTCAATATCGTCGGAAACAAAATATATTATGTTGTAAATTATTGCACGCTCATGGAGTATCGCATGGATACAAAGGAAACGAAGCTTGTGGCGCACGAGGAATATCAACTCGAACGAGTGCAGTATTTCGACGGAGCGCTGTATTACCACACGGGCTTCTATACCGGGCGTTCCACGTCAATAGTGAAAAAAATCGAGCCTTTGACCTATGAAGTCGAAACCGTATTTGATTTTACCGAGCTGTATCCCCATCGGCAGGATTGTGAAATGTATGGTATTGACATTTTGTCTATGAATGTTACGGAGGATAAAATATTTTTCGGCGGCAAAATAATAATGAGCGACAGGTCTAAAAATGAAAGCGGAGCGTTCATATATGACCGCAATGAGCACAGCCTACAGAAACTCGATAATACCGACAACCGATTGCTGTCAATGTCAACCTATATCACCGACGACGCGATCTTTTATATGAAAAATAAAGAGATGGACAACGCAAAGAGCATTGTTGTGCTGGATCACAACGGGAATGATATAAGCGACCGATACGCCGGAATGTATGTCGGGAGCGAGGAATAGTCAAGCAGGGCTATGAACATATTCAACCGGATTCAATCGGATTCAACCGGATTTCGCCGGATATGACCGGATTCAACCGAAAATAAAAACCGACGCCGCTCGATGAGCGACGTCGGTTTGTTTTGTGATTATATCCTGTTCCGAGCGGTGTGTTTCCGCACCGTTCGGAAAAGTACAATCCGAGTAAATTATTATTATCAGCCGAGCTTTGCGTAGTTGATCTTTACGCCGGGTCCCATAGTGGACGCGACGACGCAGCTCTTGATATACTGACCCTTGGTTGCGGCCGGCTTTGCCTTGATGATAGCGCCGAGCAGCGTGTTGAAGTTCTCAGCGAGCTTCTCTGCGCCGAACGATGCCTTGCCTATAGGGCAGTGGATGATGTTGGTCTTGTCGAGACGGTACTCGATCTTACCGGCTTTAGCTTCATTGACAGCCTTGGCTACGTCCATTGTGACCGTGCCGGCTTTCGGGTTCGGCATGAGTCCCTTAGGACCGAGGATCTTACCGAGACGTCCGATGACGCCCATCATGTCGGGAGTGGCGATGATGATGTCGAAATCGAACCAGTTCTCCTTCTGAATCTTCGCGACATAGTCCTCGGCGCCGACATAGTCTGCGCCGGCAGCCTTTGCTTCCTCCGCGCGGTCGCCCTTAGCGAAAACGAGAGTGCGGACGGTTTTACCGGTGCCGTTGGGGAGCACTACCGCGCCGCGGACCTGCTGGTCTGCGTGACGCGAGTCGACGCCCAGACGAACGTGAACCTCTACGGTCTCGTCAAACTTTGCCTTTGCGGTCTGGCAGACGAGCGAGAGCGCTTCGTCGGTGTCATAAAGCTTGGTTCTGTCGATAAGCTTAGCGCTTTCAATATATTTCTTTCCAGTAGACATTACAGTAGCTCCTCCTTATTCCTCAACAGTGATACCCATGCTGCGCGCGGTTCCGGCGACCATGCTCATAGCCGCTTCAAGCGAGCCGGCGTTGAGGTCGGGCATCTTCTGCTCCGCGATCTGCTTTACCTGCTCACGGGTGAGCTTTGCGACCTTGGTCTTGTTAGGAGTGGGCGACGCGGTCTCGATACCGCACGCCTTTTTGATGAGTACCGGAGCGGGCGGAGTCTTGGTGATGAAGGAGAATGAACGGTCGGCGTAGACGGTGATGACTACCGGGATGATAAGACCGATGTCCTTTTTGGTTCTTTCGTTGAATTCCTTGGTGAATACCGGAATCGCAACGCCATACGCACCGAGCGCAGGTCCTACAGGCGGAGCGGGAGTAGCCTTTCCTGCCGGCAGCTGCAGCTTGATGTAGCCAGTTATTTTCTTTGCCATGATAAATGCACCTCCGAATGTGGTAAGCGGAAGCCTTTACATATATGTGAACGCTTCCATTGAAAATTTTCGGGAGAATTTTTCTGTGGTTTTCTCCCTCCCACGTTTTTGGGACAGTTTATGGCTGCGCTGGATATCACCCCGGCGACCGCCTTGTCCCCTGCCGCCATTTACAGCGGCGTCGCTGCTGTGTCAAAATGGTGCGGACCGGTCCCGTTAGGCAATGCCATAGATGTGGCGGGGTCATACCTATATTGACAGCCAAGTCTCCGCGGATATAATATGCCGCGGCGACATTTTGCAGTCTGATTATTTGTCGGCGAGCTTTATGTCCTTCGCGTCCAGCTCGAACGGTGTGTCTCTGCCGAACATATTGGCGATGACCGTGACCTTTGAAAGGTCGTCCGAGATTTCGCGCAGCACGCCGCGAGTTCCCTTGAGCGGACCTTCTTTGATCTCGACGGTGTCGCCCACGCTGTAGCTCACGACTTCCTTAGGTTCGTTTGTCTCGATTCCCATCGCGGCGACCTCGGCGTCGGTGAGAGCTGTCGGCTTTGAGCCGGGTCCGACAAAGCCTGTAACGCCGCTGATGTTTCTGACGACGTGCCAAGTCTCGTCGGTCATAATCATCTTTACAAGCACATAGCTCGGGTAGATCTTTTCCTCTACCTCTTTGCCCGTCTCAACGTCCTTTTTAGTCTCGACCGGGATTCTGATGTCGACAATCATGTCTTGCAGTCCGCGGTTTTCGACAATCTTTTCAAGGTTGGTCTTTACCTTGTTTTCATAGCCCGAATAGGTGTGCGCCACATACCAGCGTTTTTCGCCGGTAGCGTCGTACAGGTCGTTCATTCCCACGTCGAAAGCCTCTTATATCAGCCGGCCGAGCGCGGTCAGACCGGTGGAAAACGCGAAGTCGAGGATTCCGATGCAGACGCTGGTGACAACGACCGAAACGGCTACGAGTATCGTATTGTTAAGAGTCTGCTGCGGGGTCGACCAGACCACCTTTTTGAGCTCGCTCCTGTATTCGCGGAAGAATCTCGCGATGCGCTCGGTGAGCTTCGGCTTGTTCTTCTTTGCGGGAGCCGGCTTGTCAGTGTCGGCTTTTTTAGCCGGCGCGGCTTCCTTTTTCTCGATATCAGCCATTTTTTACCCCTTGTTACTTCGTTTCCTTGTGGAGCGTATGCTTGCGGCAGAATTTGCAGTACTTGTTCATTTCAAGTCTGTCGGGGTCGTTCTTCTTGTTCTTCGTTGTGTCGTAGTTTCTCTGCTTGCACTCGCTGCACGCCAATGTGATTTTTACTCTCATTTTTCGGCACCTCCCGATTATATTTAAAATTGCGCGGCTCAATGCTGCGCGATGCGCGGCGTTTTGCGCGTATATCGCGGTGTTTTGCCGCACGGAACGCGGCGCACACACCCCGCTCCAAGGCTTGTACCTCCCTCGACCGAGCTTTTTGTCCGACACGCGGCCATGTCGGCGCAAAAAAAGAACCCTCAGCAGAGGTAATATTATTATAGCACAATTATATCCTATTGTCAAGGGCAATACTCAAAAAAGTCGAAAAATTCAAAAAGGAGAGAAGAGTGAGGAGTTAGGAGAAAATTTTTATTTAGGAAAATTTCTTCTCAAACTCCTGACTCCTCACTTAATTATGCTATTCCGATCAGTTGAAGTGCTGACTTTAGTTTCGCTCTTACTCCTCGCGATAGGTTTTGAGCAGTTCCTCGAGCTTGGCTTCGAGTACAGACTCCTGCGACGCGTACTGCGACGCGAAGTTGCCGCCCTTTTCCTGCATCGAATTTCGGGTGATGAACACCGGGTCGCCGATGACCGACGAGTTTATGACCGCGAAGTCGTAGCTCGCGCCGTCCATGATGATATCGAACATACGCGCCGAGTCGCTGTCGCGCAGGTACTTGGTTTTCATCGCGACCTCAAAATACGCGGGCGTCAGATATTTATACGAATATTCGCCCGAAAGCTCGAGATACGCTCCGGCGAGCTCGGTATTTTTGCAGGTGAGAGGTATCATTATCTGCGAGTAGTTGTCGTTGACCGTAGTGTAGTATCCGTCCTGCGACTCGTCGTATTTCGGGAACGGGAGGATTCCGTATTCGTCGCGCATATCGCGGAGCTGGTCGGACAGGTTGAGCGTGCTGGGGTAAAATACGCGCATACTGTTGTAAAAGCTTGCGGTGTTTGTATAGTTGTCCTTGTAGAAAACGCTTTCGAGATTTTTCAGTGAGAAATATTTCTCGATAATATCATTGTTCCGTTCGGTGTAGAAATTCCATTTGTACCCGCCGTCGTCGGTCTTTTCGGTGTAGGTGAAGCGGCAGCCCGCCGCAATCGCGTCGTATCCTCCGCCGAATTCCCAGCCGAGAATGTCGGTTTCCTCGGAGATTCCGTCTCCGTCGACATCGATCCAGATGTCCTTGACGCAGGACAAAAACTTATCGAGCGTCCACTTGCCGTCGTCGACCAATGAATAGAGGTTGTCTTCGACATAGATGTCGGACAGAGTTTTATTAAAGAAGATAGCGTAGCGATAGGATACGGTCGTCAGGTTTATGTCGCCCGCGACGTGGTAGAGCTTATCGTATACAGTCGCGTTCTCGACGAAGCTTTGATGCCACCACGGCTTCGACAGGTCGAGGTATTCGATGTCGTAAAGGTTCAGAAGCACACCCTGCGTCGCGAGCATCGGCGCGCAGTAGGCGTAATATGAAATGATGTCATACGACTGGTCTCCCGCCATGACGTCGCTCGTCACGCTGTTCATGAAATTGATGTGCTCGCCCCAGCCGCCGGCGCGGGTAATGACGTCGGTCGTGCAGTTCAGCCGCTCGGTTACATATTGGTCGCGCTTATATACGGTATCGTTGATAATATCGCCGTTTTCCTCCTCGGCGAGGAATTCCTCGGGGAATCCGGATTCCGAACGGGTGAGTATCGTCACGGTCTCGCCGTCAAAATTGAGCGTGTCGGGAACGCTCGACGACACAGCCTCGCGTCCGACAAGCTCGGCAGTCTCGGCGGCAGTAGTGTCGGCGTTGGCGTCGCCCTCGGTCTGAGCCTGCCGTGCGCAGGACGTCGAGGCGGCGCATAAAATTGCGAGAATAAAGGCAATGATTGATTTTGACATTGTTATTACCATGACTTCGCGACAGTGAAGTCTTCCTTTCATTTTCGTTCTAATATTACTATGTCAATCAAAATCGCGATAACGCTTATTTTCGTTTTGTGTCAGCTTTGATTACACATACCGGAACAGCCAAATCGTCGGATAAGTGATAATCATTGACAAAAGGAATACGAGCATGAGGGCGACTATGAATAAGGTCAATGTTATAAATCCTCCGCTCACGCCGGGCATCAAAGCCATGATGATATGTGTGAGCTCCCAGACTCCGCCCGCGGCGATGAAATCGTATCTCCATAATAATAGTTTATCATAAATATGCGGTTTGTCAATAGTTTTGGCGACTTTTCCTTATGTATTTTTATACATAACGGTTATCAAATTATTAGAGTAAATAACTGCCGGTATATATCAGTTCAATATAGCGCAATATATATATTATGTATATTGACAAATTGTAGACAATATGATATAATATCACCAACATCACATATTGGTTTAGGAGAACTGAATATGAAAAGCAATAGACTTATAAGCCTTGCGCTGCTCTGTGGGTTGATACTCGGTCAGCTCGCGTCCTGTGGCGATGAATCAGTATCGCCTGAAAACACTACGGACGTCGCATCCGGCGGTGAAACAACTCAAGCCGAGGAGCCGGCATACGAATTTACGACCGCCTATTCGGGAAGCACTTTCTCAATACTCAATGCCGGCGACGTCTACAATATGCGCGCCGAAATCGACCGCGAGGAGTCGACCGGCGAGTCGCTCAACGACGCTATGTACGAGCGCTGCCGCACCTTTGAGGACAGAACCGGAGTGCTTATCGAGGAGCACTGCGAGCACGTCGACACCGACCTCGCGAATTACGCGATGCAGACCATTCTCTCCGGCGAGGACTTATATGACACGATATATATGCCCGCGCGCGACCTGTATAAATTTACAAGCGAGGGAATGCTTTATAACCTGCTCGACTACGACGCGTTCAAGTTCGACGAGCCGTGGTGGCTCAAATCCTACAACGAAGCGAATTCTATAGGCGGCGAGCTGTATGCCGCGGCGGGCTACTCGCAGCTGATGATCGTCGACTCGATCTGGTGTCTGTTCTTCAACGAGACGATGATGACCGACCTCGGGCTTGATATGCCGTACGACCTCGTGCGCGAGGGCAATTGGACGCTCGACCGACTGAATGAATACATCAGCGCCGGAGCAAATCTCAACGGAGACGACAGCTTTTCAAACGACGACGAAAACGGCACCTGCATATACGGTCTTGCCAATTATCAAAGCGACAAATTCCTCGTCGGAGCGGATGAATTCATCGTCGAAGAAAATGGCGGCAAGCTCGAAATCACCGCCGGAAGCGACCGCTTCTACAGTCTGCTTGACAAAATGTCCACGATATTCTCCGAATCCGACGGTCACGCGATCCTCCATTTTCCGGCATGGCCCGCTACCGACGATACCCCGAACAGCGCAGTCGGACTCTTTGAGCACAGCCGCGCGCTCTTTCTCACGGCCGAGCTCAGCAAGACCAGCCGTCAGCGCGACAAGAGCTACAGCTATGGCATAGTCCCGTTCCCGAAATACGACGAGAGCCAGGAAAGCTATCACGCCACCTCGTTCTACGGCACTCCCTGCTATTCGATCCCTGTGACCTGCACCGACCCCGAGCGCTCGGCGATACTCGGCGATGCGCTGACCTATTTAAGCTATGAAATGGTTTGGCCGGTTTACCGAAACACCACGCTTGAACAGAAAGGCCTGCGCAACGAGGATTCGATTGAAATGCTCGACATAATCATCAAATCCGCCGCGCCTGACCTTGTTTTGTCCTACAACATCGGTTCGGAGATGCGCACCGAGGTGCTGAACGCCGTCACCGAAAAGACCGGCAATTTCGCTTCGATATACGCGTCATATGAATCGCAGATGCAAACCGACCTTGACAAGGTGAACAACAATCAGTGACCGCCGCATAACACTGACACAAAGCTAATGTCAGCGCCGCATAATCCCTCCCGTAAAAATAAACCGCCGGACGACCGCCTCCCGATGCAATGGGAAGCGGATGCGTCCGGCGGTATTTTTTATCTTCCGCTTTATCCAAAGGCTTTGTTTGTCACGATTTTCAGCGCCGAGCCGTCCGAAACGAGTCGTCCGGCGATGATGTCCTCCTCGCGCAGCTTCGCCATCAATATCTCACGGTCGCTGTTGCGGTTGTAGTCGTAGATTATGTAGATGTAGCCGTCCGAGCCCTCGACTCCGTCGGGGTAGGAAACATCTCCCCGCTCGTCGAGCAGCAGGCTGTACTTCCAGCTCTGACCGTCGTCGTCGGAGAGCAGCGCGGTCAGGTTGTTGCGACCCTTGAAGTTGACGTGATTTACGAGCAGCAGCCGTCCGCTCTTAAGTCTGCGGACAAAGAAGCGTGAGTTCGGACCGCCGAGCCCCGAATCTCGCTCGCCCGTAAAGGTCTTGCCGCGGTCGTATGAAAAGGCTTCGCCAATTCCGTTCTTCGCGCGTATCAGCATGACGAGCGAGCCGTCCCGACGTTCGTAGATCATATGCTCGTCGAAATGGCGGTCGGGGTAGTCGCTGTGACTATACAGAGCGTAGGTCTTTCCCGAGTCGGTCGAGCGGTAGACATTCGAAAAGCGCTCGGCCGGCAGGTAGTTGTATTCCGAGTTCGCGACCTTCCAGACGGCGCAGGGCAGCAGCCACTCGCCGCTTGACAATACGGTCGGCTTGTTCATCATGATACCGTTCGCGATACGCTCGGGAGCCGAGAAGCACGGGACATCAGCGTCGGGATTCTCGCAGACCGAGCACCAGACACCGCAGCGCCCGTCGTACCAACCGCAGCTCTGAGCCCAGAACAGCCGCAGCTTTTTGTCGGGCGAGATCCAGAGACAGGGGTCGTAGCAGCGGGTGTTTTCGGTCGGCGGGACTACCGCCATTATCGTCTCGGAAAAGTCGAGGTCGCACGCGTTTTTGCCGTCGCTGTCGCGGCAGCGGTGTATCAGCAGGAAATTGCCGTTGCCCTCAGTCTCGGTGCCGGTGTAGAACACTGTGTAGATGCTTCCGGCTTCGGTGCGCTCGATGCCGGGTATGCCTTGGAATTTGCGGCAGCAGTCGGCGTATATGCCGTGAGGGTCGGAGAGGGTCGCCTTGTCGGTGATAAAGTGCGCGGGGAGCAGCGAGTTGTCCTTCGAGGTTTGGTCGATGTTGGCTTGATTGTTCATTGTGTATCATCCTTTCTTGACAGTATGATATAATCAACTGAATTTGTTTTGTGGCAGCTGTCGGAGGAATCAGCGGCGGTGCATTTTGAATGAATATATCATATTACTTTCAGCGCAGACTGTCTTGGCAATCAGTCAGGGCATCCAGCCGCGTCGATATGTATATCATCAGTCTCGGTCGTATTGACCGTGCAGTCACAAAACTCGTGTCTGCAAATTTATTTTCAAACTTCAGTCCTTTGCTGTTCGGTATACCGAACGATATCCGAAATTTTTAGTTTGCAAATTATATCATGGATTGTAGTGGCTGTCAATAGTCGATTGCCACAAAATCATGTGAATATTATTGTACGTTGTGACAGAATGACAAAAGGGACTGCATTTTTGATGCAGTCCCTGCGGATTTGTCAGTATGATTCAACTTGTATTTTAACGAGAGTTTGATAAAAATTATAACAATGTAATTACGCAATCAACTGAACAAACAATATAAGTTCCAAACGACCACGTAGAAACCAGCCGCCGGTTGGGAAGCAGGGTCCCATTAGGCGGCGCGCCTCTGTGGTATCTGACAGCAAGCAATAATAAAATATCTGCGCAGTTATAATAATCGCAAATTGCAATAGCAAGTTGCAATAGTTTTCAAAAAGGTAACAATTCATAGTAGAACAGCGTTGGCTCACGGAAGGAGGGGCGAAGCCCCGAGTGGAGGGAGCCAACGGCGCGGTCCGCAGCAGGCGGGGCAGTTTTGCTGCTCACGCGGCATAGATGCGGTCGAGTTGGCGCTCGAAAAGCTCCTCAGGAGTGGCATAACCGAGGATTTTTCGCGGCAGACTATTGATGCAGTCGGCGAAGAAGCAAATTTCGTCGGCGGTGTAGTCTGAAATGCTTTTGCCCTTGGGAATAAACCGCCGCAGCATACGGTTATGGCACTCGTTAGTACCTTTCTCACAGGAAGAATATGGGTGTGTGAAATAGACCTTCAGTGTGCCGTTTTCCAGAAGAGAAAGCCCCGCAAACTCTGAGCCGTTGTCACCGGTAATGGTCTTGAACACTTGATCGCGTTGCCCCCCGAAGGACGATATGACCCGCTGCAGAGCTTCGTTGATTGCCTCGGCGGTATGATTGCGAGCCTTTACCCAGATGCACATCCGTGTCATACGCTCCACAAGCGTGAGGACACAAGGCTCATTTTCATCCTTTTTGCCGATGACCGTGTCTATTTCCCAATGGCCAAACTCGGTACGAAATTTCACGATTTCAGGGCGTTCTTCGATGCTCTGACCGAGAATTTTCCTGTTCTCACGGGCTTTTTTAGCTTTCGTATTACGGCGGAGCTTTTCGGGCAGGTCGATGTTCTTGATGGGCAGAAGCCCCAGATCCACGTAGTTGTAGAGGGTCTTGGTACAGACCATTTCCGAACGAGGGAACGTGCCGTTTCTCATTGCCTCTCCGCAGCTGGCATCCAGCGACCATTTGTCTGCGCTTTTGAAGCGATCTACTACGTATTGGAGAAAACGAACTGCAGCGAGACAGCGGTACTGCTTGCGGCAGTTCTGTCGGTGTTCAAGATATACTTTCTTGCCCTCGTCTGCTTTGTATCGTTTCACCTTTCCGTTATAAAGCGATACCGTGCCGCGTTTGATCTCGTTTTTGATGGTGTTGTATGGACGCCCCAAATGCTTGGCGATACGGTAGATAGACCAGCCGTCTTTCAATCGTACTTCAATTTCGTGTCTTTCTTCACTCAAAAGGTGTTGACCTTTCCTGTGTTCTGTGGTATAATTAGTATTGTCCATATTGACGATCCTTTCGAATTGGTGTCTTAAGCAAACTCAATTCTACCACAGAATCGTTACTATGGATTTTCTTTTTTGAAAACTGTTTATTGCAACTTCATTTTACAACGCGCCCAGTTATAATAATCTACGCTATGACCCAAATTATCAAAAGTTTTCGGGTGGGGGTCTGGGGGAGCCCCTTTTTTCAAAAGGGGCTCCCCCAGTAAAAGCAAACAATATCGCAGTACTAAATAAAAGCTCCCGTCGAACTCACGTTAGCTTATATCAATCGTCAGCTTTATTCTCTTTTGCCGGAAAGTGTACGGTTATCGTCGTGCCTTTGCCGGGCGCGCTCACAAGCTCGAGCTTCGCGTTGTGGTACTTGACCGCGTGCTTGACTATCGACAGACCGAGTCCGGTGCCGCCCGACTGCTTCGAGTGGCTCTTGTCGACGCGGTAAAAACGCTCGAATATCCGGCTCTGATGCTCGGGCGGAATACCGATGCCGGTGTCGCTGACCGAAAGCAGGGCGCCGTCCGAATCGGGATTGGCGGTAACCGTCACACTGCCGTTGTCGACATTGTATTTGATAGCGTTGTCACACAGATTGTATACAATCTCATATAACAGTCTGCGGACGCCATTTATAACGCACACTCCGCCGACAAGCTCGAGCTTTATTCCGCGCGCCGAGGCTGTAGGCTCAAGCGACTTCACAACCTCGTCGCAGAGCTCGTACAGGTTCACATCCTCGCGCGGCATTTCCTGCTCCTCGTCGAGCTGAGACAGCCGGATAATGTCCTCGATCAGCCGTACCAGACGCGTCGCCTCGAAACGGATGTGTCCGATGAAACGCGGCATATCTTCCGACTTTACCAGCCCGTTTTCGATTAACTCGGCACTGCCGATTATCGTTTGCAGCGGAGTTTTAAGCTCGTGCGACACATTTGCGGTGAATTCGCGCCGCCGGCTCTCGGCCAGCGCCTGCTCGGTCACGTCGAACGCGAGCAGTACGGTACCGGTTACCTTTCCGTCTGACTCAATACGGCTCAAATCGAACTGATACTCGCGTCCCTCGCGCTCACAGCGCAGCTCGGCGTGTCCCGTAGAGGTCGCGCGACTTATCGCTTGCGTCAGCTCGGGCGTGCGGTCGACGGTTAAAAAATTCTGACCGACGCAGGACATATCAGTCATAAACAGCCGCTCGGCCGCGGGATTGATGCTGATGACCTCGCCCTTCGCACCGAGCAGTACCAGACCCTCGTTCATATTTCCGGTGATCTGCGCGAACTCCTCGGTCCGGCGTCTTAGCTCGAGCAGCTGAGCCGTTATCTGCTGATGCTGACGGTTTATACGGTTGAGGAGCGGCGACAGCTCGGGATAGGCGTCGTTTTCGAGCGGGTGGTCGAGATCGAGCCGGTTCAGCGGCTCGACGACCCGCTTCGACATACGTCCGGCGAGAATCGCCGACAGAATGAACGCTCCGGCGAATATCAGAGCCATTGGCGGCAGCATACCGAACAGCAACGACAATACGCTCGCGCGGCTGTTGGATATGCGTAGCACCGAGCCGTCGTCTAACCGAACTGCGCTGTATATAGTCTGCTCGGTCAGGGTAGACGACCAGCGCGAGCTCTCGCCCCAGCCGGCGGCAAGGGCTTCGCTTATCTCCTCGCGCCCCAAGTGGTTATCCATTTCGGCGGGGTCGGCATCGCTTTCGAATAACACGGTTCCGTCCGAGGCAATCCACGTAACCCGGCTGCTCTCGTCGATGTCCAGTCCCTCAAGGTACGCGACCCCGCTAGACTCGAGCGCGCTTTTCGCGAGTCCGAGCTCAAGCCGCATCTGACGCTTCAGGAGACCGGTCGAATAGTCGTACATAACGCCGATTATCACAGTAAAGCTCGCGAGCAGAACTATCAGTGACGCGAGCAGGATTGAATAAAAGATTTTCCGGTTCATATCGGCTCCTCGCGCCTCAGGCCTTCGGGTCGAGTCGGTAGCCGACGTTTCTGACTGTCTCGATGAGATTTGCGTGCCGGCCCAGCTTCTGGCGCAGAGTGCGTATGTGCATATCGACCGTGCGAGTCTCGCCGCAGTAGTCCATGCCCCAGACGTCACAGAACAGTCGATCGCGCGTGAACGCCATGCCCGGGTGGCTCATGAACAGCCGCAGCAGCTCATATTCCTTATAAGTGAGCGCGATCCGCTCGCCGTCGACCTCGACCGTGTGCTCGTCTAAGTTGAGTGTGACTCCGTCGAGGGTCAATATATGTTCGGTCTGCTTCGGCTTGCAGCGGCGGAGCACCGCTTTGACGCGCGAAACCATCTCCATCATGCCGAACGGCTTGACAAGGTAGTCGTCGGCGCCGATGTCGAGCGAGCGTATCTTGTCGTATTCGGTGCCCTTGGCGGTCGCCATTATCACCGGCAGCTCGCTCGTATCGGGCGAAGCCTTCAGGCGGCGCAGCAGCTCGACCCCGTCTGTGCCCGGCAGCATGACGTCGAGTATCACCAGCGCGGGCACCTCATCCTTTAATGCCTCTAAAAACGACGCGCCGTCCTCGAAGCCGCGCGCCGCAAATCCGGTCGAGCTCAGCGCGTATACCTCAATGTCGCGTATGCTCGCGTCGTCCTCGACACACCATATCATATCCATAATTATGACCATGACTTCGTGTTAGCGAAGTCTTCCTTTCCTGACGGTCGCGGTTCTGCGGCAATACCGCAATTCGCGCAAAGCCTCGGCTTGCGCGGTCATTTCGACTCGTCATGTATTCCTGTGACTGAAAATACGACCCACTCCGCGATATTTACCGCGTGGTCGCCGATTCGTTCAAAGTATTTCGCTATCATCAATAGATCGAGCGCGTATCTGCCCTCGTCGGGATTGTGAGCGATAAGGCTGATAAGCGAGGTTTTGACCTTGTCAAAATAATCGTCGACGACGTCGTCGCCCGCGATTACACGGTGCGCGGCGTCGACGTCCTGCTTTACATACGCGTCGACACTGTCAGTCACCATTCGGATTGCCGCCTTGGCCATCTCGCCTATGTATTCGCACTCCTCGATGCTGCGTCCGTCGAGAAAATTGATTATCTCCGCGATATCCGACGCCTGGTCGCCTATGCGCTCCATATCGGTAATCAGCTTGAGCGCGGCTGATATCATGCGCAGGTCGCGCGCGACCGGCTGCTGCGACAGCAGCAGCTTCAGGCACATAGACTCGATATTCCGCTCCATTCGGTCGATCTCGCCGGACAGCGGAGCGACTTTGGCCGCGAGCTTTACATCGGCTTCGTCGAGCGCCTTCGCCGCAAGCGCAATCGCCTCCTCGCAGAGCGCGCCCATTTCGATAAGCTCGCATTTGAGCTGCGCGAGCTGCTCGTCAAATCTGCTTCTCATTGATTATGACTGTTCCTTTCACTGATTGATTCCGGCACTGCTATTTATTCGGTGCGGCACTATTTATATTATTAACGCGGTTTCATCCGGCGTCCGGCTGTATACACCTATGACGCCATGGCGCTCGGTGCTCCGCCGCACGAACCAATAATAGTTATATCAACCGCGATAAGTCCCGTAAATGGTATTCGTGCGGTTCTGTCCGCGGCTTATCCGAATCGACCGGTAATATAGTCCTCGCAGCGCTTGTCGTCCGGCTGCGAGAATAGCTTCTCGGTTCCGCCGTATTCGACCAGCTCTCCGAGCAAAAAGAAAGCCGTTTGATCCGAAATCCGCACCGCCTGCTGCATATTGTGCGTGACTATGATTATCGTATATTTGTCCTTTAATTCGAGCGCGAGCTCCTCGATTTTCGACGTCGAAATCGGGTCGAGCGCGCTGGTCGGCTCGTCCATTAACAAAACGTCCGGCTCGACCGCGAGCGCGCGGGCAATGCAGAGCCGCTGCTGCTGTCCGCCCGAAAGACCAAGCGCGTTCTTTTTGAGTCTGTCCTTTACCTCGTCCCAAATAGCCGCGCCGCGGAGCGAACGCTCTACAATGTCGTCGAGCTTCGCGCGCGACGTTATTCCGTGTGTGCGCGGTCCGTAGGCGATGTTGTCGTAAATCGACATCGGGAAAGGGTTCGGCTTTTGGAAAACCATTCCGACCTCGCGTCGCAGCTCGTTCACGTCGACCGATTGGTCGAATATATTCGTGCCGCGGTAGGACACTTCGCCGGTGATCCTGACTCCGGGTATCAGATCGTTCATTCGGTTCAGGGTTTTGATAAAGGTCGATTTTCCGCAGCCGGACGGTCCTATCAGCGCGGTTATACTTTTTTCGGGTATCGTGACGTTGATATTTTTCAGAGCCTGCGTCTGACCGTACCAAAGGCAAAGGTCATTGACCGTAATGATGTCGCTCATTGCTCTCTCCTCTTTTTAAAGTATTTTCCGACGAGCGAGGCGGCGAGGTTGATCAACATTGTCAGTATCATCAATATCGCGGCGATGGCGAACGCGACCTCGAACTCGCCCTCCTCCTTGGCGTAGACGTATAGCGCGACAGTCAGAGTCGCGCCCGCGCTGTTAAGCCCCTCGATGAAGCCGTTCAACGCGTGCGCGAAGCCGGCGGTGAACAGCAGCGCGGCCGATTCGCCGAGTATACGTCCGACCGCGAGTATGCAGCCGGTGACGACTCCGTCCACGCATCCGGGCAAAACGACGGTGCGGATTACCTGCCACTTGCCCGCGCCGAGTCCGAACGCTCCCTCTCGGTAGCTCTGCGGCACGGTCTTCAGGCTCTCCTGTGTCGTGCGCATTATCGTCGGCAGATTCATTATGACGAGCGTCAGCGCGCCGGCGAGCAGCGAGGTCTTCATTCCGAGAAACTGACAGAAGAAGAGCATACCAACCAGACCGTATATGATAGACGGTATGCCGGACAGAGTTTCGGCGGCGTATTCGATCGCCGCGACGAGCCGGTGGTTCGTCGCGTATTCAGTCAGGTATACCGCCGCGCCGACTCCGAGCGGCAGGACTATTACAAGCGACGCTATGACGATGTACAGCGTATTCAGTATGTCCGGCAGGATGCCTATCGTGTCGGAAAGGTAGCTCGGCTTGGTCGTGAGCAGCTGCCAGCTTATGTTCGGCAGCCCTTTGTACATCACGTATACAATAAGAAAAATTACGAGCGCGGCGCAGAGCAGCGCTGAAATCAACATCAGCGCGCGCATCACCATGGTATAGATTCTGCGTCGGGTCGACAGCCGACCCGACAGAGACGGTTGGTTTTTTGTCATACGCTCACCTCTCACGGTCGCGCTTCAAGAAGAAGTTGAGCGCGGCGTTTATCAACATGATGAATAGGAACAACACAAGCGCTATCGAAAAGAGCGCCTGACGCTGAAGTCCGCTCGAATAGGACATCTCGCTTGCTACCGCGGTCGTTAAGAAGCGCACCGACTCGAACAGCGAGGGCATATTCGGCGCGTTGCCCGAGACCATCATAACCGCCATAGCTTCGCCGATAGCGCGGCCGACGCCCATGACGACCGCGGCGGCGATTCCGCTCTTTGCCGCCGGAACCGAGACCCGGAAGTAGGTCTCGACCGGGGTCGCGCCGAGCGCGAGCGAAGCGTCTTCGTATTCCTTTGGCACGGCGTCGAGCGAGGTCATCGATATTTTAATTATTGAAGGAAGTATCATTACCGCGAGCACGATCATCGCGGCGAGCAGGCTCGCGCCGTCCGGTATATTGAAAAGCTCGCGTATTCCCGGCACGAGTATCAGCATACCGACAAGACCGTATACGACCGACGGGATTCCGGCGAGCAGTCCGATCGCAGCCTCCATCACGGCGCGCACCTTCCGGTTCGCGAGCTTTGACAGCCAGACCGCGCACAAAAAACCAATCGGCACGCCGATTACGATAGCTCCGGCGGTGCCGTATATACTGGTCAGAATAAACGGCAGTATGCCGAACTTGGGTTCGGCGTTGGTTGAAGCCCACTCCTTGCCGAACAGAAACTCAATAGGACCGATTTCGACTATCGCGGGCAGACCGGATACTACAAGATAGACTGTGATAAGCAGCACGAATCCGACCGTGATAAGTCCGAGCACGAGGAATATGCCGTGCATAAGGTTTTCGACAAAGCGTTTGAAATTTTTGCGGATCGCGCGTTTGTTTTTGGCTTGTGTCATAACGCCGTTCTCCATTCCTGCCGGGTCGCTGACTTTTGCGTCCTCAATTATATCCGCGGTATCGGTGATGCTATCGGCTATAACCGCGCTTTGGGCATTATCTTTTCCGCCCACGGTTATATTCGCGTCGCTTGTTCTACTGCCGACGGCTGTATTCGCGTCGTTTTTGCCGCTGTCCGCGGTTATACTCGCGGCGTCGGCGATACTATCCGTGGACACGCGCTTTGTATTCCCACCGATTTTACGCGATGAGCGACGGTCAGATTGACCGCCGCTATCGGACACATTATCTTTATTGACCTCGGTTATACTCTTTGTGAGGTTCGTATCCATCGCTTAGTTCACCGGAACCGCGCCGGCGCCCGAGATTATCGCCGAAGCGTCAGCAGAGGTTATGTAATCGAAGAACTTCTGCGCGGTTTCGGAGAGCGCGGTGTCGGTCTTGGTAACGAGTACGAACGGACGCTGGATGACATAGCTGCCGTCTTTGACGGTCTCCTCGGTCGGAGCGACTCCGTTTACGGTCAGAGCCTTGACGGTGTCCTTAACCGACGCGAGCGACGCGTAGCCGATGGCGTTCGGGTTGGTCGAGACGGTGGTGATGACGTCTCCGGTCGAGGTCAGCTCCTGACGGTACTGGCAGGCGCCCTCGGTGCCGGTGATCGACTCGAAGCCGTCGCGCGTGCCGCTTCCGGCTTCACGACCGATCAGGACAATTTCGCCGTCATTTCCGCCCACTTCCGACCAGTTCGTGATCTCGCCGGTGTAGATCTTGGCGATGGTATCGGTGTCGAGGTCGGAAACCGGATTCTCGTTGTTTACGATAATCGCGATTCCGTCGAGCGCGAGGACAGTGCCGGTAAGACCGCTCGCGGTTTCCTCATCCTTGAGCGCGCGGCTCGAAAGACCGATGTCGCAGCGTCCCTCGGACACAGCGGTGATTCCCGAACCCGAGCCGGTGGGGTTGTAGGTGAAGGTCACGCCGGGATTGTCATTCTCGAAGGCTTCGCCAAGCGCGCCGATTACCGACGACATTGAAGTCGAACCGTCGGTCGATACGCTGCCCGACGCGCTCTCGGAGCAGCTGAAGAGAGATGCTGCCGCGACCGCAGCGGCGAGGAGGAGACTTGCTAACTTTTTCATTGTAAAATGACCCCTTTCAGATCAAATAAAATTGCTTTCATCATATTTCTGTGGATTGGAGCGCCGTTATATGTTTTCTGTCTCTCAATCTCACAGTTATATGATACCATCAGGGTGTAAAATGAAAAAGATTCGTCATGTAAAATCGATGTCAAGCCGCAAAAAGCGATAATTTTCGATTTTACAAAGCATCGAATAGGCACTTTACAATGTAAAATTCGGCTTGAGCGAGCGGCGAATTTACAACACGACGTGGTGCAATCGACGAGTGATAGATTCGCAAAAATGATTTGACTCCCGCCGTGCTTCTGTTCATGCAAAGCAAATCTCTATCGGGCACACGTTATCTATAAGTTATTGTTTATGAAGAAAATGAATAGACACCGGCGGGCATCTATTCATTTTTATCGTGTAGTTGCGAGGGTCTTATCGTATAAATGCAATGTCAGCCAATAATATTTCGCATCATGTCAGCCGATAATCTCGCGCATGGCGTCGGGGATGTGGCGCACCGTGTCGCCCGAAATCATCGCTACCGACGGTATCTCGCGCGACGCGAGAGCTCCGGCCAGTCCGTTCAGATACGCGCCGGCCGCGACTCCGAGCAAGAGGTCGTCGTCGCTGACATATCCGCAGATTCCGGCGAGGATTCCGGACAGCACGTCGCCGCTTCCGGCGGTAGCCATGCCGCAGTCTCCGCTGTCGGACAGGTACACGGTATTGCCGTCGGTTATAATTGTAGTCGTGCCCTTCAGAAGCAGAATAGTACCGGTGTTCTTAGCGTATTCCTTGGCGGCGGTGACAAGGTCGTGGCGGCACTCGTCGAATTTTTTGCCGCAGAGCCGCTCGAACTCCTTCGGATGAGGCGTCAGAATCAGGCGGCAGGACGCGTTCTTGAAATATTTTATATCCATGCCGGCGAGGACGTTCAGTCCGTCGGCGTCGATGATCAGCCGACCCGAGTATTCACAGAGCATATATTCGAGCAGACGCTTGACCTCGTCGCTGCGACCCATGCCCATGCCGACCGCGGCGGCGCGGGTGTGATAGAGCAGGCGGTCGATCGCGCCGTGGCTGAAGCAGAACTGACCGTCGATGTCGTCAAGCTCGTACAGCGTGCTCTCGAGGATATACGGCAGCACCGCCTTGGTAATGCAGCGCGGAACGGCGAGCTTAGACACTCCCGCTCCCGAGCGCAGCGCGGACAGCGCGAGGTTCGCGAGCTTGGCAGCTCCGCTGTACTCGACCGAGCCGCCGATTATAGCGACGTAGCCGTAATCGCCCTTGTTCGAATTTTGTAGTCTCCCGCAGAATATACGGCGGATATCTGACGGCTCGATTAAGTATGCGGCGTCACCGACCGACTCGATGCCGATGTCGCAATTGATCTTATTTTCGATATAATCCTTCGCCGAATTCAGGAAGTGACCGCTCTTGAAGCTGCCGAGCGAGACTGTGAGGTTGGAGCGGACGCAAGCGCCGTCGTCGTCCTCTCCGGCAAGACCGCTGTTGGCGACGAGACCGCTGTTGATGTCGGCAGAGACTACATACGCGCCCGACTCGTTGATTCGCTCGATCGCGGTTTTATACGGATCGCTTATCTCGTCGCCGCGGAAGCCTATGCCGAATATGCAGTCGAGGACGGTATTATAGCCGTCGAGCGACAGGTTGTCGAGTCCCTGCTTCATCTCAACGCCGATTGAGGTACACTCGTCAAAGAAATAGCGACCGTCTTCGGTCAGCCGGTCGGACAGAAGGAAGAGCGTGACGTCAATTCCGGCGGTCTTGAGTCTGGACGCGGTCGCGAAGCCGTCGGCAGCGTTATTTCCGCCGCCGCAGACTACGGCTACCGGCGGCTTCCAGTCGACCGCCTCGAATATCGCGAGTCCGGCGCGGGAGATGAGCTCGAACGCGGTCAGCGATTTCTCTATCGCCGCCGCTTCGCTTTTGCGCATATTTTCGGTGGATATAACCTTGATCATAATTTCATTTCCTCAACTTTAATATTAATCGCGAGCCCGGGCATATGTATTCTGGAATCAACCTGCGATTGATTCAACCCAAAGTTGATAATATCGCCGGAAATCGCGCTCCATTAATATTATTATACACTGACAGCGTGAATTTATCAAGCGGATTTTCAATTTCCGATGCGCAATTAACGTAGTAATTCGGCAATGTTTTAAGGAAAGATTAGGGCAAAATAGACAAGCGGGTAGATATCTTCAAGAGATCGCTTTATTTTATGCAATACAGGATAAAAAACAACAGCCTGCTCCATTGGGTTGAACTGAAGAGATAAATGAATCATAAAAGTCTTATGAGTGATTTTTTAATGAATATGTGCTATACAAAATGGTTATCAATTGCTAAAATCGGCGAACGATTGATTCAGGTTGTCGATATACCCGTTTTCAGCCGAGAGCTTCGACTGATAGTAGGACGCGAAGTCGGTGTTGTTGTTCATAATCATCGCGTCGGCAAACGAGTAGAAGCCGGTCGACTTGAAGTTCATCGCAGGATCGTAGACGATATTTCCGAAGATAATGTCGAGCATTTCGACCGACTCCTCGTCTTGTGCAAAGCGGACGCTTAATAATGAGTCGAAGAACTCGGGGCGTACTAACGTATAACCGTAGTAGCAAAGCCATTCGCTGACCGCTCCGGTGAAATCTGGGTCTGCGGTCGCGAGAACAAGCAGGTTCGGACTCCAGGACAGCGAGTAATATTCTTTCTGATTTTCGTCGTATTTTGGCAGCGGCAGGATTCCGTAGTCGAAGTCGAGTTGGTTAAATGCCGCCGCGGCATTGCTGACAGAAACAAAATAGGTAAGGTAGCTGCCCTGATTGAACAACGACACTTGTGCGCTCACATCCTGCGTCGAGCTGTCGGTATACATATATCCGCCGCCGCCGTTGAACAGCGCGGTCGTCTTTTCGATAATCGTCTGCATTTTCTCGGTGTCGATCGCGAGCGCATAGCCGTCGTCCGACTTCTCCCAGATCATCTCGCCGCAGGACGCGGGGATGTTGCGCAGCAGCCAGGACGAACCGGACAGATATATCGCGGTGCCGTAGCGGTCGGTCTCGTCATATACGCTGTCGCCATTGATGTCGGACATGACCTCGGCCGAGATTTCAGCGAGCTTGTCCCACGTCCAGCTGCCGTCGTATACATAATCGTAAAGGCTTCCGAGACCAAGGTCGGTCGCGAGCTCCTTGTTGAACAATAGGAACACCGTTTCATCCATAAAGATGCTGCCGGCGGCGAACGGAGCTTTGCCGTTTATCGACAACGAGTCGATGATGTTCGGATTCCACCACGGATTCCCGAAATCGACGTGCGGCATTACATTCCAGTCGAGCACCAGATTTTCGGAAACGTAGTTGTTAAGGTTCATGTTGACATGAACGACGCCGAGGTCATACGCGGCGTCGCCCGCCATGACTGTAGACTGTATCACCGGATACACGTCCTCGACCCGCGCTCCGGCGACATAGTAGCCGATATCGACTCCGAGCTGCTCCTCGGTCATGCGGTCGCGCTCATACATCGCGTCGTTGACCGCGCTGCCGTTCATCTCGTCGGCGTAAATATACTGAAGCTGACTCGTCGTAACTATCGTAAAGCCGCGCCCGTCATAGTCGTTTGTGTAATCGGGAGGTGGAAGTGTGTCATCGGCGGTGCTTTCGGTCGACGAGGTGTCGCCCGATGTGACGTTGTCGTCGATAGGGTCTGTCGGCGCGGCTTGGCAAGCTGCGAGCGATACCGTGAGAAGCAGAAGCAGTGACAAAATATTGCGTGTTTTCATTGCGTGAACCTCGTCCGGCGACGGTTTTGAGGTGCGCCGTCAGCCGCCGGACACTCCTTTCAAGTATGATGTTTATATGGTTGTAATTAACTGTAAAATTACCGCAGCGACCTCATTCGCCCAGCTCTCGGAGTATATCGAGCGCCGGTGCGGGGAGCCGTCCGAGGTAGTCGGGACCGATGTTCAAGAGATAGTTGATTCCCTGCGAATTCAGGCGATCGCGTATCTCGCGGACGCGGGAAGCCGGCTTCCAGTCGTTGTCGAACGATTTGTAGCCCCATGTGTTGTTGAGTGTGGCAGGACATTCGTAAAGTCCGGTGCGCTCGCCGACCGATATCGCGTAGGGGCGACCCTCCTCCTTCTTAAAGTCGATCTGATTGTCGCCGCAGGAGCGGTAGTCGCCGATTCCGTTGCCTATGCGCGAGTTGACAAGGCAGTCGGGCTGGTAGTGCTTTATCATATCGTAAAGCTCGCGGCTCTGGGATTCGCTGATCACGTGAGGCGTGTCACACCAGATGAGGCAGAGGTCGCCGTATTTTGTGAGTATCTCCTTGAACTGTGTCTTTATCTTGCCCTCGAAGCACTTCGAGAAATCCTTGTGCTCGTTGTCCGGATAGTCCCAGTCGTTGGTCCAGCTCATGCAGCCGCAGTTGGTGTGACCGCTCTTGTAGCCGCCGCCGTTCGGGTCGTGCCAGTCGAGCTCCTGCGAATAGTAGAGTCCGAATTTGAGTCCCTGTCTCGCGCAGGCGTTCGCCAGCTCGTATATGATGTCGCGGCCGAAGGGCGTGCCCTTTTTGCTGTTGAAGCTGTCCCACTCCGAGTCGAACAGGCAGAAGCCGTCGTGGTGCTTGCTCGTTGTGACCATGTACTGCATACCCGCGTTTTTCGCCGCGCTGACCCACTCGTCCGCCGAAAAGCAGATGGGGTTGAATATCCGCGCGAAATTTTCGTATTCGGCGTTCGGAATGCGGAAATAGGACTGCGCCCACTCGCCGATGTAGGGCATACGGCGACCCTTCCACTCGCCCGCCGGAATCGCGTAGAGCCCGAAATGTATCATCATTCCGAATCCGGCCTGCTTGAACCATTCTTTGTTTGTCATATCTTTGCTCCTTTCGTTATTGAGACGGTAGATTTTACTATATAAAACCGCCGAAATCTATTGACAAGCGGTGTGCTTATGTATTATTATAGTATAAACCCGCGGTTTTGTATATAGCCGTGATAAGCCGCGGCATGACCAAAATAAGCTTTTCATATAGAATTGAATCGGGGGGATTGACGTGCGCAGAATCTCACTATACATATTTCAGGCGGGCAAGGGAGTCGTGCCCGAAAACTGGATTCAGACCGAGGCGATAAATCTTGACCGCCGGATGATACGCTTACAGAGATTGTACTACATAAGGAGCGGCCGCGGCGAGATGATACTGCCGGACGGCGAACGCCGCCCATTCGACGCGGGGAAAATCTACGTCTTCCCATATAATCTGCCGCAGCGGTTCGAAACCGACCCGCTTGACCGAATCGACCACATCTACTTCGATTTCATCTCGACTCCGCCGATAATCGCGGATAAACCGATTGAATACGAGGTGAACCGCGGTACTCCGAGGGCACATATGGTAGAGCTGCTAGACAGTCTGCTCGTGGCGCGCCGCGTCGACGGCGCGCGGACTGACAGCAGCCCCGCTATGGGCATTCGGTCGGCGTCCGATGCTCCCTGCGGCAGCGAGGATGAATACAGGCAGATAATCTATCAGCTGCTATATTCGCTGCTCCTGCTGCTGTCACACGACCGTGAGCTGCCGTTTATGTCGGACGAGGTGATAATTTCGTCGCTCGAATATATGCGTGCGCATGAAAATGAACGCATATCGGTCGGCGAACTCGCGTCGCGCGCGGGCTTCGAATTGAACTATTTCATTCGTCGGTTCAAGCGCGCGATGGGCACGACGCCCTACGCGTATATGCGCGCCTGCCGGCTGATACGCGCCGAGGAGCTGCTCTCACGCGGCGGCTCGGTCACGTCCACAGCCGAGCTGGTCGGATACGAAAACGCGTCGTCGCTGTCGCGCGCGATGCGGGGAATACGCGATTGAGCGAGCGTCGTCATAAATCGGAAGTAAAGCCGAACGCCGTCTATGACGACAAAATATATTTTATATATTGCCGAATATTTGTGAAGATTATTGCCGCGGCATATGATATAATTGTTACATCAAGTAATGTTTGTGCATGATTACTATATCATATGGGAGGCAATGAATCAAATGAAAAAAATCGTATCCGGCATAATATTGGCCGCGCTCATTTTGCAGCTTTGCTCCTGCGCGTCCGAGTCCCCGCAAACTACAGATTCGACCGACGCCGCGACTGAAGATTTGACCGAAACGAGCGGTTATATCGACGAGCTTGCTGCCGACTGGGGCGGCGAGACGCTCAATATTATCGTGCAGCACTATTCGTCGCACCCAAATGTGCCTCCGGAGGAGATGAACGGCGAGGCGGTCGACGACGCGCTGTTTGCTCGCGACCGGACGGTCGAGGAGAAGCTGAATATCAGTATCGACTATACGGTTTATGAGGACCGTGCCGAGCTGAAATCTGACGTTCAGACGGCTATAAACGCGGGCGACGCTTCGTATGATTTTATTATCACGTCCATGGCGGACGGACTCAACACGCTCGCCCCCGAGGGATATCTCCAAAATCTCAATGACATCGCGCACCTTTCGCTCGACTCGGAGTGGTGGAGCCAGTCCTGCCGCGAGAATCTGACGTTCGGCGGCAAGCAGTACATCACAAGCGGACCGATTTCGCTCGATTATTACTATTCCCCCTGCGTAATCTGCTTCAATCAGCGGCTCTGCGACGAATACGGCCTACCGAATTTATACGAAGCGGTGCTTTCGGGAGGGTGGACGCTCGATATGTACAATACTATAACAAAGGACGTCGCGCGCGACCTTGACAATGACGGAAAAATGGGCGACGACGACTTTTACGCGTTCGCCTGCGACGATTTGACCGGACAGGCATTCTATATCGGCTGCGGCGGCACGCAGACCGAATTCACCTCGGATAGACTGCCGGCGCTGACTATGGATTCGGAAAAGAATATAAACATACTCGACCGGATAATCAATGCGGTCTACGACGACAGCTCGCGTCTTTTGACCGAGCAATTCAAACTGGACGGCGTTACCGATGTGACGATAACCAAGACCTGGCATTTCAAAAACTCAATGTCGATGCTGCTCGGCTACAATATGTCGGGCATTATCTCCTGCCTGCGGGACATGGAGGACGACTACGGAATCATACCGATGCCGAAGCTCGACGAGAATCGGGAACGCTATCTGACATACGGCTCGCCGTGGGGACCCTGCGGCGTGGCGGTTCCGGTGACCAACACGGGCGACAAGCTGGAGATGACCGGCAACGCGATGGAAATGATGGCGTATATCTCACAAACGAGCGTCGGTGAACAGATGTACAATGTGACTCTGCAGGAAAAGGTCTCGCGCGACGAGAACTCCAAGCAGATGCTCGACATAATTTATGAGGACATTATTTTCGATCTGAACGGAATACACAATTTCGGCAACTCGGGCAACACACTGCGCAGCTGCGCGATAGGGCGCGACGAAAACTTCATGTCAAAGTACGCGTCGCTCAAGACCAAGGCTGAGACCGAGCTTAACAAGCTGATCGAAGAATACAATTCTATCGACTGAACCTCGACCGCAGCCGTTACATATATGAAGGAGCTCAGGGCCGAATGAGCTCAAAATGAAAAAATCCCGCGTAATACAAACGATACGCGGGATTTTATTCTTAAATAATAATGTAAGTCCTATAAAATATATATTTATAGAAGTGAATTTTGTCCTGCCAAGCCGCCGTTTGGGAAGCAAGGTTCCATTAGGTGGAAGGCTGCGTAATAATCCATTACGGGATCACTTGCGGTCGCACAGCGTCTTGTTGATAGCTTCCCAGATGCCGTTCAGGTATACCGCTCCGAGCGCGCGGTCGTAGAGTCCGTAGCCCGGGCGGCCGGTCTCGCCCCAGATCATGCGACCGTGGTCGGGACGGATGTAGCCGTCGAAGTCGACGTCCCACGCGGCGCGCAGGATATCGTACATATCGAGCGAGCCGTCCTCGCTGCGGTGGCCGGTCTCGTTGAAGTCGCGGTCGCCGGTCAGCTTTATGTTGCGGGCGTGCAAAAAGTGGATGCGTCTCATCGCGCCGAAATGGCGGATCATGTCGACGACGTCGTTCGACGCCGCCGAACCGAGCGAGCCGGTGCAGAGCGTGAGTCCGTTGCACTCGCTGTCATAAAGCTTGCAGAAGCGCTCGAGGTTCTTCTTGTTCGTGATGACGCGCGGCAGACCGAAGATGCCCCACGGCGGATCGTCCGGGTGGATAGCCATTTTGATGCCGTTCTCCTCGCAGACCGGAATGACTCCGTGCAGAAAATAGCTCATATTCTCCCAGAGCTTTTCCTCGTCGACCGATTTGTACTCGGCGAGCAGCGCGCGCAGTCCGTCCTGAGTGTAGCTCTCGTCCCAGCCGGGCAGAGACAGCTTCTTTGTGTTCGGGTCCATCGCGAGCACCTCGGCGTCGCGGTAGATAAGGCAGGTCGAGCCGTCGGGATTCTTGTGCGAAAGGTCAGAACGCAGCCAGTCGAACACCGGCATGAAGTTGTAGCAGATCACCTTGACTCCGGCGTCGGCTAACTTCTTCACGTTGCGGCGGTAGACCTCGATGTATTCGTCGCGGGACGGCTTGCCGAGCTTGATGTCCTCATGAACCGGAACGCTCTCGACTACCTCAAACGCGAGGTTATGCGCGTTGGCGGCGTTTTTGACCGCGGCAATCGACTCGGCGCTCCACTCTTTTCCGGGCGGAACGTCGTATACCGCCGAGACAATGCCGGTCATGCCGGGTATCTGCGATATATACTCAAGGCTTACCGGGTCGTCCGCGCCGTACCAACGGAAGGTCATTTTCATTTCTTTCATTGTGTTTCCTCCTTGTCATAAATTCTGACGCGACGGCAGGGTTTTGCCGCGGCGTCGTGTCACATATAATGATACAATAAATCGGGCGTTTTGTCAACCGAAAATCTGCCATGACTACACGCTATTTTTTATATTTTGAATCAATTAGCGGCGACGCGGCGTCAAAGCGCGGATATGCGCGCGGCAAGATAAAAAATTCACATATTATTCGGGCAAAACACTTGATTTTGCGGTCGGAATAGTGTACAATATTATAGTATAAATATAAACGTGATGAGAGTGCCCACGGTGCGCGAGCGTCCGGCGGCATTCGGGAAGGAATAAAAAATGGCACTTGTAACAACCACTGAAATGTTCAAAAAGGCGTATGCCGGCGGCTACGCAATCGGTGCGTTCAATATCAACAACATGGAGATAGTACAGGCTATCGCCGAGGCGGCAGGAGAGGCGAGATCGCCGGTAATCCTTCAGGTTTCTGCAGGCGCGAGAAAGTACGCGAAGCAGGAATACCTGATGGCTCTCGCCGAGGCGGCTATCAAGGATTCGAACATTGACCTCGCGCTTCACCTCGACCACGGCGCGGACTTCGAGATCTGCAAAGCCTGCATCGACGGCGGCTTCACTTCGGTCATGATCGACGGCTCGCATCACAGCTTCGAGGACAACATCAAGGTCACAAAGCAGGTCGTTGAATACGCGCACGCACACGGCGTTGTCGTCGAGGGCGAGCTCGGACGTCTTGCCGGCGTTGAGGACGATGTAAAGGTTTCGGCTGAGGATTCGTCCTACACGCGTCCCGAGGAGGTTGAGGAATTCGTTTCCAAGACCGGAGTTGACTCGCTGGCTATAGCTATCGGCACGAGCCACGGCGCGTACAAGTTCAAGCCCGAGCAGTGTACGCGCAACGCTGACGGTGTACTTGTTCCCCCGCCGCTCCGCTTCGACATTCTCGAGGAGGTAGCAAAGCGTCTGCCCGGCTTCCCGATCGTACTTCACGGCGCGTCCTCGGTTCCGCAGGAATACGTCAAGGAGATCAACTCGATCGGCGGCAAGCTTCCGGACGCTGTCGGCATTCCGGAGGAGCAGCTCAGAAAGGCTGCAAGCATGGCAGTCTGCAAGATCAACATCGACTCGGACATCCGTCTCGCTATGACCGCGGGCATTCGCCGTGTAATGCACAATCAGCCCGAGGTGTTCGACCCGAGAACCTATCTGTCGGTCGCGCGCGACGAGGTCAGAAAGACGGTTTATCACAAGATCACCGAAGTGCTCGGTTCGCAGAACACACTTTAATTCGGATAAAATTTCATAAGCTGTTCGGGGAGACGTCAGTGCGGCGTCTCCCCGTACGACGGCTTATAAATGAGCGCAGATACGACGCAATGCGGATTTGGCGCTCATTTTATATCGTTATTTTCGCGGCGCTTGCCGTCGGTTAGTATTGGCTGTCGGTTAGTTTAACCGTCGGTTAGCTGTAACCGTCGGTTAGCTGTAACCGTCGGTTAGCTGTAACCGTCGGTTAGACTTGACCGTCGGCAAGCATTAATTTGATTGAAAGGCGTATATTACAAAGATGAAATGGTCAGAGAAATACCGCATAAACACTCATGACTGCGACCCGACCGGCTTCGTGCGCGCTTCGCTGATCCTCCGATATATGCAGGAGACCGCGAATATGCAGATGAAGCATCTCGGTCCGTCGAATGAGGAGCTGCGCGAGCAGGGCAAGGCGTTTCTTTTAAGCCGCATAAACATGAGCTTATATCATCCGTTGTTTGCCGGAGACGAGATAGAAGCATTTTCATGGGGCTGTGAGAGCCGGGGAGTCAGCTTCAACCGCTGTTATCAGTTGCGTCGCGGCGGAGAGGTGATAGCTGAGGCGGCGTCGGTCTGGGGACTGGTCGGGATCGAGGATCACAAGCTATACAAAATCGAGGACATCAAATTCGGCTTTGACGTTGACGAGCCGCTCGAGCTGGACTCGCCTCGCCGGGTACACATACCGCGCGAGCTGAATTTATCGCTGGTCGGCGAGCGGACTATTGTATACAGCGATCTCGACGGAAACAATCACATGAACAACACGAACTATCCGGATATGCTCTGCGATTTTGTTCCGGACATGGTCGGACGGCGGGTGATTTCGCTGGGTATAAGCTTTGCGCACGAAGCGCGGCTGGGCGAAATACTAAAGGTATACATGGCCGAAAGCGACGGCGAATACTATTTCCGCACGATCCGTAGCGACGGTCAGGTAAACGTGGAAGCTATCATGATGCTTGAATAGCGGGGCGGCGGGTACGACCCGCGGCGGGAGTCAGGGGTTGTGAGTGCGAGGACGTCAGTTTCTGCCACATCAGTGGTCGAATTGAGACGCGGAGCGTCTCAATTCGAGACAGCGGTGCGCGGCAGGATTCGGGGTTTTAATAAATCGGTTTTAGTTCATGCGCTTTAATAGACAAAAAGAGCCTTGGCTGGCTCTTTTTTGATTATTTAAATAAAGTCGGGGGCGAGATTGGACGGCACTTACTCGGTCGATGTAAAATATGCTATTGACAAGCTATGGTTGATATGGTATAATGACGGTATGAACACCGCGATAATATTACGACGGTGCGTACATTCACATTGCCGGAGGTGAGCTAATGGAGACTATAAGCAAACACAAGGAGTTATTCTGCGCGCTCGGGATTATTATAATCTGCGCGGTACTGATTTTAGTCTGGCGCGAATACGACCGGACGTTCATCGCGCCCGACGATAGCCTGATTGCCGAGGTCGCGCTCAAAAAAGCTCCTGACGACTGGGACGCTGCGGGCGAGGCGGTACTGACCGCGCTCGGCGAGCCGTATATTTCTGGCGACAGCGCGGTACTGTTTCTATACGATGAGAGCGGCAATGTCGGCGCGGCGGAGTTCCGGCGTGAGGAGGCGGGCTGGCGATACAAATATGTGAGCGAATGTATTGACCGCGGCGGTTACGGCACTTTATATATTACCGGCGGCGTTGGCTTTACGACATTCGTCTTAAGTGATTCGATACGTTATATCATCTACGAGTTTAACGGCGAGGACGTGGCAGTCGAGGTCGACAGTCTGCCGTTTGTGTACATACTGCCGGAGGATTACGAAAACCGCAGGTTTCTCGACGCCGACGGCAATGTGGTCGGATATTAGCTGTGGGTATTATACCCGCGGCTTTTTTTTATTCGGTCATAATAGAAAGATAGTACTCGGTTATTATGTCGGCGACTGCCTGCGCTTCGGCGGCGTTTTCAGCCGGACCGTAATATTCGATATCGGTACCGTAGTCAAAAACATTAAGATACCGCTCGCCGTTATAATAGATCAAATCAAGCTTGACTTGGTGCCCGATTTCGGCGCGCCATCTGGCGCTTTCATCATAAAACGTCCTATGCGTGAACGCGATATAATCGGGTGACAGATCGAAGCCGGACAGTTTGAAACGTTCGTTCAGCCTGAAGAAAATGCTTTTGCGTTCGGGTGAGAAAAAGCGGCTGTAATAGTCGATATGGGTTATGCCCTGCCAAATTACCTTTCCTTTATAATGCAGTGGGTCGATAAGGTTGTTTTCGATTGTAAAATCGAGACTGATCGTTTCGGTATCGCCGGACAGCGAGCAGACGTTCATGTCGGTTTTGACCGGGATACTGTATTTGTTTGCAGCGATTGTATAGACGAGAATTGTTACGGCTGCGATTATTGCGACAATTATAGTTATCGTGATTATGCGATTTTTCATTGTTTTCGATACGCGCAGTGAAAATCGGTTTGCGGAAATTTTTCGGTATGGCAATTTTATTTTAATATTGGGTATATTTAACGATTAATTCTTTTTTGGCAAAACCTGATTTTTGAATTAACAAATAAATATACAATTACAGCTACAATCAAAGTTATATACAAGGTTATATAATAGTTGATTATAGCTGTAAATGTAATTTATATTTTAGGATTTTACGCTTAATTCACCAAATGGCATCTCCCGGTTTTCTGTAATATATGGGTGTGTGCGAGAAAGTAGTATCGTTGTTGGTTCTTATATTGATAGTACCAATATCGTGATGCACTTTATTATTTGTGTTAACAAAGTTGTCAATATACCAGTACCACGTTTTGCCGGTTTCAAAGTTATTATTAAATCCACGTTCTTTTGTAATTAACTCGCCAGCTACGTTAATATGAAGATCTTCGGATATGGCAAAAGCAACGTCGCTTGCTCTTGATCCAACTGTAACCCACTGACTATATTGGGGTTGATAAATTAAATAATATGTCATCTGAGTGACAGTTGTCGCGCCTACCATATAAATTCCGCCAGAACCCATAGATATATTCGCATTGGGATTGAAACTATTCAGAACTGTTGCTACATTTCCCAACCCCCACTCAATTAACCAACCTTGTGGAAACAAGTCGCTTATTACTCCTATTGTTGAATTGGTTAAGAAGTATTCGAAATTATATTGCAACAGTTCTCCGAGAGTGTTGGGTGAATCATTTACCAATTCTAATTTGCCTGTGCTATTTGTATACAAATCATAGCCTTTATCATCAACCACACGCAGATAAGCATAAGTATACGTTTGACCGTTAACTGTCCGTGTTCCATCAAAGCGATATACAGATAAGCCATCTAATAAAAAATCTACGATATCTTCCAAATCGGTATAGTCCACATCTGAATTGGTGGATATTTCGTTAAAGTTTTGAGATTTAATCATTTCTGTCACGATACTAATATCATCAGGGTTGTTTTTGTCTATTTTTCGTACACCAAGGCTTGATAACTCAAGTTCATAAAGTTGATACTCATTATTGATCGAAGCCATCTTAGAATCGATACTTGCTCTATCAATAATATTCTCGGCTTGACTATTCGCGACTTGTTGTTTCAACATGTACTTTTCAAGAAGAAGGCTGTTCATTTGAGAGAATATTTCATCAATTCTCTCTTGCTTTTCGTTTTCTGCTTGAAATGATAAAATTTCAGACGTAACAGCGGAGTCGACAGCGGACAACGATGTCACAAACATAACCAAAACGGTTATGAACGAGATGAAGCGGACAAATCTTTTCATAAATTCAACACGATCTTTCAAGTATGAATATTGATTTTAAATTCCACAAATAATAAATGGAATTTGCAGAACCATAATAATAATATCATAATAAATTTAATTTGTCAAGTACTTTTTGAAAAATAAAAAATATAGTTTTGGCATAATCATATGGCTTTGGTAAGATAAGGCTTGGTTGTGACGAATTAATATTTCATAGTGAGATAAGAATATAACAAATAATCAATATGTATTGTTGTACCTATAGTACATATGGCTAATACATAAATCTGATTAAGTATAATAATAAAATATTAATATTATAGTTATTAAAATTTATTATAACACGCTTGAATACAGCGCATATAAATTACGTATTATTTCTAAAGTCACTATTGACGCATACATTAAGTTATGATATAATAAGTACTGTTAATAATATTTTATTTTATTAATTACTATATCTATAGATGCTTTTGGGAGTTGTTTACATGGTCAAGAATCTGCGTTTCTGGGGCACGAGTGCCGGAGAGGGCACGCCGACGCCATTCTGCGAATGCGATATCTGCCGCACTGCGCGCGCGGTCGGAGGTCCCGAGCTGCGTCTGCGCTCGTCGTTCCGCATAGACGAGGAGACGATGCTCGACATCGGAGCCGACTTCAACGCCGCGGCGCTTAAAATGGGCGAGACTCTGTTCGGGCTTAAAAATGTGCTGTACACGCACACGCACGAGGATCACTTCAACTACATGATGATCTGGACGCGATATGTCGCGAGGAAGAAGCCGGATTTCCCGCTGAATATCTACTTTGTCGACAAGGCGTACGACATTCTCGACAAGTTTTACTTTACATCTCCGGTGACGTCCGGGCGCGAGGGCTACACTCGCTCGAGCGACGTCAATTTCGTGCGGCTCGAGTTTCTGCGCGAGTATGATATCGGCGGTCACCGCGTGACGCCTCTGCGCGGAAATCACGCGACGGCTTTTGAGGACAACTCCGCGAACTATCTCATCAAGCTTGCTGACGGCAGACGGCTGTACTACGGGCTTGACACCGGCTACTATCTCGACGAGACGTTCGAATATCTCGCCGGACAGAAGCTCGACATTCTGATTTCCGAATGCACGATGCCGATTCTCACCGACGACGGTCGGAACTCGAACGGGCACATGAACCTGCACACCTTTCTGCGGTGCGCCGAGCGGTTATACAAGCAGGGGACGATAGACGAGCGCACACGCGTATACCTGACGCACATCGCGCCGATCGGCACGACGCACGCGGGGCTATGCGAATACATCGCGGGGCTGAAGCTGCCGTATCGGCTGATGGTCGCGTATGACGGGCTGGCAATCGACGGCTGAATCAGCTGCGGCTTCGGATCAAGCAATATACAATAAAATTATTTGGAGGATTTCTCATCATGATGACACGCGCGGATATCAAACTACGGGCAAAGGGAATACTGCGGCAGAATTATTCGATGTCGCTTGTGCCCATCCTCATCTACATCGCGATCTCGGCTCTCGCGGCGACCTTCACGTTCGGACTTGGCTTTATCATAACATTGCCGCTCGGAGTGGGAATGCAGCTGATATACATAATGCTGTGGCGAGACGAGCGTCCGTCGTTCGAGCTGATGTTCCAGTCGGCGTTTTCCGAGAACTTCGGGCGCAAGCTCGGCGGTATGCTGCTTGTATCGGTGTTCACGTTCCTGTGGTCGCTGCTGTTCGTCATCCCCGGCATTGTCAAGATGTATTCATACGCTATGATGCCGTACATACTCGCGAAATATCCGAATGTCGAAGCTATGCAGGCTATAAATATTTCACAGCGCATCATGCGCGGCCGCAAGCTCGAGCTGTTCGTCGTCGAGCTCAGCTTTCTCGGCTGGCAGCTGCTCAGCGTACTGACGCTTGGCATTCTGAATATTTTGTATGTCACGCCCTACATCTTTATCACGAAGGCCGGCTGCTTTGACATTTACCTCGCCGACGCGATCGAACGCGGCGCGGTCGACCGTGCTGAGCTGAGGGAGACAGTCTGACAAGCAAGTGCGATTGGCTGATGGTGATTATATGTAATCAGCCGTGACGGGATATATCAGCCGGCACGAAATACATAAGGCACGGGCGCGGATATTATACGCGCTGACACAGATTTATTCGCTGTCACAGATTATAACAAAAAGAGCTCCGCTTCGGCGGGGCTCTTTTGCTAATGTCATATTGTGATTTTGCACTTTTGCCTTATATTGAAGCCGTCCAAATATTTCTCCTCCATCGGAATCCACTCCTGCTCGAAGCGCTTCAGCATACGCTCTCCGTTGCGGGAGAGTATACGACGGCGCTGCTCGTCGGGAGAAATGTCCGAGAATATCGCGAGGTCGTAGTAATCGCCGAAGTCGGGGTGCAGCGAATACGCGCCCTCGAAGATAAGCAGGCGGCAGGGTTTGACTTTCCGCGGCTCGGGGGCGTAGTCCATTTTTGAGCAGTTGAACACGCGGTAGGAAAAGCCGTCGGGCGAGTCGAGGTTTGCGATTATCTCATCGTAAAACCGCTCGCGGTGCAGGTTGCCGCCGGTTTCATTCAGCCGTTCGGGCGTGCGCAGTGACGGCGGCAGGAAAAAGTCGTCGGCGTGGATTATTTCGGTGGTAAAGCTCCGCGCGTCCGGGAACTCATGCAGATACGCGCCCGAAAAATATCCGGCTATCAGCTCGGCGGCGGTCGTCTTGCCCGAAGCCGCGCGACCGTCTATTACGACCCGAACCTGTCCCGACTTCTCGTCAAGCAGCCGAGATATCTCGTAAAGGCAGGGTATCAGCCGCGTGAAATATGAGTCGACGACGCGATACGCCGGCTGATAAGCGTTTCGATACGCGTCGCTGTGGCTTTGAGCCGGATATCCGGCGGCGGCAAATTCAGCGACCGCCGAATCGAACTCGTTTATGCCGAAGCCAAAGCAGCCGTCGCGCACGACCTCGCGCGCGGTATTTATGCAGTCGTCGAGCATAGCGCGGGAGGTTTCGTCGGCGTGCGTGTAGTCGGCGGGGAAGTGGTCGGCAGTCAGAATGAACAGCCGCGCAATGATTTCAAGCAGCTCATCGTCGGCAGGACGGTTCTTGAATCCGGCGATATTATCAATGATATTATCATTGGCGCCGCGACAGTCTGAACTGTCAGACGCGCCGCAAGCCGCGGCAGCGTCAGCGGCAGACGCCGGTACAGCCGAACCGATATACACGCGGCTGCATTCGCCGAGCGTCTCGACAAACGGCTCGGTTTTATCGCAGCTCGCGAATTCGTCTGCCAACCGCTCGCGGACAATTTCGGGCGACGGCGCGAGGTGTCCGCTGCCGAACACGTTCTGATGTATCAGCTCAAGTAAATCGACCGGCTGCATTTCGGGATAGCGGCGCGCGTGAGACGACAGGATCGAATAGAAATTGTAATTCGTGGTCATAGTCATGCGGAGAGCTTTTTAGGCGCGACCGACGGCGCGCTGTCAGGCATGAGCCGTGCGCGCTGAAGCGCGAATATGACAAGCGGGACAATAATTATATGGCAGATGATGCCGGGGATTGTTCCGGTGACCGTACCCGCGATGAATGCGGCGAATGTGAAGCTGCCGGCTTTTGCGACTGCCATGATGAGCTGTACGATTCCCCATACGATTCTGCCGCAGACCATCGAGCCGACGAGCGAGACGTACAGAAAAGGCAGCTTCTTCGGCAGGAGACGGTAGAGGATTCCGGCGGAGAGTCCGTACACTGCCATCTCAAACGCCATCGGGATCGCGGCTGCCATCGGCGGCATAGTAAACAGCACCGAGCGGAGCAGCGGCGCTATAAAGCCGACGACAAGTCCCCAAATCGGTCCGCAGATGAAGCCGCAGAGAAACGCCGGTATGTGCATTGGCGACAGCGCCTGTCCGATTTCGGGTATCTGCGCGGTCAGGAACGGGAGTATGAGCGCGAGCGCGAGACACATCGCGGCATACGACATGGTTTTGATGAGCTTTGCCTGTTTCATAATGGTACCTCTTTTTAAATTAATTTAACGTGAGTTCGACGTGGTTCTTTTGTTTGATACTGCTATGATGTTTGTCTTTACTGGGGGAGACCCTTTTGAAAAAGGGTCTCCCCCAGACCCCCACCCGAAAACTTTTGACAATTTGGGGCAAGGCATAGATGATTATAACAATGCAGAGATTATATTACTGCTTGTTGTCAGAACCACAGAGATGCGCCGCCTAATGGGACCCTGCTTCCCAACCGGCGGCTGGTTTCTACATGGCCGTTTGAATCTTTTATTGTTTGTTCAGTTTATTGTGTTATTACATTGTTATAATTCTCATCGAACTCACGTTAATTTATTGTTGACATTTAGTTTTTGCGAGTTAGGAGTGGAGGAAGCAATTCGCCGGAGGCGAATTGCGTCATATTATTTCGAATTCGCAAAAAGCGATGCTGCGGCGTTTGTATGTGTATGAAAGCAGTACACGATTGCCGAACGCGATAATCGCCGGATAGGAGAATTCGGCTGGAGGGGTATCGGGCGTTGGCGGTTCGTTTTCGACTATGTACGGCTCACTCCAGATTTCGCCGTTGTCGTCCGACACAAACAGCGCGAGCGTCGAGCGGGGTGCCCAGTTGCCGGAAGCGGTGTTGCAGGCGAGGACTACGCAGCCGTTGTCAAGCCGCACGGCGTCGATGCCGCTGTTGTTGTTGGCGAGCGAGGTCGGCACAACCTGAGACCAGCTGACGCCGCCGTCGCTTGAACTGCTGCGCATGATGCAGCCCTCGGTCGACCGCATCAGCGCGTGGACGATATGCGCGTCGTCTTCCCAGAGCGTCGGCTGAATTATGCCCTTGCCGGACAGCTTCGAGCGGTCGATCGGGAAGAAGTCGCTGCGCTGCCAGTCTGTGCCGTCAAAGCGGTCGGCAAAGCAGTCCCAGCTATCCGATGTCTCAATTGACGCCGGTGCGAGCAGGGTTCGGTCGTGCAGGACAATACACTTGTTCTTGACCGGACCGCGTCCGCCGACGTCGCCCGGCACAAGCTCGTGTATTTCGCCGAAGCTGTCGCCGAGGTCGTCCGATTCGGTCGTAAGCGTGCGCCAAGCGGGAATCTCGTGTCCCGATTTGAAGTAGAGTATAAGTTTGCCGCCGTCACACCGCAGCACCGGATTCCAACAGGGAATATCGGGCGTGTCGGCGATTTTTCGCGGCGGCTCAAAGGTGCGCGGCTCGAATGTACCCGGCTCGAGTGTATCCGGTTCGAAGGTATGTGGCTCCAATGTACGCGGCTCGAAGGTGCTCGGTTCGAATGTAGCCGGCTCGAATGTGCGCGGCTCACCGTCACCGCGCGGTCGCTGCCGCGAAAGCCAGATCGCGGTGTCGGGCGACTTTTCACGCGTGCCCGCGAAATACGCGGCGGCGACGCGTCTGTCCGGCAGCAGCGCGATGGTTGAAGCGTGGCATTCGCGGAAACAGCTGCCCTCGCCAAAGAGCAGCTGACGTGAGATGAGTTTTAGCTGCATGGTAGGCTCCTTTCGGTCAAGACAAAAAGGTATCGGGCGGGAGGACGACTCTTGTGAGCGGTCCTGTCCGCCTGATACCTTCGTGGTATGAGTTTAATACATTATATTGCGCTGGTTATAATATTCCGCTATATCCCAATTGCTATAATACTCCGCTTGTGCGGATTCGCCGCTTCATGCGGCATATTATTATAATTGTAACTCCTGTCTCAGTCTTTGTCAATAGCTTCTGCGATTATTTGCACAGCTTTTTGTATCAGCGGCGCGATCGGCGCGCCGTCCGCGCCTACGATGACGCTGCGGCAGCGGTTCACCGGTATCAGCACGCGCAGCGCCTGACTCTGACCGACCGCCATCGCCATTTTCGGCGTGACCTCGCCCCAGAGCGAGTCGGCGATCGCGATTCCGACCGGTCCGGCGATGACGTCGGCGTCGCGGCTGTTGACAACGACCGGATTCTCGCCGGTCGCCGCCGCGTCGGGCGAGCGGCGCAGCATATTCTCGGTCGCCGACGAGTTCGTGCCGACCGCGACCAGCTCGACCTCGCCCCCCGAGGGGTAGCGGCTCCTCAGCGCGTCTATAAGCGACGCTCCAATTTTGCCGCCCTGTCCGTCGATAATCAAAATCTTCTTCATTATATATTAGTATTGGCTGGATATATTAGTATTGGCTGGAATTAATCGTGTTGTCCGAATTATTAGTTCGAGCTCTCGACGATTATTTATTCGTGCCGTCGCCGAGCAGCGCGAGCGCGTTCTTATAGAATATCCCCTCGAGCAGCTCGTTCGGAAGGCCGAGTCCGATTATCCGGCGATAGGTGTCCTCCGGAGTGAACCACGGGTAGTCGCTGCCAAACAGGATATGGTCGGGCAGGTGATTTGTCAGAATCCGCCTGAACTGCTCGTCGTCCATGCCGAACGGCACCGCGAGCGATGTGTCGATCCACACGTTTTTTCCGACAAGCAGACGCTCGACCTCGTCCCACTGCCGATTCGCGCCCATATGCGCCGCGACAAAGCGCAGAGTCGGGAATTTCGCGAGCACGTTCAATATGCGCTCGGGTGTGCAGTGTATGCAGTCGGGCGAGATGAAGTCCCAGCCCGAGTGCGAGACGACGAAAAGGTTATACTCGACGCAGACCTCATATATCGGGTCGAGCTTCGGGTCGTCGATGAACGTGTTTATGTAGTCGGGGTGCAGCTTTAGACCGCGTATACCGGCGTCCGAGAGACGCTTGGCCTCCTCGGCGATATTTTCGCTGTCGGGGTGGAGAGAACCGAGCGTATACAGATTCGGGTATGTGTCCCCCGTTTCGATTGCGAAGCTGTTGACGCTCGACTGCTGGTGCGCGTTAGTCGCGATATTCAATATGACCGAGCGGTCGACTCCGGCGCCGCTCATATGTGAAAGCAGGTTTTTGACGCTGCCGTCGCCATAGCTCTTGATGTTGCCGATCGCTTCGAGCTTTGAGATGGCTTTCGGAACGAGCTTGTCCGGAAAGGCGTGTGTGTGGAAATCTATCAGCATAAATATCATCCTCGGCAATTATATTAACTATATAATTATATCACATCATCGGGCGAAAATAAAGTGAATTTTGTTAATTTTCCGCAATACGCAATATTCACATATATACGCGCGAAAAGTGTTAAAATAAAAAGCAATTTGCATATTGAAAATTTTCCTCGGATGGTTTATAATATTATTATAATGGGGTAGAATAGTGTTTATATGTTTTTGCCTATTTTTTTGTCAAAAACAGTCTGCTTCACGGTTTATCATAACAATTAATATCTGGAGGTCAATATATGGAGAACAAAACGCAAAACGGCGCGCCGAAATTCAAGTCGGTCGCCGAGCTGCGCGCTCAATACGAGAGCGAAGCTTCAAGTGCAAAGGAGCGTATCAAGTCGCTTTTCGACGAGGGTACCTTTGTCGAGATCGGGACCTTCGCGCATTCGGCAGCCGCTGAGCTTTCGGGAAATGAGGGCGAGCTCGAGGGCGTAATCTGCGGCTACGGCGCGGTCGACGGACGACTCGTTTTCGCTTTCGCACAGGATTATTCGAGAATGAAGGGCGCGCTCGGAGCGATGCACGCGAAAAAGATCTGCTCACTTTATGAGCTTGCGACTAAAAACGGCGCGCCGGTCATCGGGATTTTTGACAGCGCCGGAGCGTTCGTACTCGAGGGCGTCGAGGCGCTCGCCGGCTACGGCAAGGTAATGCGGCGCGTGGCTGACGCTTCGGGCGTGATTCCGCAGATCGCGCTTATTGCCGGTCCCTGCGGCGGCGCGATGGCGGCGGTCGCGGAGATGTTCGATATAGTTCTCGCGACAAAAGGCGCGAGCCTTTATGTAAACCCGCCGTTCATTGTAAACAATCTCGACAAGTCGGGCAAATCCGGCTCTCCCGAGACAGCCGCTGCCGCCGGACTTGTTTCAGCTGTCCTGGACGACGACGCGTCGGCGCTCGCGTATGTCCGCCGCCTGCTTTCATATATCCCGCAGAACAGCGCGGACGGAACTGTATACGCGTCGACAAACGACGAGATCAACCGCCTGACTCCCGATGTCGCGGCTATCATATCAAATGACGGCTACGCTATGACCGACGTCATCACAGCTATCTCCGACGACTCCGCGTTCTTCGAGCTTTACGCTGGTTACGCGCCCGAGCTCGTATGCGGATTCGTAACGCTGAACGGCATGGTCGTCGGCGTTGCCGCTAACCAGCCGTCCGAGAATGGTGGAAAGCTCACTCCCGCCGCGGCCAATAAGGCGGCGAAATTCATTTCGTTCTGCGATTGCTTCGCGGTACCGCTGCTGACGCTCGTCGACACCGAGGGCTATGAGGTATCCGCGGAGGCTGAGAAGGCTGACTACTCGAAGGCGCTCGCGAGACTCGCCGGCACCTATTCGTCGAGTGAAAACGCCAAGGTCACGGTCGTGCTCGGACGCGCGTACGGCGCGGCATACACCCTCATGGGCTCGAAGTCGATCGGCGCGGATATCGCGCTCGCGGCTGACTGCGCAAAGATCAGCGCGATGCCGACTGCCAGCGCGGTAGCGTTCGCGTGGGGCGACAAGGTCGACGACAACGCAAAACGCTCCGAGCTTGAAGCCGAATGGGACGCGGTCATGGCGTCTCCGCTCGCAGCCGCGAAGGCCGGCGAGATCGACGATATCATTTCGCTCGACGAGCTGCGCCAGCGCACAGCTGCCGCCTTTGAGATGCTCAGCGCGAAAAATACGCTGAAGCTCAAAAAGCGTCACGCCAACCTCCCTCTTTAATCGATCTAAGGAGGAAAATCAATGGAAGATATTATTGAAACCACTGCCGAGACTATAGCCGAAACAGTGGCCGAAACGGTATCGGAGACGACCGCGGCGTCGAGCGGCTTCGGCGACCTTATGCAGAGCACGCTCACCTTTTCGGAACGGATCACACTCGGTTTAGAGGTGCTGCTGTTCGGTATGGCGGTCGTGTTCGCGGTACTGATACTGATATGGGCGATACTGACCCTGTTCAAAATTATATTCTACGATATACCAAACAAGAAATCCGCCGAGGCAAAGCCGGTCGCGAGTGAAACGACCCCAGAGCCGCCCGCTCCCGCTCCCGTGCCCGAGCCGGTTGTCGAGGCTGTGAGCGAGCCGGCTTTGGACGACGCCGAGATAGCGGCGGCGATAGCCGCGGCAATCGCGGTAGTGCTCGACAAACCGCAGACGTCCTTCCGCGTTGTATCGTTCAGACGCACCGCGTCGAAATAATTGACAGCCGGAAAATAAATCAGAATTAACAAACCGAAATTATATATAATTTTGAAGGAGATAATCGATCATGAGAAAATTTAACGTAACCGTAAACGGCAGCGTATATGAGGTTGAAGTAGAAGAAGTTGAAGCGGGAGCGCCCGCCGTAGCTGCACCGGCAGCACCGGCGGCTCCAAAAGCGGCTCCGGCGGCTCCGGCAGCGCCCGCCGCACCCGCCGCCGCACCTGCGCCGAAAGCGGCTCCGGCAGCACAGGGCAGCGCGGGAGCGGTCAAAATCACCTCGCCGATGCCCGGCACTATATTGAAAATAAACGTGACTGTCGGTCAGAAAATCTCGAAGGGCGACGTTGTCTGCGTACTCGAGGCTATGAAGATGGAGAACGACATTCCCGCTCCGCAGGATGGCACGGTCGCTTCGGTCAACGTTCAGAAGGGCGCGTCGGTCAACTCGGGCGACATATTGATAACGCTTAACTGATCCACCTCGGCTATATGTCTGAAAATGAATTTTCAGACACGAGTTTTGTGCCATCGGCTAAGATGTTCGCGGTCAATGACCGCGATTCTGCTTCGCAAACCGTCACAAAACATCGACATAGTAAGGTAGACTTTGCTGTCGCAAAGTCATAGTAATAATGAGGTGATATAATGCTTGATACACTGCTAAACTTTATTGACTCCACCGGCGTCGCGCAATTGGTAAGAGATCCCGCGAAGCTCGGTATGACGCTTATAATGTATTTGATAGTCATCGTGCTTCTGTATCTCGCGATAAAGAAAAAGTTCGAGCCGCTGCTCCTGCTCCCGATAGCCTTCGGAATGCTGCTCGCAAATCTCCCCGGCGCGAACATGATGCACCTTGACTGGTTTCTTGAAAAGCAGATCGACTGGGGCTATGTGCTGAACAACGGCGGACTTATCGACTTTCTGTATATGGGCGTAAAGCTCGGCATATACCCGTCGCTCATCTTTATGGGCGTCGGAGCGATGACCGACTTCACCGCGCTTATCTCTAATCCGAAGAGCCTCCTGATGGGCGCAGGCGCGCAGCTCGGCGTGTTCGTCGCTTTCTTCTTCGCGCTGCTTATCGGCTTTGTGCCCGAAGCCGCCGCTTCTATCGGTATCATCGGCGGCGCGGACGGTCCTACCGCGATACTCGTAACCAAGATTCTCGCCCCCGCGCTGCTCGGAGCTATCGCGATCGCGGCCTATTCATACATGGCGCTGATCCCGATCATTCAGCCGCCGTTCATGCGTATGCTGACCTCGAAGAAGGAGCGCGAAATTGTCATGACCGCGCTGCGTCCGGTATCGCAGGTCGAGAAGCTGATTTTCCCGGTGCTCGTTACCATCGTGGTTTCGATAATCCTTCCGGATGCCGCTCCGCTGATTGGTTTTCTGATGTTCGGAAACCTCTTGAACGTCTGCGGCGTGACCGAGCGTCTCTCCAAGACCGCGCAGAACGAGCTTATGAATATTGTAACAATATTCCTCGGCGTATCGGTCGGCGCGACCGCGAGCGCCGAGAACTTCCTCCAGCCGCAGACCCTCGCGATAATCGCGCTCGGACTGGTCGCGTTCTCGATTTCAACGGTCGGCGGACTCCTGACCGCGAAGATCATGTGCATTGTCACTCGCGGCAAGATCAACCCGCTGATCGGTTCTGCCGGAGTTTCGGCTGTGCCTATGGCGGCGCGCGTTTCGCAGATCGAAGGTCAGAAGGCAAATCCCGCGAACTTCCTCTTAATGCACGCGATGGGACCGAATGTCGCCGGCGTTATCGGCTCAGCGGTCGCCGCGGGCGTGTTCCTGTCAATGTTCAAGGGTTAAGTTATCGACGCCCGAGAACTGATTTAACGGTTGGGAATCTCTAAAATTCTTAAAAATCCGTCATATCGTATTTTTGAGGTTACCAATTCGCATTCAAGCGCCAAGCTTCATTTTACAGAAAGGATTCTTCCGGCAAAACCGGAGGCTGGTGATATAATATATGGCAAAGGTTAAAATTACCGAGACTGTCCTGCGCGACGCGCCGCAGTCGCTTATCGCGACGCGCATGACGACCGACGAAATGCTGCCGATACTCGAGGAAATGGACAAGGTCGGCTACTATTCGCTCGAGGCGTGGGGCGGAGCTACGTTCGACTCCTGTATGCGTTTTTTGAACGAGGATCCGTGGGACAGACTCAGAAAAATCCGCGCGAAGGTCAAGAACACAAAATTGCAGATGCTCTTCCGCGGACAGAACATCCTCGGATACCGCCACTACGCGGACGACGTAGTCGAGTATTTCGTACAGAAGTCGATTGCGAACGGCATCGACATTCTGCGCATCTTCGACGCGCTCAATGACCCGCGCAACCTGCTTACCGCTATAAACGCGACCAAGAAAGAGGGCGGACACGTTCAGGCGGCTATAAGCTACACGACCGGTCCGGTTTACACGACCGAGTATTTCACGAAGTACGCGAAGCAGCTCGAGGAGATGGGCGCAGACTCCATCTGCATCAAGGATATGGCCGGACTCTTGAAGGCATACGACGCGTATGAGCTTGTAAAGGCGATAAAGGAAACGGTAAAGATACCCGTACAGCTTCATACGCACTACACCGCGGGTGTCGCGTCGATGACCCTCCTAAAGGCGATCGAAGCCGGAGTCGACGTTGTCGACACTGCGATATCTCCGCTCGCGATGGGCACGTCACAGCCGCCTACAGAGCCGCTGGTAGCTACTCTCGCCGGCACGCAGTACGACACCGGACTCGACTTGAAGCAGCTCGACGTTATCTCGAAGTACTTCACTCCTCTGCGCGAGAAGTACCTTAAGAACGGTCTGCTCGACCCGAAGGTGCTTAAGGTGGACGTAAACGCGCTGCTCTATCAGGTGCCGGGCGGAATGCTGTCGAACCTCGTTTCGCAGCTGAAGCAGGCAGGCAAGTCGGATAAGCTCGACGAGGTGCTCGCCGAGGTGCCGCGCGTGCGCGCCGACGCGGGATATCCTCCGCTTGTTACTCCGTCGAGCCAGATCGTCGGAACGCAGGCGGTATACAACGTCATCATGGGCGAGCGCTACAAGACGGTCACGAAAGAATTCAAGGGCATAATCCGCGGCGAATACGGCAAGACTCCGGTGCCGATCAAGCCCGAGTTCCAGAAGCAGATCATCGGCGACGCGAAGCCGATCACCTACCGTCCGGCCGACGATCTGAAGCCCGAGCTTGACGAGCTCCGCGAGAAGGTAAAGCCGTGGGCAATACAGGAGGAGGACGTGTTGTCCTACGCGCTGTTCGAGCAGGTGGCGACGAAGTTCTTCGAATGGAGAAAGAATCAGAAGTATAACATCGACGCCGAGCATTCGGACGCCGAGAACAAGATTCACACGGTCTGATTTGATTCTGACGTGTAAGAGAAAAATGCACAGCCGGCAGCACCGGCTGTGCGTTTTAACGTGAAAGAGAGAATTGGAAATATAAGGCATATATGGAAGATGTAACTATGGAAGCGAGCGGCGCGCCGGCTGAAAATAAAATGGGCGTGATGCCGATAAACAAGCTGATTCTGACGATGAGTCTGCCGATGATGGCGTCGATGCTGGTGCAGGCGCTGTATAACATAGTCGACAGCGTATTTGTCGCGCAGATCAGCGAGAACGCGCTGACGGCGGTGTCGTTGGCCTTTCCGATGCAGTCGCTGATGATCGCGGTCGCGACCGGCACGGGCGTCGGTGTGAACGCGCTGCTGTCAAAGCGGCTGGGCATGAAGGACTACGAGGGCGTCAACCGCGTGGCGAACAACGGCATATATTTAGCTGTATTCAGCTACATTATCTTTTTGCTGCTCGGCATATTTGCGGCAAGACCGTTCATGATGGCACAGAACGACACATCTGAAATCGTCGAGCACGGCGTGACCTATCTGACTATAGTAATGACAATGTCGTTCGGATTATTCGGTCAGGTTATAATGGAGCGGCTCGTGCAGTCGACCGGAAAGACCATGATTGCGATGATCACGCAGGGTTTGGGCGCGGTCATCAACCTGATATTCGACCCTATCATGATATTCGGCTATTTCGGCTGCCCCGAGATGGGAGTCGCGGGAGCCGCGCTGGCGACGGTGCTCGGTCAGATAGTCGCGGCGATTCTGGGAATAATCCTGAATTTCAAATACAATCACGAGATCAAAATAAATCCCATAAAGTACCGCCTCGACCTCAAAACGGTTGGACATATATACGCGATCGGCATTCCGTCGATAATCATGCAGTCGATAGGCTCGGTCATGGTTATAGGAATGAACAAGATACTCTACACCTTCTCCTCGTCCGCGCAGGCGGTATTCGGCATCTACTTCAAGCTGCAAAGCTTTTTCTTCATGCCGGTATTCGGTCTAAACAACGGAGTCGTGCCGATAATCGCGTATAACTATGGTGCGGGAAGGCAGGACCGGATGAAAAAAACCATACGCACCGCTGCGATCTACGCGGTGGTCATTATGCTTATTGGCATAATGATTATGGAGATAATTCCGGACAAGTTGCTGCTGCTCTTTGACGCGTCGGAAAATCTTATCAAAATCGGCATACCCGCGCTGCGTATTATCTGCCTGTCATTTATCTTCGCCGGTTTCTGCATTACAATTGGCTCGGTATTCCAAGCTCTCGGCAACGGTATATACAGCATGATCGTATCTGCCGCGCGCCAGCTCTGCGTACTCCTGCCGGTCGCGTATCTGATGTCGCTTACCGGCAACCTTGACATGGTATGGCTGTCATTCCCGATTGCCGAGCTGATGTCGGTCGCGATGACGCTGATTTTCTACCGCCGGATTCACAACAAGGTCATTCGCTTTGTAGGCGAGAAGCAGCCCGAGTAAACGCAGATAATAAATACGATTTGTTATGACAGCGGCTCGAAAAATGCCGATTTGACCAAGGCAGGACAATTTGTTGTCCGAGATTGATTTTAAGACTTGTGACTAATGTATATGAGTCAGGCTCGCGGATATAAAATGTTCAGTAATAAAAAATCCCTATTTTCACGTGAAAATGGGGATTTTTTCAATTATATGCTATCCGCGGCGAATAGTCATACTCGTCATCCCAGCACGATATCGCCGATTTCGCGCGGAGTTCCGACAAACCGCACCGCGCCGTGCTCCACTAAAAACTCGCGGTCGCGAAAGCCCCACAGCACGCTGATTGAATCCATGCCGGCATTTTTCGCGGTGTCGATATCGACGTCCGAGTCGCCGATGTAGACGGCGTCGGCGCGGTCGACTCCCAGCGTGCGCAGAACCTCGTTGACCGAGTCGGGCGAAGGCTTCGTTCTGACTCCGGCGCGCTCGCCGACCGCGCAGTCGAGCAGTCCGGAGAAATATCGCACCGCCAGCTCCTGCACGGCGAAATCGCCCTTGTTTGACACGACCGCGCACAATACGCCCGCCGCGCGCAGACGACGCAGCAGCTCGATTATACCGTCGTAGGGCTTGGTCTTGTCGGCGCAGTGCAGCTTGTAGTAGGCGCGGAATTCGCGCTCGACGGTATCAATTAGCTCGTTTTGGCTGCCGGTCGGAACGGCGCGCTCGATCAATTTGCGTATGCCGTTTCCGACAAAGCGTCTGGTCTCGTCACGTGTGCGCGGCGGAAGCTTCGCGGCGGCGAGCGTGTGCGAAAGCGAGTCGGCAAGGTCGTCGAGCGTGTCGAGCAGCGTGCCGTCAAGGTCGAATATCGCGAGTTTGTATTTCATCGAGAATCCCTCTTTTAATATATGATATTGTTATTACTACTATTATACCACAATACTATCGAGTTTTCAATATTGCATAATTTTTTTGACGATAGTATTGCATTTGCGTTTTAGTTGTGATATAATTGTGGTGCAATACCACAGAAGCAACGCAAAGGAGCGAAGAAATGTTAATATCATCGAAAAAACTCACACTCTGGCTGTTAACTATGTGTCTCATCGCGTTCCCTATTGTATCCTGCGGTGAAGAGGTAGTTATTTCCGGCGAGGACACACAAACCTCCGGCGACCTCGACGAAACGACCGTGGTCGAAGCTGGTTCGGGCAATCTCGACGCGGTTAAGGCGAAATACGGAAACTATGCCGACTATGACTATGAGGGCTTCCAGTTCCGCATCCTATCACCGTCGCCGGGCGAGCATTTCTATTTTAAGACGAGCGCGACAGAGAACGAAATCTGGTACGAAGCCGAAAACGGCGACACGCTTAACGACGCCATCTACCGCCGCAATCAGATTGCGCAGGAGCTGCTCAATTTTGAAATTGTTCCGGTGTGGGGCGGAACGGTTGACGAGGTCAAGACCACGCTGCAAAAGAGCATAATGGCGGCGTCTGACGAATTCGACGTCGTACTGAACCGTCTTGATTATATGACCAATCAGGCGGCTGAAGGCGGACTTGTCAATTTTTACGACCTCGAAAAGCTTGATGTGAGCGACCCGTGGTGGGACAAGAATATCGTCGAGAGCTTTACATTCTATAAAAATAAGCTCTACGCTCTGGCCGGCGATATCAACTACTACGACGACTACGCGGTGCAGGCGTTGTTCATGAATCAGCGTATCTGCGAAGAGCTTGGATATGAGCTGCCCTATCAGCTCGTGCGCGACGGCAAGTGGACGTTCGACGAGTTCAACAAGATGGTCAAGGGCAGCTCGCAGGACATAAACGGCGACGGACAGGTGACTATAAACGACGATGTTATTGGCTATGTTAACCACAACGGCGCGATGCTGCACATGGTGTTCACATTCGACCAGAAGCCGACTATAACCGAGGCTGACGGCACTATTACGATAAATAACAGCGAGGCTATGATAAACACGGTTGATATACTCTACCGTTTCCTCAATGAGAACGGCACGGATGTGTATATCAACACGAGCGGTATAGAATATACTTTAGCGTTTCCGGAGGGGCGCGTGCTCTTCTTTGCCGAGATGATCGGAGCGATTGGCGGCTATCGTGAAATGGTCGACGACTACTCGGTGCTCCCGATGCCAAAGGGCGACGAGTCGATGCCCGAATACCGCGCGTATGTCAGCAACGGCTGGACGACTTCATACGCGATACCGAATACCAACACCGATATCGAGCGCTCGGCGACGATACTTGACACGATGTGCGCCGCGTCAACTGACACGGTCATGACCGCGCTTTATGACGTAATGCTGACCTCGAAGCTGATTCGCGACGAAGAATCGCAGGAGATGCTCGAATACATCTTCGCGTCAAAGTGCTACGACATCTCGGGCGATCTCGCGTGGGGCAACGGGCTTACCGGTATTTATCTCGGACTTTCGAAGAAGTCGACGAATACCTTTGTATCTGACATGGATTCGCGACTCGCGGCAAACGAAAAGGCGCTTGAGGATTTTCTTGCGTCGTTTGCCGATTAAATAATAAATCTTGCAAAACTATTGCTTTTTTTAATCGGTCGTGGTATAATACACATGGTAATAGTCTGAAAAAAGTTTTCGGACACGTGTTTTGTGACTTCACGGTCTGCGACATTAATTTGCTTCGCAAAGCCGTCACAAAACATCGACATGACTGAAGTAGACTTTGCTTATGCAAAGTCATAATAATAAAGTCATAGTAATAATTATGAATGCGAGGTAAATTACCATGCTTAACGCTGCAATGCTTTCAAAGTGGCACGTACACGCCGGCGGTTACGCCAACGAATTGAAGAAATCGGGCAAGGTCGACATCAAGGTCGTCTGGGACGATGATGTCGAGCGCGGCTCGAAGTGGGCTGCCGAGCTCGGCTGCGAGTTCGAGCCTGACCTTTCAAAGGTGCTCGCGCGCGAGGACATCGAAGCCGTCTTCTGCGACGCTCCGACCACCGCGCACAAGGATATCATAATCGCCGCCGCCAAAGCCGGCAAGCATATCTTCACCGAAAAGGCGCTCTGCCCGACGGTAGCCGAATGCCTTGAGGTCAAAAAAGCGGTCGAGGACGCCGGAGTCATCTTTACGATTTCGTTCCCCGAGCGTTTCTATCCGATATTCAAGCTCGCGAAGAGCCTCATTGATATCGACGCGTTCGGAAAGATCTCGACGATCCGCATCCGCAAGGCGCATTCGGGCGTGTCCGGCAAGTGGCTGCCTGACTACTGGTTCGAGGAGAAGGACGCCGCCGGCGGAGCTATGATGGACCTCGGCTGCCATCCGATGTACGAGCTCGCGTATCTCGGCGGCAAGCTGAAGCGCGTGACCGGTATGTTCAACGCGCCGCTCGGCAGCAAGGTTGACGAGAACGCGGTATCGATAATGGAATTCGAGAACGGCATCATCGGTATCTCCGAGACCGGCTTCATGTCCTGTGCTTCGCCTGAGATCTTCGAAATCTACGGCACCGACGGCACGCTCATCCGTCACGGCGACGACGTCAAGCTCTACTCGACAAAGCTCGCTCCGTTTACAAAGGAATGGATTCGTCCGACTCTGCCCGCCGGCGGTCCTCTGCCGCTGCTTCAATTCGTCGACGCCTGCATAAATAAGACCGGCGCGCCCGCGCTCTGCACCATCGACGACGCTATTGACCTGACGCGTCTGCTCGAAAACGCATACATAGGCGACCGCACGAACACAATCGTGACCTTCTAACTACTATGGTTGGGCTCGAAAAGTACCGCAAAGCGGCTGAAACGGGCGAAAATGAATTTTCGAATTTTGTCAACTACGCGGTAAAAAAGAAGCCGGAGGGCAAATACAAGCTGCACCGGATTCTGATGATATTCGGTTATATCGCGTTCGGGCTTTTATATGTTACGGTATGTCTCGTGTTTACCAAGCTGCCGATGCTCATTGCGGTTTTGCCGCTGCTCACCTGGATACTCGTGTACTTCACGTGGCTGTGGGTCAATATTGAGTATGAGTATATGATAATCGGCGGCAACCTGCGTATGCTCGAGGTATACGGCTCGCGCTACTACCGCGAGCTGTGCAATGTCAAGATAAGCTCGTTCGAGCGGATCGCTCCGTACAGCGGCGAGTACGCCGACCTCGCGGATTCGGCAGATATAGCGCAGCGAATCGACGCTTCATCGTCGCTGACGAATCCCGACATCTACTATGGGATATACACCGAGAGCGGCGAGCGTCGCGTGATATTTTTTGAGGTCGCCGAAAAGACCCTGAAGCTGCTCAAATATTACAATCCCGACGTTGTAATGACCAAGACCCGCCGTTAGCCGGCAGGGTGCAAAACGGCGTTTGAGTCGTTGAACGACTGTCGCGGGTTATGCCCGCGGCAGTCGTGATTTGTTTATATCAATAATTGTTAATTTGAAAGGAATGAAACATATGGCTTCATTCAATGAGGAATTCAAAAATCCGGGCGCTGCGCTGCGCGCGAAGCCGTTCTGGGCATGGAACGGCAAGCTTGAGCGCGGCGAACTGCTTCGTCAGATCGACGTAATGCGCGACATGGGCTTCGGCGGCTTTTTTATGCACTCGCGCACCGGACTTGACACGAAATATCTCGGCGACGAGTGGTTTGAGCTTATAAACGCCTGCGCCGACCGCGCGAAGGAGCTGGGACTTGAGGCATGGCTCTACGACGAGGACCGCTGGCCGAGCGGTACCGCCGGCGGCGAGGTTACGAAGAATCACGATTACCGTATGCATTTTTTGCAGATGTATGTCGACGGCGAGACTCCCGAGCAGCCGATTGCCGCGTTCGCGGCGAAGTTCGACGGCGAATATCTTTCGTCCTATCGCCGCGTTGACAACCGCAACGCGGACAACCGCAACACAGTTGACAATAAAGATATCGCCGACGGCGAGCAGCTGCTGACCTTCGGCGTTGTCGAAATGCCGTGCAGCAGCTTCTACAATGGTGAGACTTATCTTGACACAATGAACTGTGACGCGACCGAAGCGTTCATCGAGTCGACACACAAAAAATACGTCGAGCGCTGCGGCGACCGAATCGGTGACAGCATTCTCGGCATATTTACGGACGAGCCGCACCGCGGTTCGCTGATGTCGTCGTTCGGACAGGGCGTCGGCTCGGGCGAGCGTCAGATTCCGTGGACGAAGAAGCTGCCGGACGAATTCAAGCAGCGTTACGGTTATGACATTGTCGAACGGCTGCCTGAGATATTCTGCCGGTATGACGACAAGCCGGCTGCGATAAAATGGCAGTATGTAGAGCTGTGCGAGGAGCTGTTCCTTGGCAATTTCCTGTCTCCGATAGACAAGTGGTGCCGCGCGCACAATATGATTCTGACCGGACACGTGCTGCACGAGGACACGCTGACCGCGCAGGTCGCGATGAACGGCTCGATGATGCGCAGCTACGCGGTCATGCAGTACCCGGGAATCGACTTCCTCGGTCAGCACGGGCGGGTATATTTCATAGCGAAGCAGCTGCAGTCGGTTTCGCGGCAGCTCGGCAAGACGACGCTGCTGTCCGAGCTGGACGGCTGCACCGGCTGGCAGATGTCGCTTGAGGACTACAAGTCTATCGGTGACTGGCAGGCGCTGTACGGAATCAACCTGCGCTGCCCGCACCTGTCGTGGTACACGATGCGCGGTCAGGCGAAGCGCGACTATCCGGCGTCGATACTCGGTCAGTCACCGTGGTGGCGCGAATATGCGTTCCTCGAGGACTACTACGCGCGAATCGCGCGCTTCGAGGCTGACGGCAAGGCTGACTGCCGGCTGCTCGTATTGCATCCGATCGAGAGCGTTTGGGCGAGGATTCATGTCGGCTGGTGCGACGGACTCGGCGCGCGCGAGGCCGGGGTCGCGCGGCTCGAGGAGCATTTCACAAAGCTGTTCTATATGCTTGCCCACAGTCACATCGACTTCGATTACGGCGACGAGGGGCTGATGGCTGAATACGCGCGGGTCGAGGGCGGAAAGCTGTATGTCGGCGACGCGGTATATGACCGTGTACTGGTCAGCGGACTTGACACTGTCCGCGGCACGACGGCGAAGCTGCTGCACGATTTCGCTGCGGCTGGCGGACGTCTGGTCGTAGCCGGAGACGCGCCGGGAGCGGTCGACTGCATAACCGGCGCGCCCGAATGGTGTGCCGAGACTATCGACTTTGACGAGGCGGCAATCGCAAACGCTCTGTCCGACTGCGCGTATGACATCCGCTACGCGGACGGCAGCTGTGCCGCCGAGATATTCTGTCAGGCGAAGCAGGTCGGCTCGGAGCTGCGCATCGTACTGCTTAACGACAACCGCGGCGAGGGTCACAAGGGCGTGACTGTACGTGTAAAGGCGAACGGCGAGGTTGTGCGCTACATACCCGAGAGCGGCGAGGCGGTCAGGGTCAAGTCCGAGCGCGACGGCGAGTATGTCAAATTCACGCTCGACTTTGAGGCAAAGGGACTATTGCTAATTTCGGTCGGCGGAAACGCGACTGCGACCGATTCGGTCGATGCTGATTTGACTGTATCCGAATCACTTTCCGCTGACACCACGACGAACGAGCGCAGGGTTATCGGCGGCGGATACGAATACGAGCTTGACGAGCCGAATCTCTGTGTGCTCGACTACGCGAGCGTGACTATAGACGGCGGCGGGGCGAGCGAGCCGATGGAGATACTGCGCTGTGACCGTTATGTGCGCGAGAAATTCGGTCTGCCGTTCCGCGGCGGCGAGATGTTACAGCCCTGGTTCATCGGTCAGCGAGAGCTGCCGGTCAAGGGGCGCGTGAAGCTGACGTTCGGCTTTGACGTCGAGGTTCTGCCCGAGCAGCCGATAAAGCTGGTCATGGAGGAGCCGGAACGTTTCGAGACCTGCATAAACGGCGAGCGGCTCGATCGTCTCTGCGACGGCTTCTTCTGGGCGGACAGCTGCTACTTCGCGTATGAAATTGCGCCTTCACAGCTGAAACTCGGCAGAAACGAGGTCACGATTGTCACCGACTACCGCGAGGACTCGAATCTCGAGGCGATGTTCCTACAGGGCAGGTTCGGTGTGAAGCTCGACGGCAACCGTCGCAGTCTTGTAAAGCTGCCCGAGAAGCTGGCTTGCGGCAGCATAGTCTCGCAGGGACTGCCGTTCTACTCGGGCAAGGTCACATACATTCTGCCGGTCGGCGATATCGAATCGGGCAAGCTCGAGGTACCGGCGTTCGCGGGCAGCTGCGTGACGGTTTCGGGCAACGGCAGGTCGGCGCTGATCGCATGGCGTCCCTACGAAGCTGACATCTCCGGCATGGTCGAGGGCGGCAAGCTACGCATGACGGTGGTTCTGACCCGACGCAACACGTTCGGTCCGCTCCACTGCGTCCCCGCGCTCTGCGGCGCATACGGTCCGGGCAACTTCGAGACGGGCGGCAAGTCGTTCTCGGACGACTATATGTTACTTGATGCGGGACTTATGGCACCTCCTGTGGTCATTGGCTGAATACCAAGCTGAATTCTAATAATAAAAGCGACCTCACGATTTTGTGAGGTCGTTTTTAACGTTTGGAAAGGAGATAGAGTGTATCGACCCAGCCGCTGATTATCAGTATAATCGGCAGGTAGCGATATATGACTTTCGTAAATCGGTTGGGCTCCAAGCTGTCGGCGTTCTTATATTCGAGCGACAGCGAGAATCGGTCGATTGACAAAAGCAATTCGACAATTTTGTCCGGAATCAGCACGAATGGTATGCAGACGACAAACAAACCGATACCGAGCCACGGCTGCTTTGAATAGCCGTCGGCTACGAGAATCGCGAAGTTTACGACGATTCCGGCAGCGCAGATCAGGGTGAGCAGGATTTTTTTGGCGGTTTTCATTGTGACTATTGTTCCTCGCGTTCTTTGAGATATTGTAAATACAATTCCTCGCGTGCCTCGAGATATTCATCGAGCGTGATTTCGCATAGGACTAACTTGTCGCTTTTATAACTTGTATGGTTTGCATCTGATTCGGTTATCTTAAAGACTGTGACCGCAAAACGCGACAAGTCGAACGTATACTGTTCGATTTCTCCGAAATTCATGATTTTGGATCCGTTCATATAGCGCAGCTGCTCGAATCTGTTGCCGAATTCGAAGGTTTCGATAGTTCGATCGAGCAGCTTAAAGCTGCCGTCGAAAATATCCTTGCGCAAGGGTCGTATTCTGCGTATGCCTGATATCAACACTGGCACATCACCGATATATTCATAACCGTTGTCAACAATCGAATAGACCTCAGCGGTGAATTCCTGCTCGATTTTGATTGGTATGTATCCGTCGTAGGCTATCCATATCGCGGTCACGACAAATATTATTATGACAGCTGTCAGTATGCGCTTCTTTGCTGTTGTCATTGTTATGTCCTCATACATTGACGCTATTCGGTCGATTCGTACAATCCAAGTATATCATATTCCGCATAAATTGTCAATATATTCAGACGATATTTCTACAGCCAATTGTAAAATAACGCGGTCACACACAAAAAACGACTTCCGCGTCGGCGGAAGTCGTTTTGTTGGATTGTGAAATCAGCCGTTGTACGCGTCTTCGTCGCAGACTACAGTGACGTCGGGGTGCATATTCAGCATCGTAGCCGGATTCTGCGTCGTGATTTTGCCCGACAGCAGTCCCATCAGTACCTCGTGCTTGTTCTTGCCGCTGATGAGAATTATGATCTTGCGCGCCTTCATTATCGGAGCCATGCCCATAGTCAGCGCGTGGCGCGGCACTTCGTCAGCGCTCGCGAAGAAGCGCGAGTTCGCCTGAATCGTGCTCTCGGTGAGTCCGGTCTTGTGGGTGGCGGCTACAAGCTCGCTGTCCGGCTCGTTGAAGCCGATGTGACCGTTGTTGCCGATTCCCAGCACCTGAATGTCGATGCCGCCCGCGGCTTCGATTGCCTTGTCGTATGCCGCGCACTCGGCGTCGGTGTCGACAGCTTCGCCGTTCAGGAGGTGGGTGTTCGCCTTGTCGATGTTGATGTTGTCGAACAGGTTCTTGTCCATGAAGTAGCGGTAGCTCTGGTCGTTCGTCGGTTTGATCGGGTAGTACTCGTCGAGGTTGTAGGTCTTGACCTCGGCGAAGTCGAGCTTGCCGGCTTTGTTCATTTCAGCGAGCTTTTGATACATTCCGACAGGAGTCGAGCCGGTCGCGAGACCGAGTATGCAGTCGGGCTTCAATGTGATGACGCTCGCGACGACGTCGGCGGCCTTCGCGGACATCGCGTCATAATCTTTGCATATGTAGAGTTTCATTTTTACTTATACCGGAGAGTGACTTTCTCCGGCTCCTTTCAAGATTCCTTTTTCGGCGACGACCGACAATTTTCGCCGCGCCGATATATTTCCATACTAATTATAATACTATTCGCGCGCGATTACAAGTGCTTGGCAAGAAAATTAAACAAAATGGCAATATCGTGTCATAACATGACGCGATAGCAATTATTGTCCGTGCTTTTCACGGTAGGCATTGTAGACTCGCTCGAACCAGTTTTCGCGTTCGGGTATCGGGTGCACAGGTCGGAACGCGGTCACAAATTCGCCGTCTGACAGCCGTATCTCGCCGACCTTGTCGAAATGCTCGCGGTCGATTGGAGTTGGCGCGTCAAGGTCAGGCTCGCCGCGCGTTACAAGGTACGAGCCGCGGCTCTTGCCGCCGTCGTCGATATACGCGGCGATAGCGGTGAGGTAGGCGAGCTGGGTTACGAGTATGTCGCGGTTTATCGCGAGCTCGGCGCAGAGGTAGGCGTCGCGCGCGGCATAACTGTCGAAGCGAGCAAGCTCCTCTTTTGTCAGGTCAATCGCGTCGGCGATTTTGTCGCGGTCGCGCATGAACGCGCCGCAAGCAGTCATTCGCTCGGCGTAGGTCTGGCGGAGCACGAGGATCGCGTCGCGGTCAAGTCCGTCGTCGGATATTTTCGACAGATCACCGAGGTCGTCGGGCAGTGCAGTCAGTTCAGGCAGTGCAGTCAGTTCGGGCTGCGCATTGAGTTCGGACTGAATATTCAGTCCTGCGCCCGAGTCGGAATTGCACGCGCATTTCGACTTGTACGCGATATGCTCTGCGGCGCGCAGACTTCCGACCTGCGTCGAGTTCAGCGCGCTGCCGCCCGGCCGGTGGATTCCGAACACGCCGGCAGCTTCGCCGACTATGTACAGATTCGCGATGTTCGCGCTCTCGTAGTCGGTGCCCACCGAGAAGCCGCCGTTGTTGTGCTGCGCGCACATATCTATTTCGAGCGGCTCGGTATACAGGTCGATTCCGTGGCTGCGGTAGAGCTCGATTGCCGGCGAGTTCATAGCCGCGAGCCGCTCAATCGGCAGACCGGACAGTCCGCCCGAATTTTTGAGGTAGGTATACGCCTCGTCCTCGAGCAGCGCAAAATCAAGGCTGCCGTCTGAAGTCTCGGCGTCGGACATATTGCGGCGGAAATCCATATATACGCGGCGACCGCTCCGGCGTTCGTTATAGACGGCGATGTCGACAAGCGACGAGCCGTAGCCAATACCGTTTTCTAACTGTATACACAGCTTCGCCGGGTCGAACGGCCACTGGTAGCCCTTCTTGAATACCGCGGTCAGCCGCTTTTTGATGTCGGGGAAGTAGTCGGACAGGAACTCGCGCTCGTCGCTGCCGTCGGGCGCGGTCGAGTAGTAGCGCGGCAGAACCTGCTGGTAGGTGCCGGACAGATTCCAGCGGAATTTGACCGAAGCGAGCCCGTACTGGCTCTCGGTGAGGTTCTGCGCCATAGCTCCGGCTGAAAGCAGCACGCCGTGCGCGCAGGTCTGACTCTCGGGGTATACGGTCGCGGCGTATATCGCCGACGGTCCGCCGGTCGCCCAGACGATATTGTCGGCAGAGAATACGACAAGTCCGTATTCGTTGAACGCGCCGGCAGTTTCGGGAGCGACTGCGACGACGCCGCAGGCAATGTCGCCGCAGGGCGCATCGTCGCGCGGCGTGTCACCGTGTGTCAGCAGCTTCGTTACGCGATAGCCGTCGAATATCGGTATGTCCTTTTGCCGCACCGACTTCTCGAGCGCTTCGGTCATGTATTTTGACGTGAGCGGTCCGCAGCTGGTCGCGCGGGTGCGCGTGTCGTGGTCGGTCTGGTAGCCGGCGAACTCGCCGTAGTCGTTGTACGGGAACGGCACGCCGAGCATGACGAGCCGCATGAACGCTCGTGTGCTTCCGGCGGCTTCGCAGAGCGCGAGGTCGCCGTCGGTCGAGCCGCCGTCGAACAGCGACTTCGCCATATCGCCGACCGAATCGGGCGTGTCGCCCGACAATGTGAGCTTATAATAGGTCTGCTTGTCCGAGCCGGTGTTGCGCGACGTGCCCATATTCAAGCCCTCGGTGACTATGGCGACTGTAGCGTCGTCGGAGAGGGCCGCGACAAGGTCGGCGCAGTTGAGCCCGGCCGCGCCGCTGCCTACGACAATTGTATCAAAGCTGTACACCGGAGCCGTCAGCTTCTCGCCGTTCAGCAGAAATTCGCGCGATTTCGGGATTATCGGAGATTTTGAGATTATCATATCAATTCGAAATTATAATATCGATATTAAATCAAAGCGTGTTATAGCCGCGACAGCGTAAAGCCGCCGTCGATGTTCATGACGCTGCCGGTCGTGTAGGCAAAATAGCCCTCGGCGAGCGCGTATACCGCCTTGGCGATGTCGCTCGGCTGACCCATGCGCTTTATCGGTAAGAGGCCGCCGTTTATCATAGCCGTATACTTGTCCTTTACGACCGCGGTCATGTCGGTTTCGATTATGCCCGGGCGCAGCTCGTAGACGTTGATTCCGTACTCGGCGAGCCGGTCGGCGAACAGCTTTGTGACCATCGACAGTCCGGCTTTCGAGATGCAGTACTCGCCGCGGCTGGTGCTCGAGGTCTCGGCGGATATCGACGTGATGTTGATTATCATTTTGTGCGCGTCGGTCTTGCGCTCGATGAGCTGCTTTGCGGCGGCTTGCGTGAGTAAGAACGTGCCCTTGAGGTTGGTATTTATCAGCCGGTCGAGGCTCTCCTCGGTCATTTCGAGCAGGTCGGCGCGAACCTTTGGCGCTATGCCGGCGTTGTTGACGAGAATGTCAAACCCGCCGACCTGTGCGGCTGAGTCGAGTATGCGCGCGCGTCCGTCGGGGGTCGAGATATCGGCGGAGACGTAGATGGATTCGGGCGAGCGCGACGTCAGCTCTCCGATATATTCGGCGACGTCGCTTGCGCTCCGCGTGCCGACGGCGACAATCTTATAGCCCTTTTCGGCGAGCAGCAGCGAGATTCCGCGTCCGATTCCGCGCGACGCTCCGGTTACTATTGCACATGGCATAAGTTTATACTTCCTTTCGTGTCAGAATGTCACTTGTTCATGCAGGCTTCCTTGTATATCGGCGCGTAGAGCTTGCTGTCGCGCACCGGACAACCAGTCGTTGTGTACGCGCGCATCAGCTCGGTACACTTGCCGCAGGTCACGCAGCATTTGTTCGGCTTCATGTCGCCCGAAATCACATCCTTCGCGAAGCCCTCATAAGCGAACGCCATGCGTCCGAAGCCGGCAGCGGAGACCATTCCCGATTCGACCGCTCCGGCGGCGAGATAGGGCGCGAGGTGACGCAGGAAGGTGTAGCCGGTGCCGATGAACGTGATGTCGGGGAAGCGCTTCTGCAGCAGCGCCGCGCCGTCTATCATGCGCTTGACGCCGACGAGCGGGTGCTCGGGAGGCTCATATCCGCCCTTGCAGTAGGGACGATTGACGTGCGGGTTGTAGTAGGGCGTGCCCATAGTCATGTTGATAAGGTTGACCCCCAGCTTGTGTATATCGTCTATCAGCTGTACAGCCTCGGTCGGGTCGAACTTCGTGAGGTCGTCCTTGTCGTCGCCAAAGCCGTAGGGGTAGCCGATTCCGTCGTGTACGCCGAGACGGGTGGCGACGGCAAGCTTGTCGCCGACCGCGGCTTTGACCGCGGTGATGACGTCGCGGTAGAGCCGTGTGCGGTTCTCATACGAGCCGCCGTAGCGTCCCTCGCGCGTATATGCCGACAGCAGCTCGCTCATCAGATAGCGGTGGCAGGCCTTGATGTCGACGCCGTCGAATCCGGCTTCGGCGGCAAGGCGCGCGGCTTCGACGTACTGGTCGACGAGCGAGTCGAGGTATTCGTCGGTCACGACCGGATGGTCGGCGGGGATATTGAACGGCTTGTTCAGCACCGGATTGTGGTACGAGATTATCGGCGCGGGCTTGTTCTCGGGTCTTGAGAAGCGTCCCGAGTGGGTGAGCTGGCAGATTATCGGCGCGCCGCCGGTCAGGCTATGTATCTCGTCGACGAGGTGCTTGTATTTGTCGACATTGCCGCGGTTTATCCACAGCTGTCTCGCGTTCGAGCGCGACTCGTGCGAGATCGCGACCGCCTCGAACCAATAGAGTCCGGCGTCGCTTTCGGCGAAACGGCGGTAGCGGCGGGTGGTAAGGTCGGACGGTGCGCCGTCCGGCTCGCTGTCGAAGCCCTCCATAGGGTGAATGGCGACCGCGTTCTTGAAGTGAATCTTGTCGCCCTTGACGTCGAACGGCTTTGCGAGGACCGCGAAGTTGTCGGACAAGGGCAGGGTTATGCCGAGCGAGTCGAGGTCGGCTTTAACGTCGTCGATAGTCTTGTAATTAAAATCAAAGGGCATATTCGTCTCTCCAATCGTTAAGTGTTTTTGCGTCCTCAAAGAAATGCTTGTCCGAGTCGTCCTTGACGAATTCGAGCAGCAGCGCGTGGTCGCGCTTATCGGGCGCGAGTATGTCGAGGTAGCTGTGCCAAGCCTTGTCGAAGTCGGCGAGCGGGTAGCGTATCAGCGAGCCGCTCCGCGCGTCCCAGGCGAACACGTGGACGTTCGACACGAACTCGAGCACCGATTTGAGCGCGGCGATGTTGAAGTCGAGATCCTTGTACTGGTTCGGCTGCCAGTAGAGCGACGCGTTCGGGCGCGCGATGTCGTGCATCAGCCGCAGCGCGGAGTCGGCGTTGTTCGTCAGCGTGCCGCCGTGGTACTCGAAGCTAATCGTCATATTCTCCTTTGCGGCGAGGTCGGCGCAGAGTATAGCTTCATCAGTCAGTCTGCGGCGCTCGGTCGAGTCTGTGTCCTCGCTGTTCTTGACTCCCGCCCAGAGACGCAGATTCTTCGTGCCGAGCAGCTTCGCGGCGTTCATATAAGCCGTGAACTCGGCGGCGGCGTCGGGATACTGACCGAGCTTGTAGTAGGTGCCGTAGGACACAATGTCGACGCCGTTGTCGGCGGCAGACTTCGCGATGTCGGCGAGGTTGTCGGCGTCATACGGCGCGTGTACATCCGAGCCGATTTCGATGGCGTCGAGCCCCGCCTGCTTTGCCATTGCGATAATGTCAAATATAGATTTACCTCTAAAGGTAACAGAAACGATTCCTGTCTTCATATTTTCACCTCTTCTAACAACTAACAACTAATAACTAACAACTAACAACTAATCAGGCCATTGTTTCGAGCATTTTCAGGCTGACCGACCACTTTGTCGGCTCGCCGCTTGCCCACCGCGTGTATTCCTCGAGCATATATTCGCCCATGCGCGCGACCTCGTCTCCGAGCGAGCCGGCGATGTGCGGCGAAAGGAACACATTGTCCATTTTGTAGAATAGGCTGTCCGGCTTCGGCGGCTCGGGCATTGTGACGTCGAGCAAAGCGACGCGGTTGGGTTCAGCTTTGAGCGCGTCGATGAGGTCGGCTTCTACGACCTGCGCGCCGCGACCGGTGTTGATGAAGGTCGCGTTCGGCTTCATAAGGTGGAACAGCGAGCCGTTCAGCATACCGACCGTCTGCGGATTGTTCGCGAGGTGGTTCGAGATGACAGTACACTCTGAGAACAGCTCCTCGAGCGATACCTTCTTGACTCCGAGTGCCGCCGCGCGCTCGTCAGACAAAAACGGGTCGTAGCCGAGCACCTCAAGCTTGTATTCGTGCAGTCTCTCGGCGACCATCGAGCCTATCATGCCGATACCGATAAGACCGACCTTGTTGTTGTAGTTTCCGGTGAAGTAGCCGCCGGCCGAGCGATTGACCCAGCCCGAGTTCGCGGCGCGGTGGAATCGCTGGAAGTAGCCCTTGTTCGCGAGGATTATCTGCGCCACCGTGTATTCGGCGACCGGAACGGCGTTTGCCGCCCACGCGCTGAACACCTTGATTCCGGCTTCGATGAATGGGCGGGCGAAATACTGCACCGAGCCCGCGCCATAGAAAACGGCTCTGAGGTTCGGAAAATAACGCGCTATCTCCTCGCTCGTCAGAGAGAACATACCCCACGTAGAGAAGATTATCTCAACGTCGCGAAGCTCATTTTCACGCTCAGCGAGCGCGTCGGTTGTGTATACCGGCTCGAGAAATTCCAGCTTCTCGGCGAGACGTGCACGCGTTTCAGGCGTATAGACGCTCTCACAGCTGTTCTTGTTTTTGGTAAGGAACACGGCTTTCATAATAATGACCTTTCTGCCCTGCGGGCGGGGTGAAATTGGTGCGATAATTGATTATACAAACATTATATCACGCATTTCGCTCTGCGTCAAGCCAAAACTTAGCGCGGCATTGCATAAATTGTATAATAATTACGACTTGCCGCGGTCAAAAAACATCCATATGACAACAAAATCCGCAAACCGGTCGGTTTTCATAAATGAACCGATACGCGGTGCGCGGATTTATAAACTGTATTTTGTTTTTTACGCGGCGGCGGCTTTATAGGATGTGGGACGTGGGCGAATTTCTGCGATAATCGCCAAAACAGGTCGAATTACTGATATCCGCGATAATCGTGCGAGGGGTCGGATTACAGTTATTCAGTCAGATATTTCACCATTCGCTCGGTGTCCTCTAAAAATTGCCGAGTCAGCCGATAGCTCGCCGTCTCGCGGTAGGGTGTGGGGCAGAGCCTGCCGTCGCGCAGCTCGTATATCCGCGAGTTGGGGCAGCCGAGCAGTATCGGCGAGTGGGTCGAGATTATAAACTGCGAGCCCTCATTCGCGAGCCGACTCAGCAGCGTTATCGCAGCGAGCTGGCTCTTTGCCGACAGAGCCGACTCTGGCTCGTCGAGTATATACAGCCCGTCGCCGTGGAATCTATGATTCATCAGCGCGAGGAAGCTCTCGCCGTGCGACATCTCGTGCAGCGGTCTGCCGCCATAGCCGTCGGTCAGCGGCGGAGCGGCTGCCGGTATCGCGTCGAGCTCCTCGAGATAGGACGCGGCGTTGTAGAAGCTCTCGGCGCGCAGAAAGTAGCCGTCGCGCGGTCGGCGGGTCGAGCGGACGATAGTCAGATATTCGTACAATGACGAGCTTGACTGTCTTGTCGAAAAGCTGTACGAACGCGAGCCGCCCTCGGCGTTGTAGCCGCAGGCGACCGCGATGGCTTCGATGAGCGTCGACTTGCCCGAGCCGTTCTCGCCGGTCAGAAAGGTTATCGGAGCGGTGAGCTCGAGTGTGTCGAGCCGCGACAATATATCAAGCGAGCGCAGGTATTTGTCCTGTGGTGGGAGTGATGCCGCCGCAAAGCGCTCGGAATCGAAGCGCAGCTCGCGGATATACAGATCATTCATAATATTTGAAGTTTTCATGGTATACGGCGACGCGGTACGCGTCGATTCATGGTAAGCGGCGATTATTGGTACACGTCGGCTCGCGGTAGGCTGCAATAATTTCCATCATTCATAAATCGTAGCTGCCGCGGCAAGCTCGCTGTCGGCCGCGGTGTGCCAGCTTTGATACAGCGCGGTCAGGGTCGAGCGGGTCGTGACGGCGTTTATGACCGCCGAGTAGGTCGCGTTCGCGAGACTTGCAAAGCCGGACGCGAACATATGCGCAAAATCGCTGGTCGCGCCGTCGAGTATAAGTTCGAGCATATTTATCGAGTCGTTGTCGCGCAGACAGTAGTTTATTCGCTCGTTCATGTAAATCTCGTTCGTATAGCCGTAGTAGGACGCGTTCAGGGCTTCGAGTATCAGCCCCGACGTCTCGTAGTTCGGCGTGCTCGCGAGCGCGCAGAATACCGGAGCGTCAGATGACAGGGGCGACAGGTAGTGCCGCTGCTCCTCGTCGTATTTCGGATAGGGCAGTATGCCCCAGTTCACGTCGCGGTTTGTGAGCGAGGTCATTTTCTCAAGGCTGCCGAAGTCGAACAGCAGCTCGCCTGACGTAAATAGGTCGGACGAGTCGCCCTCGGGCGCGAGCGCCGAGTTGTTGTAGAGCATTCTGTACAGTATATCTACGATTCCGTTCGCGTCGTTGGCGAGCTTGTCCTCGGCCATGTAGCTGACAAAGGGTGCCTGATTCGCGCGGTTCGTGACATAGTCGATTCCCATCGACAGCGCCGCGCCCGAAATGTATTCATCGGTCGTATAGTCGGTGCCGTGACCGTATACTCCGGCTGCGGCGTTGACCTCGCGCGACAGGCGCGCCAGCTCCTCCCACGTCCAGTCGCCCGAGTAGACCAGGTCATACGGATTGTCGAGCGAATATTCGGCGATGAGGTCGCGGTTGAAGTAGACGCAGGACAGCTGCTCGGGATTGAAGTTCGCCGCGCCGTACGCGGCCATCAGCTCGCCGCCGAATACCGCCTCGTCGGTGACATCGTAGTAGTAGGATTTCGTGTAGTCGGTATACGGCAGGCTGTACATATTCATGAGAATTCCCGCCTGCATGAACGAGCCGAGACGTGACAGCGGCACCGCCAGAAGGTCGGCGTAGTACATATCGGCCGCGACCGCCTCGAGCGCGGCGTCGAGCATCGACTGTGAGTCGACAAGGTCGGTTATAATCAGCGCGTTGTATTTGTCCTCGACCGCGCGGGTCGCGACCGAGCGCGCGGCTATGACCTCGTCGTCGCTCGACAGCGGGCAGATGGTCTCGTCGTCGGTAGTGGCGATTATGACTCCGGCGCCGCCGAGATTGCGGTCGGCGAGCGAGTCGAGCAGCTTGTCCGCCTCCTCGCGCGGGTCGACCGGCTCGGTGGTCTCCGTGGGCGCGGTCGTAGTCGTGACAGTGGTAGACTCGGCGGTTGTGCTCTCGGTCGTGCCCGGCGTGGTTGACTCGGTCGTCGGGTCATTGAAAACTATAAAGCCGCAGGACATACTTCCCGACACGAAGCATACAAGCAGTATCAGTACAATGCAGCGTGTGTATACACGCCGCATTGTACAGCGTGTGTAAACACGCCGCATTGTGCGGCGCGTGCATACGCGCGTCGGGCGCGCGCCGGGCTGTGTAATATTCATTCGGCACACCTCATAAACATAAATATTGCGTTTACAGTATAATATATTGACTTTGCGGGATAATGAAATAGCGATTGTATTTACTGGATAATCGCGTAAATATATCTGCCGCGGTAAATTTTGTCCGCAGGACTGTCGACGCGGCAGTGCCGCTGACAGTATTCAAAAAATATTATAATATTTTTGGGAACAAAAATCAAGCTCGATACGTCAAGATTAACAGTATATACATATTAGCCGGCTATTAATCGTTCGGATATGTATCGGTCGGATATGCGCCGGTCAGCTGAGCCACGCCTCGACATAGTTGATTTTGAAGCCCTTTTCCGAGAAGTTCTTCTCATACTCGGTTTCGATGTTGTTTTCAGCGAGCGGCGAGGCGTGCAGGTCGTGCGTCAGATTTTCGAGCCGGAAGCCGTGGTCGGCAAACTCGATTAATGAAAACTCGAACAGCGCGAGGTTGTCGGTCTTTTGGATTATCGCGCCGTTTGGCTTTAATATGCGCCGGTAGCCGTCAAGAAATTCGCGATAGGTCAGGCGGCGCTTGCTGTGGCGCTCCTTTGGCCAGGGGTCGGAGAAGTTCAGGTATATCCGGTCGAGCGAATGGTCGGCGAATAGATCCCAGAGCTTCATAACGTCGCCGATAATGAAGCGGACATTCTTGATTCCGAGCGATTTGCACTTTTCCATTGCCAGCATAGCGACGTCGGGAACCCGCTCAAGCGCGAGAAAGCCGACGTCAGGCTCGCGCGCCGCCATGCCGCAGACGAACGCGCCCTTGCCGCAGCCGATCTCGAGCCGAACCGAGCTCGGCGCGAAGCCGAAGATTTCTATAAGATTTTCGTCAGAGACCGTCGTATTTATGCAAAGCAGGTCTGAACACGCGTCTATTCTTTCGGCTCCGTGCTTTTTTTTTCGCATACGCATATTGCAATTTGCTCCTTTTTTTGATAGAATATAATAAGAGTGAGAAGTGGGAACCACGGCGCGGATCTGTCATTGTGTGCCTCAATTGTTAAACGCGTCAGAAAATAGCCGCCGATCCCAATTATTTCATTGATTTCAGTTGAGACGCCATATTATATTATAACACAGATACACGTATATATGGAAGACATAAACGCAAAATTTTTTCGAATATTTTTCCTATGTGAACAGGAGGGGACAGAATGCCTTTGCCGGATAAGCAGGAATTTCTTGAAAAGCTGAGACAAGCGCTTATCGAGCGCGACATATCCGAGACCGACATCGCGCCGTACATCGAGCGCTTCGACCGCTTCTTCGAGCGCATGACTAACGATCCTGAAAACGATCGCTCGGATCTTTTATCAGACATTGACCGGATCGCCGACAACATCGCCGACCAGATCTCCGAGCGCTACGACGAGATAAACCGGCTTGCTGAACGGACGCTGACAGTCGACCGCGTGAGGGTTGACGAGGATGCCGAGCTCGCCGTCGACGCGGAGTCGGACAAAGCGTCCGATATTGACAATGAGTCCGATATGGACGCGGTCGATTCGGACTCAGCGTCCGATTCGAATACCGAGTCGGTCGCGATAAACTTCACTGTGACCGATGACACGACCGATGACGATATCACTCGGTCGTTCTCATCCGAGACTGTGGAGTCGGCGTCCGACAATGACGCGCCCGACTCATCCCCGGCGGATGTATTTGCGGGCGGCGCGTTTGCCGATGCCGCAAGCTCGATATTTTCAAATTCCGACGCCGCGGCGCCCACCGCTTCGGACAAGCCGTCGAAACGGTTCAGATTTGGCAAAAAGCCGCACTCGGAGAATGCCGGCGGATCCATGCCAAAGTCCGACGCGGCAATCGGGACTGAGCCGGAGGCAAATCAAAATATCGTTTCAAAGCCGGACATAATAAAGAAGGCCGATTCGGCTTCGCAGCTGATAAACGCGTCGCAGATGAAGCGCGAGCCGGCGAAGTCGTCGGAGGTGCCGGGCTACATCGACGAGGAGCCCGCGCCGAACAGCACTATCTTCTGGGTGCTGTTCGCGGTCAGCCTGCCGCTGACAATACCGCTCGCGCTGCTCGTGCTGCTTCTGTTCCTCGGCGTATGGGGCGGACTCGCGGCGCTGATAGTCGGGTCGATAGGCGTGCTTATTGTCGGAGTCGCGGGCGGCACCGCGCTGTCGCTCGTCGGTATAATCTACGGCACGACGCAGCTCTTCTCCCAGCTGCCGGTCGGACTGTATGAAATCGGACTCGGAGTGCTCATCGGCGGCATCGTGATGTTCTGCGGAATACTTTTATACAACTTCGCGATACGGCTGCTCCCGCTGCTTATGAAGCTGGTGGCGCGGCTGTTCAGATATCTTTACAAGCAGTTCTGGGTGCTGTTCAAGTTTCTGCGAAAGGAGTGTGCTAAGCTGTGAAACCCGCTTCGATAATATTTCTGATACTCGCGGTGCTGCTCGTCGGCGGCGGCTTCGGGGCTATGCGCATAGCTGAAAATCTGGCGGCAGGCGAGGGCATCGAGCTTATCAGCGAGTCGGACGAGGACACCGGCGATTATATCTTCACCTACGACTACTCGGAAGACAGCATCGACAAAATCGTCGTCAATGTCCGCTCGGCTGATATACACATAATCGGCGGCGCGCAGAAGTCGTACATCGAGCTTATCAATTTCCCCGACGGAATGTATGAGTTCCAGTGCTCGAACCGCATCATGCAGATAAGCAACAACTCGGACATCTCGTCGCTCAACACGATAATGTCGCTCGCGATGAATTTCAAGGGCGTGCGCGGCATAATCAATTACTACAATGTAATGGGTCGCGACATGGCGGTCAATATCTATATTCAGGACGAGCTTCCGGTCAAGATACTCGACTGCACCACTGTCGAGGGCAATATACTCGCCGAAAACACGAATTCGCAGACCGACTACAATATCAAGATCGGCAATGGCTCGTTCAACGCGTCGGGAGTCGCAACAACGTCGACAATCAGCGTCGAGGTCGGCAGCGGCGAGGTGATTCTGAACAACTGCTCGGCAATCAACTTCAAGGCTTCGGTCGACGACGGTGACGTCACGCTGATAACGTCGGATATGAACAAAATCACCGCCGAGCTCGAGAACGGTGACTTCGTCTACGGATATCGACGTGACATACAGTATGTCAAGTGCGACCTGTTCTGCGGCGTGGGCAGCGTCACGATAGACGGCGACAACAAGGGCGGCTATTACGAGTTCTCGAACCTGCCGACCGACGCGCTCTACAAGGTGACGACCGGCAAGGGCGATATCACGATAAACTCGAATATGCTGCCCGAGGCCGAGCCGGAGGACACAAGTACAGATTGATTTGCATTATATAAAGAGGTATAAGCGATGGACAAGCGATATGTGGGCAGATGGCAGCGCGTGTCCGGCACGGAAATCATCGATATATTTGATGAGGAGCCGCCGCGCATGAAGCTGTCGTTTCCCGAGAACGGATATTACAACTACCCGCCGAACAAGTGCTATTTCAACGCCGGCAGATTTTGCTATGAGATAAACGACGAATATTATCGCATGGTCTATTCGCTCATATATGAGGACGGCAGACTTCGCGGTCACTACACGCAGTTCGGCATAGAAACAGAGATAGCATTCGAGCTTTGCGACGCCGTTCCGCGCGACGAGCCGCATAATCGAGCTGATTCCGGCAGGCTATCCGGTCGACGGCTTCACCGAAGCGCAGCGCGAAAAAATTGTGTACAACGACCTCGAGTTCTGGAAAATGTGATGGCGCAGGTATCATCAGTCGCGGCTGATCAGATAAAGTCTCTACCCGACCTGACCTCGGCTGTTGACGTATAAACAAATTATGATTGGCAGGGGCGGCAGCTGATCGACAGCAATTCGACAAAACCAACCGCATCCGTCAAACGAGCCGCCGTGTGGAAAAAGGTGATTCTACAAGTCGCGTCCGCGGGACGAGCTGTAAAGGCGGGCATGGCTGCGAACCAAGCAATCGGCACAAGCATTCGACCGCACGGTAAAACAGCAATTACGGGCATAGTCCAATTCTTTGAAGATTTTGATAACTCCCACATAAATAATTGTAATCGCTTGACATAATTTTATAAAAAGAGAGGAACATATTATCATGAGACATGAATTTCTGCTTGACAAGGAATGGAGGTTTCTGCTCGGCGACGGCGAGAGCGACGCGCTGAAAACGCACTCGGATTCGTACAATTCGTCCAAAGCCGGACAGGAGCGCGGAATCCCGAACATGAGCTTCGACGACAGCGACTGGCGGGTCGTCGACCTGCCGCACGACTACTTCACCGAGACCGACTTCAATGAAAACAACCTGCTGTCGCACGGCTACAAGACCCGTGACAACGCGTGGTATCGGAAGTCCTTCCGCATACCCGCCGAGTATGCCGGAAAGCATATCTTCCTGTCGTTTGAGGGCATGGCGGTCACCGCGCGAGTCTATCTCAACGGCTCGCTCATCGGACGCTCGTTCTCGGCATACGCGCCGCTCGATATCGACATCACCGACCGCGCATTCTTCGGAGACCGCGTCAACGTCCTTGTCGTCTACATCGACGGTCTGACGACCGAGGGCTGGTGGTACGAGGGCGCGGGCATATATCGTCACGTCCGGCTCTGGGTCAAGGAGCAGCTGCACATCGCGCACGACGGACTCTTCTTTAAGCCCGAGCTCGATATGCGCACCGCGAACGACTGGACAGTCGACTGCGAGGCTACAATCGAAAATACAAGCTACACCGCGGAGAACTACCGCATAGCCGCCGAGATATACGACGGGGACAAGCTCATCGCGTCGGGCGAGTCGGACGAGAGTGAGTGTGCCGCCGACTCGAAGTCGGTGTCGCGCGTCAAGCTGAATGTACGCAATCCCGAACGCTGGGACATAATCGAGCCGAAGCTGTACGGCGCGAAAATCCGGCTTATCGGCATAGACAAGAGCGGCAAGGAAAGCGAACTCGACGCCGACTCGACGCGTATCGGCTTCCGCACATTCACGGTCGACTGCGACCACGGCTTCTTCCTGAATGGTCGTCCGATCAAGCTCATGGGTACCTGCAACCATCAGGACCACGCCGGAGTCGGCGTAGCGGTGCCCGATTCGGTGCAGTACTGGCGAATCAAGCGGCTCAAGGAGCTGGGCACGAACGCCTACCGCTGCTCGCACAATATGCCGGCAAAGGGGATCCTCGACGCCTGCGACGAGCTCGGTATGCTCGTAATGGACGAAAACCGCCGCTTCGAGGCAAGACCCGAGGTGCTCGGTCATGTCGAGAAGATGGTGCGCCGCGACCGCAATCACCCGTCGGTCGTGATGTATTCGCTGTTCAACGAGGAGCCGATTCAGGGCACAAAGGAGGGCGGCAACATCTTCCGCCGCATGAAGAGCCTTGTAACCCGACTCGACCCGACTCGTATCGTCACCGGCGCGATGAACGGCGGCTACAACGACCCCGAGGGCGCGGCGATGTATATGGACGCGACCGGAATCAACTACGCGGTGCCGGACGGTGTGCTTCAATACCACAAGCTATATCCCGACCAGCCGGTGTTCGGCTCGGAGAACAACAGCGCGGTCTCGACCCGCGGCTGCTACAAGACCGACTCTGACAAGCACGTCCTCAGCTGCTATGACGAGGAGCAGGTGCCGTGGGGACAGCTCATCAAAACCACATGGAAGTTCACGCGCGAGCACGAGTGGTTCGGCGGCATCTTCATCTGGACCGGCTTCGACTACCGCGGCGAGCCTACCCCGTTCACCTGGCCGTCGATCGGCTCACAGTTCGGTATCATGGACACCTGCGGCTTCCCGAAGGGCTCGTTCTGGCAGAACCGCGCCTGCTTTGTCGCCGAGCCGATGATCAAGATTCTGCCGCCGCACTGGAATTTCACGAAGGGCGAGACTGTCAAGGTCATGACTGTCACGAACTGCGACGAGGTCGAGCTGTTCCTGAACGGCAAATCGCTCGGAAGAAAGCCGAGCGACGTCTGCGACCAGTGCTTCTGGGAGGTCGAATACGAGCCGGGCAGAATCTCGGCTGTCGGCTACCGCGAGGGAGTAGGCGTCGCCAAGACCGAAAATGTAACGTCGGGCGCGCCCGCGAAGATTGTGATCGAGCCGCACCGCGAATATATCAACAACGACGGTCGCGACACGGTGATATTCAATTTCAGCGTAGTCGACAAGGACGGAATTCCGGTCGAGACCGCCGACAATCTGATCGAGCTTGAGATTGACGGCGACGGCATACTGCTCGGCGTCGGAAACGGCGACCCGAACTGCCATGAGAGCGACCACGAGCCCCGCCGCAGCCTGTTCGCCGGACACGCGCAGGCACTTGTACAGTCGCGACTTGGGGCGAAGCGGCTGGCAGTCAAGGCGAGCGGAGCCGGACTCGAGGGAGCGGTGTGCGAGCTTGAGGTGCGTCCGGTCGAGCCGCCGAAATACATTTTCGCGTCCGAGAACCGCGCTGTCAGCGGCTTCACAATCTCGAGCGAGACTTACACCACCGAGCCGGACATCTTCACCGAATTTTCGGACAACGACATGAACTCGCTCGAGCCGATAGCGTTCGACCCGTGGAATGTGAAGCCGGGCTTCAAGTCGGGCTGGAAGCTGCTGCGCGCGGCGATGAACATACCGCGCTCGCAGAACCCCGACTCGACCGGTGAATTTGAGCTGACAATAAGCGAGCTGCGTGCCTCGGCGGTCAGGATCGCGGTCGACGGCAAGCTGATATACACGTCGGACCAGCCGAGCTCGGGCAGACTTGATGTGAAGTTCAAGCCGGAGCAGAGCGGCAAGGTCGAGCTGCGCGTAGTCATCGGCGCGGGTGACGAGCCGGCAGGAATCAGGAACGGAGTGGCGTTAAGGAGCTGAACCAAAAAAGGCGGGTGAGGAGCGGCATCGTAAGCCGACCGCGGCGGTTTCGGAAAATTTTGATTTTTCTTTCGCGCGGACTTGCTCGCGCCCGCAGAAGGCTCGCTTTCATCCGCGATTATTTCGCTTACGCCGGATCGCTCGGCCGGTCTCGCGGCTTTGGCCACGACCGCACCCGCTGCTTCGCAGCGGCCCTGCGCGGGGGAATGCTTTCGATGCGGATACGCGAAATCGCGTAACCCCCAAGCCAAAATCACTCGCGGTCGGACAATATGCCGCTCGACCATAAGCCGGCGCGGTCGAACGCGTTTCGGCTCTTTATACAATCGCGCGGCAGGGTATGCCTTGGGCTGATATATCCGCGCGCCTTCACGGCAGGAAGGATAACGATTCGCGGTTGGACATAAATTTAATTTATTAAATTTAATCGCGGCGCAGAGGGCGCGAAATGCGGTACTCTTGTCCGTACGTTGTGCATACCTTACAAATAATATTCTGAAATTTTGGGGAAATAAGCTCTTTAATTTTCGGGAAAAATTTGATACAATATTATACGTTGAATATTGACTCATCCAGTTAAGACACGTGCCGCGCTTAAATTATTTAGGAGGAAAAATTTAATGGCAAGCTTATCTCTGAAGCATATCTATAAGAAATATCCCGGCGGCGTTACCGCCGTATCTGACTTCTGCCTTGAAATCAAGGACAAGGAGTTCATCATTTTCGTCGGACCTTCCGGATGCGGTAAGTCCACCACCCTTCGTATGATCGCGGGACTTGAGGAGATCACCGAGGGCGAGCTCTTCATCGGCGACAAACTCGTTAACGACGTCGCTCCGAAGGACAGAGATATCGCGATGGTGTTCCAGAACTACGCTCTGTATCCGCATATGTCGGTGTTTGACAACATGGCGTTCGGTCTGAAGCTCCGCAAGACCCCGAAGGAAGAGATCAAGAGAAAGGTCGAGGAGGCCGCTCGTATCCTTGACATCACCCACCTGCTTGACAGAAAGCCGAAGGCTCTGTCCGGCGGTCAGAAGCAGCGTGTCGCGCTCGGACGCGCTATCGTCCGTGACCCGAAGGTATTCCTTCTCGACGAGCCGCTGTCGAACCTCGACGCGAAGCTCCGTGCGACGATGAGAACTGAGCTTACCAAAATCCACAAGAGACTCGGCACGACGTTCATTTACGTTACCCACGACCAGGTCGAGGCTATGACCATGGCTACGAGAATCGTCGTTATGAAGGACGGTCTCATTCAGCAGGTTGACTCGCCTCAGAACCTGTACGACTATCCGTGCAACCTGTTCGTCGCAGGCTTCATAGGCACGCCTCAGATGAACTTCATCAACGCTAAGCTCGAGAAGAAGGGCGAGGACGTATACGTCAACTTCGCCGGCAACTCGCTTAAGCTCCCGAACGAAAAGGCAAACAACCCCGACCTCAAGGACTATATCGGCAAGGAAGTCATTGTCGGTCTGCGCCCCGAGTGCATCCACGACGAGCCGATGTATCTGTCCAGCATGGCTGACAGCGTAATCTCCTGCAACGTCGACGTCACCGAGCTTATGGGTAATGAAATCTTCCTTTACCTCGCGGCTGACGAGGAGCAGTCGCTCACCGCGCGCGTTTCGTCGCGTTCGACCGCAAGAGCTGGCGACACCATCAAGGTCGCAATCGATCTTTCGAGACTCCATATTTTCGACAAGGATACCGAAAGATGCATAGTTCACTAATTTAGTGAGAAACTATAATGAAGCTCCCCGACGCGTTCGCGTCGGGGGCTTTGTTCAGTAACAACTGTCGACGAGTTGATGATGATATAAGTTTACAAATGCAAAAGTCAGGTAAAAATTCTTATACTTTTCGATTAAATAGCCATAGACATTACGTTGAAATAATGGTATAATATATGTAGTCGGATATATAATAAACCTATGTATATGAAAAAGGAAGAAAGGGGAATTTATTATATGTATAAATATGATTTGCGCCTGAAATCCATATTGCTCGCTCTGGTTATGACCGGCTCGTATCTGCTTGCAAGCTGCGGCTCGGAGTCTGAAGGAGAAGAAACCACTGTCGCGTCTGGCAACAGCTCTGCCGATGAAACTACCGCCGAGGTCAGCGCGTTCGATGCGTTACCCGCCGAGGACTACGACGGATATACTTTCAAGGTATATCTTAACAATCAGGACGACCGCTATGTCGACATGATGACCGAGGGCGAGGAAACCGGTGATATCTTCAACGACCTCATCTATCTGCGCAATCTCGCGGTAGAGGAGAAATACAACATCACGTTCGAGATGGCCGAGGACGACTACAACCTCGTAATCTCGACGGCACGCGAGTCGGTAATGGCTGGCGATGAACCGTGGGATCTCTATTTTGCGAATTGCTACGCGGCTCCGCTCGCGGCTGAAGGCTACTGCTACGAGATGAACTCGCTGCCGAACGTCGATTTGTCCAACCCGTGGTGGGATCAGGCGGCGCTCGAGGGATTGTCGGTCGGCGGAAAAAACTATATTGTCACCGGCGATATCAGCCCGACCAGCTTTTTGACCTCGTCCTGCATGGTATTCAACAAGCGGCTGCTCGACGAATCGGGAATCGAATATCCCTATCAGTCGGTGCGCGACGGCACATGGACGCTCGAATCGCTCGCGTCGATCACCGCAGACCTGACGCGCGATGTGAACGGCGACAGCTCGTATACGTTAGGCGACGACGTTTTCGGCTACACGAGCTGGATGTGCGACTCGCCCTACTCGTTCTTCTACGGCGCGGGCGGAACGCTGTCAGCCAAGGATGAAAACGATATACCTTATGTTGACTATGATATCGAAAAGATCACAAACATTTACGAATATGTCTATCGCATCATAGTCACCAACAACTCCTACTTTGTCACCGACGCCAATCTTTACGAGACCTTCGCGCAGTGCTTCAACGACGGCGGAGCTTATTTCTCCGAGATAACATTGCAGAAGATCGAGCTTTTCCTGCGCGATATGCAGGACGACTTCGGTATTATACCGATACCGAAATATGATGAAGCGCAGGACGAATACCTGTCGTGCGTCAACGGCGCGGGCGGATTTATCTTTGTTCCGGCGAACGCGTCCGACCCGGCGCGCACCGGCATGATTGTGGAAGCGCTGGCAGCCGGCGCTTACGACAACGTTACGCCCGAACTCTACGACGTCATCACCAAGACGAAAAATGTGCGCGACGAAGAATCGGCGGAGATGGTAGACCTCATAATCAAAAACCGTGTGTTTGACCCATACTATATAAATCTGATCACCGGCTATACCTTCATGCAGGAAGCGCTTCAGCAGAAGAGCGAGGAGATTGTCTCGCGGCTTGAGTCCTACCGCACCGCGGCAGAAACGGCGATGGAGAAGATTGTCGAGACTTATACCGCGAGCCAGGCTGGCTGATTAATTGGGAGCAGAAATAAATATGCGTAATCGCATCAGTGCGCTCATATTATCAGCACCGCTTACAGCGACCTGTCTGTTCGCCTCGTGCGGCGAGGCGGCTGACGATGATCTACAGACTGACTTGTCGGACAGCGGCACGACTGCCCAAACCGAAGAAGTGCCGGAACTTGACAAATTGGAAAATGTTGACTACGAGGGCTATACCTTCAAAATAATCTTCAACGACACCGAGAATTTCGCAATGGATATCGAAACCGCAGGCGAGGAAACCGGAGACATTATGAACGACACGGTGTATGCGCGCAATCTCGCGGTCGAGGAGAAGTTCAACATCAAGATTGAGAGCACAGGCGACGTCAACGACAACCTTTTGCAGACGGTCAAGGAATCGGTCATGGCGGGCGATGAGCCGTATGACTTTTACTTCTCCGACTGTCACGCCGCCGCGCTCGCGCCCGAGGGCTATTTCTACGAGCTGAACTCGCTGCCCGGACTCGACCTCAGCAATCCGTGGTGGGACAAGGCGGGTATTGAAGGTATGTCGGTCGGCAACAAGCTCTATTTAATGACCGGCGACATCAGCCCGAGCTCGCTGCTCACATCATCCTGTATGGTGTTCAACAAGAACCTGCACGACGACGCCGGAATTGAATATCCGTATGATATGGTCAGAAACGGTGAGTGGACGATAATCAAACTGGCCGAGATAACCGCCGACCTGACGCTTGACCTGAACGGCGACGGCGAATACAAGCTGGGCGACGATGTGTTCGGCTATTCGAGCTGGATGTGCGACTCGCCGTTCTCGCTGTTCTACGGCGCGGGCGGAATGCTGACCACGAAGGGCTCGGACGACATACCGGTCGTCGACTTCGATATGGACAAAATCTCGAGCATTTACAAATATATGTATCGAATAATCATCACGAACAACTCGTATTTCGTGACCGACCTTTCGCTCTACGAGACCTTCGCGCAGTGCTTCAACGACGGCGGAGCTTACTACTGCGACATCACTCTCGCGAAAATCGACCGCTTCCTGCGCGATATGGATGACGATTTCGGAATTATTCCGATACCGAAGTATGACGAGAATCAGGCGGAATATCTGTCCTGCGTCAACGCCGCCGGCGGCTTCCAGTACGTTCCGTCGAACGCGTCCAACCCTGAACGCACCGGCCGCATAGTCGAAGCCCTCGCAGCCGGAGCATACGACTCGGTGACGCCGATAATCTATGAGGTCATAACCAAGACTCGCAACTCCCGCGACGAGGATTCGGCGGAAATGGTCGATCTGATTGTCAAGAATCGTGTATTCGACCCCTATTATGTCAATCTCATCACCGGATATGGCTTCATGCAGGACGCTTTGGTCGCGAAAAGCGAGTCGATAGTCTCGCGGCTCGAGTCCTACCGCACAAGTGGCGCGGCGGCGATGGAGAAAATAGTCGAGGCGTATCAGACGATGGATTCCGCAGAATGACGGTGTAATCAGCCAACTGCTTACTGGCTGAATGGAATAAGTAATTCCTTCCTTAAACAAATAAACAAGACCTGACCGCAAGGTCAGGTCTGATTTTTTATGGATTTATAAATGGGTGTGGATTAATCTTGAAAGTATTATTCGGCGAACATCGGCGTCGAAAGGTAGCGGTCGCCGGTGTCGGGGAGCAGCGCGACTATGAGTTTGCCCTTGTTTTCGGGGCGCTCGGCGAGCAGCTTTGCGGCGTAGACCGCGGCGCCCGATGTGATTCCGACGAGGATTCCCTCCGACTTCGCGAGCGCGGCTCCGGTCTTGTACGCGTCGTCGTCATCGATAGTCAGCACCTCGTCAATGACCGCGAGGTCGAGGTTGTCCGGCTTGAAGCCCGCGCCGATTCCTTGAAGTCCGTGCGCTCCGGCTCTGCCCTCAGTGAGATAGGGCGAGCCGCTCGGCTCAAACGCGACAATCTTCACATCGGGATTCATGCGCTTCAGATAGCGACCGGTGCCGCTGACCGTTCCGCCCGTACCGGCTCCGGCGACGAAGATGTCGACTCGACCGTCGGTGTCGCGCCAGATCTCCGGTCCGGTCGTTTCGTAGTGTGCGCGCGGATTCGCGGGATTGTCGAACTGTCCGGGAATGAAGCTGCCGGGAATCGACTTCGCGAGCTCGTTCGCCTTGGCAATCGCCGCGGTCATACCGCCCGCGCCGTCGGTCAGAACGAGCTCGGCTCCGTACGCCGCGAGCAGACGGCGGCGCTCGACGCTCATCGTCTCGGGCATTGTGAGTATCAGTCTGTATCCGCGCGCCGCGGCGATGGCGGCGAGTCCGATTCCGGTGTTGCCGCTGGTCGGCTCGATTATTGTCGCTCCGGGTTTGAGCAGTCCGCGCTGTTCGGCGTCGTCTATCATGTAGAGCGCGACGCGGTCCTTGACGCTTCCGGCGGGATTCAGGTATTCGAGCTTAGCCAGAATCGTCGCGTCGAGGCGGTTGGACTTTTCATAGTTAACGAGCTCGACGAGCGGCGTGCTGCCGATAAGCTCGGCGATATTCTTGCGTATGTTCATAATATTTATCCTTTCATTGCGGAAATTGCCGCATATATTCGTGATATTATTATAGCACCGAGCGGCGGCGGTGTCAAGTGCGCGCGATTGCGAAAAGCGACAATAAAATAAACTATTGACAAACTCGGTGGCGGGTGGTATAGTTATAATATCAATCACGTAAAGGAGATGTGGCTATGTACAGAGAGGACAAGCTTGCCGCGCTGCCCTACAGACGGCGGATATTAGCTGAAACAAACGCGTATATCGAGCGTATGCGCGGAGAATGCGATGAGCGCAGACGAAAGTTTTTCGTCCGCGATATGTCGACGCCGCTCGATTATATGCTGTCCTCGGCGCCGCTGCGCGAGGAATTTGTGAAGATGCTCGGCCGGCCGCTCGACGGGTATGCCGCGCAGTCCTACCGGCAACTCGACGGGAATGACAGGAAGCCTTCCGAGAAATACGAGCTTATAAAGGTCGGCGACGACGAATTCGGCTCGATATACCGGCTCTGGGTCGAGGTCGACGCGGGGCTGTATTCGTATGGGCTGCTGTTTCTGCCGAACATCGTCGAGGGGCGGGAGTATCCGTTTGTTGCCGCGCTGCACGGCGGACTCGGCACGTGTGAGATTGTGTCGTCGTTCTACGACAGCGCGAATTACAACGATATGGTGAATCGAATCCGCCGCCGCGGCGAGTTCATCGTATACGCGCCGCAGCTGATGCTCTGGGGCGAAAATTACAACGAGGAAAAGTCGGACGACTCGAATCACCTCGGGTTTGACATTCTCTTAAAGCAGACCGGCGGGTCGATAGCCGCGCTCGAAATTTTCAAGATTTTGAAAACGGTCGACTTCATCACGGCGAAATATCCGGTCGACGCAGAGCGAATGGGTATCGTCGGGCTGTCGTACGGCGGGTTCTACACCTTGTTCACCGCCGCCGCCGACACGCGCTGGAGGTGCGCGCTGTCGTCCTGCTTCTTCAACGACCGCTACAAGTACGCGTGGGGCGACTGGGTCTGGTTCGACTCTGCGTCGAAGTTCCTCGACGTCGAGGTCGCGGAGCTGGTCTGTCCGTGCGCGCTGTGTATACAGGTCGGCGAGTCGGACGAGCTGTTCGACGTGAAGTCAGCCGAGCGGCTCGCGGGAGAGGTGCGCGGCTGCTACGAGCGACTCGGTATCGGCGAGCGGTTCAGATTCTCGGTGAAGCCGGGCGGGCATCAGTTCAGTCCGGACGAGGACGATATCGATTTCTTTGTAAAGCGGCTGACAGAATAAACAATGCCGCCGTCGGTTATAGACGACGGTTTTCTATATGGCAAATTCGCGTATTTATTATAATCGACCGGCGAGCTTACTCCGGCTTATGACGTATATAGTATATGAACGAATACAGCGTCGGCAGCAGGTCGGCTAGCAGCATTAATCCGATGTACAGCCAGAACAGTCCGAGAAAAGACAGCGCGAGTATAAGTATGCCGCAGATAGTATAAGTCCAGCCGGCGAAACGGTGCGTGCAATTCCAGTTGTCCGCGTTGTCAAGCGTCCACGGCACGCGGATGCCGAGCGTATAGTTTGGGCTGCATTTCGGCAGATAGTTCCCGAGAATCACGCAGACAAAGCCGAGCAGCAGACCTACGATGACATTGACGCTCAGATTGACGCCGAACGCGTACATATATACCACCGCGCCTAAGAACAGCGAGCTTATCGGCACAATCCAGATTGCCATAGTCAGCGGCTTTCTGCCGATGGCGTGGTATTTCGGGTCATACGATATGCCGGCAATGACAAGTATGTGCAGACCGAGCATTATCAGCGGTATAGTGAATACCGCGAAATCCTTTGTGCTGTAGCCGTCGGCGACGCCGTTGGTGTTGAAGTGAATCGCGATTTTATCCGGCAGGATGTTCCACATCGCGAGTCCGACGACAATCGGCAGAAGCGTAATTATCGAAGTTATGATTATAAGCAGTTTGTGTTGTTTGAACATTATAATTGTTCCTTTCAAGGCTATTCGGAGCGGTTCTGCTTCGATTCGGTCGATTGACCGAGTTCGGTCACCCAGACAATGATGTCCTCGAGCACCGAGGTGTTGAGCTCGTAGTAGATGAATTTCCCCTCGCGTGTGTCGCGTATCAGGTCGGCTTCGCGAAGTATCGACAGGTGTCTTGATATCGCCGCGCCGCTGATGTCGAAACGCGACGCGATTTTTCCGGCAGGCAGGCGTCCGGATTGTAACAGCGCGAGTATCTCACGGCGGGTCGGGTCGCTGATTGCCTGTAGGGTCTGTTGCAGTCCCGATTTTAGTCAGCTCCTTTCGGTATATTTAACATTTAACTTAAATGTTAAATATAGTATAGCACAGGCGCGGAGATTTGTCAAGAGGGAATTCTATATAGCTGTCGTTAAAATGCGCATGATTTGAAAAACGCCTGACGGTCGCGGCCGTCAGGCGATATTTTTGATATTTTGATATAAGAGATATTTTAGAAAAAGACTACATACGAAAATATGAGCGCGCCGATTCCCACGGCAAAGCAGAGATACGCGCCGAGCTTCTGCAGGAGAAGCCAGAGATATGACGGGCTCGGGTCAGCGTTGAGGTAAAATCGGAAATCCAGCGTTTCGAGCAGCCACTACACCTTTGGAAACAGCAGCATGAACGCCGAGACGAACAGCGTGCATATCGCTGTCACCGCGCCGCCGCCGGCTTCGTTGACCTCGCGCTGCCGCTGCGAGTTGCTGCCGGAAATCCGAAAGAAGTCGTCGGGTGAGATTGAATCGTTATTCGAAAAATACATATTCCCCACGTCCGCCGCGTCGATTTTGTCCTGTTCGCCGCCGACCAGATACAGCATGACAATCGCGGCGACAATGCCGACAATACAGACCACGGCTAATATCCGGTCGCGCATCGGGACATAAAAATCCTCCGCGCGCTCGGACAAACCGTCGAGCTTGTCGTCGAGCATATCCTCGAGCGCGGCCTCCGACTTATCGTCGAGCGAAGACCCGAGCGGAGCGCCGCAGTCTATGCAGGTCATTCGCGAATCCTTCTGCACCGCGCCGCAGTGGCTGCATTTTTTCATCCTGGCACCTCCCGAATGGTCTTAATTGCGGTTTTCATATGGTACTTTACAGTACCATGGTCGTTTCAGAGTATATAGACAGTTCCGGCATCATAGAGCTGACGGTCGAATATCTCGGCTATCGTGACGCCGTCGATGAGCTGACACGATACCTTGTGTACAAGCGCGTCGAAATCGTCGATGTGGCAGAGCGTGACGGTATTGCCGTCGCTGTCACAGCAGAAATGCCAGTCGCCGCCGCTGTTGGTGACCGAATACTGCTTGCCGCGATATCCGAATTCGAGCTCGCGACCGTGTGAAAGACTGTCGCTGATTATGTCAAATGTAATAATTTCCGGCAATGTGCATCTGCTCCTTTGTACCGCTGTCTATATTATATCATTGTCGCGCTGATATGTCAATAATTAATATATAATTTACAAAAACACACCCTCCCCGGGCTTGCGGAGAGGGTATGTAAAAAAGTGGATTATTTGACCGCTTCCCAGAGCTCATCGTAGTGAGCCTCGTATTTCGCGCGGTTCTGTTCGTAGAAGGATACAAGGTCGGTGCTGCCCTTGTTTAATAGCGTGCCGACCGACGAATAGTTGCCGATGAAGTTGTCGAAGCAGAGCCCGATGTCGTAAACAAGTCCGTCAAAGATGATGTCGAGCATCTCGGACGACTGCTCGTCGCGGACAAATTTCGAGTCGAGCAGCTTGTCATAATAAGCCGGCATCAAGGTCGACTGCGAGTAGTAGGCCATTGTCTCGAGCACCGCGCCGCACAGCTCCTTGTCCTTTGCCGAAATCGGCACGCAGACAAGTCCGTTCCAGACCGACGAATAGTAGCCGTCCTGATTCTCGTCGTACTTCGGGAACGGGATGATTCCGAAATCGGTCGGGTAGTCGCGCAGTATCTGCAATTTCAGCAGCACCTGCGTGCCAAACAGGACGTTGCCCTCGCCGAAGTTCTCGTTGGTTATCTCAGTGTTGCCGTCGCGGTAGATGTAGTCGTAGAGCTTTGTAGTGATTGTGTGCAGCTTCTCGCTGCCGAGCGTCAGCTCGAAGCCGTCGTCGCCCTTGGTGACGAACAGCTCGCCCGACGCGTGTACAAACGATGTCGCGAGTCCGGTGTTCGACAGGTCGGAGAACGCGTAGGCGTCGTTCTCGTCCATGACCGTATTGCCGTCGAGGTCGCGCACCGCGTCCTTGGTGTAGCTGCCGAGCGTGTCGAGCGTCCATTCGCCGCTCCGCACCGTCTCGTAGATGTCCGGCAGTCCGTATTCGTTCATCAGCTGCTTGTTGAACACAATCACGCGCGCGTTCGGGACAATGAGGTCGCCGGCGGCGTAGAACAGCTTATCCTTGATTGACAGCGTCTCGGTGAAGCTGTTGTTCCACCAGGATTTCGTAAAGTCGACATATTCGAGCTCGGACAGGTCAGAAAGGTATTCTGACACGACCAGCTGCGAAATCGATTTCAGTATGTGCGGCGAGATCAGGTCATAGCGCGCGTCTCCCGACATCACGTCCTTCGACACCGGCGTATACATCTCGATACCGTCGATATTCTCGACAACGAGGTCGATGTTCAGCTGCTCCTCGGTCTTGGTGTTGCGGTCGTATATCGCGTCGTCCATGATATCGCCGGTCTGTTCGGCGTCCTCGATGTAGGTATAGCGCACGTCCTCGTCGCAGGCGAGGATCACGAATTCGCGTCCCTCGAAGTCGAGCTCGGGCACGTCGAAGCTCTCAGCGGTCTCGGCGACCGAGGTGGTAGATTCGTTCGCGTCGTTCGTGCCGGTAGTCTCGCTGCTGTCACCAGCGGCTTCACCGCAGGAAGCGAGCAGCAACAGAGCCGTTATCAGGCTGACAAGGCGAAATTTTTTCATAGTTATATATTCGGAGATTGATTCCGATTTCCTCCTGTTCAGTATATATTCAGTTTTCGGTCGGCAGTATCGCGCCGTGTTCGGCGAGGATTGACCTCAGCCGCTCGAAGTCGATGCCGCGCGTATTGCCGAGGTGACCGTCGCTGCCGCAATTGTCGCAGGCGAGGACTGCCGCCGCGCCGACCGCCTGTCCCATCGCCATGCAGGAAGCCTTGACGCGATAGGCTGAATTCGCGAGCCGGTCGCCTGAAGCACAGCGTCCGGCGACATATAGATTCGATATGCCCGAAACGGTCAGCGCCGACAGCGGTATCGACGGCACCTGCCCGTCGGTCAGGAACACCTGCTGTATGCCGCCCATGCCGTCGCGGTGCAGGTCGATAGGATAGAACGAGTTGCAGATCCCGTCCGGATAGCGGCGCGCGGCGATGTAATCCTCGGCGGTGACGTAGCCGTCGCACTTGATTCTGCGGGTCTCGCGCATCGCGGTCTCGGGGGCGATCGTGATGAAGTCGGGGTCGACTCCGGCGCGTCTGACCGCGGCGATTATACGGGCGACGCAGCGGCGCCCCTCGATGTCGGCTTCGGTCTTTTCACGGCTGTCCGCGCCGTTTCTGCGCGAGATGTGGTTGACATTGTTGTAGCGCGCGCCGACGAGCGACTTCCACGAACGTCTCATTGTGTCGGTCGGCTCAAGGCTGCCGTCGGCGATAGCTTCGGCGAGCGCGGCGTCGATCTTCGCGCACTGCTCGTCGGTGAGGTTCGAGCTGTTGAGATAGGCGCGCACCGTGCCGGGCTGAAGCGACAGCCCCTGCTCGTCGGGCGTGCCGCACTCATAGTCGGCGCCGGCGAACACCGACAGGTCGCCGTCGCCGGTGCAGTCGATGTAGGTCTTGGCCGACAAGGTTTCGAGTCCGGATTTCGACGTGAGTCTGACCGCGGCGATACGCTTCATATCGCCGTCCGGCTCGGTAACGACGTCGCAGAGCGTCTGCTCATAACGCAGCTCGACTCCGGCTTCGAGCAGCATTTCGTCCATCAAGTGCGCGGCGAGCGGGATGTTGACGTGTACGCCGTAGTACCAGTGCGGTTTGTTCGGAACAAGCATATCGGGAATCTGCGCGCCGCCGATCGATTCGAGCCGCTTGACGTACTCCCAGCCGATTCCGGCGATGACCTGCTTGTTGTGCGCCCAGAACTGCGCGATGTCGTTGTTGCCGCCGACTGTGAGTATTCCGCCGGGCATACCGTTCTTTTCGCAGAGCAGCACCTTTTTTCCGAGCCGTCCTGCCTGCACGGCGGCGACGAATCCGGCGCTCCCCGCTCCGGCGATGATGATATCGTAGCTTTTGGTCATTGCAATTGTTCTCCTGTGATATTCTGAGTGTTTTAATAATTATATCATGCCGGCGCAAAAAAATAAATGCGATTTTCGCAGTATTTACTGTAATAATCGCAATTTGCGTTAAAATATTATCACTATCATGATTTTATTGACAAGCGAATAAAATCATGATATAATGTGGTTGATAATAAATGGGCTTTTGCCTGAATCAAAATGACAGTGAGGCGGTGAATATGAGAATTACAATTATGGAATTGTGCGGGCGCAGACTTATCTGTGCGTGCATTGCCGCGGCTCTTTGTATTGTCGCGATACTGACCTGCGGCTGCGGCACGACCGAGATTGCCGAGCCGCTGACATATAACAGCTCGAACCTGGCGAGTTCCGGCGACAGACTGCGTAATACCAACGCCTGCGCGTGGGGCGGGGAGCAGCTATACTACTGCGAGGACGGCGCGGTATACACGCTCGACGACAGCGAGCCGGTTTACGAGCCGGACGACTTCGCGGTCGACAATATTTACTACTCGAACAATCGGCTGTACAGCTGGCGCGCGGACACGAATTCGATCAGCGTCTACGACCTCGGAGAGGACGAGACTGAATCGTTCGTGGTCGGAATCGACAGCGAGCCGCGGCTGCTGTTTGTCGCCGGAGAACGTGTATACATAGGCTTCGACGAGCAGGTGGTATCCTATCCGGCCGATTTCGGTCAGGGCGATAATGACGGCGATGACAGCGACGGAAATATCGTCAATGATGATACTGACAGCGACGCATCCGGAAATACTGACACCCGAGATGACACTGCCGGCGACATAGATGATGCAACTGATGAAATGATTGACGATGCCGCCGCAGCCGGAGATTTTGCCGATACCGCCGTGGCCGCCGCCGGCAGAATCGACTATGCGCTGTCCGGCGCGATTTCATGGTTTGACTCGAAGCTTTACGCCTACAGCTCCGATAGAATCAGCGTCGTCGACGCGTCGGGCGGCGAGGTCACAGAGCTTGAGCTGACTCTGCCGGACGGGCTTGAATATGACGCGTCGAAACTCTGGGTGTGCGACAATGGCGCGATATATTTCAGCGCGGGCGGACGGGTCATATACTATGACGGCGCTGTCTGCCGCGACGTCACGCCGGGACATTCGTTCGACGAGCTGCTGTTCGAGTACGCGGGGCGGCTGTATTATAAAATCGAGGGGCGCATATTCTCGCTTGAGGGCACGAGCATCAAGACCCGTCTCGAGGTATCGACCTTGGACGGCACGGTCTTCCTCGCCGGCGACCGGATTATGTGCAAAAATGACGACGGCTACGAGTTTGTGAAGCAGCTCGAACAATAATATACCCACAGGAATAAAAAAGCTGCGGGATTACCTTCGGGCAATCCGGCAGCTTTGTATTTGGTGTTTATCGCGGGCGGTCATGTGAAAGGCTCAATCGGGGGAATGTTTCAGATCGACGACCGATTTGCGGACAATCAGCTCGGCGTCGGTGAGCGACGAGCGGAATTCGCTGTATTCATCACGGTCGGCTTCGCCGATGATGATTTCGTATTCCTGCCCAGAGTAGACCTCAGTCCAGTCGGTTTTCATCGAGGTCTCGACTCCGAGCTCATCGAAGAATTCAGCGAGTCGAAAAAGTCGGATAAAAGCAATAAAGTTCGCACAAGTTAAGCCGCTGCTCGGGAAGGGGATTCGCGTAAAGCGGCGTGCGACTTTCGATATGGCAATTCTGTATTAAATTAAACCTTGGCGCACAGTTATAAAATAACATATGTGCCTGATAATTCATGCTTTCGCGGCGGGGTTAGCAGTTCGGCAAGCCTGCTTGCCGAACTGCTGGGGAGAGAGCATTTTTACGAGCTGAGTCCGCAACTCGCAGGCTCACTTACCCGGAGAAAGCTAACAGCAACGCACTTCTGCAACAGTCTGATGTATAAATAAATATATACTTGCTGTATATGTATACATAGGTACAATGTCGATATATAGGGCTGCTGCGGTTAACGATTGATTTAACGCTCTGGATGCTATGGTATCTTTGGTCACCTCGCATTCGGCGCGTGACCTCGCAGGCGCTTATACAGCTTGAAAAAATAGGATGGGTCGTCGAAGCCGCAGGCGCGCGCGGCGTCGGTCATGGTCATATCTGAATTGCGTTTCAGCTCCTCGACCTGCCGGAGTCTGCGCTCGTCGATGTAGGCTTTCGGCGTGATGCCCGCATATTTCTTGAACAGCTCCCGGAACGCGTATTCGCTCATGCAGCAGAGCCGCGCGAGCTCGGCTACGGTCGGCGGCCGAGAGCTCTCGCCGGCGTTCAGCCGTTCGAGCGCCGGAGCTACCCGCAGCCGCTCGGCGTCCGAAAGCCGATTCGACTCCTCCTCGCGCGCCAGCGCGCCAATCAGACTGTGCAGCGCGGCCTTTACGTCCGAGCGCGAGCTGATGAGCGCGAAGTAACGGTCGACGACGTCGCGGAACAGCCGCTCGATGTGACTGGCGTCGCGGCAGGTCAGCCGGAGCATCGAGTCGAGCTCGGGACAAAAGCTCCTGCCGTCGGGCGTCATCAGTCCGAAATATATGACGAGCATACGCGCCGGCGACAGGTTGATGTGCGAATAGCGCGCGCCTTTTGGCAGAAAGCTAATGTCGCCGCGCTGGCAGACCAGCTTCGAGCCGTCGCACTGCGTGTATTCGTAGCTGCCCTCCTGTATATACGCGAGCGCGAAGTTGGGTTTTGGCTGATTGAAGGTCGAGTAGATGTTCGCCGCCGAACGGTTGTCGACTCTGAAGCCCGCGATTTCACAGACGTCGCAGTCGGCTTCCTCGAGCGCGTGAAAATAACCGCGGTAGCGGTCGTCGCTGTATATCATGCCGTCACCTCTATAATTTCGAATTTTGATAAATTGTCTCGATTTATACAATTAATTTATACGAATTTAAGCTATAATTATTTGTGTATGTGTATATTATACCGCGTATCGGTTCGAAATGCAAGAGAAATCAGCAATGAAAGGAAATAATCAAATGAAACGTTCGGAAATCAACGCCGCCATTGAAAACGCCAAGGGGCTGCTTATCAAGTACAGGATATCCCTGCCGCATTTCGGATATCTGACGCTCGACGGCTGGAGACGCGGCGGCGTCGACCACAGCCGTATCGCCGAGACGATGCTCGGCTGGGACGTAACCGACTTCGGCTCGGGCAATTTCGCGCGGGTCGGCGCTACTCTGTTCACACTGCGCAACGGCGTCGTCGGCAAGCCCGGAGTCGGCACACCCTACGCCGAAAAATACATAATCATGGACGGCGGCGGGCAGGAGATTCCGTTCCATTATCATATCAAAAAGACCGAGGATATCATCAACCGCGCCGGCGCGAAGCTGATAATTCAGGTCTACAACGCCGCTCCGGACAATACGCTCGACCTTTGCAGCCGTCCCGAGCTTTGGCTTGACGGTGTATTGCGCCGCTTCGACCCGGGCGAGCTGATAACGCTCGAGCCGGGGCAGAGCATAACGCTGACTCCGTACATCTATCACCGCTTTTATGCCGAGGGCGGCGACACGGTCGCGGGCGAGGTGTCGAGCGTCAACGACGACCACACTGACAATATCTTTCTGAATCCGACCGAGCGCTTCACCGGTATTGACGAGGACGAACCGATAATACATCTGCTTGTGAATGAATACGGGCTGATATGAAAACCGGCGTGTTAGCTCCGGACACGCGGCGCGATAAGCGGTGAGCGCAAATCGCGGTACAAAAGCCGCGAACTGTTTGTTTCAACGCTGCTCTCAGCCTGTGGGGACGCGGTCGAAACCGATTCGGATGATAGCGCCGAAACCTCGGCGTCGGACGGCGAAACCACTGCCGGCGTCGACGAATACGGTCGCGAAATTATCGCGCATGGACTGCTCGACGACCTCGACTTCGGCGGGATGGTGATAAACTGTCTCGTCCGCGACCTGCCCTCATACAGCATCGACTTCGGCGTCGAGGAGCTCAAAGTTTGAGAATATATACGAGTCTTGCCTCGACGAGATTATCGCGACCTACGATGAGCTCGCGGCGCGGTAAGAGCGGTAGACAGCGTTGCAAGCGGTTAATATTCTTGAATACCAATATCTATTGTTTGAATACCAATTATAATATGAACGATTATACCAAATACGCCGATCCGTTTTACGGCAACGGCGAGATAGACCTGCCGCGTCCGACCTATCCGGCGTCGAGCTGGCACTTCATCAAGGGGCTGTCGGGCAACACATCTCCGGCGGCGACACTGCCGTTCGGCAAATATTCGGTGCTCGGCTACGACGGCGCGTATCCGACCGGCAACGGTATCAACCGCATGAACTGCGGCGGCAGTGTGCCGAAGCTCTACGACGAGCCGCGCTTCATCGGGCTTTCGCACTTCCAGCACAGCGGCACCGGAGCTATCGGCGTATACTACAACTACGCGCTGTGCAGCCCGTTTGTCGGCGAATTCCCCGACTTCGCGGCGCGCAAAATCCTATCCGAGACCGCGCGCTGCGGCTACTATTCAGCCGAGACCGAGCTCGCGCTTGCCGAGGCTACGGTCAGCGAATACGCCGCGCTGCACCGCTACAGCTTCAAGTCTGACGACGGCAGGATAGCAGTCGATTTCGCGAACAACGGGCTGTACGAAAATCGTCTGCGCGAGCCGGTTTCGGGCAATATACATATACTGTCCGAGCGCGAGCTGCTCTGCGAGATGCTGCTGTCAGGCGTGACGCTCTGGTTCGACGTGGTCTGCGACAGCGGCAGTGTCGGCGGGCTGTTTTATGGGGATAAGCTGTACGGCGGCGACAATCTGCCGCGCGACCTGTCGCTGTCCGAGCCGGAATACACGCGTTTCGGCGGGATATTCGACGTCGGGCGGTGCTGCACACTGCGTGTCGCAGTGTCGGCGGTGAGCGGCGAGCAGGCGCGGCGGATGAACGCAGTCGAGACACGCGACTTTGACGAGGTCGCGGCGGCGGCAGAGGCGAAGTGGCGGGACGCGCTCGCGAAGATTGAGATTGATGTCGGCGATTCGGTCGGAGATGTCGGCAGAACCGACGTTGAGCGAGAGCTGACGATATTCTACTCGAACCTCTACCACACATTGGTAAAGCCCTGCGACCTGTCGGGCGAGGGATTTCTGTTTGACAATCCCGCCGGCGAGTGCGTCGTCGACATCGCGACGATGTGGGACATATACAAGACGCAGCTGCCGCTTCTGTTCACGCTCTATCCGGATATATCGCGTAAATTCATGTCGACGCTGACCCGCTTCGGCGAAAAATACGGCTATCTGCCGCATTGTATACTGCTGTCGGGCAATCTCGGCATCGAGACGAAGCAGGCGCGTATGCTCGCCGAATACTCGATATACGACGCGTATCTGCGCGGTATCGACGCCGACTACGAAAAGCTGCTCGAGCTCTGCGCGTCCGACGCGGCTAGGTATGCCGATTATACGGACGGAGGCTGTAGGTTCGCGTCGCACACGCTCGATATGTCGGGCGCGTATGCGGCGATGTCCGCACTCGCGGGACGGCTCGGCAAATCCGGGCTGCGCGACGAATATTCGCGTCTCGCAGGGCTCGGAGTCACCGCGTTTGACCCGGACGGCATGATGCGCGCCGACTCGGACTACTACGAGGGCACGCGCTACAACTATTCGTTCCGGTCGACGCTGTACGGCTACCGGCTCAACAGATTCGGGCGCGAGCGACTCGAGCGCGAGGCGCTGAGATTTTTCGGCTTCGACGCGCCGGACGATTTTGTGTCGCGCTTCGAGGGCTACAACAACGAGACCGACATGGAAGCGCCGATATTCCTGCACGAGCTCGGGCGGCGGGATCTGATGTGCGACGTGATAAGGTCGGGGCTCGACTCGATGTTCACTCTCGGTCGGGGCGGTCTGCCGGGCAACAACGACAGCGGCGGGCTCAGCTCCTGCTATATCTGGAACGCGGTCGGTTTGTTCCCGATTAGCGGTCAGGACCGTATGGTCATAGTTCCTCCGCGCTTCAGGCGGACGGCGCTGCATATGCCGGGCGGCGAGCTGACTATCGTTCGTCACGGCGGCGGCAGGCACACCCGCGCGGCTCGATTCAATGGACGCGCGGTCGCAGACTTTGAGCTGACGGTAGGCGAGCTGCTCGGCGGCGGTCTGCTCGAAGTCGAGATGGGCGAATGAAATAAACTCGCGGCTGACTGGAAGTCAGCCGCCATTTTTATATCTTCCGGCGCATCAATATCAGCGGGCGCAGCTCGCCGTCTTTGAGATGTATCGCGTCGGGGTGGACGCCGTACTGCTCGAAGCCGAATTTTTCGTAGAGCGCCGCGCCGCGCTCGTTGCCGCCGACATAATCGAGCTCGAGCTGGGTCACGCCCCGCTCGGACGCGATATGTATCAGCTCCGAGAACATCGCGCTGCCGATTCCGAGCGACCAGAATTTTTGCTTCAGCGCGATCGCGACGCTCGCGCGGTGCGCGGTCTTGATTCTACGGTTCATTGACAGCTGGCAGTTTCCGGCAATCTCGCCGTCGACGGTGCAGACTATCATCAGCTTATCGGGGGATTCGATGAGAGACGCGAGGAATTTCGCTTCGTCGTCGACTGTCTCGGTACATTCCTCCGGGTAGCGGATGATGAATTCGGTCTCGGCGGCGCAGCATATAAGAAAATCGAGCATTTCCGCGGCGTCGCTTACAAGCGGCGAGCGCAGCAGCGCGCTCCGACCGTCTCTCAGCGTTATTTCTTTTTCGGCGAAAAGCATGGAATCACTCCTTTGCGGGTTTTTATTATTATACAGCAGGGCGGTGGATTTGTCAAGAGAAGAATGTAATGTCGATTGTTTATTTTTATAAAAGTATTGACAATTCGCCGCGGATATTGTATAATAGTGATAGAGATGCTCATCTTACAAATATTCAGCAGATACAAACAGGACGATAAATTAACAATAAAGCTGTGCGGAAAGGAGAACAGGTATGAAAATCGCAGGATTCATATTCACGCTTGCGCTGTTTGCCTTTATGAATCTATTTTCCTGTACTGATGAGCAGGAAGTGGATTCGCAGGAACAAGAACAGATGTTGGAGCAGGAAGAACAAACGCAAAAGCAGGTGGAATACAAAACAATCAGCGGCTCGAACTTTGGTGATGTGGGTGGAGCGCTTCATTTTTCCAACGACTGCACCTGTATCGACGGCGAGGTGTATTACTGCGAGGACGGAAAGCTCAAAAGCCTTGACGGTGAAGTCATATGGGAGCCGGATGAATTCGAGTTATACAACGTCTACTACGACGACGGCAAGCTGTATGGTTATAGCAGTCAATTTGTATATATCTATACACTGTCGACCGGCGAGACGCGAATGATTCCGGAAGCGTTTTTCGATTTGCCATACCGTCTGTTCGCGGCAGACGGTCGGATATATGTCTCGGGATGGTATACGGCTGAGGTCGGCTCATATGATGAGAGCGACGGCTCGTATGTCGCGTATGACGTGCTAGGTCACAGCGAGCTTGCTTGGTGCGACGGCAGCTTGTATGTGTACGCCGGAGACGGTATCTATGTGTTCGACGATACGGTCGAATCGGGCGAATTCAATGTCAATGGCTCGCCGCTTGTCAAGGGACGAAAGCTCGACATCACACCGCCTGACGGAATCGCGTTCAGCGGCAAAGCTTCCGATTTCGGCAAGCTGTATATTGCGCGCGACGGCAGCATAATATTCACGATAGGCGACAATATACTGCGCTATGACGGCAAGGACTGCAAGCGGCTCGATGTCGATTGCACAGAGCAGGATTTATTATACGTATACAAAAGCAAGCTGTACTATGTATACAGTGGAAACGACCTGTATTCGTATGACTATCTGACCGGAGACGTCGCGCTTGTGTATGAGGATATCCCGGGTATGCTGTCGCTTGTCGGCGACCGGATCATTTACAGCACCGCTGACGGCACGTTCGAGCTTCTGCGTCTCGAATGACGGCTTCATGACAGCTATGACAGCCGAATATGACACGACATAGACAAAAGCTCCGCACATCAAGCCGTGTGCGGAGCTTTTCTGGAGCAAACGACGGGAATCGAACCCGCGCCATCAGCTTGGGAAGCTGAGGTTCTGCCATTAAACCACGTTTGCAAGCTGAACTTTATTTATATTATACACAACCGCGCGCCGTTTGTCAATAGTGTGCGGCAAAAAAATCTTATTAATATCTGCCGGGCGAAAAATCGGTCGATGTGCGAGTGTCAGGCGCCGATGTGTTTTTATAAACTATAGCGAGTATAAAATTACCAGCCGCATAATTTTATACTCGGATGATTAAAACTTCCGCGCCGGGTAAACACTATGGTTGCAAAATAAAATGCTGGAGAGTGAATTTTTGTGACCGTCAAACGCGGAGATATTTATTATGCCGATTTAAGTCCGGTGGTGGGCTCGGAGCAGGGCGGGCTGCGTCCCGTGTTGATCGTTCAGAACGATGTCGGAAACAAATACAGCCCGACCGTCATAGCCGCGGCTATAACCAGTCAGGTCGGCAAGACCCGGCTTCCTACACATATCGACGTTATTGCCGACCGCTTCGGTCTTGCCAAGGATTCGGTTATCCTGCTTGAGCAGATCCGGACTATCGACAAGCAGCGTCTCAAGGAAAAGATGGGACATCTCGACGACAACGTCATGAAGCGTGTCAACGACGCCATAGGCGTAAGCTTCGGACTTGGTTGATTCTATATACATAGTTAAGCTGCAACGCGGCTTTTCTGTGTATCACAAGCGATGGGAACGGCGTGTCTGCGCCGTTCCCGATTTTTTGTGTCACGCCTTAATTTTATGTGAATAAATCGGAAAGGTGCTTGAATTATGAAGGTGGATAGTTTATAATAATTATTGAAGATATTTTTTATTTCAACCTTTACGAGGTCGCCGCATGAAAGAATACGAGTTTATAATAGATCATTAAGACTAATCATTTGTGGCGCTGCTTTGGTAGAAGGTCAAGCTTTGCCTCGCAAACCACACCACAAAAAGTAGAAAGGAAGCTTTTGATATGCAAAAGCGATGGTTATAGCTATGTACAAAATACTTACTGTTGACGATGAGGAGCGCATACGCGCGCTTATACGCAAATACGCCGAGTTCGAGGGGCATGAGGTCACCGAAGCCGCCGACGGCATGGAGGCGATAAAGCTCTGCCGCGAGCAGGACTTCGACATAATTATAATGGACATAATGATGCCCGAGCTCGACGGCTTTTCCGCCTGCCGCGAGATACGCAAGTTCAAGCAGACGCCTATAATCATGCTCTCGGCGCGCGGCGAGGAATACGACAAAATCAACGGCTTCGAGCTGGGTATCGACGATTATGTCGTCAAGCCCTTCTCGCCGAAAGAGCTGATGCTGCGGATTGACGCGGTCATGAAGCGCTCGTCGCACAAAACCGACGCGCCTGAAACTCAGAACGAGATTGTCGAGATCGGCGGTTTGAAGGCTGACATCACCGCGCGGCTCGTCTATGTCGACGGCAAGCGGGTCGATATGTCGCCGAAGGAATACGACCTGTTCTTCTATATGCTGAAGAACCGCAACATCGCGCTGTCGCGCGAAAAGCTGATCTGTGAGGTCTGGGGCTACGACTTCTACGGCGACGACCGCACGCTCGACACTCACATCAAGCTGCTGCGCAAGAGTCTCGGACCGTATGCGCGGCTCATTGTGACATTGAGAGGGGTCGGGTACCGCTTTGAGTCAAAGTAACGTCGGAGGAGAACCTCACCGCGGCGTCGAAGGTGTTCCGCAGCGTATGCGTATCGGCTCGCAGCTCGGGATACACTGGAACTTTTTTGTCTACATGATGCTGTTCGTGCTGATGCTGATAGTGCTGCTCTGGAGCTTTCAGATCGTGTTCTTCGAGCAGATATACAAAGCTATAAAGATAAACGAGATAAAGCGCGCGGTTGACGCGATAACGATAAATCTCGATCAGACCGACGACAAGCTCGACACGCTCGCCGAGCGTATAGCGCAGGACTATGAAGTCTGTATGTATATCTTCGACGCGCAGGGCAATCAGATGATATCCAAGCACTACCGGATCGACTGCGCGATACACCGCATGGATGACATGAATATCTCTCTGCTCTACTACAGCGCGCTGATAAGCGGAGGAGAGAAGCTGACCTTCCTGCCGCAAAACGATTTCCGATATCTGCGCTACTCCATGAACGACTATTACGGCGATGTGCCGAACGAGGACAGCGGGCGAGGCGAGGGTATAATCTACACACGTGTCGCTTACTCTCCGGCGAGGGACAACGACTTCATTATCATTATGAACACGACGATATCGCCGGTCGGCTCTACTGTGCGCACGCTGCGAACCGAGCTTGTCCTCATAAGTGTCATTATGACTGTAGCCGCGCTCGCTCTTTCGCTGCTGCTCGCGCGCCGCGTCGCGAACCCGATCATACGGATAAACGCCGGAGCTAAGCTGCTTGCCGAGGGCAACTACAACGTCCGCTTCCGTGTGTCCGGCTACCGCGAGATTGTCGAGCTCTCCGAGACGCTGACCTACGCCGCCGAGGAGCTGTCCAAGACCGAGAAGCTCCAGCGTGAGCTTATCGCGAACATCTCGCACGACCTGCGGACACCGCTGACTATGATCGAGGGCTACGCCGAGATGATGCGCGATATTCCGGGCGAGAACACGCCCGAAAATATGCAGATTATCATTGACGAGACCAAGCGGCTGAGCTCGCTTGTCAACGATGTGCTCGATATCTCGCGTCTCCAGACCGGAACGCAGCAGCTCTCGCTCGAGGACTTCAATCTGACCGAGACGATACGCGAGGTGATCGGTCGCTTCTCGAAGCTGACCGAGCAGGACGGTTGGACTATACAGTTCAACTTCGACACCGAGGTGACGGTCAACGCCGACCGCACACGGATTTTGCAGGTGATATATAATTTCATCAACAACGCGATAACCCATTCGGGCGGGGACAAGCTGGTCATAGTCAATCAGCGCGTGATACGCCGAGCCGACAAAAACTCGGTGCGCATTGAGGTCATCGACCACGGAGAGGGAATCGCGCCCGAAAATCTTCCGTATATTTGGGACAGATATTACAAGGTTGACAAGCTGCACCGCCGCGCGCAGACCGGCTCGGGGCTTGGACTGTCGATAGTCAAGAGCATACTCGAGCTGCACGGCGCGCGCTACGGCGTCGAATCGAAGCTCGGCGAGGGGTCGACGTTCTGGTTTGAGCTATGAGCGGCAGAGTCGGCGTTCCGGTTTGCGTTGAGTAGTTGCGGTCGGCGTTCAGGTTTTATATGAGCAGTTTGTGGCCGGCGTTCATATCTTTCAGTGGACGACAATGAAAGCCGCCGGAGTAATCAGTCCACGCGGCAAATGTATAAGTTTGTCCTGCACATTTTCCCCACCGGATCTCGATTTCGTGAAAAAAACGTATTTTTTGTGTATTAAACAGTAATGATTCGGCGCAGCGATTGACTTTCGCGCGGGTATATTGTATCATATTACCGTAAGCATATACGCCGCTCCAGGCGGCAAAACCATAAAACAAGGGAGAACAGAGCTATGAAAGCACTTCCGTATCGTGAAGTACATCTCGATTTCCACACCTCCGAAGCGGTTCCGGCGGTCGGCGACCGATTTGACAAGGAGCAGTTCAAAGCCGCGCTGAAAGCCGGACACGTCGATTCGATCACAGTCTTTTCAAAATGCCACCACGGCTGGGCGTACCATCCATCGACAGCCAACGAAATGCACCCGAAGCTCAACTTTGACCTGCTGGGCGCCGAGCTCGAAGCCTGCCGCGAAGCCGGAGTCAATGCTCCGGTCTACATCTCCGCCGGTCTTGACGAAAAGTACGCGCGCCGTCATCCCGAGAATTTAGTCAAGGGCTCGCCGAATGCCGGACATGATTTTCTGAATGCCGCGCACTATCATCTGCTTTGCTACAACACGCCCTATCTCGACTATTTGATGGCGCAGGTCGAGGAGGTCATGCAGCGTTATAATCCGACCGGAGTTTTTCTCGACATCTCCGCGCCGAGAATCTGCTACTGCCAGCATTGTATAGAGTCTATGCGCGCAAAGGGACTCGACCCGCGTAGTCCCGACGATGTGCGTCGTCACGGAGACATGGTCTACGCCGAGTACTGCCGCCGCACCGAGGAGGTCGTCCGCAAGTACAATCCCGAGACGCGAATCTTCCACAACGCCGGAAACATCACGCGCGGCCGCCGCGACCATGCCGACTTTGACACGCACCTCGAGCTTGAGAGCCTGCCGACCGGCGGCTGGGGCTATGACCACTTCCCGATGTCGGCTGCATACAGCCGGACGCTCGGCAAGGAATTCCTCGGCATGACCGGCAAGTTCCACACGACCTGGGGCGAATTCGGCGGATTCAAGCATCCGAACGCGCTGCGCTATGAGGCGGCTCTGTCGATTTCACAGGGCGCGAAGTGCTCGATAGGCGATCAGATGCACCCGTCGGGCGAGATGAATATGTCTACATACAACCTTATAGGCAAGGCTTACGCCGAGGTTGAGGCGAAGGAGCCGTATGTATATAACGCGCAGCACATCGCCGACGTCGCTATCCTCAGCGCCGAAGCTTTCTCGAACCGTCCCGACCGCAACTGCCCGTTTGACGTGGGCGCGGCGCGAGTACTGCTCGAGGGCAAGTACCTGTTCAATTTAGTCGACCAGTACGAGGATATAACGAAATACAAGCTGCTGATACTGCCGGACGTCATTCGCGTCGACGACGCCCTGCGCGCAAAGCTCACGCGCTATTTGGACGACGGCGGAAAGCTGCTCTGCACCGGCGAGTCGGGACTCGCCCTCGGCGAGGACCGCTTCGCGCTCGACCTCGGAGTCGAATACGAGGGAAGAAACGAATTCCGTCCGAACTACATGGTGCCCGAATACGACGCGGTCAACGGAAAAACCGCGTATGTAATGTATCAGCCCGCGCTGAATGTCAAGGCGGTCGGCGGCAGGGTCGAGGCGTTCGTCGAGGACTCCTACTTCAACCGCACGCCCGAGCATTTCTGCTCTCACCAGCACACGCCGAACAATCCGGGCGCTGACCGTCCGGGCGCGGTTCTCACCGCGAACACCGGCTACATCGCGTGGAACCTGTTCGCGGATTATGCGGACAAGGGTTCGTTCCACTTAAAGGAGCTGGCTCTGCACATGATCGACGCGCTGATCGGCGATAAGCGGAGCGTATACACGAACCTGCCCGACCGCGGAATCATTTCGTTGACGAAGCAGGAAACCGAGAGCCGCTATGTCGCGCACCTGCTGTTCGCGCACACGACCAAGCGCGGAGGTGGAATCGAGGTAATCGAGGACATCGTTCCGCTGTACGAAATGAAGCTGAAAGCCAAGCTGCCGACGTCTCCGAAGCGCGCGTACAAGGTATGGTACGACACTGACGGCGGAAAGCTCGCCGAAGCTGAGCTTGAATTTAAATATGAGAATGGATACGCGTCGGTCGAGGTCGGCAAGTTAGACCTGCACGCAATGGTGGTATTTGATGTCTGAAATAATAATACGCAAAGCCGAGAGGGCTGACTGTAACGAAATATACAAGCTGATCTGCGCGATTGCCGAATATGAGCATATGAGCGATCTTGTGACCGGAAGCGTTTCGGACATAGAGCATCTGCTGTTCGGCTCGGGAGTCGGACGCTGTCTTCTTGCCTGCGGCAGGGACAAAGACGGCGAGCGGGTAGTCGGCTTCGCGCTCTACTTCTACAATCTATCGACCTTCAAGTGCCGCGCGGGGATATATCTCGAGGATCTGTTCGTCTACCCCGAGTACCGCGGACGTGGGATTGGCAAGCGGCTGTTAAAGACGCTGTGCGGCATAGCGAAGGACGAGGGGCTTGGCCGGATGGACTGGGAGTGTCTCGACTGGAACCAGCCGTCGCTCGACTTCTATCACAGTCTCGGCGCGCGCGATATGGACGAGTGGATTCATTTACGCGTCGACGAAGCCGACTTTGACAAGCTCTTAGGCAGTTAAGAGCTTAAAAAAAAGTGGTCTGCTTCTAAGAGTGGTCTGCTTCGGCTTTGCCGAAGCAGAGAGTGGTCTCCGCTGCGCGGAGAGAGTGGAGAGTGGTCTCAAACCGCCGGAGGCGGTTTGAGAAATGAGGAAGAAATTCGCCTTTGGCGAATTTCTAAAATGAAAATAGCTGCCCGAAACGGCAGCTATTTTCTTAAAAGGGCGCGCAGGCGTTTACGACTTCATAAGATTCAATCACGACCGCACCCGCTGCTTGCAGCGGCCCTGCGCGGGGGGAGACTTTCGGCAGGGATACGCGAAATCGCGTAACCATAGAAACTCATGTACTCGCGGGAGCATATATTCGGGCGTATGGCAAGCGCAGCTGCGCCCGATTCACGATTCAATCACGACCGCACCCGCTGCTTGCAGCGGCCCTGCGCGGGGGCAGACTTTCGACAGGGATACGCGAAATCGCGTAACCATAAAAACTTATGTACTCGCGGAGGCAAACATTCGGGCGTATGGCAAACGCAGCTGCGCCCGATTCACGATTCAATCACGACCGCACCCGCTGCTTGCAGCGGCCCTGCGCGGGGGGAGACTTTCGGCAGGGATACGCGAAATCGCGTAACCATAAAAACTCATGTACTCGCGGAGGCAAACATTCGGGCGTATGACAAGCGCAGCTGCGCCCGATTCACGGTAATATCGGCATTGAAAGGAACGCTTCGCTGACGCGATTGTGGAAATTATTATGAATATTGGTATTATTTCGGATATTCATTCAAACCTTGCCGCGCTCGACGCGGCGATCTGCGAGCTTACCTCGCGCGGCTGCGAGCGTATCATCTGCGCCGGCGACATCATCGGAATCGGACCCGAGCCGGACGGGACGGTCGGACGGCTGCGGCAAATCTCGAATTTGGTCGCGGTAGTCGGCAATCACGACGGCTATTTCACGCGCGGTCTGCCAAGCGGCTTCCCGAATCCGGAGCAGATGGAGCGCGACGAATACGAGCAGCATTTATGGCAGCAGAGTCAGCTGTCGGCAGAATCGGCGGAGTTTCTGCGCTCATTGCCCGAAGCCGTCTGGACTAAAATTGACGGCGTTCGCATCTATATTTCGCATTACGCGAAGTCTGACGGATATCTGCCGGTACATCCTGCCGACGGCGAGTGGCTGTCGGAGGTCTTTCCTGCCGACGCGGACGTCGCGGTCTACGGTCACGACCACTGCCGCTCGATTGTCAGGCATCACAGACGGCTATATGTCAATCCCGGCGCGCTCGGGTGCCCGTCCGACGGCTCGGATATCGCGCGGGCGGCGATACTGACAATCGGCGGCGTGATATCGGTTGAGCCGATTGACGTGCGATACGATGTGTCGGCGGTCAAAGCCGAGATTTCGCGGCTCAATTATCCGGCGAGCGGCGACATACTGCGTATATTCTACGGTTCGAGCGATTGAACAAAAAAACGCGAACCGGACGTCGATATTATTGAAAAAATTTTAAAAACCCTTGAAACCCTCGCCGACTTATGCTATAATAAGGCTGTAGACAAATCGACTACAGTCGAACTGTATATTATGCAATACTGACAGGAGATAACAATGTACCAGCTGTTTTCAAACGAACAATTCACCTCCGGCTTCACGGTGCGGCAGGAAAATGGAATCGATATAATTACAATAGACGCGAGGGCTAAGGGCGACGCCGCGAAGCTCGAGCTCAAGCTCGTCTGGGAGACCGAAAATATCGGCGTCAACCTCACGTGGAGTCCGACCGGCTACCGCAACAAGACCGTGCGTCCCGACTGGGGCGGCAGCTCAAACTCGAGCGCGATGTCGGGCGCGCCGGTGTTCTGTAATGTCGCGTATGACGACACGAACCGCATGACTATCGCCTGCGCCGACGCGAAGAACAGCGTGCGCATTTCGTCGGGCGTCGTAGAGGAGACGGCGCGTCTCAAAAATTCGGTGATAATCAACGTCGACTGCGCAATTGATACGTACTCGACCGAGGTTTTGGTCGACACTCGCGCGATTCCCTTTTACAAATGCGTCGACCATGTCGCGGCGTGGTGGGAGGAGCACGACGGCTACAAGCCGATGGAAGTGCCGGACGACGCGCGTTGTCCGCTCTACTCGGCGTGGTACAGCTTCCACCAGCAGGTGGACGTGCCGCGCATAGTCGACGAGTGCCGCTATTTTTCTGACCTCGGCTGCAAGGTGCTTATTGTTGACGACGGCTGGCAGACGAGCGACAACAGCCGCGGCTACGCCTACTGCGGCGACTGGGAGCCCGCGCCCGAAAAGGTGCCGGACATGAAAGCGTTTGTCGACGCGGTGCATTCGACCGGACTTAAGTTCATGCTGTGGTACTCGGTGCCGTTTGTCGGCATACACTCAGCGGCGTACAAGCGTTTTTCGGACAAGACGCTGTATATGAACAACGGTCTGAACGCCGCAGTGCTCGACCCTCGCTACCCCGAAGTGCGCGAGTATTTGATTGACATCTACCGCCGCGCGGCAGTAGAATGGGGGCTCGACGGCTTCAAGCTCGACTTTATCGACAGCTTCCGTCAGAGCGCGGATCTGCGCGACGGCATGGACTATGTATCGGTATACGACGCGGTCGACCGGCTGATGAAGGACGTGATGTATGAGCTGAAACGTCTGAATCCCGACATACTCATCGAGTTCAGGCAGAGCTACATGGGACCCTTGATGCGGACGTTCGGCAACATGATACGCTCGGGCGACTGCCCCTGCGACAGCAACACGAACAAGCTGAACACACTCGCGCTGCGCATGACCGGACGCGGCACCGCGACCCACTCGGACATGGTGATGTGGAACTACAGCGAGCCGGTCGAGCTCGCGGCATTTCAGCTGACGAATGTGCTGTTCTCGGTGCCGCAGATCTCGGTGCTGCACGACCGTATGCCGGACGACCACGCTAAAATGGTGAAGAATTATCTCGGCTTCTTTACGAAGTACCGCGACGTACTGCTTGACGGCGAAATGATGTACAAAAATTACGCCGCCGACTTCACGTATGTGTCGTCGAAACTCGGCGACACGCAGGTCGGCGCGGTGTACTCGGGCAGATTCGCGTATCTCGACGAGCCGACCGACAACATTGTCATTGTCAACGCGTCGCTCGAGCAAGAGGTGCTGCTCGACGCGAAGTTCGACGGATTGTATGAGTACATAACTTACGACTGTGTCGGCGACGAGCTGATACGCGGCAAGGTAATGCTCGGCGAATTTGCGCGGCTGTCACTGCCGGTCAACGGTCGGGTGGAGCTTGCTCGGGTGAAGTGACAGCCGAACAACGCGGCTAAAGCAAGCGGCAAATTGACAGCAAGCTGACAGCAAGCTGACAGCAAGCTGACAGCAAGCTGACAGCAAGGCTTTCGGCTATGACGAACAGGATGAATCCTATCACAAGCAAGCGGGCAGGGAGAAATAGCGTATCCTGAAATTTGCAATCAGATAAACCGGATAATAAAGTCAATTCAAGGAGGCAGAACCGTGGAACACAATAACCAAGGCAAAACCTACTGCACCAAATCCTGTGACAACTGTACTATTCGCGAAACGCTGAACTGTCCGGGCTGCATGGACGGTCCGGGGCGCGAGATAGACGGAGACTGTGCGCTCGCGCGCTGCTGCCGCGACAAAGGGCACGACACCTGCGAGAGCTGTACACGCAGCGGCGACTGCGACCTGTTTTTGCGCCGTCGAGAGCTGCCGGAGGAGCGTCAGCGTCTGCGCGAAGATGCCGCGGCTGTGCGTGAGCAGCTGACGCGTCGGGCGAAGCTGATGTGCGGACGGCTGCGCGTTTTGTTCTGGCTGATAATAGTGTCGGGAGTTTTCGGAGGGCTGACGAGCGACAGCTTGTTCGACTGGAACGTTTTACAGCAGATGGTGATTACTGTCATAATTTCGCTTATAACTGCCGTGTATGGAGTGATTCTGCTTGGATTCAGACATGAAACCGAGATGTTCAAAAAAGCCGGACTTTACAATATTCTGTCGGGCGCGCTTGGCATTGCCGCGTCGGCAATGATATACTGCGGCGCCGGCTTGTGGTCACTCTTATGCAGTCTGCCGGCGGCGGTGCTCATGCTGTTCGCGGCGTATTTTGAGTTCTACGGTTATCAGGTGGCGACATACGATCTGGACTTCGAGCTGTCGGAAAAATGGAATTTTATAAAGAAGCTGTCGGTGGCGTTAAAGCTTCTGCCGGGGGCTTCACTGCTGCTTATGCTGCTGCTGCCGCTGATCGCGACGCTGCTGCAGCTTGCGGTTTTAGTCGGCAACGTAGTCATCAGTGTGATGATACTGGTGTATTTATGGCGGACGGCGAAGTATTTCGGAGAGTACCTCGATGAAAATACTGCTGAGGCTAAAGTCTGAAAATAAATTTTCAGACACGAGTTTTGTGACTTCGCGGTCTTCAACCGCGATTTGCTTCGCAAACCGTCACAAAACATCGACATAGAAAGGT
>CAJFKR010000002.1 GCA_904386005.1 Candidatus Flemingiibacterium merdigallinarum
CTCAGTCGCTATAGCAATTACGCACAAATTCAACCTTGACGCACAGATGAAAAACAACATATGTGCCTAAGTGTTAAAGTTTTCGCGGTGTGGGGTCTGAGGTGCCTTTTTCCGAGTTGCGTCAGCAACTCGTAGGCTCACTCTCCCAGAGAAAGCTAACAAGTTTGCACATTTACAATCGGCTAAATCCATCAGAAAATAGTCGATTGTAAAAGTCGGAGCAATCAAAAAAGTTCGCGCATATTAAGCCGCTGCTCGGGGCAGGGGTCCCCGAGTAAAGCGGCGCGCCCCTGTGGTTCCTAACATCTTGTACAAATAATATATAGTAGCACTATAATAAATTATAGTTATAACCAAATTATTAAAGTTTTCGCGGAGGGGGTCTGGGGGAGGTGCCTTTTTCAAAAGGCACCTCCCCCAGTAAAAGTAAACAAGTTCGCACATTTACAATCGACTAATAAAGCCAATATGAAAGGAGCTCCGCCGCGTCGTACCGCGACGGGTGAAGCTGTGGTGATTATAATGATAAAAGCTGTGATTATCGGGTTCGCGCATATGCACGTCAACGAGGTCGCGGAGTACATACTCGGTCAGCCCGAGACTCTGCTCTGCGGAATCGCGGACGTCGCGCCGACCCATCCCGAGCTTTGCGAAAAGCGCTACACGCGCGAGTGGAACCGTCGGAATGTCGAGACGATTTCGGGCATACACTGCCATGAAAGCTACACCGAGCTGCTCGACAGAGTGAAGCCCGACTGCGCGTATATCCTCTGCGAGAATGTACAAAAGCCGCGGGTCGCGCTCGAGTGCGCGCGGCGGGGCGTCAACATAATAATCGAAAAGCCGCTCGCCGCCGACCTCGCGGGCGCGGAGGTGATTGCCGGCGCGGCCGAAAAATACGGCGTCGAGGTAATAGTAAACTGGCCGGTCGCGTGGCGGGGATATCTGCACCGGCAGAAGCGGGCGGCTGACGACCTACTTCTCGGCAGGTCGCTGCGGCTAAATTATCAGAATGGTCACACCGGTCCGCTCGGACAGGGCGCGCGTCACCGCGGCGTCGCTGAAACAGCCGACGAAATGACCGACGAGGAACGGGGGAGCTGCTGGTGGTACCACTCGGACTGCGGAGGCGGAGCGCTGCTCGACATACTCTGCTATGGCTGCTATTTTTCGCGCTGGTATTTCGGTCTGCCGCTCGGAGTGTCGGCGAGCGAGCAAAGACTTTCGCTGTCGTACGCCGATTGCGGCGACAACGCGGCGGCGATATTCAGATACGCCGACCGGCTCACGGTCGCCGAAGGCAGCTGGACGATACCGCGCCGGCTCGTGCCTGCCGGACCGCAGCTGCTCTGCGAGGACGGCGCGCTCTGGTGCTCGGGCGGCGCTGATTCGAATCAGTCGGTCGAAGCCTGCACGCTCGCGGGCGAGGATGTGGTCGTTCCCGAATTCGAGCTTTCGGACGATATGCGAAATCTGCCGTGGCACTACGCGGCACACCGGCTGCGCGGTAAGAAGCTGTTCGAGACGTTGGACCTCGGGTTCAATCTCGACGTCATGCGTATGCTCGACACCGCGACGCGGTCGTCGCGCGAGGGACGAGAGGTCGAGCTGTGAGAGTGCACGCAATGAGCGGCAGCGTCGAGAGTGGGTTCGCGGTCGGTGAGCGCACGGCAGACATTTCAGGCGGCGATAATGCCGAGCCGGTTTACGGTCTCGTCGCCGACATTGAGCGCGGATCGCTGCACGACGGACCGGGTATACGCACCGCGGTATTCATGAAGGGCTGTCCGCTCGACTGCGCGTGGTGTCACAATCCCGAGTGCATATCGCCGAAGCCGCAGACTCTTTACTATCCCGAAAAATGCGTCGGCTGCGGGCACTGCGCCGACGGCTGTCACAACGGCGCTCGGGTCGTGTGCGGGAAAAGAATGACTCCGGACGAGCTGCTTTTGGTGCTGCTCGAGGACCGCGAATACTACGGCGACACCGGCGGGCTTACGCTGACCGGCGGAGAACCGCTGATGCAGCCCGCGTTCGCGCGCGAGCTGATACGGCTCGCGCGGCGCGAGCGAATCGGCGTCGCGGTCGAGACCTCGCTGTATTATTATGACGAGGAGCTGCTTAAGTCATTCGACCTCATAATGTTCGACCTGAAGCTGCCCGACGACGAACGTCACCGCAAATACACCGGAGTCGGCGTGACAAACATAAAGGAGCATATCCTTAAGGTCGCGCGTCTGGGTGTGAAGCTGCTCGCGCGCACACCGGTCGTGCCGGGAGTCAACGCCGACATTGAGACTATCGCCGAGATATCCGACTTTCTGTATTCGCTGCCCGCGGTGTACAAATACGAGCTGCTGCCCTATCATCCGCTCGGTCGACCCAAGCGGGAAGCGCTCGGGCTTCGGCCCGACCGATTCGATGTACCGGATAGGAAACTTATGGAGGAGCTTAACAGATATGCTTTCGTACGCTGACCGAATCAAACTGATACGTGAAACCAAGCTGCGCCACACACTCGAAAAGCGCCGGCAGAACGGATATACCGATCTCGACGATTTCGGCACGGTACCGCTGCCCGAGGGGTACGAGGTCCTGCCGCTGTATACGAGCGAAAACGGCAGCTTTTACGGATATGAGGGAATGGCGGAGAATTTCGTCCGCGTCCTCGACGCGCATCCGGCATATGTAGACCCGGCAGAGATGCTCTGCGGGCGCTGGCGGGATATGCTCGTCAACTATCGCGGAGATTTGCACTATATGCCCGACTGGATGAAGAAAAACAAGCGGCTGCGCGACTTTATGTCGAGCTCGACCGAGCTGTGGTCGAAGCGTTGGGACGAGAAGCGCTTTCCGTACGACGACCTCAAGGAGTCACAGCGGAAATACAACATCGCGTCGGGCATAGACGGAGACGCGCACTTCGCGTGCGATTGGCGAATCGGCTTCGAGCTCGGGTTCGGGGGATTTCTCGAGAAGATAGAGAAGTACCGCCGACTGAATCCGGGGCGCGACGATTTCTACGACGCCGAGAAAAAGTGCGTTTTGGCTATGATACGCTTTATCGACCGCCATATCGCGAAAATCGGCGAGCTTATTGAGGTTGAGACGCGTCCCGAGCTTAAAGCGAGTCTCGAGAAAATGCGCGCTGTTTGTCAAAATATTCGCACCGGCAGACCTGAAACCTTTCACGAGGTCTGTCAGTGGACGGCGTTTTTCTGCTGCTTTTCGCGTATATACACGCGCGACGGCGCGGGATATCAGCTCGACACACTGCTCTACCCGTATTATGAGGCTGATATCGCGGCGGGGCGGCTCGACGACGAGACGGCGAAGTTCCTGATCGCGAACCTGCTGCTGATCGACCCGCATTATTATCAGCTGAGCGGTGTCGACGCGGACGACAAGGATCTTACGAACCGGCTGTCCTATCTGATCCTTGACGCCGCCGACCTTATCAACATCAGCTGCAACATGACCGTGCGGGTAGACGAGAGGTGCGATCCGGCGTTTTTGCGGCGGGCGGTCGAGTATCTGTACAAAAATAAGAACGGCTGGCCGCGCTTCTGCTCGGACAGGAATCTCTGCGAGGGTTACATGAAAAACGGCGTCGACAAGGCGACGGCGCGCGAGCGTATCGCGGTCGGCTGCCACTGGATGTGCGTCCCGGGGCGAGAATTTCCGATGAACGACACGGTGAAGATAAACATCGCGAAGGTGCTCGAGCAGGCGATGATATCGCTGCGCGAGGAGGGACAGCCGAGTCTTGAGCGGCTGTACAGTCTCTGGGAGGAGCACCTCGGTTACGCGGCTGAAACGGTTGCGGCGGGGGTGAACCTGCACCTCGACCACATAGCCGACGTCACACCCGAGCTTGTGATGAACCTGATGTTTCACGGCTCGCTCGAGCGGGGACTGGACGCGTCGCGCTGCGCGGAGCTTTATACTGTCGGCTGCGACGGCGCGGGACTGGCTACCGTAGCCGACTCGCTCGCGGCTATCGAGGTCCGCGTCGAGCGGGAGGGACTGGTCAGCTGGGAGGAGCTGTTCGAGCAGCTCGACAGCGACTTTTCGGACGAGCGCATACGCGGTATTATGCAGTCGGCGCCGCGCTACTGTGAGGGAAATTCGTCAGGCGACTACTGGGCGAAGCGGCTTACCGAGAGCTTTTCGCGGATAATCCGCGCCGTCCGTATGCCGAAAGGACGTAGGCTTATTCCCGGTTGGTTCTCGTGGGCGAGGACTATCGAATACGGTCGCGCGGTCGGCGCGACTCCGAACGGGCGGCGCGCGGGCGAGCCGATCTCGCACGGCGCGAATCCCAATCCCGGCTTCCGCCGCGACGGCGCGGTCACGGCGCAGTCAAACGGAATCGCCGCGGTACAGCCCGGATACGGCAACACCGCTCCGCTGCAGCTCGAATTCGATCCGCTGCTCAGTGCGGAGGAGGGCGGAGTCGATGTAGTGCTCGCGCTGATCAAAGGGCATTTCGCACGCGGAGGCACGCTGATAAACATCAACATCCTCGACGGCGCGAAGCTGCTCGAGGCGAATCGTGACCCCGACCGTTATCCGGATCTTGTGGTGCGGGTGACCGGCTTCACGGCCTATTTCGCGTCGCTGTCACCCGAATTCAGGCAGCTTGTGGTCGATCGGTTCCTTGAAATGAAATAAAACGGGCGGGGATATTCTCCCTGCCCGCGTTTATTAAGTTACGGTACAAATAGGCGTCGAGGCGTAAAAGCAGTTCCGACGTATTATATTTATTCGCGGCACTTCGACAGACTCAATATGTCACCTCTCGCTCGTGCCGACCGTCAGCTCGAGACCCCAGTTGCCGTCAGCCGAGACCGACAGCTCGCGCGCTCCAGTGAGCCGTTCGGTGAGCTCGCTCGGAATCTCGATATCGCGTATCAGACTGCCGTCCGCGTCATACGCGAGCCAGCTGCCGCCGTTGTATTCGAGATAGGAGTCGACCGGCAGACGACCGATTTCGTAATCGCAGCCGTTGACAGTCAGCGTAAGACGCTCGAGCGGTGCCTTTTCGAGCGGCAGCGCGGCGATGTCTCCGATTGTGACTGAACACTCCTCGCCGTCGGGCAGGTGGTTCAGCCAGACCGACAGACTGTATATGTTCGCGAAGCTTATCGACTCGCGCACGACCTGATACAAATCGGCGTCGGTCGACGACGGGTGCCATTCGTACTGCGAATAGGGGATATCCTGAGCTATGCGGAAGATTGAAGCCTGCTTCGCAGTGTTGTAGTGACCGCCGCCCGAGAAGGGCCACGCGTCCTCGCTCGTGCGCTCGGCGTCGCTCTCGATGAGCTCAAAGTATTTCCAGCCGACAAAGTCGATGTCGACAATCCGGTCGAGAAGTCCGCTGTTCGTGTATTTCGGCGAGCGCAGCTGGAAGTCGAGCTTCTCGCCCTTGCCGTCGCCGCGGATGTATACTCTGATGCCGCGGCAGCCGCCGAGATTGAGCGTCGGCTCGTATACGCGGTCGATGCGCGCGTAGCCGTTCGCTCCGTCCTGCTTCGCGTTGATGCGTATCGCGTCCTTGCCGTCACTGTCGGTGTCGGCGCTGACGCTGGTCATTACATTGGTCGACGACCACAGCTTGATTTTGCCGAAATCGTCACTCGCCGACAGCAGAATTGATGTGTCTGCCGTCCTCGATGGGAAGGGGCGGTTCTCGATACGCAGCCCCTCGAGCTTTTCGCCCTCGGAAATTTTGACGCTGCTCGGCGAGTTATTATATAGACGAAGCTTTTATAACTTATCGGAATCGGTACGCCGCCGCGCAGAATCGCTTCTCCGTCGGGGTATTCGCCGTTAGGGGAATTGTGACGCAGCCGCTCGTAGCCCGAGATGATGTCAGAAAAGCGCCCGAGCTCGTCGTTCTGCTTGCAGCCGCCGACTATAAACGACAGCGACCAGTCGCCGCACAGCGAGCGATAACCGAAATATTCGTAGTCGTCGGCGAACATCCGGCGGGTCTGTATCGGGTCGTTCGGGTCGACGTGCGGATAGCACCACCAGCCGAAATTCTGCGGCAGCGTCGTCGCGGCACGTATGCGCTGATTGCTCCTGTCGTGCTGCGACAGCAGGAACTTGTGCGCGCGCCGCGAGTGGTCCCACGCGCCCATGCGCGAACGATAGTACCAGAAATGGTGCCACATCTGGCTCATCTCGAGTATCGGCGGGCGATTTACATTCTTCATTATCTCGGCGACAAATCTGTTCGCGTAGTACCAAGCCTTTTCGTATCCGGCGAAGATGTCGCTGCCGTCGATAGCGTCGAGGTAAATCATATCGAAGCCGAGGTCGTTGTAAAACTCCGCGGTGCGGCGGGCGATTTCGAGGTAGAGGTCGCTGTCCTTGTCGGCGCAGAACAGCCCGAACACCGAGTGCAGATGCTTTACATTCGCTCCGGTAGAATGCGGCGCGGCAGTCGTGCCGAGCGCGCCCCGCTCGCAGCTCATGAACGCGCTGTCGCCGACCGCGCCGAAGCGGATCACCTCATTGTCCACGACCAAATACACGCTGTTGCGGACAAAGAAGCCGGTCAGTGTCGACACATCCTTGGTCGACTCAATCGTCGGCAGCGAGTCAGCCGCCGCGTCGACGTCGACCGCGAGCGAAAACAGGTCGCCGCCGAGTCCGGGGTCGGGAACCGGTGTGACGAACTCTGAGCGCGGGTCGATGAACTGCGCGTAGGTGTGCAGCCCCGCCTGAATGCCCGCCGAATGCAGCCGGTCGATTATCTTGCGGAAGTCGTCACGTCCGTGTGGGAAGCAGCTCTCGTTCAGCTTGAAGTCGCCGAAGCGGAAGGTCGAGCCGCCGTGAAAGTCGAGCTGAGACGCTCCGAAACGTTTGACTGTGGCGATCCAGTCGTCGACGCTGTCGATATCGATTCCGGTCGTATTCATAAGGTAGGAGCTGCGCACATCGCTGTTGTCGGCGGCATATGCTCCGCCCTTTTTCGACCACGGGATATCCTCGGTAAGATTTGACGTGACCCACTTCATACGCTCGCGCAGCCGTTCGGCTTCACAGAGCAGCACCGCGAACGCTCCGCCCTCGATGCCGAATTCGGAGAAGCACTCGGCGTGCGTGCGGTCAGACGCGGACAAAAGCTCGGACGAGTTTGTATGGCTGTTCAGCGCCATACCGACCGAAGCGTATTCTTTACCATGCTCAGGGCAAAAGACGCCGGCGAATTTCAGCCGCTCGAAGCTGTCCGGACAGGACACGATTTCAAAGCGCGCGCAGTATTCGTACATATCGACCTTGATTCTGACGTCGCCGTCGTCGAAGCGCGAGACGATACAGCCGTCTTTGTATGAAGCTGATGTAGGGAAAACGGTTCCGCCTTCAAGCTCTGCCGAGACAAACGGCAGTTGGCTTATCTCAAACCTGTCATAAAAGAGCGTGCAGGAGTTTTTTTTAATGAGAAAACGAAGATGTAGCCTATCCTTGGTCAATGTGAATTCATCGTTGTCGGAAAAGTATTGTAGCATAATACTTGCTGTCCAGCGTGCGGACAGCGACCTCCTTTCGGGGCGGTTATTTAATGATATTCAGTTGAGATATGCTGACAATAGCCAAACTAAAATTTGTCAGTATGAAAATGCTGTCAGTATGATAATACTGTCAGTATGATAATACTGTCAGTATGATAGCACATAATTTTGAGTTTGTCAATAAAATTTAATGCAATCGGGAAAATCTATTGACATTGCGTACCGGTTGTGGTAACATTTAATATAGTAAGACGGTGAGGTTATGCTAAATATGCCCGCCAAGTCTGATATCGAATGAAAGGATGCTTTTTGCTTTAATAAAAGCCATGGTCAATTGATATGTACGAAATAAAGAATTTGTTTGACAACGACGACATAAAGGTGCTGACGACGCTCGGCTGCTTCACGGTCATCGAATACCAACGCGACCTGAGCGTCATGCCCGAGGATGCGCAGACTGCCTATTTTTGCAGCGAGATGAATGTGCGCCGCCGTCAGGTGATCTGCGACGTTGGAAAGTCGAATGTCACTTTGCAGGCGGGGGCTATGCAGTGGTCGGTCGGCAGCGTCGCGGCTACCACAGGCATCAAGGGCGTCGGCGATTTCTTCAATAAGGCAATTCGCGGCAGCGTCACCGGCGAGTCGGCGATCAAGCCCGAATATACCGGAAACGGCGTGCTCGTCCTTGAGCCGACCTACAAGCATATAATTCTCATCGATGTCGCCGACTGGAACGGCGAGATTGTACTCGACGATGGACTCTTTCTCGCCTGCGAGTCGACGCTCGGACACAAGGCGGTCATGCGTTCGAACATCTCGTCGGCAGTCGCCGGAGGAGAGGGTCTGTTCAACCTCGGCATTTCGGGCAGCGGTATCCTCTGTCTCGAATCGCCCTGTCCGCGTGAGGAGCTTATCGAGATAAATCTCGTTGACGACGTATTGAAGATAGACGGAAATATGGCGGTCGCGTGGAGCCAGAGCCTTGAATTCACAGTAGAGCGTTCGGGCAAGACGCTGATCGGCTCGGCGGCTTCGGGCGAAGGGCTGGTCAATGTATACCGCGGCACGGGTAAGGTTCTGCTCGCTCCGGTCGTCAAGCCGGCACATTGATAATAAACTATTATAAACAGGCAGCCGCCCCGGGAGAGATTCGGGGCGGCGCATTTTATCTATATTTACCGCGACGCTTCCGCGGAGATGTCGCGGATCATTTTTGGTCTGATATTACAGCTGTGATTTTAAATTGTGCGATCAATATGACTGCTGTCATCAGCCGAGATCGCTGTTTTCAGCCGCCTTGTCCTCAAACGCGGAGGTGTCGGTCGTGGCGGTCGTCGGCACATATTCGTGCAGCGTTACCTCGACGTCGTAGTACTGTCCGCCGCGGATGACCTTGATTGTCACAACGTCGCCGACCTCGTGCTCCTTGAGTATCGCCTTGATGTCGCTGCTGTAGGTTACCTGCTCGTCGTCTATGCCTACGATGCGGTCGCCGGCCTTGAGCTCGTCAGTGTATTCGGACGAAACTACGTATACGCCGTAGTCGCTGACACGATAGTACATAGCTTCCATCTGACTGTCAATGTCGATGTAGCTGATGCCGAGCATTACCTTGCCGCGCACGTAGCCGTAGTTGACAAGCTCGGTCGAGACCTTGACGGCGGTGTTGACCGGGATCGCGAAGGCTATGCCCTCGACCGATGTGCCGGACGATGAGGTCGTCGATTTCGCGTTGACGATACCGATGAGCTCGCCGTACATATTGAACAGTCCGCCGCCCGAGTTGCCGGGGTTGACGGCAGCGTTGGTCTGTATAAGGGTCATTTCGGTGCCCTCGATGTTGACGTCACGCGAAAGCGCGCTGATGATACCGTTGGTGACGGTGCCGCCAAGCTCGCCGAGCGGGTTGCCGACCGCTACGACTTCCTGACCGACCTTAAGCTCGTCGCTGTCGCCGATGAGCGCGAACGGAAGGTCGGTGGCGTCAATCTTGATGACCGCGATATCGCTCTCCGAGTCAGTGCCGATGAGCTCTGCCGGATATTCGGTTCCGTCCTTGGTTGTGACGGTTATCGTGTTCGCGCCCTCAACGACGTGGTTGTTAGTTATAATCAGACCGTCGGCGCTGATTATAACGCCGCTGCCCGCGCCGGATGTGATGTAGCCGCCGCCCCAGAACGAGGTGTCAGTCGATATTGACTCGGTGACAATCTCAACTACGGTCGGGGTTACCGCTTCAGCCACCTGCTCGTAGGTGCCGGCGGTCTTGTTTTCGTTGTCATACGACTGGAAGATTACCGACGGGCTGCCCGACGAAGCGTTCGACGAGTTCGGAGCGGAATCCGGGGTTTTGGAAAGGCTGTTCGCAAGATACGTGCCGCCGAACGCCGCGCCGCCCGAGAAGACCATGCAGATCGCGACTACAGCCGCAACCGCGCCTACGCTAAGGCGACCCTTCGGAGCCTTCTGCTTCTTAGATTCGGGCTTGTTGTTGATGTAGACCGGCTCGTTCGAGATCTTAGCGAAATTAGAGGTTGTGTCGTGGTAGCGCGAGAAGTCCGGACTGCCGTTATTTGCGGCGTGTTGAGATTCGGTGTGTACCGAATCAGCCTGCGGTGTGCTTGTCTGCGTGTTCTCGGCAGCTTTGTTCATCGGCTCGGAGGAAGCCGCGCCGACTGTGCCAGATGCCGACTCGTTCGTTACGCGATTGGTATTTTCATCGCTTTGATTATTGTCTTTATAAAGATTGTTGTTATCCATAATATATTACCTCCGTTATCAGATATTCAAATTCATTTATGTAATCTCTGTTTTGATTACGGTTATATTATAAAGCCCGAATGTGACGGCTGTATGACGGCGCATGGAAAATTTTTTGAAATAATCTGATTTATTTGCGTTTGTTTTGCTGATTGAATTCTTTCATTATTATATATGGCAGTCATATTGTCCGGCGGCGCGAATATACTTGTCTCGGAGGTGTATTCAATGAAGCTGCTACATAAATTTATAGTACTCATAGTCGCGACGGCGCTGCTGATTTCTCCGGTCGCGGCATCCGAGTTTGGCGCGCCGAGCTGCATATTGATGGAGGCGTCGACCGGACTTGTGCTTTATGAAGAAAACGCGGACGAAGCCCTGCCGCCGGCGTCAGTCACGAAAATCATGACGCTGCTGCTTGTCATGGAGGCGGTCGACGAAGGTCGACTCGGCTGGGAGGACATGATTACGACCAGCGAATACGCGGCGTCGATGGGCGGCTCGCAGGTCTATCTCGAGCCGGGCGAGGAGATGCCGGTCTGGGAGATGGTGAAGTGCGTAGTCGTAGCCAGCGCGAACGACGCCGCGGTCGCGCTCGCCGAGGCGATAGCGGGCAGCGAGGAGGCGTTCGTTTCGATGATGAACGCGCGCGCCGCCGAGCTGGGAATGACGAGCACGCATTTCGAGAACACGAACGGTCTCGACGACGACACGACGAACCACGTCACCAGCGCGCGCGACATCGCGATAATGTCGCGGGAGCTGATCACGAAGCACCCGAAGATACTCGAATACTCGTCGATTTGGATGGACACTATCCGAAACGGCGAATTCGGGCTTACCAACACGAACCGGCTGATACGCTTCTACCGCGGCGCGAACGGGCTGAAGACCGGCTCTACCGCCAAGGCGAAATTCTGCATATCGGCGACGGCAGAGCGGGACGGTATGCAACTGATCGCGGTTATTATGGCGTCGCCGAGCCGGGACGAGCGCAACGAATCGGCGAAACGGCTGCTCGATTATGGATTTGCGAACTGGGAGGTTGCACACCTTGTTTCCGAGCCGCTCGACGACATTGTTTTGAACGGCGGAGTCTATCCGACGCTGCCGATAAAATACGAGGACTCTCAGCTGGTGCTTAAGAAGGGCAGCGCGGCGAAGCTCACAAAGAATCTGGTTTTGCCCGAGACAATCTCCGCTCCGGTCGCGGCGGGCGACGAGGTCGGGAAAATCGAGTACTTACTTGACGGCGAGGTAGTGGCGACCCTGCCCATAGTGGCGGCAGAGGATCGCGACCGGATCGGATTCGGCGAGGTTTTATCGCGCTTTCTGCGCGCGCTGACGCTCGCGGGCTGAAATCGGGGCGGCTTTTAGTATTAGCCGGTGCGCGGGAAATATGAGCTGAATGTAATATTAAATAGCGTTTAAAATTACAAATTGCTTACAAAAGCGCATATCCCCTTGAAAAAAAGATTGAGTTGTAGTATGATATTGTCAGGGAAAAAATTCATAGCGTGGCAGCGATTTCACCGCGAAGCAGACATTCCCGTGAGACCGGATGGCGGCATCGCGGCGGGCGAGGTCAGGCGTGAATCCCTAAAATAAATCTAACAAGGAGAAAAACACGATGAGAAATCTTAAGAAATTTCTCGCATTAGTACTTGCAATGCTCATGATTGTAAGTGCTTCTGCAGCAGTTTCTGCTTCCGATTTCAGCGACGTCGCTGACGACAGCATTTATGCTGAAGCCATTGCCGACCTCGTTGAAAAAGGAATCACGAACGGTGTTGCCGAAGGTCAGTTCGGACCGGATCAGCCCGTTCAGAGATTCCAGATGGCTCTCTTCATGGCGCGTGCACTCGAGCCTGATGTAGACGACTGGATGACCGGTATGCAGGTCTTCACCGACGTTACCGAATGGTACGGCGCAATTGCATACGCTTATGTTAACAACATTGTTACCGGTATGGGTAACAACCTGTTCGCTCCGCACGACGGAATCAGATATCAGGATGCCCTGATTATGGCTCTCCGTGCTCTGGGCTACAAGGTTGATGTATCCGGCGATCCTTACTGGCTCGAAGCTTACAACCAGGCTCAGGCTCTTGGTCTCACAAAGGGTGTTGAAGTTTATGTTGGCGAGCAGGTTCTTACCAGAGCCGAGACCGCTCAGATAATCTACAACATGCTGTACACCACTCCGGCTGACGGCGGCGCAACTATCGCAGCTAAGAACTTCGGCGAGGCTACCGCGGCTAATACCACTACCATGGTTGTAACCGCTACTCCGAAGCAGGCTTATGCTGAGTCGTACAAGGCTGCTGAAGAGGGCTATCTTGGACTTCAGACTGTTGTTAACGGTCTGCCTGCTGGCGATGTACTCTATCTCCCTGCTGCTGTTCTCGGCGTTGATGCTGACGACGTTGAAGCATACTTCGGTTATTCTTTCGATTTCGTTAACTACGATGCAGAGAATGGATCTTTTGACAATGTTATGATTGGCGAGGATCCGGTTGTTGTTTACAGCACCGATGTCACCAAGAATTCCAATGAAAAGATCACCATTGATGGCACTGCTTACTACACTGTTGACGAATTTGAAGGTGCAGCCCTGAAGAACGAAATCGTTGTTTACAATGCTGGCGATCTCGCATATCTCCAGAAGGTTCTGTACACCGACAAGGACGGAAATGTTGTTAATTCTAATGGCGATATAGTAGCTCGTTACTCGCACAAGTCGTCTGATGGAACTAAGTTCTATCTTGACCTTGCTGCAAATGTAATCATCACTGAAGAAGCTGCTCTTGCTAAGTATGGTATTGATGTTGCTGACGACAGCTATATCAAGTATTCTACTCTTTCCGCTAAAGATCTTGATGAAATCGGCAACTATCAGCTGACCCTCTTTGATGACGACCGCGACGGCAAGTTCGAGCGCGCAATCGTTACCAACGTTTACATGTCCGCATTCAAGGCTAAGGACAGCGGCAAGGAAACCTTTGGTCCGATGAAGGACGAAAAGGATGTTGTTTATACTGAAGACCTTACTAAGGGCGAAGTATTCACCTACACCTACAACTCTCAGACCAAGGTTGTAACCGTTCTTGATGTTCTTGACATCAACTATGGTACTCTGACCAAGATCGACACCACTAAGGTTGGCGATAAGGTTGTTAAGCTTACCATTGACGGCGAAGTTTACACTGTAGCTAACGCAGATCTCGCAAAGAAGACCGGCGCTACAATCTATGATTACAACTCCAACGGTTTCGACAACATCGCTAAGGAAGCACAGCTCGGTTATGCTGATTATAAGGATCTTACTATTGGTTCGGCTATTGCTTACTATGAGTACAATGGCTATATAATCAACGCTAAGACCTATCCTATTGATGAAGCATTTGATCGCGTAGTTATCGACCAGATCGTTTCATACGACAGCGAAAATGTTTATGCTGACCTCTACATAGGCGGTAAGCTCGTTTCTAACGTAGCTATTTCTAATGTTGAGGGCACGAAGATTTCTTCGATGAATATCTTCCAGCTTTCGAGACTCCTCTCCGATGATGCTTGGAATCGTGGTAATGTCTTTAAGGCTGTAAAACTGTCTGATGGTTCATATCAGATTAGCGAAGAGCTTGTTCTGAGTGGCGATGACAAGAATGTAGTTGACTTCAAGCTTGTTACTGAGACATTTGGTACTGTTGTTTCGTTTGAAGATGGTATTGCTGATATCTACAATTCTGATAATACCATTGAACGTGATCGTGTAATTCGTTCGGATGAGAAAACTGTTTTCTACTTCCTCAAGAAGAACGATGAGGGCAAGGTCGTTTCTATCGCTACATTCGTAGGCGCAGCTGACAATTCGTCTATTGATTTCACTGGTTCCGATAAGCCTGTGATTTACGCTGATAAGATTGGTTACGGTAATAATGATAGCTACACAGATGGCAAAGTCAATGGCGTAGCATCGTTCGTACTCGTTTACTACACTGATTCTAATGACATCTCTGGCTTTGGCGTAGCAAACATTGACTACTCCACTGTTTATGTTGTTAACAATACTGACAAGGTTAAGGCTTATGAAGCAGCTTCTGCTGAAGAGCTTGGTCTTGTTGGCAGCGAATACACCGGTAAGTACTTCGTACGTTACACCGCTGATGGACTCGCTGTTGACATGAGCACTGGTAAGAAAGTTAACACCATCTATGTTGAAGTTGGCAAAGAAATTGAAGCTGATAACTTCTATGTACTCTCTGTTGATAATGTAGTCCTCTTCAATAAGAAGGCTAATGTAACAGGTGCAGTTCTTAAGGCTAACGGATTCACAGATGCACGTTACTGGACAATTACTGATGTTGACGGTAAAAAGATTGTTAATAACACTGTTGATAAGGTAAGCTCTGTATATCTCACTGCTGATACAGCAATTGATGTTAAGACTTCCGCTAAGGATGTCCTCACTGATGGTAAGGCATATACTGTTAAGTATGTTCCGAACTTCACCGATGGAACATTCGTTGGTATCGTTGTTAAGAGCTCTGATTCTGTAGATCCTAATCCTGACAAAGCAAACGCTACTTGGAAGACCACTGGTGGCAATGTACTGGATGCTGTAAAGGATTTGAATGTTGAAGCTAAGGGTACTATTACTCTCTACAAGAGCGGCGACGGTACTGCTACTGGTGTTAGCACTCGTAGCGAAGCAGCTTCCGCTAATTGGACTGCTAAAGTTATGAAGTATGATGGATTTGATTCCACCGAAATCAAGGGCGTAAATGTTGACGCTACTCTTAAGGACGGTGTTATCACCATCAATGGTTACAAGAACAATCTTGGCAACAAGACTGAACTTGCAGCTGGTGATTATGAGATTGTACTTACCTGTGACAACACTACTCCTGATGGTAAGGCAGTAGAAGTTACTTTCACAGTAACCGTTAAATAATCACTCATCGTGATTTCTCCCCCGCTCCCATTCGGGAGCGGGGATTTTTTATATAAAAAAAGAGCGGCGCTGTGCCGCTCGTAATATTTATATGCCATTGCGCATATATTTGTCAATTACTCGTATCTGTTTCCTCTCTGCTGATTTCTAATATGAGGATGCTTAGAACTTCTTCCAATATGTCATAAGGGATTTGTTCGATATAACGATAGGTTCTTTGGCTTAAATCCATTGTTCGTATTTGCTCACACATAATAAATCCGGTTGTAGAACAGCGGCTGTCAAGGGCAACATGAAATGGATTGTTTCTTTGCGTATTTGTGATGGGACAGAGTATTGTCAGATTGCAATTTGCATTATAAAAGTCGTTGCTCACTACTAAGGCAGGTCTGCGTCCGGCTTGTTCATGCCCTATCTGAGGGTCAAAGCTGACTATAATAATGTCGCCTTGCTTTACCATACTTCATCCCCCACCGGCGCGCCCCAATCGACTTCTTCTTCGACAACTTTTCCAGTAAAGCCGCGCGCCGCGAATAATTCTTTCAAGCTGTCATAACGTTTCGTTGTCTTCGTTATTACGATTTTGCCGTCAGACACGTCAACTGACACATTGTCGTCAATACTGATCCGCGCCGAATCGAGAATAGCTTTGGGTATGCTCCATTTTTGTATGTTCGTGGTCATGTTATCACCTCACTTGGTTTGTTTATATAGTATATACTATTATCTCGCTGTTGTCATTTTTATGGCGGTGGCTATATATTTTGTGCTGATATTCGGAATCGTATTTCGCTAAAAGATATAAGCAGTATTGATTAAAGCTGATACCCTCGGCGCGTGAGTGCTCGGCAAGTGATTTGTGCAGTGATTTCGGCACCGTGAGCCGGAATTGTCCGGAGTATTCGTTTTGCGGCGTCGGCTCGGGAATGTCAATGCCGTCTTCAATAGCCGCGGAGAGCCACTCGCGCTTGCAGTCAATTGCCGATTTCATTGCTTCTTCCATAGTGTCCGCACAACTTATGCAGCCTGGCAGCTCCGGAAAACATACCGCGAACCCACCCTCGGCAGCGTCCGGTATTATCTCCATGCGGTAGGGGAGCTGCATATATTCGTCAATTGTTCGCATCTGTTTCCTCCATTTCATACATTGTTTTGATTTATATTGTATATATAGTATATACTATTATCTCACAATTGTCAATACACATTATGTAAATTCACATAAGAATAAACCCGAGCGGTAGTCTACCGCTCGGGTTCATAATTATACTTACATCTTGATCAGCTTGAATTCGCCCAGCGCGCGCATCGCGTCCGCGTCGCGGCTGTTCGACGTCAGGATTATGCTTTGTTCCTGCGTCGCGACTATGCGCAGTAGTATCGCCAGACGCTTGTCGTCGATGTGCGCGAAGCTCTCGTCGAATATCATCGGCGGGGCGCATTTCGTGAATACCAGCCGGGTCAGCGCGAATCGCAGACAGAGATACGCCGCGTCGCGTGTGCCCGTGCTCAAGAAATTAATCGACTTCGTGCCGTTATCGGTGAGCGCCGACAGCTCAAGCTCGCCGCCGACTCCGACCTCTGTGTACTTTCCTCCGGTCACCGCGCCGAGCAGCTTCGACGCGTCGGCTGACAGCCGCGGCGATACGCTCCGGCGCAGATTTTCGCTCGCTTCGACCAGCTTGTCATACGCGAGCAGATACGCCGCGTGCTTCGCGCGCAGTGACTCGCGTTCGCGCTTCAGCGACTCGAGCCGGTCTGATAGCTTCGCAGGATTCTCGCTCACCGGATAGAGTCCGGCAAGCTCCTTCTCGGTCGCGTTCGCCGCGACTCCGAGCGATGCTGAGCTCTTCTCGCAGAAGTCAGCCAGCCGCTTCATGTCGTTGTAGTTAGCCTTGTCAATGTCCGAAATGTCAATCGACATATCGACCGCGGCAGTGACGTCGGCTTCGTTGTAGCGCGACAGCTGCTCGCGCATCTCGCCGAGCCGCTCCGAGCTCTTGTCGTACTCGGCCTTCAGACTTTCCGCCGAGCCGAGCTGCGATGTGAGCTCATTAAGACGCGCGGTCAGTGCCGCCGTTATGTCGTCGTCCGACGCGCCTGTGAGCCCCAGCTCGCGCGACAGGTTGGCGATGAATTCCTCGTACCGCTTCTTTGCTTCGTCGCGTGCGCGAGCCGCGTATTTCGCGGTCTCCTCGGCTTCGCAGCGAGCCGCGAGCTCGTTTTCGAGTGTATCCACGTCGAATTCCTCGTACAGCTTCGCTGCCGCGCTCCGACTTCGCGCCGACAATATGAACAGCGTCACGCCGATCGCGGCTATGACCGCGCCGATGACCGCGATCAGCTTCGGCAGTATCGACGGCAGCAGGAATGGCAGCACTGCCGCGACCACGCCTATGACCAAAGTCGCCGCCGCGCCGAACGCGAATGCCGACGACTTCGACTTGAGCGTGCTGTATTCGGCGTTGATTCCGTCCGCGCCGCCGCGCCGCGTATATTCGTCGAGCTTCGAGTCGAGCTGCGGGTCGCGCGGCGGCAGGCTGTCGTCGGCGCAGGCAGCCTCGGCGGCGTCATAATCACTGCGCAGGGACGCAAACCGCTCGCTCTCGCTGCGCAGCTTATTGATAAGCTCGGGATCCGGCGCGCCCGACGCGTCGATTTTCTGCCGCAGCTCGGCGGTCTGCTGCTCGTATTCGTGCATCCGCTTGAAAAAGCGGGCGATCGTGCGCAGCTCGAACTGCGACAGCTTCCGTCGGAGCAGCTCGGCTTTTTTACTGTTGTCGCTCGCGTTTTTGCGCAGGTCGGCGAGCTTCGATTCCTTTTTCGCGATCTCATCATGATTTTTCAGCGCGTTCGCGAGCCTGCCCTCAAGCTCGGCGCACTCGGTGTCGAGCTCGTACAGCCGCCCGCCACTGCCGTTTTTATGCAGCAGCTTCACCCGCGCCGCGTCGAGCTTGGACAACGCGCGCTGTGTGTTCACCGTCTCGTCTGCTGAAAACAGCAGATTCTCGATTCCCTCGGCGACCTTCGCGCCGCCGGTCGAATTCCCGAGCTGCGACACGAATGCCGTCGCCGCGAACATATCCGCGTCGGGACCGAAGAACAGCTCGCCCGGTGACTCACCTTTGTGACAGGGGCTGTTGTCGGCAAGGTCGATTATTTGCAGCGACTCGCGGAAGGACTGCCGCTCGCCGTTCGGCGTCAGCGACCGCTCGACGCGGTAGCGATGCCCGTCGACGCTGAATGTGAGCGAGCCGTCGGCGCGGCTGTCGCTCCAGCTGGCATAAGCGGCGCGCTCTTTTGCCGGTATGCCGTAGAAGATGAATTTGATGAAGGCGCAGAGCGTCGATTTGCCGCTCTCGTTCTCGCCCTCGATGATGTTGACGCCCGGCGACAATTCGAGCTCGTAGTCTCGCAGCCTGCCGAAAGCTTTGATGTTCAGTTTTTCTATTATCATTGCGGACCTCTATCAGAAATCAATGATGTCGCCGTCAGACAGCGCGGCGAGTCCGTATCGGAGCGCGAGCGCTGCCGTCTCGCGCTGCGCCTGGTCGTCGCCCTCGAGCATATCGGCAAGCGAAGCATAGAGCGCGCCGCGTATCGTCGGGTCGGCGCGAAGCGCGGCGGCGTCATACATCGGCGAAGTCTCGTCGACCACCTCGAGCGTGAACAGCCGCGGAAACTGTGCGGTGACATAGCTCTGCGACAGACGCAGCCCGCTTGACACATTGCCGGTAAGTATCAGCCGGAGCGCGGTTTTATCGTCGTAGTGCCGCTCGGCGATGAGCGACGATATCCTCTCGCAGACGTCGGCGTTCGTCTCGGCGCCGGTGATATCGAGACGTTCGAGCTCGTATATACACTTTGACAACGGCAGGAATTTTGCGGCGAGCTGCGCCTGACCGCCCGATTTATCGATAGCGCCGATGATCACGCCTTTCGGACCGCACTCGTCGAAGCCGCGTCCCTCGACGCAGCCGGGGTATGCGTAATATGTACGACCGACCTGATTGATTCCGCTGAATTTATGAATGTGACCGAGCGCGATGTAGTCGACGCCGCAGCCTGCCGCGATGTTTTCGGGCAGCGGACAGTATGCCGACTGCGATGTGCCGTAGTCGGCGTGTACGGCGAGGATATTGATTCGGTCGGGATTTTCGGGGGTAAAGTGCTCGGCGGGACAGAATTCAAGGCTTGGCTCGGTGAACGCCCAGCCGTAGATTGTCGTATTCTTGTCCGGAAAATCAAAGCAGGACAGCTCGCTCGAATCGAATATGTATACATTGTCCGGAAAGTCGGCGCGGCGGTAGCAGCTCTGTTTGGTATACGGGTCGTGGTTGCCGGGGGCGATTATGACCTTGCAGTCGGGTATTTTGGCGAACTCGGATGTGATGAGCGCGATTGTATCCTTTGTGACATAGTCGCTGTCAAAAAGGTCGCCCGAAATCAGCAGAAAGTCGAGCTTATTGGTCGCGGCGTACAGCGTAATCGACGTGAACGACGCGCGCATCTCGTTTCGCCGCACCTCTGCTTTTTGCAGGTCGAGCGCAGACAGCGGGCTGTCGAGGTGCAAGTCCGCGCAGTGCAGAAATTTTATCATGTTGAATCTCCGATGTTATATTAGTCCATGCCGCGTCCGGCGCGGCGAATAAAAATTATCATACAATAATTATACCGCATTTGCGCGGTTATTTCAAGTCATTATGTAAAAATATTATATAACGCGGGCTCAATTGATTGACCGGACCGAGCTTATGATTATTTTCGGAACCTTTTGCGGGTATTTCCGTCTAAACAAACAGAATATGATGGAGGTGCTCGGATGATGAAATACCCGGTATTTATTTTCGCGGTAATCTGCGCGTTGGGGCTGACAGGATGTCAGAAAACAATCAGCGGTACACAATTGTATTCGTTCCCCGAACCGACCGGACATATTAGCTGTACTTTCACGTCGCAAGGTCAGGACATCAAATATGAAATCGGCGCGGTCGAATACGACCCGACCGATTTTTCGACAATACCGCTGATCGCGTGGTTCTACAATCTCAATCTCATTAAGTGTGAGGTCGACGCTGTGGAGGGCGCGGAATGCTACAGCTTTGCGGTCGGCGGCGTGCCGGCGTTCAGCTACGAGGTCAGGGGAAGCGAAGCATATGTGGTTATTGACGGCGAATACTACAGGGTGAACAATCCGTCGACTCCGCCGGTTGGCTGACAGGACAAAGGGCGTATCGGTGTGATACGCCCTTTTTGAACATTGCTATCGTCGATTGCTGTTGTCGCGACTATTGAACAATATTATTTTCGCGATTATTGAACATTACTAGCGTCGCGATTATTGAATATTGCCGTAGTCGTGACAATTGAGCAATGCCATTGCCGTGACAGTTGGATATTGCCATTACAGCAATTATTAACATTGTCGTTGCGGCAATTATAAATCATAGCCGTTGCCGCGACATTTGAACATTGTCATTGCCGCTTTGACACAGCCTCGTCACTTAATTTCCTTGGTTGCGATTTCAGTCAGAGCCATCGACATAAAGTCGCTGAGCGGCATCGCGCCGAGGTCGACTCCGCTGCGGTGACGCGGCGCAACTGTGCCATCGGTCTTTTCCTTTTCGCCGATTACGAGCATATACGGAATCTTCTCGAGCTGCGCCGAGCGAATCTTGTATCCGATCTTTTCGTTGCGTTCGTCAAGGAAAGTGCGGATTCCGGCAGCTTCGAGCTTCCGGTTGATTTCGCGCGCGTAATCGTACTGTTCGCTGCCAATCGGCAGGATTGCAACCTGCGTCGGCGACAGCCACATCGGGAACGCGCCGGCGTATTTTTCTATCAGCAGCGCGAGCGTGCGCTCGTAGCAGCCGATCGACGTGCGGTGGATGATGTACGGACGGCGCTTCTGTCCGTCAACGTCGACATATTCCATTCCGAACAGCTCGGCGAGCATCTGGTCGATCTGAATCGTGATCAGCGTGTCCTCCTTGCCATGGACATTCTTGATCTGGATGTCGAGCTTAGGACCGTAGAACGCGGCTTCGCCAATGCCTATAGTGTACTTGATTCCGAGGTGGTCGAGGATCTTCTTCATCGCGTCCTGAGCCTCAGCCCACTGCTCGGGTGTGCCGATATACTTCTTGCGATCGTTCGGATCCCACTGCGAGAAACGGAACGAGACGTCATCACCGAGTCCTACCGTGTCGAGCATATACTTCGCGAGCTCGACGCAGCCGCGGAACTCCTCCTCGAGCTGCTCGGGGCGCAGGATCAGGTGACCCTCCGAAATTGTGAACTGGCGCACGCGGATAAGACCGTGCATTTCGCCGCTGTCCTCATTGCGGAAGAGCGTAGAGGTCTCGCCGAGTCGCATCGGCAGGTCGCGGTAGGAGCGCTGACGGTTCAGGAATACCTGATACTGGAACGGGCAGGTCATCGGACGCAGAGCGTAGACTTCCTTGTCCTTTTCCTCGTCGCCGAGTACGAACATACCCTCTTTGTAATGATCCCAGTGACCTGAAATCTTGTAGAGATCGGATTTAGCCATGAACGGTGTCTTGGTGAGAAGATAGCCGCGCTTCTGCTCCTCGTCCTCGACCCAGCGCTGTAAGAGCTGCACAATGCGCGCGCCCTTCGGCAGCAGTATCGGCAGACCCTGACCGATTACGTCGACGGTCGTGAACAGCTCGAGCTCGCGTCCGAGCTTGTTGTGGTCGCGCTTCTTCGCTTCCTCGAGCTGTGCGAGGTGAGCTTTCAGCATATCCTTCTGCGGGAAAGCCACTCCGTAGATGCGCTGCAGCTGTTTGTTGTTCTGGTCGCCCTTCCAGTAAGCGCCGGTACACTGTAAGAGCTTCAACGCCTTGACCGCGCCGGTCGAATGGAGGTGCGGCCCGGCGCAGAGGTCGACGAATTCGCCCTGCTTGTAGAACGAAATCTCCTCGCCCTCGGGCAGCTCCTCAATGAGCTGTACCTTATACGGCTCGTCGCGCTCGGTCATTAGCTTGATTGCCTCGTCACGCGGCAGGACGAAGCGCTCGATCAGCAGATTTTCTTTGACTATCTTCTGCATCTCGGCTTCAAGCTGCGCTAAAATCTCGGGTGTGAACGAGGTCTCGCTGTCTATGTCGTAGTAGAAGCCGTTTTCGATAGCCGGACCGATGGTCAGCCTGGCTTCGGGATAGAGACGCTTTACCGCCTGCGCGAGTATGTGCGACGCGGTGTGCCAGAACACGTGCTTGCCCTCCGGGTCATCGAAGGTCAGCAGCTTCGCGTCACAGTCGGCCGACACTACATAGTCGAGCGCGTGAACGTCGTCGCCGATTTTAACGGCGAGGGTAGAGCGGTCGACGAGATTTCCGCTCTTTGCCGCTTCGTAGACTGTAATCGGCGAGTCGAATTCGAGGACTGCCGATTCGCCAAAATTGATTTTGAACATAATAATCCCCCTTTTTGTGTAGCCGCTCGGTTTAAGTTTCGCTGTTGCCGGCACAGTCTGACCGATACAGTGCGTACAGTATAACCCACACATCGGCGTCAAGACAGGACATAGCCGTGAACGCAAACAAAAAACCGAAGGCGGCAGAATGCAAAACGCATTGTGCAATACCTTCGGGGTGAGAATATTCCCACGGTTCCACCCGATTTTTTCACTCATTGACAGAAGCTGACCGGCTTTTATTGCCGCGGCAACTTCGTTTCCATATAACGCTGGACGGCGGCGCGCCATTTCCTGCGCGCGGCAATATCAGCTGTGCTCTTGTCGTCGATTGGGACGGAGTTCAAACTGACGATATAGAGCTGACATTGAGCTGCTGATTTGAACGGCGGTTGCGGTTCACTCTACGCGCCGAGTCCGGTCACAGCTAATCCGGTCTCTCTCTGAGACGCGTGTCAGAATAAATCGCTCCGTTCTGCCTGTACCTTTATTATACTCCTTATTAAATAATGCTGTCAATAGGAAACTAAAAAATTAATCAAATATTTACAAATCACTGATGCGGATAATTTTTATATACATCAAGCAAATATTGCGAGTAACTATTGCATAAAGAGATAAAATAGTGTATAATTGAATCAGCAAACTATATAATACGGTATCAGCAAGCTGTATATTACACTACAACTGCGGAGGTAACTATGAATATAACGACAGTTATCGCGGCGAAGCTGCTCGCCGAATTCGGAATTTCAAGCAAAATCGAGAATATGTCCTACTGTCAGAACTCTGACGGCAAGACAGTACTGCGGCTTGACGTCGAAGCGCGTCCGCCGCTCGTCTTGAAGCTATTTGACAGCGCGTCCCGCGGCTGGGAGACGACCGAGCGGCAGTGTGTGTTTATCGAGCATCTGCGACGTAACGGCATACCTACTCCCGAGCACTATTCGCGCGGCGGCGAATATTGTCTCGAGCGGAACGTGCTCGGCAATCGCGTCTTTGTGACGCTCGAGGATTTCTGCGGCGAGACGCCGGAGCGGCTCGACGAAGTGCTCGCGCGTTCGGCAGGCGAGCTGATGGCGCGGATTCACCGTATCTCGTTCCGCGACAATTTCAAGATAGGAAAGGTCTGCGAGTCGAGAGCGGCGGCAGGCTTCAAAGCCGCGTATGAGCGTTTCGTTCGGCTCGCGAAGCTGGCGGAAGAAAGCCAGATAAAATCGGTACGCTATCCGCACCGTCTTTGTAAGAAGCCCGAGCTGTTCGGCGAGATTATCGACATATACAAGCGCCGAATCGCCGCGCTCGACGATATCGGCGGACGTCTGCCGCACGGCGCGGTACACGGCGACTATACGCTTGACAATTTCACTTTAGGGCAGGGAGCATATGTCGGCAGACTGACGCTGTTCGGATTCGACAGCGCGGGCGACGATATGCTGCTGTCGGATATGCTGCTTGCCGGACTGAGTCTCGCGTATGATTCGCCGGTCGATGAAGGTACCGATCGCCGGAGTCTGTTCGCGGCGTTTCTCGACGGCTACCGTTCGGTCTGCCCGCTGACGCACGACGAGAAGGTCGCCGCCTGCGAACTGTTTCCGGCGTACAACGCGCTGTCGCTGTCGAGGGTCGCGAATACTCCCGACTCGCTCGAGGAGATAATGCTGTCGGGCGATAACTGCGACAGAGCCGACACGAAGCTCGAGGAGATATACTCGCTGATAACCGCCGACGCGCGTCAGCTGTTCGCGAGCGAGCTGTTTGGCAAGGGTTGACTATGGTCGAGAAGGACTGGTTATGGTCGAGGAGGACTGACTATGGTCGAGGAGGACTGACTATGGCTGAACTGTGGGACATTTACGACGCCGACCGTAAGCCGACCGGTAAGACTATCGAGCGCGGTCAGCCGTTGCCGGACGGTTACTATCACATAGCCGTGCAGGTGTGGATACGGAATCGCGATGGCGAATGGCTGATTTCGCGGCGCGCGCCGAACAAGAAGCACCCGCTCGAGTGGGAGCCGACCGGCGGTTCGGTCATAGCCGGTGAGGACAGCTTTACGGCGGCTCTGCGCGAGGTGCGCGAGGAGCTGGGGATTGCGCTCGACCCGTCGCGCGGCAGACTCTGGTCGTCGCACCGGAACGAGCGTCCCGACTGGTTCAATCCGGGCTTTCTCGATGTCTGGCTATTCGACGCCGATGTAGATATTGCGGATGTGGTATTGTGTCCGGACGAGACGGTCGAAGCGATGTACGCGAGCGCGGAGCGGATACGTGAGATGATGGAGTCGGGCGAGTTTGTGCCCTTCAGCCACCCGCTGCCGCCCTTTTGCGGGGAGTGATTGAATTGTGTAGAGGAAGACTTATCAAACGATTCAGTTTTGCGCTGATTATTTCGTCGCTGATATCGATTCTGTATTATAGCTGTGATTACAGTGACACAGATGAGGTCGAGACGGCAGATTCCGGAGCCGAGACTCAAAATCAAGCCGCGGTCAGCCATATCGAGCGCGGAGACGGTAACGAGCTGATTCTGTCCGGCACTGATAGCTTTGACACCGCGGTGTTCGATTTCGCTGATGAGCTCGGCGCGGATTTTGCCGAAAATGGGTTTAGCGTGGTGTTTGGCGACGCGGTTCTCTATTTCGGCGAGCCAATAAGTGGCGAGGGCGGAGCCGCGGCGCGTAAGCTCGATTCAATTGAAGCGTATGGGCAGACGGTCAAGCTCGGAATGTCATTTCTCGGCGACCATGCGGTTAATATCCGGTATTTCGACGGCGGGATTTTGGTGACCGACTATAGCTACGGCGTCGGCGACACGTATATAATCACGGCTGACGGCGTCTGGGAGCAGCACACCGAAGCGAATCTCGGCGCGGACAACTGCAATGAGCCGGTCATCAGCTTTTCGGTCGCGGGCGGTCGGCTCGAGTTCGTTTGCAGACCGAGAAAGTATATAGGCGGCGGAATAGGCGGCGACCTACTTATGTACAGCACGGGCAGAGACGAAATCTATTCGGTAGAGGGTTTAGTGGTGCTTGACGGCTGCACGCCGAAATATACGACAGTCGAGGTAAAACGGCTGAATGACACTTACACCGACGACCAGCTGCAAGCCGAGTTTGAACTGCTGTATGATTTCATCGACGGAAAGTATGTGCCGGTCAGCGATTATGAGACGCTCGATTCGCTGTTTGAAAAGAACAAGGCGACATACGGCGAGTTTATATGGGGAGACTGAAATAAATAAACCGGCAGCGATTGACTGCCGGTTATTTTAATGTCAATTAGGTTTGTGATATTTGAGCGTGCCATATTCGATTGCGGCTCATTCAAGCGTGCCATATGTGTGCTTGTTCATTCGAGCACACTTCAATGAAGCGCTTCGTCCGAGAACGCCGCCGGAAGCAGCTCGGACAGCATATATTCACGCCGTCCTCCGTCGTCGCCTGCGCAGATTACAGCCATGTCGCCGAATTCGGACAGCGCCTGACGGCAGATTCCGCAGGGCGTGACCGTGCGGTCGGCGTATACGCAGATGGCTTCGAACTCGCGCTCGCCGGCAGCGAGCGCGCTGCCGAGCGCGACCCGTTCGGCGCAGCTTCCGGCACCGAACGACGAGTTCTCGAAGTTCGCGCCGATGTAGATTCTGCCGCTTTTCGCGAGCAGCGCCGCGCCGACTCGGAAACGCGAGTAGGGCGAGTAGGAGTTCTCATGTGCCGACCGGGCGAGCTCGGTCAGTTTGATTATCATTTCTTCGTTTGGTTTCATTTTACAAATCGGGATTTGCCGTCGGCAAATCCCGTCTCCTTTTAATAAATATTTCATTTATGGCTGTGGTGATTGTTTCAATCCTCAACCGCGACTTTCTTCCGGTACTGCTCGGCTTGCAGGTTGAACATCTGTGCGTACTTGCCGCCGCGCGTTATAAGCTCGTCGTGACTGCCCGATTCGATGATTCTGCCGCTGTCGAACATATATATCCGGTCGGCGGAGCGCGTCGTCGACAGGCGGTGCGAGATGAATACTATCGCCTTGTCCTTCGCGTAGTCGGAAATCGCTCGGTTCAGCGCGTACTCGGCAATCGGGTCGAGCGCGCTCGACGGCTCGTCGAGGATTATCAGGTCGGCCTGCTTGTAGAACGCGCGCGCGATCGCGACCTTCTGCGCCTCGCCGCCCGAAAGCTGCGTACCCTCGTCGTCGAATTCGCGGGTCAGCACTGTGTCGATACCTTTAGGCAGCGCGTTCAGCTTATCCGTGAACGCGCTCGCGTCGAGTGCCGCGCGGACCTCCGGCTCCATGCTCGCGTCGTAATGCCCGCCGACCACATTCTCGCCAAGCGTCGCCGCGAATATGCGGTAGTCCTGGAATACCGCCGCGATGCGACCGCGCAGACTGTCGAGCTTGTAAGCGGACAGTGGCTTGCCGTTGTAGCAGATCTCGCCGCCGGTCGGGTCGTAGAGCCGCATCAGCAGCTTTGTCAGCGTGGTCTTGCCCGCGCCGTTGTAGCCGACTATAGCTATCTTTTCGCCGCGCTTTATCGTCATGTCGATGTCCTCGAGCACGGTCTTAGCCTTGTCGCCGCTGCCGTATGCGAAGCTTACGCCCTTGATTGTCAGACTTTCGAGCGGCTCGGCGCTGCTGTCGCCGTCGACAATCTCCGGCTTGCAGTCGAGGAAGGTTATCAGCTTGTCGATAAACAGGCTGTGCGCGTGGTAGTTCATGACGCGGTTGACCAGATCCCCGATCTGCCAAGTCATCTTCCAGTAGGCGTTCAGCGCGATAGCGAAGCCGCCGAGCAGCACGCTTTGCGCGACCATCACCTGATAGAGCATGAACACGATCATGCCCACCTCGGCTACTATGTTTACAATATTGATTGTAGAGTAGAATATAATATATCGGTTGGAATATTTGAGTTTAATTTGCTTGCAGCCTTCATAATATTTCTTGTATTTGCCGAGCATGATGTCGCCGATATCGGACGTGCGCAGCTCCTTTGCCCAGTCGGGCAGGCGGAATATGCGCATGACATAGCTGCCCTCGCGATTGAGCGGATTCATATCCTCAGACATTTCCTTGTTGATCCGGTTGCCGTACCGCTGCAAAAAGAACATGATTATCGACACGGCTACTATCACAACCGCCATGACGACGTTGACCGAGAGGAGCAGCGACACCAGTGTCACCGACGCTATAAGTCGGTTGATGAGCTTGCCGGTGTCCTCCATTGTGCCGATGATGTGCGACAGCGACTGCTCCATCGACCAGACGAAATCGTTGTAGAATTCGGGGTCGTCGTACTTCGCGAGGTCGAGCCGCACTGCCTGCCGGAACAGCTCGCTGTTCAGCGCGATACTCAGCCGCTTCTGTATGCGCGGGTTGTATATCGTCCAGTAGAGTTGGTGGAATATGTTGAACAGCAGCAGGTAGACCGCGTATGCCAGTATGATTTTCGCGGTGTGCTCGAAGCCGATACCGCTGTCGAGTGAGTTGAACAATAGCTCGATGTAGAGTATTCCTATCGAGTGGTTGAAGCCCCAGACCACGCCCTCGAAAATCATCCAGAATATGTAACCGGGAGTGTGCCGCCAGACTACCTTGAACATCCACATCATGTTCTTTAGCGTGTTGGTCTTTTGCTTCGGTTTCTGGTTCTGCTTCATTGTGCCACCTCCGCGCTTTCGACATAGTTTTCAGCCTGATGGCGGAACATCTGCGCGTACTTGCCGTCAAGGCGCATCAGCTCCTCGTGGCTGCCAGACTCGGCGACGCTGCCGTCCTCGATTAAGTATATCCTATCCGCGGACACCGCCGACGACAGCCGGTGCGAGATGAATATCACACCGCAGTCGCCCGAGGCGCGCAGCATATTTTCGTACATCTCGTGCTCGGCAATCGGGTCGAGCGCGCTCGACGGCTCGTCCAGAATCACAAACCGGTTGTCTTTCGCGTAGATGCTCGATATCGCGAGCTTCTGCGCCTCGCCGCCCGACAGGTTCTCGCCGTCGTCGGCGAATTCCTTTGTTATCTGCGTGTCAATGCCCCACTCGAAGGTCGACAGCTTGCCGCCAAAGCCGGCTTTGGCGAGCGCGTCGAGTATCATGTCGTCGCTGTCAGCCGCAGTGCGTGCGCGGCGCAGCACGTTCTCGGCGACCGACAGCGCGAACACGTGGTAGTCCTGCATGACCGAGCCGAATATATCGCGGTAGGCTTTGAGGGGCAGGTCGCGCACGTCGACGCCGCCGTAGCTGACGCTGCCCGAATCGGCGTCGTACAGCCGCAACAGCAGCTTGACGAGCGTAGTCTTGCCCGCGCCGTTGTGACCGACTATCGCCACCTTTTCATGCGGCTTTATGCGCAGAGAGAGGTTTTTCAGCGTGCAGTTCTCCGCGCCCGAATACTTGAACGAGACGTTGTCAAGCACCAAATCGCCGTCGTCGGGGAGCGGCTTCGCGCCGTCGACGATGCGCGGCTGATAATCGAGAAAATCGCGCAGGTTGTCAATGTAGAGCGCGTGGTTGTGGAACTGCAGAGCGTAGTTGCTCGAATTCGACAATATGTACGTTATCATATTGAGCGAGTTTAGTATGACAAGGCAGTCGCCGAGCCCCATTGTGCCGACGACGAGCGTTTTCCAGACCGAGTACATAGTCGCGCCGAGAGTGGTCACGACCTCCTGAATCTCGTTTGTCGCGTAGTCGATAATCGCGAGCTTGACACCATAGCGGCGGATAATTTCGAGTATCTTTTTGCCGCTCTCGACAAATCGGTCGAGCATAAACGTCGGCATACCACTAAGGCGCATTTCCTTTGCGTAGTCGGCAAGGTAGAAGGTGCGCAGCGAATAGTCGCTGCGGCGGTTCTGCACGGTCGACTCCATGTCGCGGTCGTAGTTTAATTTGTTGCGCTTAATATTCAGCGGCAGATTGATAAGCGGTATCAGCGAGAAAATGAGCAGCACCGGGTCGATGAGTATGACCAGCAGCGTATTCGCCGAAAACGAGATGATGAAGTATACAATCTGCACCAGCGACGACTGTACTTGAAATACACTGTTTAGTCCGCCGTCGAGCGCTTTCGCGAGCTTGTCATAGAATTCGGGGTTCTCGTAGCAGTCGAGGTCGCACTTCTCGGCGTGCTCGAGCAGCCGTCGATTGACAAGCTCAGACACCTTCAGCGACGCGATATTGACGTATTTGTAGTTGAAAAACTGCTTTGCGACCCAGAACACGATACGGACAGCCATCCAGATTAAGATGACCGTGGTGATACGCGAAAAGGTCAAGCCTTCCTCAATGCCGTTTATCGCGTAGCGCAGCAGGTAGGCGTTTGAAATGACACTGATGAGTGATTGCAGTATCGCGTCAATGATTAAAGCGGCAGTTAAAAACGGCGCGGCTTCGTGTATCAGCTTCAGCGCGAACAGGTTGTTTTCGACCACGCGCTTGACCGAATATTTTTTATCGTCCTTTTTTGCCATGGATAAATCCTCCGAGGCTGTGATTTTGTGTGCGGATAGGGATATTTATATGGTGTAGGAAACGCGGAATTTGGTGTATTAGCTGTATTATGTTATATGGGTTTGGTATGATTGAAAATGTAAACTATCAGCGCTGTCAAATAGATTCACTGTAATGAAAAATTTGCGTTATTAACAGATTCGCTGAAATAAACCATCTGTGCCATTGAAGGCGCAAAAGAAAGGTCACGCACAATACGGTCGCTGGGGCAGGGGCCCCAGCTATTGGTGTGGTTGAATGAGAATAGTACAATCTTCCCCACGAGGCAGAATGTAACGGCAAGCACAAAATATAATAAATCTGCAAAAAGTTTTGAGGGGGTCTGGGGGAACTTTTTCAAAAGTTCCCCCAGAATAATCCAATCAGTTGTAACTTTCGAGATACTCGCGCTGTGCGTCGGAGAGGACGTCGAGGGTTGCGCCGAGCGATGCCAGCTTGATTCCTGCGACTTCGGCGTCGATTTCGCGCGGGACTTGGTAGACGCGCTTTTCGAGCTGACCCGCGTGTTTGACAAGGTATTCGAGACTCTTTGCCTGAATCGCGAACGACATATCCATGATTTCGGCGGGGTGACCGTTGCCGGCGGCGAGGTTGACAAGACGACCCTCTGCCATAAGGTTCAGAATGCGTCCGTCGGGCATACGATAGCCGGTGATGTTCGGCTTGCGCTCCCAGACCTCGACCGCTTTCGCGGCGAGCGCCTGCTTGTCTATCTCCACATCAAAGTGACCGCTGTTCGCGAGCAGGACGCCGTCCTTCATCTTGTCGAAATGCTCGGCGCGAATCACGTCGCGGCAGCCGGTGACCGTGATGAACAGGTCGCCAAGCGCGCAGGCTTCGTTCATGGACATGACGCGGAAGCCGTCCATGACCGCCTCGATTCCCTTGACCGGGTCGATTTCGGTGACGATGACGTTCGCGCCCATGCCCTTTGCGCGCATTGCGACACCCTTGCCGCACCAGCCGTAGCCCGATACTACGACCGTCTTGCCGGCTATAATCAGGTTCGTCGGGTTCATGATACCGTCGAGCGTCGACTGACCCGTGCCGTAGCGGTTGTCGAACAGGTGCTTGCAGTCGGCGTCGTTTACGTCAATCATAGTGTAGTCGAGCGCGCCGGCAGCCTGTCTCGCGAACAGGCGGTGTATGCCGGTCGTAGTCTCCTCGCAGCCGCCGATCAAATTCCTGCCGTATTCGCGGCACTCGCCGTGCAATAGCTGCGTTAAGTCGCCGCCGTCGTCGATCATGACGTCCGGACAGCAGGACAGCGTCTTTTTCAGATGCTCCTCGTATTCGCTGTCGGTGACTCCGCGCCACGCGTTGACCTCGAAGCCCAGCTCGGCGAGCGCCGCCGCGACGTCGTCCTGCGTCGACAGCGGATTGCAGCCGGTGACGCTGACTTCTGCGCCGCCCGCGGCAAGCGTTATCGCGAGATACGCGGTCTTTGCTTCGAGGTGTATCGACATCGCGATCCTCTTGCCGGCAAACGGTTTAGTCTCGCTGAACTCTTTGTTGATTTGGTTCAGTATCGGCATATAGCTCCTGACCCAATTGATTTTGTCATGTCCGCTCTTCGCAAGTTTGATGTCTTTGATGTTGCTCATTTGTTTGTACTCCTTTTGTTTGTTGTTAGTTTTTCTGCTTCGGCTCGCCGCGGCGGCGGATGATTCGCGCCGGATTGCCGACTGCCACGCTGTACGTCGGCAGCGGCTTGACCACGACTGAACCCGACCCTACGACCGAGCCCTCGCCGATATCGGCTGAATAGAGCACCGTGACGCGCATTCCGAGGTAGCAGTCGCGCCCGATTGTCACCTTGCGCGTGTGACCGCCCTGCTCGCAGATATATCTGTCCTTGTCCTCGAAAATATGCGAATAGGGCGTAATCGTGATATTCTGCGCGAGCAGTGAGTGCGAGCCGATTTCGAGTCCGCAGTGACCGAACAGCGTCGTGCCCGTGCCGATGTAGACGTTGTCCTCGACGTTGATGTAGCCGTCCGGACGCTCGGTGTCAAGATACACGCGCTCCTGCACGCGCACTCCGTCGGCGAGCGTGATACCGCCCTCGCCGCGGGCAATCAGTGTCGAGCCGTCGCCGATCGACACGTTGTCGCCGAGCGATATGTACTGCGGGTTCTCGATTTTCACGTTCGCGCCGATATAGACGTTCTCGCCCATATGCTTGAGCTTTGACTTGTAATATTCGCGCCTGACCCCGGCGGCGTAGTCGGAGCTTTCAGCCATGAACACCGTGCGGTAGAAGCTCTCGCGGTCGGGGTGTGACTCGAACGCTTTGGTGAAGAAATCCTCCATGATGTTTTCCACGTCTCCGGTCGATGCCGGAGACTTCCTTTCGTTTTGTTATATCCTGTCAGACTAATTCTGTCAGATTAATTCTGTCAGACTATCAGCGACCCGCGGGTCGACGACCGCGCAGTCCGCGGTCAGATGATACCAAGCTCGCGGGCGGCTCGTTCCCAGTATTCCTCGGGCAGGACGGCGCCGTCGAACTTCTCCGACGCCGCAATCCGCCAAGCGAGCGCGACGCAGCGCGCGGCAAAATCGCGCTCCTCATACATCGAGCGGATGATACATTTTGCCCAGACTCCCGCCTTTTCGATAAGCCCGCTGCGCTCGAACTCGGCCGCCATTTTGTCCTTGTCGTAGTCGGCGATATAGGTGCGGTAGCGCCAGACTCCGCGCTTCGGCTCGAGCAGCAGAAATTTCGCGCCGGGGCGTCTGTCCATAGGCAGACCGACCGACGGGCAGAATATGACCCGCTTGTGGTTCGACTCGGCTATTCCGCCGCGGTGGGTATGACCGCAGAGCAGCGCGCTGCCCTTGACCTCGGAGAGACACTGTTCAATCAGCGCGGGGCGGTTCATGATCCACTCCTTGGTCGCGCGGGGCGACGCGTGGCAGGCTGAAAGCGGCGGCAGCGAGCTGTCGCCGGTGAGCGCGGCAAAGTCGATATCGATCGATATCGGCATGGACTCGAAGCGGTCGAGGTCGTCCTTTGTCAGATTCTCATAGGTATAGAGCAGCGAGCCGCTGCTCGACGAGTAACGCCAGCCGTCGGTCGGGTCGCGCCGGTGCGACAGCAGGTAGTCCTCGCGGTTGCCGCGCACGAACCAGCAGGGAAAGGTCGCGCGGCATTCGTCAATCAGCCGCAGCGTATTCTGCGGGTAGGGGAAATCGGTGAGGTAATCGCCGAGGAAGATCATCCCGTCGGGGTGCAGTCCCTCGAGCTGGCAGAGCGCGTTTTCAAGCGCCATGTAGTTTGAATGTATGTCCGAAATTATCGCTAAGTACATCCATCGGCTCCTTTCGTCGGCAGAAAAATCTCTATGCGCCATTTGCTTCATAATAATATTATACGATTTTTTTAATTGTGTGTCAATGGCTTTGCAGGCGATGATTATAATTATTCGACTATTTTGTATTGGAGCCGTTGTGCGGAGCGATCGGCGGACAGATAGTCGTATCAACTTGCCACATATAAAACGCGTGCTTTTGCAAGGATAATTGGTATTATATAATATCATGGACGATATTAAATGTTTAATAGCATACCTATTATACAAAAAATCGAATATATGTCAATAGCTATTGCGATTTATCTATGCAAATTGAGTGAAATATCGTTAAATACAGTCAAGGCAATGAGCGTATATTCGAAATAATCGAATATATACGTCGAAAACAGACACACCTTCTGCCGGTCGTTTTTGACGGGCAGAATTTAATTCTGTAAAATCGCGAGAATTCTATTGACAAGCTAAAATCGGCATGGTATAATATGCACGATAGAATTCCCGAATGAGATTTTACGGGAATCCCATTTGTATAGCAAATTCAATCTCGAAAGGACGGTACATAACCATGTCTAAACTAAGAGTTGCGCAGATTGGCTGCGGCGGAAGAAACGGCGCGCATTTCCAGAAGCTGTCGAGCTTCGACGACGTCGACATAGTCGGCTTTTGCGACGTGATACTCGAGCGCGCCGAGGCGAGAGCTAAGGCTTACGGCTCGGGCAAGTGCTTTGTCGACTACAAGGAAATGCTTGACGAGACGAAGCCCGAGGTCGTGTTCATCGCGGTTCCGCCGCACGTACACGGCGAAATCGAGCCTGAAATCATCAAGAGAGGCATCCACTTCCTCGTTGAGAAGCCGATGGCGCTTGAATATTCTGTAGCCGAGAAGATCTGCGACGAGGCTGAGGCCGCTGGAATTATGACCGCGGTCGGCTTCCAGGACAGATATCAGAGCATTACCGAGATCATGAAGGATTACATTCAGGGCAAGGAAGTCGGACTTGTCACCGGTTCGTGGATCGGCGGCATACCCGGCGTGCCGTGGTGGAGAACCTTCGAAACCTCCGGCGGTCAGGTCGTTGAGCAGAACATCCACCTGTTCGACCAGCTCCGCTTCATCTTCGGCGAGCCGGAAAACGTATACTGCGCATCCGGCAAGGGTATTGTCGACCCTGACAAGTATGGAGTTCCCGGATACAATGTGGACGACTACTCGTCCGCGGTAATGAAGTTCAAATGCGGCATCGTCGCAAACCTGTTTACCGCCTGCTATGTAGTTTCGGGCTCGCACGTAATCAACGGCATCACCGTCTGGGGCAAGGACTTCACGGTCGAGTACGCGCTCAGAAGCTGGCTGAAGATATACGACAAGGACGGCTGCCGCACCTACACCCGTTCGAACGACCAGCTCACCATAACCGAGCCGGACGGCACCACTACGGTCAAGCCGGACATCGAACAGACCGGTATTCAGGACAGAGCCTTCCTCGACGCCATCAAGACGAAGAATCCGTCGCTGATTCGCTCGACCTACCGCGACGCGCTCAAGTCGCTGAAGCTGACTCTCGCGTGCAACGAGTCGGCTGCTACCGGCAAGGTAATCGAGCTGTAAGCGGGGTCATTAAAAATGCTGAAACTTTCAGCCTGCATTGATATGCTCTACCGCGAGCTCGACTTCTATGACCGCTTTGCGGCGGCAAAGAGGGCGGGACTTGACGCGGTCGAGTTCTGGGGCTTTCAGGGGCGCGACCTTGCGCGCGTGCGCGAGGAGTGCGACAAAAACGGGCTGACGCTAGCCGCCGTCTGCGTGGGCGGCACAGGCGAGGCTGCCGACCGCTTCAATTCGCGCAGACTGCTCTATCGCGACGGAATCGACGATTTCGTCGAGGTGACGAAGCAGTCGGCCAAGGCGGCGGAGGTCCTCGGCTGCAAGACCTTCATCATAACCGTTGGTCAGGAGAGAAACGACGCTACCCGCTATGAGCAGCACGCGAACATCGTGCTCGCCCTGAAGGCGGCGGCTCCGATTTTCGAGGACGCGGGGCTTACAATGGTAGTCGAGCCGCTGAATGTGCTCTGTAACCATCGCGGCTACTTCCTGCCGTCGTCCTACGAGGCTTTCGAGATTTTGGAGGAGGTCGGCTCTCCGGCGATAAAGCTGCTGTATGACATCTATCACCAGCAGATTTCCGAGGGCAACCTGATTCCGACGATAGAAAAGAACATCTCGCTCATCGGTCACTTCCACGTCGCCGACAATCCGGGTCGTCACGAGCCGGGCACCGGCGAAATCAACTATCGGAAAGTATTCGAGGCTATCGACAAGACCGACTACGACAAGTATGTCGGGCTTGAATATTCGAACACTATCGACACGACCGAGACGATACGCAACACGCTTGAGCTGGCAAGCTTCTGAACGGTAATTTAGTATAATCAAACAAAGGCAGGCGAGCTGTTCGGGTTCGTCTGCCTGTTTTGTATTCGGGAGGTGAAGCGCTTGTCATTTGCTGCTTTTATCATATGTATAGTTATCGCCGCAGCGCCGCTGTTTGGCTGCGAGTTCAATACTGCCGAAAAGCTGTGGCTTTATGGCTTGGTCGTCGATTCGTTTGATACCGACGACGGGCATATCTTCATAATCGAGGGGCAGAATGGAGTGGTCGCCGGCGCGCTGTGTGACAATGAGACGCGGTATGACACTTTCATCAGCAGTATGGGTGTTATCGGTGTCGACGACATCACGGTCGGCGGCTCATATGTGAACATATACTGGGAGGGCGACAGCTCCGAATATATATATGACGGTGATAAAATCGAGCTGCACGACGTATACAATGTCAACCTTGAAATGCGCCGCGAGGACATATTGAGCCTTTCGGACGGAACTACGGTCGAGGTCTGGCTGTGGCGGCGTGAAAAACGCTATCAATTGACCGACGGAACCGAGCTTATGCGTGAGGACATATACGAAAGCGACGATGAATCGGTACATATTACATATGGCTATGAGAATCTGATAAGTGAGCGTGCCGAGAGGGCGATTGACGATTTCTACGATGAGAGGAATAAGGACTTCGACCTTATGGCAGAGCTTGAAGCCGCGCTCGCTGAAGTTAGGGCAGGGAAAGAGAGCCGCCGTCACGTCTCGCACCGAAAGGAGCTCTCGTCATACAATAACGACGTGATATATCTTTTGTCGTCGTACAAATTGCCGTATGAAGGCGGCGAACACTATATCGGCAATATGTGCGACGGATTTGACCGAGTGACCGGCGAGCATTTCGGCATGGCTGAAATCTTTGACTGCGACAAGGAGACGCTGATTTGCACGATGCTCGACAGCATACGCATGACCGACCCCGAGAAGCGAAAGCAATTTATCGATAATTTCGAATATGAGTACATATGGGTGACCGGCGAATATATATACGCGAGATATCCGGACGGAGTGATATCAGAATCCAGTGCTATAATCGCCGCGGATATCGACGATATGCGCCCGCTGATGCACGACTGGGCGGTACCGAAAAACGAATAAAGCAACGCCGCCCGTCAGCATGACAGGCGGCGATATTATTGCGATATTTCATATGACAATGGTGCATAATAACAGCTCTGCCGGTAAATCCTGTTATTAGCGGATATAACCGCGAGGGAGGTACTCAAGTTGATATTACAATACACCGAATATCCGACGGTGTTTCTCACCGGAGCGGTCGGCTACAGTCTTATCGAAATCGTCTGGCGCGGCTATACCCACTGGTCGATGGCGCTGACCGGCGGGATTTGCTTTCTGTTTCTCTACATTATCGAGCGCGGTTATAATAATGAGCCGCTCTGGAAAAAATGCGCGGCGGGCAGCTTGTTCATAACCAATCTTGAGCTTGTGGTCGGGTTCGTGGTCAACATCCTGCTCGGCTGGGCGGTCTGGGATTACTCCGACCTCACGTTCAACATCGCCGGACAAATCTGCCCGCTTTATACTGTGCTGTGGTTCGTTCTCTGCTTTCCGGTCAGCCTTGTCTGTACCGTACTGCGGCGGCTGTACAGTCAGCTCGGCGCGTCGCCCGCGACCTCGATTCGGTAGCCGGGGGCGGTCACGAGGTGGCGTATCCTGCCGCCGTAGAGCGGAACAAGCTCTTTTAAGTGCGTGACCGCGATGAAGTTGACGCCGTGGCGCATGAAATAATTCAGTATGTGATACAGCCCTTCGGCGCCCTCGGAATAGGCGGTCGTCTGAAACACCTCGTTTAACAGCAGCAGCGAGTTCGGCTGAATCCTTTCGGCGAGCTGCGAGAGGATGCGCACCTCCTGCTCGAAGCGTCCGGCGTCGTTGCCCGACACGAACTCCTTTTCGGCTGCGGCGTAGCAGGTGTAGACCGCGCTCAATATCCGCATCCTCGCCGACTCGCAGGGGACGGGAAGTCCGGCTTGAAACAACAGCTGCGCCGTTCCGACCGAGCGCAGATATACCGTCTTGCCGCTGTTGTTCTCCCCGGTTATCAGTATGCCCGGCACGCCCGCGGCTTTACTGGAATTATCGTCAGCAGAACCCGTGACAGAAACATTGTCGGCTTGGCTCGCGTCGGAGTCATTGTCGGCTCGGCTTGCGCCGGAGTCATTGTAGGCTTGGCTTGCGTCGGAGTCATTGTCGGCTCGGCTTGTGCCGGAAACATTGTCAGCTCGGTTCGCGACAGAATCGCTGGTCGGAAAGCAGATGTCGTTCGGCACTACATCCTTCGCGGCGAGCGCGCGCCCCGCGAGCAAAAGGTCGTACAGCCGCGATATCTCTATTGGCTCGCGCTGATCCGATTCAGGCTCGATTATCTCGGGATAGCAGAGCGGCAGCTCTTTTTCCTTTGCCATATTTATGTAGTCGAGCGCGAGCTCGTAGAAGGTCAGCTCGTCGGACAGCCGCGAAAAGCCTTCGATAAGCTCGCGGACAAAGCCGGACAGGATGTTCGACAGAGTCACATAGGCTTCATATGACAAGCGGTTGCGCAGCCGGCTGCCCGGGTCGGGCAGCTGCACCCGCCGCTCGATGCGCGTCTCGGGAGCACTTATCTGACCGGCGCGGCGATTATTCGATTTCGCGCCGACATTGCCGGTATTTTCGGCGCGGCTTGTAATATTGCCGGCAGAATCTCCGGCGGCTTTTTCATGCTTTGACGGCTTCGAGAAAAGCTTCATGATCGACAGCGGCGGCTTTATATTCAGCGGCGACCTCGTCTCCTCGGAGGGGGTCGATACCCGTCCCGACGCGAATTCAAAGCCGCATACCCGACCGCCGTCGTTTATTTTCAGCCGAACTAACATATTGCCGCCGTTGGACAACAGCGACGTGATTCGACCGCATATGTCGGCAAGCTCGGACGCGTATTTTGTGCAGCTCTCGGCGTGACGCATAAGCTCGCAGAGTCTCGGCGACGTCGGGTGACCGCGGCGCAGAAGCTCGGCTATGCGCACGACGACCTCGAGCGACTTTTCGACGCTGACCGCGAGAAATATCAGCGCGTGCTTCTGATTTTCCGAGGACGCCTCGCTGTATGTGCCGCGCGACAATGAAGCCGAGCGCGCGCGGTCACGGTTTACCTCGCCGTGCAGTCGCGACAGCTCGTCGAGCTCGCGCCGCAGCTCGGACAAGAGACTCGGGTTCGAGACGAAGTCGGCGAGCACTTCCCGCCGAAGTACAAGCTCTTCGCGGCTTTGTGACAGATCGGTCAGTACCGATAAAAATACGCGCTGGCGTTCGGTGTTCGGACAGAAGTTTGAGACAGTCTCGCTAAGGCGCAGATCGTCGTCGAGCGTCGTGTCGGGCGGCGCGAGCTCGCGATTGTCAAGACAAATTATACTTATCATGTAACAAGCCCCTCCGCTTTCAGCTTTTCCTCGAGCGACTGCGCGTCGAGATTATACTTTTTCAGAATATCGCGCGCGTAGGACGAAAGGTCGGGCTTTTGTCTGACTATTTTGAACGTGCGCTTTGCGGTATCCTCGCCCATCAATGTGGTAAGGCAGCAGTAGCCGGCCATGACTACCTCGTGAAAGTGAGTGACCCAGAGCGAAAAGCAGCCGAGCGTCTTTAGCTTATCGGCGGTTTCGAGCGTCAGCTCGGCGCCCTTGCGGTCGTCGGCGCCCGAGTAGGTTTCGTTCATGAAAACGAAGCTGTCGGCAGTCAGACCGGCGAGTATCGAGTTCACGCGCGCAAGCTCCTCCATGAGCCGACCCGAATTCGTGAATTCCTCGTCGGCGGGGAAGTGCGTGACGACTCGGTCGAAGCGGTAGACCGACGCGCGGCGGGCGAATATCGGCGCTCCGCCGAGCGCGAGCAGCAGGTTTCCGGCGGCGCAGCGCAGATACGCGGTCTTGCCGCCGCCGTTCGCTCCGGTGAGAAAGCAGACGTCCGAGCCGGACGCGGCGTCGAAATCGATGTCGTTCGGCACGACCTCGCAGCCCTTTACAAGCAGCGAGAAGTCGCAGGCATCCTCGGCGTAAAACCGCTTGTCCTCGCAAAGCTCGGGATAGACTGTCGGAAATCCGGCCGCGCGTCCGCGTTCGATGAGCCGGACAATGTCAAAGCAGAACGACAGCTCACCCTTAAGCGAGAGCGGCGAGTCGTCGAGCCGAAACTCCCACTCGCCGCGCAGCGCGACGAGCGGGCGCAGGTCGTCGTGGTGAAGCTCGGCGAGCGCGACCGACAGCTCGGCAGGCATACGCAGCTCGTGCGAGACAACGCGCGGCTTGTACGTGTCGGTCTCGCAGACGAGGCAGAGCCGTTCGGTCAGGTTTTCGTCGATTATGTTTGTGAGCGAAAGCCCGCGCTCGGTCAGCTCGACTCCGGTGTTCGACAATATTCCGGCAATCCCGTCGCATTCGGCTGCCATCTGTCCGAGTTCATTTTCGATAGCGGCTTTGCTCATAAGCTCGGACTTCACGGCTATTACCGTTTCCGGCAGGTCGAGCTTATATTCAGCCGCGAGCCGCTCGGCGAGGGCGCAGAGGTCGAGAATGCGGTTATGCGATTCGAGATGGATTTTGCAGCGTCCGAGAAAGCAGAGGAGCCCCTCGATGCTGTTCGCGGCGTTCTTGAAGGCTGCCACCGACTGCGAATACGCGGACAATGTCTCGTCGAGCAGCTTCGCCGCGGCGATGAATTCGGGCAGCTCCAGGAGCCGGAAGAGCCGCTGCCGGGCGAGCCGTTCATCCGGCTTCAGCGTGACCAGCAGGAATTCGACGGTATCGGCTTCGAGCAGACGGGGGAGCATGAGGTCGTCGGCAATGTGCGCGGGGTGAGTCGCGCGTCCGTCGCGGTCATATAAGTACAGCAGTGAAATCATATATCGGTCACACTGTCATATCGCGGTCACGCCGTCAGAATTTATCAGAAATCCTCCCGGCTTCAGCAGACGTTTTAATTCGGGCTTATCGGCGGTGTGGTCGGCGGTGAAGTCGACTATCATGTCGAACGAGCCGGGGATGATATGCGGCGAGTCGACGTCGTCCAGTACGAACTGCATATCGGCGTAGACCTTTGAATGGAGCGCTTCCTCGACTGCCTTCAGACGCTTGACGTCCGAGTCGAGGACTATGTATTCGACCTCGCGCTGCTTGTCGGTGTAGTAGAACTGTGTAACAAAATCAGGGTCGGGCGAGCCGAGCAGGAGTATGAGCTGATACGAATCGAGCCGCAGGCTGATTTCGTCCGCGTTCGGAAGCTTTGTGAGCGGCGGTATGCGCGCTCCGGACTCATCGTCGATCATGCGCAGAATATTGTCGACATATTCGGGCTTGACGCCGCAGCGGCAGCGGCGGGCGTAGAAGCCGGGTATCGGCTGCGAGCAGACCGGACAGGTGAAAAGGCTGAACGCGGGTCGGGTCTCGCTGCGCAGGCGCGCGTAGTTGTTGCGCCGCATGATATTCAGCGCGTCGCCGTCGATGATACCGAACACGACCGCCGATTCGACCGCCGTCTGCGAGTAGCTGCCGAGCAGGTCGAGGAAGTGATAGTCGAGCTCTCCGTCGATTATTTTTTGGAAGATGACGTCGGCCGCGTACGGACCGAGCAGCGGCATCAGATGTTCGAGCAGATTCATGTCGGTGTCGGCGAGCGAGTCGAACGACGCCGACTGCATGAGCTTGCCGGTGTCGGTTTCGTTCAGATATTCGGCGAGCGACAGCAGGTGCGATATATTCAGTCCCTGCTTTGACAGGCTCTCGGCGAGCTTGTTTAGGACGCTCGGCTTGAACAGCGGCGCGAGGTTGACGACATCCTCGGCGTTTGTCGGCGAGACGTCCTGACCCTTAGCGACGGCGTCGAGTATCTCGGCCTCGCCGCGGCTGGGCGTTCCCGAGCCGATAAGCGTGTCGACCGTGACTCCGAATATCTCGGCGAGCTTGCCGAGCACGGTCACGTCCGGGAAGCTCTCGCCGCACTCGTAACGCGATATTGCCTGACGCGTAAGTCCGAGCCTGTCTCCGAGCTCCGACTGCGTCATATCGGCGGCCTTTCTGAGACTTGCGATATATGAGCCGAATTTTGCGGTATCAAACATATTTTTCAGTCCTTTCACAGAATTTTATGCTACCATTATACCACAACTTCGGGCAAATAACAAGCAATAATTTCGTGCATATGTATGCGGTGATATTAATAATACGGCGGGCTGAATGATAGTCGGGATGGCGGGCTGAATGGCAGTCGGAATTGCGGGCTGAATGTAGTTGGAACGACGGACTGAATGGCAGTCGGAATTGCGGGCTGAATGATAGTTGGAACAGCGAGCTGAATGGCAGTCGGGACAGCGAGCTTAATGTAGCTGGAACAGCGGACTGAATATAGTTGGAACGATGGGTTGAATGACAGTCGGAACGATGGGCTGAATGATAGTCTGAACGGCGAGCTGAATGGCAGTCGTGACAGTAGGCTGAATGGTAGTCTGAACAGCGGGCTGAATGACAGTCGGAACGATGGGCTGAATGATAGTCGGGACAGCGGACAGAATGACAGTCGTAACGACGGACTGAATTAAGTCGTGACAGTGGGCTGAATTTAGTCGTGACAGCGGGCGTAATGACAGTTGTAACAGCAGGCTGAATGGTTGTTTGATTGGCAGGGATTACAGCAGGAATTACTGTCGGCGATGATATTCGGCGTCAGGATATCTATTAACGATTATAATAAAAGGAATTCGCCGCAGGCGAATTCCTACCACAGCTCTCCTGCTCCGCCTACAGCGGAGCAGGAGACCACTCTCCACTCTCTGCTTTGCAAAGCAAAGCAGACCACTCTCCACTCTTATAACGCAGCTGCTTCAACCCGCGCTTAAAGTATAATACAGATGAGCCCTCCGCTGCCCTCGTTGATGATGCGGGCGAGCGTCTCGGACAGCTTCGCCCTCGCGTCGTCCGGCATATGGTCGAGCTTGGTGTGCAGCCCCTCGTTGACCAGCTCGTATAGGGTCTTGCCGAATAGGTTCGAGTCCCAGATCTTCTTCGGGTTCTCCTCGAATTCCTTCAGCATATACTTGACCAGCTCCTCCGATTGCTGCTCGGTGCCGACTACCGGACTGATTTCAGTCTCGATTTCAGCCTTGATCATGTGTATGCTCGGCGCGGACGCGCGCAGGCGGACGCCATATCCGCCCGACTGCTTGACAATCTCCGGCTCCTCGAGCTTGAGGTCGTCAATCTCGGGCGTGACTATGCCGTATCCCTTCTTCTCAACCTCGTCGAGCGCTTCGGCGACCCGGTCGTATTTCTCCTTCATCCCCGCAAGCTCGCGCAGCAGAGTTATCAGCTTCTCCTCACTCGATATGTCAAACCCGCAGAGCTCGCTGATCGTCTTGTAATATAGCCCGTCGCAGAGCTCGACCGTCAGCGACGCCCTGCCTTTGCCAAGGTCGATTTTGTCCACCTTGACCGACTTTACGATATCGCTTTGTCCGACGTCGGTGAAGACGCGCGAGATTTCGCCTATCTTTGTCACCGCCGACGCGCGTTCCATTATAAAGTCGTTCAGTTCGCCGCGCAGACTGTGCGTCACTTCGAGCGCGTTCAGCCAGTCGGGCAGCTTCACATTGATTTCACAGACCGGGAACTCGCACAGCACCAGCTCGAGTATATGTCTGATGTCGTCGCTGTCAAGCTCAAGACAGTTGACGAGCGCGACCGGAGCGCCGTATTTTTCTTCAAGCTTATACGCGAGGCTGACCGCGGTGTCGCTGCGCGGATTCGCTGAATTTAAGATTATCGCGAACGGCTTGTTTATCTCCTTTAGCTCGCGGACGACCCGCTCCTCGGCTTCGACGTAATTTTCACGCGGCAGCTCGCCTATCGTGCCGTCGGTAGTGACGAGCATACCGACGGTCGAGTGCTCGTTTATGACCTTGCGCGTGCCGAGCTCGGCGGCTTCAATGAACGGCATCGGCTCGGACTGCCACGGCGTGTGTACCATGCGCGGATGCCCGTCCTCGATATGTCCTATAGCGTCGGGGATTATGTATCCGACGCAGTCGATGATTTTGACTTTCATCACGGCGTTGTCGGCGAGAGTTATCTCGACCGCTTCGTCGGGGATGAACTTTGGCTCGGTCGTCATGACCGTCTTGCCGGCCGCGCTCTGCGGCATCTCGTCGCGGGCGCGCTCGCGCTCGTTTTCGTCGCGGATGTTCGGGATGACGAGCGCTTCCATGAATTTTTTGATAAATGTGGATTTTCCGGTGCGCACCGGTCCGATAACTCCGAGATAGAAGGTATTCGCGGTGCGCTCGGCTATATCCTTGTAGATTGAGGTATCAGCCATTTATATATTCCTCCTTAATATATCGCGATAAATCGCCGCCGTATACCGCCGGCATACGCTTGTCATCGGCGGATATCACTGCTGCTTTAATATATGAGACATGGCTTGCGAATATGCTCGCCGCCGCGGATTTTCGGATGGCGAGACGCGATTAACAATTTTTCAGGGCTGGTACGCATTTATAATCAAATTTGAGAAATTATCTTGACAAGTAAAATACAGCATGATATAATTCACATAAGCGATGTTAAATCATCGCGTGCGTGCGATTAATTCCAACGCTGTGTCCATTTCACCTCCCCCCCTTCCATGTTGAGCACCGCGTTGGAATCCGCGCGCATATGACTGCAAGGCAGGACAATATGCTAACTGTGATGGCAGGACCGAAATGTGCTGCCGAACAGTCGGTCGGATCAGCCGGACCAAGCGGTCGGAAACCATTAAAATCTGTTTATAAGGAGAACTATCATGAGCATTCTCAATGAAATTTCCGAAAACCTCCAGAAGGGTAAGGCAAAGATCGTAAAGCAGCTGGTACAGCAGGCTATCGACGAAAAGGTGCCGGTTGACGAGATACTCAATCAGGGTCTGCTCGACGGTATGAGCGTGATCGGCGAAAAGTTCAAGAACAACGAGGTGTTCGTGCCCGAGGTTCTCGTAGCGGCGCGCGCTATGAACGCCGGCGTCGAGCTTATCAAGCCGCTGCTCGCAGCCGCAGGCGTAAAGGCTACCGGCCGCGTCTGCATCGGAACCGTCCGCGGAGACCTGCACGACATCGGCAAGAACCTTGTCAAGATGATGCTCGAGGGCAAGGGTCTTGAGGTTATCGACCTCGGTACCGACGTCTCGCCCGACACGTTCGTTCAGACCGCGATCGACCAGAACTGCCAGATCATCTGCTGCTCGGCTCTGCTCACGACCACGATGTCCGAGATGGAGAACGTCGTCAAGAAGGCTACCGAGGCCGGAATCCGCGACAAGGTCAAGATCATGATCGGCGGCGCGCCGGTAACTCAGGCGTTCTGCGACCAGATCGGCGCTGACTGCTACACGCCCGACGCGGCGAGCGCGGCTGACGCTGCCGCTGAATTCTGCAAGGCGATGGCATAAAGCGGCCTCGGTATTTCTCCGATATGGCAGAAAGACAGAATATGAGAGCGTGGCTTGATTCACAGCTGCGCTCTAAGGTTAAACGAGCGATGCCGGTGCTGTCCTTTCCGGCAGTGCAGCTCATGGGCATAAGCGTCCGCGAGCTGATTTCGGACAGCGACGCGCAGGCGCGCGGTATGAAGCTGGTCGCCGACCGAATCGATTCGGCGGCTTCGGTCAGTCTGATGGATCTGTCGGTCGAAGCCGAGTGCTTCGGCTCGACGATACGCGTGTCGGACGACGAGGTGCCGACCGTAGTCGGCGCGGTCGTACATGACGAGGACGAGGCAAGGGCGCTTGAGGTTCCGAAGGTCGGCGCGGCTCGTTCGGGGCTGTATGTCGACGCGATGAGAAAGGCGGTCGGGCTGATTTCGGATCGTCCGGTGTTCGCCGGCGTCATAGGTCCGTTCTCGCTCGCGGCGAGACTGCTCGACGTCACCGAGATCATGGTGGACTGCTACGACGAGCCGGACATGGTACACATAGTCCTCGACAAGGCGGCACAATTCCTCACCGAATACTGTCTTGCCTATAAAGCGACCGGAGCGAACGGCGTCGTCGTCGCCGAGCCGGTGGCGGGGCTTCTGTCGCCGTCGCTCGCCGAGGAATTCGCCGCGCCCTACATCAATCGGATAATCGACGCGGTGCAGGACGACGAATTCATCGTCATATACCACAACTGCGGCAACGCGGTGCCGAATCTGCTCGACACGATATATTCAATCGGCGCGTCGGCCTATCATTTCGGCAACGCGGTCGACATGGCCGACATCCTGTCGCGCACGCCCGACGACATCATCGTCATGGGCAACATCGACCCCGCAGGAGAGTTCCGTCAGGGCACTCCCGAATCCATGCGCAAGGCAGTGCTCGAGCTGCTCGAAAAATGCGCTCCGGCGCATCCGAACTTCATCATATCGTCCGGATGCGACATTCCTCCGCTCTCGAAGTGGGAGAACATCGACGCGTTCTTCGCGGCGGTGCGGGAATACTATGGTAGTTGTTAGTTGTTAGGGATTAGTTGTTAGTTGGTAGGTATTAGTCGGCTTGTGCCGGGAGCGGCGGGATACGATTTGACGCATCTATATTCCTGATAAATTCACGCTGAACGAATACCGTACACATTGATTCTACCGGCGGACGCCTGACCGGCACGGCTGTGTGACCGAGAGAGCGTCCGCTGATTTACAATTATAATGAATATAAGGCTTATGACCGCAGACGATTACGACGCGGTCTATTCGCTTTGGCTGTCCTGCGCCGGAATGGGGCTGAACAGCGTCGACGACTCACGCGAGGGAATTGCGAGGTTCCTTGGTCGCAACCCCGAGACCTGCTTCGTCGCGCTCGAAAATGACGAGCTTATCGGCACTATCCTCGCCGGAAACGACGGGCGCCGAGGCTATATTTACCACACCACGGTGCGAGCCGACAAGCGCGGGCAGGGTATCGGTCGTGCTTTGGTCGAGAGCGCGATGTGTGCGCTCGAACGGCTCGGAATAACAAAAGCCGCGCTGGTGGTGTTCGGGCACAATCAGGACGGCAACGCCTTTTGGGAGTGTCTCGGCTTTACCGAACGGCAGGATATTATATATCGAAACAAGGAAATCACAAAAACACAACGGATTGACACCTGATATCGAAGCAAGGAGTCAAAGAAAAAAGCTCGACTCTTTAAATCGAAGCAAGGATATCTAAATACAAAGGGTTTTAACCCTGATGAGCAATTGTTATGAAAGATTATACACAAATAGCCGACAAAATCAAGAGCTGTGCCGACGACGGCTACACCTGTAATTCCGCTGTGGTCGAGGCCTGCAATATCGTGTTCGACCCGGCGTTTCGGCGCGCCTGCGAAGCCAACACCTGCGGCAACTACGGCCGCTCGTGGACCTGTCCGCCCGACGTCGGCGACATTGGCGAGCTGATAAGGCAGGCAAGCTCATACAAATACGCCGTAGTTTACCAGACAATACATCCGCTCGAGGACAGCTACGACTTCGAGGGAATGGTCGAAGCCGGAGAGCTGCACTCGAAGCTGTCGCAAAGGCTTTCGAGCTATTTTGACACGCTCGACTTTCCGAAAAAGCTGCACCTCGCCGCCGGCGGATGCAGGGTATGTCCGGTCTGCGCGAAGCGGACGATGGAGACCTGCCGTCACCCCGACCGAGCTCTCGCGTCGCTCGAAGCGTACGGGGTGAACGTGTCCGCGCTCGCCCGCGCCTGCGGGATGAAGTATACAAACGGTCAGAACACCGTCACCTATTTCGGCGCGCTGTTCTTTACGCCCGCCGAATGCGAGGACTAAAGGGATAATATTCGTAAAACAACACGAAAGGAGTCAGAATCCGATGGCTGAAATTAAGATAAACGGCACGGCGTATACTGTGCCAAGCGGAATCAGGCTCAGCGAGGCGTTGAAAATCGAACATTCGATATCAGTACCCCAGCCCTGCGCAGGGCTGGGGCGCTGTGCGAAATGCCGCGTTTATGCCTCGGGACAGCTGAGCCCGCTCTCCGCGCCCGAAAAGCAGCATTTAAGCGAGAAAGATATTAAAGACGGAATCCGTCTCGCCTGTCTGACGTACATAACCGGAGACTGTGAGGTCAGGGTTGACAAAGCCGCCGAAATGACAATCGCGCTCGGAGCGGCAGAATCGGGCGCGGCGGTAGACCCGGCGTTCGAAAAATACGGCGTCGCGGTCGATATCGGCACGACTACGCTTGCCGTCGCGCTGTATGACAGAACCGGTACGCGGCTCGCGGCTTTGGGTCGTCCGAATCCGCAGGCGAGATGGGGCGCGGACGTAATTTCCCGAATCGCGGCGTCGATGGCGGGCGAGCGCGAGGAGCTCGCCGCCGCGGTCAGGGGCGCGATCGACGGTCTGCTCGGCGAGCTGGCCGCGAAAGCCGGAATTGACAAGTCCGACATCGACGGCATGGTCATAACCGGCAACACCGCGATGCTGTATCTATTGACCGCGACTCCGCCGGACGCGCTGTCGCGCGCGCCGTTCATAGCCGACCGGCTGTTCGGCGAGCTTGTCCCGGCGCGCGAGCTTGGGCTTGACTGCGGCGCGGAGGTGTACCTCGTGCGCTGTATGTCGGCGTTCGTCGGCGCGGACATCACGTCGGCGCTGCTCGCGAGTGGAATCTGCCGTCAGGACGGCACGCGTATGCTCATCGACATCGGCACGAACGGCGAGATGGCGATCTGGCATAACGGCAGGCTATACTGCTGCTCGACCGCGGCCGGACCTGCGTTTGAGGGCGCGGGACTGTCCATGGGTATGCCGGGCGAGGTCGGGGCTATCGACCACGTTTCGCTCGACGGCGACAGGCTCGCGGCGCACGTGATCGGCGACGTCACGCCGCGCGGAATCTGCGGCAGCGGCATAGTCGACGCGCTCGCCTGCCTTATGCAGACCGAGCAGCTCGACGAGAGCGGTCTTATCGACGACGACCCGACCGAGATAGCGTCTCCGGTAGCTGTGACGCAAAAGGACATCCGCATGGTGCAGCTCGCGAAAAGCGCGATCCACGCCGGGCTTTGTACCCTTGTCGACAACGTAAGTCTCGGCTGGGACGACATCGCCGGACTGTCAATAGCCGGCGGCTTCGGCAGCTATCTCAATCTCGAGAGCGCGGCGAAGATCGGACTGCTCGTTCCCGAGCTGCTCGACCGGACGATTGTTATCGGCAACGCCGCGCTGGGCGGAGCGTCGATGCTGCTGTTGGACAAGGGTCTGCGCGCCGAGAGCGAGAAGCTGGCGAGGAGCAGCGAGACGGTCGACCTGTCGTCGAATCCGGTGTTCACACGGTACTACACCGAGGGTATGCTGTTTTGTGACGAGATCGAATGAAGCTCGCCATGCACTTCCGCGGCGGTCGGTATGAGTTGATCTGGCATAATCTTGGACTGGCAGCCGGCGACAGGTGCCGACCGCCAATCGGGGCTTGACTCTGCCGATCGGGTTTTGAATTTGGTAAAGGGGAAGACGTCAATCATGATGACTCAACGAGAAAATGTGTTGCGGCTGCTGCGCCGCGAGGAGCACGAATTCGCGCCGGTCGATTTCAGTCTCTGCCCGAAGCTCAACGAGACCTACCGCCCTGCGGCTATGTCGAGCCGTTCATCGACGACCTCATCGAAGCCGGAGTCGACACCCTGAACCCGATTCAGTCCGAGTGCATGGACTTCGCTGAAATCTACAAGAAGTACCACGACAAGCTGACCTTCCACGGCACGATAGGCACGCAGACGGTCATGCCGTTCGGCACACCCGACGAGGTGCGCGAGACGGTATGGCGCAATCTCGACATAGCAAAGGACGGCGGTCTCATCGCCGCGCCGACTCATATGCTCGAGCCGGAGGTGCCGTGGGCAAATGTGCGCGCGTACGTTGACGCGTGCAGGGCGTACAAGCGCTGAGCGTCGGTGTGAGGACAAGGCAGCCGGACAGCGTCGCTGCGGTGCGATATGCAAAACATTCGCGGCGGTGCAGACAGCTCAGCCGGACAATGTGTTAGCAGTGCAATCCGCAAGTTGGTCGCGCCGGTTTGTACAAGCAGCCGGACAGTGTGACGCAGTGCAATTATCAAATCGTATGCGGCGGTGCGTGGAGCGCGGACAGTGTTGGTATGCGTATCATATGCAAAAACAGAGATGACGGCGGCGTCATCTCTGTTTGTTTTTAATTACGGTTCAGCGCTTTTTCTTTGCCGCTATAATTCCCGCAGCACAAAGAACCGCGGAGAGCGCGGCGAGCGTCGCGGCGTCGAAGGTCTGCGGAGCGGCGGCAGTCTCGTCGGCTGCGGCTTCAGCTTCAGCTTCAGCCGGAGCTGACGGCAGCGGCTCGCCGAGCACGAAGTAGTAGTATTCGGGCGTGTTCCACGCGTCTTCGACGAGATAGCTCGTCGCCGAGACGCCGTTTACTTGTATGTTGTAGCCGACCTCGCCGCCCTCGTCGGCGTCGAGCGGAATCCGCATCTCGGCGGTGTAGCCGTCGTCGGTGCTTTGCGCGGCGTAGAGGAAGTCGTCGCCGATCACGTCAGGGGTGTAGTAGTTCACGTTCGCGTTGCGGTCCTTCCATGTGCCGTAGCCGGTGAAGTCGACGCGGTACTGCATACCATAGTTCTCGCCGTCGTTGTCGTCGTCAATCAGAATCTCGATGCTGTCGGCGGTCCACGGCGATGTGGCTTTCTCGGACTCCGAAATGTCGTTTTCCTCCGGGTCGACTACCTCGGCGTAGACATACAGCCAGCCGTCGCTCCACAGCACCCATGTGTCGGCACTGATGCCGCTATTGTTGATTTCGGTCTTGATGTTCAGAGCCTGGTCGTACAGCTCGTCCTTGCTGCCGTCGACCGTTATCGCCGACGCGTCGACCTTCGGCACATCTCCGAGATTCTTCGTCCCGGGCGCGGCCGACAACGACGTGCAGAGAGAAGCGGCAATCAATGCCGCTGTGGATAGTGAGAGTGTGCGGTTAAGTATTGACATAGATTTCATATTGCTCGCCTTTCATTATTAATATAAAATGTCGGATGTTTGCCAAAATACGTGCGCACGTTGTCAGGCTGCTTGGCAGGTGTGATGTATACCTCGCCAAACTCATTCCTGAATCTGTATAAATTGTACCATGATTTTAACAATATAGCAATACAAAAACACGCAAATAATTTTAACTTTTCAGCAAGCGGATTTACAATATTCCCGAGACATCCTCCCTCGACCTGCCCTGCATATGCTCGCGGAATTCGGTCGGAGTCTGTCCGGATATCTTCTTGAATACGACGCTGAAATAGGCCGCCGACATGAATCCGCACTGCGTTCCAATCTGCTCTATGCCCAGTGAAGTGTTCATTATCATATATTTCGCGCGGTTTACCCGCTGTATAGACACGAATTCGGGAATTGTCCGTCCCATTACCGCGCTGAACAGATGGTTCAGCGTTGACTTCGAGCACATACAATAGACCGCCATATCCGCGACCGAGATCTTTTGCGACAGGTTTTTCGTGATGTAGTCTATCGCCAGATTGACTATGCGGTGGCGGTTGGTGCGTTCGGTCGCGGTGTCGAACGCCGCTATCAGCGGATATTCAATGTAGTATTCGGCGAGCATCGACAGATATTCGGCGAGCATCGATACCCGCAGCTCGAATTGCTGCCGCGTCTCGGGCAGCATATCGGTCGACTCGTCGTAACGGGCGCGCAGATTCCGGCTGTCGAAGCCCCAGCGCGACTCGAGCCGCGAAAAGCTGTGCGAAAGCCGCTTTTCGTCGCTGCGGAAAGCTCCGGCGAGCAGCGCGCCGATGACGACTCCGTTGTGGCATATCGGGTAGACGTATTCGCCGATTCCGCACCAGCAGACTCCGTAGTAGCCGTAGCGCAGACTGCGGTGGCGCGGCGGCATAGTGCGGCGCAGCTTCGCGAGCCGCCGTCTTAAGTGCTGCATCATCAGCTCATTGCTCGTGATTATGCACTTTTCGTTTGTGTCGTGATTGCTTTTGACATAGTTGCAGAAGGAATTTTCGTGGTAGAGATAGCTTCCGGCGAATTCTCCCAGAACCGGATGAGCCAATATGTAGCCGCAGAAATCCTTGATGTGCAGCGGCATACCGAATTCCGAGCGGAATCTGCTGAAATCCTCGCTCAGCAGCTCGAGCCGCATCCGCATCTCCTCGTCGCGCGAAATGTCAGCTGATTTTTTGTCTGCCGGCGTTGCTTCGACCTTGGGCATATACGAACTCCTTTCGTTTGTCGTCGTTATATCGCTTTATTCAGTCCGAATACACATGAACCGCGAATGTCGTGCCGTCGCTGCCGTATTTCTCGCAGCCCTTCGGTTGCATCCACTCGGCGGCGGTGATGAGCGCGTGGTTTTCATCTACCATTGTCACGCCGAAGTTGCCGAGCCGCGCTCCGCGCTCGGGCACGACTATGATCTCGCTTTCGCGGACAAGGCGCATCGTGTCGGGGTCGACACGCGACATGAACAGCGGCGCGCGGTGGCGGAACACGTGGTCGTTATTTCCGGCGCGGCGGGTGTAGACGAGGTAGAGACCGCCGCCGAGCTCGAGCCAGTGCTGCTGTGTGTTGTAATTTTCGAGCACCTCGCCGTCGTCCCAGCGCCAGAGCCGCGGCTCGCCGAAGGATTCGGGCGTGTCGCCGACCGAAAAGTGCCCGTACGCGTCGTTCCGGAGCGTCAGCAGCCAGTGGTCGCCGAATTTGCAGAGCGAGCCCTCATACAGCCCGCGCGGAACGTTGATATACAGCTCGTTGCTCATGCCCTTATAGCGCAGGGTCTCGCCGTCGAACTCACAGCGCATGACTCCGGTCGCGTAGCTGCCGCCGCGCGGGATCGCGACGGGTATCAGCAGGTCTCCGTTCGTGTCCTCGACGAACTGCGAGCAGCCGGTCGCGCAGCCGAATTCGTAGCTGTCGGGCACTTCGACTATCCTTGCCGGCGTGAAACGGCGGTTTGCGCGGTCAAGGGTCGAATAGAAGGTCTGCCGGACGCCGCCCGATATCGGCACTTTCTGACCGGGCGCGTACGCGACGGTGTGTCCGCAGAGTATTACTGTGCCGGTCGCGCGGTGCAGAAGGGGCGTAGCGTCACAGCCGAGCCGGCGCGTGCCGTCGGCGTCGGTTCTGACCGTGAACGCATCGTCAGGTCGCGGCTCGCTCCAGCTCCTGCCGCCGTCCGAGCTGTACGAAGCGTAGAGCGGCGAGAACAGATCGCTGCCGCTGACGTCGAGCTTTTGCAGTGTCATCACGTATTCGCCGCCGCCGATGTGACAGGCACGGGCGTGGACAAAGCACTCTCGCCCGTCGAAGTGCCCGGGTACGCGATAGGTTTCAATGCGCATGGTATTTACCTCTTGGTCGATTGAAGATAATGTAAGTGTCTACAGTATAGCAGAAAAATATGAATACAATATTAACGCATAAGAAATCCGTCCTCACGACATAGCGTTAAGGACGGTATTTCTGTATTTGGTCGATTATTCGATCGATTTAACCTTGTAGTCCTGTGCTTCGACTGCCTGCTTCAGTGTGTCGTTTGCGACGTCGGCTTTGAGCGTGACTATCGCGGTTCCCTTTTCGTGGCTGACCTCGGCAGACTCGACTCCGTCGAGCGCTTCGAGCGCCTTCTTGACTCTCGCCTCGCAGTGACCACACATCATACCTTCAATTTTCATTGTCTTTTTCATGTTAGTTACCTCCAGATTATTAGTATTTATTTCGCAGCTGCCCGCGGCTTGCGCGGAGCTGTTGCTTACATTAATTTCACAGCTGCCGTTTGCGGCTGTCTCGCAGCTGTCGGTTTCACAGCTGCGCAGGGATTTTTTATGCGGACGGCGCCTGTGGTCGTGCGACGGGTCGTGTACCTTGACGAAGTTGAGCCGCAGCGCGTTCATGACGACGCAGAAACTCGACAGGCTCATAGCCGCCGCGCCGAACATCGGGTTCAGCTCCCAGCCAAATATCGGAATGAACACTCCGGCGGCGAGCGGGATTCCGAGCAGATTGTAGAAGAATGCCCAGAACAGATTCTCGTGTATATTGCGCAGTACCGCGCGGCTCAAACGTATCGCGGCGGGCAGGTCGGAAAGATTGCTGCGCATCAGCACGACGTCGGCGGCGTCGATCGCGACGTCGGTGCCCGCGCCTATCGCGATCCCGAGGTCGGCTCGGGTCAGAGCCGGCGCGTCGTTGATTCCATCGCCGACCATCGCGACGCTGCCGCTCGCTGACAGCTCGCGCACGACCCGCTCCTTGCCGTCGGGCAGGACTCCTGCGACTACCTCGTCGATACCGGCGCTCGCGGCGACCGCTTTGGCGGTGCGCTCGTTGTCTCCTGTCAGCAGCACCGGACGCACGCCCATATTGACAAGCTCGCGTATCGCGTCGCGGCTGTCCGGACGCACGCTGTCGGCGACCGCGATTATACCGACAAAGCGGTCGTCCTCACAAAAGAAGAGCGGAGTCTTGCCCTCGCCCGAAAGCCGTTCGGCGGATTTGACCGCGTCGGCGGGCAGGGGAGCGACAGTTTCTATATACGTTCGGTTGCCGCCGTACAGATGCTTTGAGGACAAAATCGCGGTGAGACCGTTTCCGGGGAGCGCGGCGAAGTCGGTGGTTTCGGGGATTGTGATCTGCATCTCGGCGGCGCGGGTCATGACCGCTTTCGCGAGCGGGTGCTCGCTCTTATTTTCGAGCGATGCCGCGGTCGTGAGCAGGGAGTTCTCGTCGACGCCGTATGGCAGGATATCGGTCACAGTCGGCTGACCGGTCGTGACCGTGCCGGTCTTGTCGAGTGCGGCGACCTCGATTTTGCCGGCGGCTTCGAGCGCGGCGGCAGTCTTAAACAGTATGCCCTGCTTTGCGCCGACGCCGCTGCCGACCATGACCGCGACCGGCGTCGCGAGTCCGAGCGCGCAGGGACAGCTGATTACCAGCACCGATATGCCGCGCGCGACGACGAATCCGACCGATTCACCGGCGATGATCCATGCAATCGAGGTGACAAGCGCGATTATGATAACGGTCGGCACGAATATTCCGGATATCTTGTCGGCGGCGCGCGATATCGGAGCTTTGGTCGCGGCGGCGTCGCTGACCATTCTGATGATTTTTGAAAGCGCGGTGTCCTCGCCGACTCCGGTCGCTCGGCAGCGCAGGTAGCCCGACTGGTTGATCGTCGCAGCCGAGACGTGTTCGCCGACCGTGCGGTCGACCGGTATGCTTTCGCCGGTCAGCGCCGACTCGTTTATCGCGCTGTGGCCCTCGACGATGACGCCGTCGGCGGGTATGCTGTCGCCCGGGCGGACTACGAAGATATCGCCGACTATGAGCTCGGACACCGGTATCGTGACGGTCTCGCCGTCCCGCTCGACCTCGGCGGTCTCGGGAGCGAGACGCATGAGTCCCTTGAGCGCGTCGGTGGTTCGACCTTTCGAGACGGCTTCAAGCAGCTTGCCGACCGTGATAAGTGTCAGTATCATCGCCGCCGACTCGAAGTAGTAGCCGTGCGCGTATTCGGCGGCGTCGCCGCTCGGGAGCGCGGCGACGGCTTCAAACAGGACGATACAGCTGTATACAAACGCGGCGGCGGAGCCGAGCGCGACAAGCGTATCCATGTTGGGCGCGCGGTTCATAAGTCCCTTGAAGCCGCTGACAAAGAATTTCTGGTTTATGACCATGACGACCGCCGCGAGCAGCAGCTCGACAAGTCCGAGCGCGGCCGAATTGCTGTGGAAGAATTCGGGCAACGGCAGTCCTATCATATGCCCCATCGAGAAATACATGAGCACGAGCAGGAATCCTATCGACGCGATCAGCCGGTTGCGCAGTGTCAGGATTTCCGTGCGGTTGTCGAGACTGTCAGCGTCGTTGGTATTCTGTGATTTCGATTCCGCGCCCTTTGGCGACGCGCCGTAGCCGGCGGCTTTGACCGCCGCGATAATGCTGCCGTCGTCGGCGCTTCCGTCGACGGCGAGCGTATTGGTGAGCAGGTTCACCGAGCAGCTGTCTACGCCGTCGAGCTTCGATACGGCTTTCTCGACTCTCGCGCTGCAAGCGGCGCAGCTCATGCCGGTGACATTGAATTGCCTCATTGATAATACTCCTTTATATGGGTGTGCGAAAGTGCGAACTTGTTCGTTTTCTCTGGGGGAGGAGCCTTTTGAAAAAGGCTCCTCCCCCAGACCCCCTCCGCGAAAACTTTTGCAGATTTGGGTCATGGTGTAATTGTTTATAACTGCGCAAATATTTTATTACTGCTTGTTGTTTGAAACCACAGGGGCGCGCCGCCTAATGGGACCCTGCTTCCCAACCGGCGGCTTGGTTTGTACATGGTTGTTTGAAACTTATGTTGTTTGCTTGATTATATTGTTATGATTTCCATCGAACTCACGTTAATTACTTTTTTTCCGACTTATGCAATCGGCTTATGGGTGTGCGAATTGAATCAGGTTTACGGTTCTGTTATTATTTTGCCCAGTCGCGTATTATTTCATCAGCTTTTGCAGAGTTTCTACCAGCTCGTCGATCACCGCGTCGTCGCCGTTTTTGATGTCGCGGACGACACAGGTTCGGATATGGCTGGCTATCAAATCCTTGTTGAACGAGTTGACCGCCGCGCTGACTGCCGCAGATTGAATAAGTATGTCGTTGCAGTAGGCGTCGCGCTCGAGCATACCGATGATTCCGCGCACCTGTCCCTCGACGCGTTTTAAGCGGTTTATCAGCTTTTTTCGCTCCTCGTCTGAGCGCTTTGTGGTTTTGCAATGGCAGCAAGGTTTGTTTTCTTGCATGGCGGATATCTCCTATGGTTATTATGATTTAGGGATTGGCGTTTGATTGAAGCCCAGTGGCTGATTACCCCCACCGGGTATTTATATTATATACCCCCGATGGGTATTTGTCAAGAGATATGAGGCGATGTTTACATTTTGTTTATATTTGCCGCGTGGGCTGTTACCGACATTGATACTATCGTAGTCCTATCGGTTATCAGAAATAATATAACGACGCAGTGACAATGAATAAAGAATACAAACAATTACGCAAAAACAAAGCCGCCGATTGGGAAGCAGTGGTCCCAGCAGTTTCGTCCTGCGGACGAACCTGCCCAAGGCGGCGCGCCACTGTAGACCAAGCGGTTTGCACTGATAATCGTCAGTGACAGTGACTATAAAAATAATATAACCTAATCTGCGAAAGTTTTCGGAGGGGGTCTGGGGGAGTCCTTTTTCAAAAGGACTCCCCCAGTGGTATTTATGGATTAAGCTCAGCTATAATATGAGCAATCGCGTCGTCGGTGTTCGCGACGGTGACGCGGTCGGCGGCGGCTTTTACGCTGTCGAGGGCGTTTGCTACCGCGTAGCCGATGTCGGCGCGGCGGAGCATGGGGATGTCGTTTTCGTAGTCGCCGACGCAGACGATGGTGTGAATTTTGTCCCTGCCGCCGAGCAGATCGCGCAGGGCGAGGACGCCGTTGCCTTTGCCGCCGGATATGGGGTTTATCTCGAGTCCGGCGGGCCAGCTGCGCTGACAGCTGATACCGCCGACGTTCGATTCGAGCCAGCAACCGAAATCGGGATCGATCGCGGGTTCAAGCATCAGTATCATTTTGTATACCGGACTTGCGCCGATACGCTCGAGGACGACCTCGGGGTTTATACAGTCGGCTCGCGCAAAGCTAAGCCGATCCGACAGTGTATAGACGTGCAGCTCGTTCCAGTCGAACTCGCTGTCATACGCGGTTTGTATCGCTGATATAATCACTTCCGGCTCGAGCCGGCTCTCCCACAGGACGTCGCCGTTTTTCGGATCATAGACAAGGTTGCCGTTAAGCAGCAGCGCGTAGGACGATAGCTCTATGCCCATACTGTCGAGGTAGGACGGGTAGCGCCCCGACGCTATTGTGAATATGCCGCCCTCAGATTCGAAACGCGCTATAGCGTCAAGGTTCGCTTCCGAGACATTCCGACCATCCGAGGTCAGCGTCCCGTCCCAGTCGGAGCAGAGCAGAAAGCCAGAATATCTGCCGGAACGGCGTGACCCTGAAAGGTCAGAGCCGCGAGCTCCGACGGGGGTGTCAAAGCCGCGGCTCATCATAATATTGCCAGCCAACGAATATTACCAGCCAAGCAGCTTTAAGTAGTCGCGGCTCAGCTTCGCGCACTCGAGCGGAGTCTTGCCCATGGACGGCTGATCCTGCTCGACGACGACCCAGCTTGCACCGGCTTTGACCGACGCGTCAAGGATGTTCGGCGCGTTCTGCAGTCCGAAGCCGAACGGGCGGAACTCAAAGCCGGACGGACGCTTCGGAGCGTCCTTCTTGATTCCGATCAGCTCGTACATATCGTCTGATTTTTCGCCCGAGAAGTCCTTTAAGTGTACGACCGGAGCGCGGCCTGTGTACTTAATCACATAGTTTGACGGGTTCTCGCCGCCGACGTTGACCCAGCAGGTGTCAAGCTCGGTCTGTAAAAGCTCGGCGGGAACCTTCTTATAAAGCAGGTCGAGACCGTACTCGCCGTCTATCTTCACGAATTCGAAGTCGTGGTTGTGGTAGAGCAGGGTCATGCCGTACTTGTTGGCGAGCGCGCCGATCATCTTGATATCCTCGACCGTCTCTTCGAACTTGGACGCGCCCGGGCGGCGTTCCTCGATGACGTAGGGAACGGCGATGTATTTGCAGCCGATATCGGCGTAGGTCTTGACCGTCTCCTCGGGCTTTGCCACAAGCTCGTCGATCGGCACGTGAGCCGAAATCGGAACGAGTCCGACCGCCTCGCAGGCTGCCTTGATTTCAGCCGGCGACTTGCCGTTGAGTCCGGCGAATTCGACTCCGTCGTAACCCATTTCCTTTACCTTTTTGAGAGTGCCCTCCATATCGGCCGCGAAATCGTCGCGAACCGAATAGAGCTGCAATGCTACTGGAAGTGCCATGATTTTATCCTCCGTGTAATTATAATGATTTCAGTATATGCTGATAGGACAAGTATATCATACCGCGGCGCAAATTTCAACCGCCTTTTATGAATTTTTACGATTTTAATCGAGAGAAGTTCAAAGGAGAGCGGAGAGTGGAGAGCGGAGAGCGGAGAGTGGAGAGCGGAGAGCGGAGAGTGGTCTCGGATTCGCGGAGCGAATCCGAGAGCTGTGGAAGAAAATCGCCGGAGGCGATTTTCGATATGTCAGTTGTAATACTTGCTCTGCGGATCGGCGGTGATGACGCCGGTTATATCCGCGTTCAGATTGACGTTTTCGGCGGTGAGTCCCGATTCGGTGAATTCGTTAAGACCGCGCACGGCGATACCGGCGGCGCTGCCGGGCGTCGTCAGCGTCGGGAAGGTAGAGATATTGCAGTCGCGGTACTTTACGTTGTCAACTGTCGCCGAGGCGCATTCGAGCGCGCAGGCTGACGAATAGGTCAGCGCCGTGACGCTCGCGCGGGATATCTCGCAGTCGGTCAGATTGAGACTGCCGACTGTGCGGACAATCAGCGACGAATCGGTCGTGAGCTGTCCATACAGCGACTGCACGGCAAACGAGCCGATATTGAGCCGCGCGGCGTCGAGACTGTCACAGCTGCCTATAAGTCCGGCGGCTGATTCATAGCTTGACACGACGGCGTTGAAAATCCTGATATCGTCAAGCCTGACGTCGCCGCCCGTGCCGAGCAGAATCGGACTGTCGAAAAACAGCGTTTCGGGTGACGGTACAATTGAGGTGCCGTCCTCGCTTGTACTCGAATTCAGTCTGATGTTCGTGAACTCGGCTCTCCCGGTGCAGCTTGCGACAATCGAGCCGAGGACGCGGCGCTCGCCATTCGAATAGACGCAGAGGTCGGATATGCTGACGTCGTCGGCGTAAGCGACAAGGTTTTTCGCGAATACGACTCGGCTGCCGTTGAAGCGCAGTTCACCGCGAAACGGTATTTCGGGCGTTCCGAGGCTACAGTCGGCGACAAGCTCAAGCTCGGGTGCAAATTCGACGGTGATACCTACAGTGCCGCTGTCGGCATTGTCATTGCGGTCACTGACGGTATATTCGCCGCTGTTATAGCGCTCGACAAAGTCATTCCAGTCGTCGCTGCTGTCGATGGTTATGGTCGTCGGCGTTTCGTTTAGGGTTTCGGTGCAGGATACGAGGGAAAATACAAGGCAGAAAATCAAACCAACTACTATTCTTGACATTGCAATACCTCTTGTTCGGATTAGCTCGGACAGAGCACGAGCATAATCAGTTTTAACACAAATATGTGCGCCGGATAGTATATGTAGAAAAACCACTTCATCGCCCGACCGCGCTGTCCGTTGTACAGCAGCAAAAACACGCTCGACAGCGACGCTGACAGCGTATACATCAGCGAGCCGAACGAAATATAGCTCCACTCGAAGCCGCTGCCGTAATACGCCTGCCGCAATATGTATGTGAGCACTGCCCACACGCAGACGACGGCAGCCTGCCTGCCGCGGCGAGCCGCGAAATAAAGCCCGATTATCAGCAGCACACCGAGCGCGCCGTAGTCGCAGTCGATATATTCGGCAATGAACAGCGCGGCGAGCGATACAAGCAGATCGAGTATCGGCGCGTATTTCGGAATAACGCCGTCGATATATCGAAACAGCGCGAGCGCCGAAGCCGATATCGCGAGTGTGAAGAACACGTTCGTGAAATTGAGCCGCGCGAGACTTGAGAAAAAGCCGCCGACACTCGCTTCGCCCGTGAAGCCGAAATAGTAGAACGGCTCGGATATGACGGCGAATATAAACAGCCGCAAAAGGTAGCGTCTGACATTTCGCGTGTGCAGTATGCCCTCGACAATGAAAAACGCGAACAGCGGGAACGCCATTCTGCCGACGACTCGAAGCCACGCGGCGATAGTTCCCGCCATGCTTGACGGCAGGGGCGGGATGAGTATTGACAGACCGGATTGCCCGAGTATCGCGCCGATGTGGTCGAGCGTCATGATTATAATCGCGGCGAGCTTGATTTTATAGGACGTGAGTCCGATTTTTTCTGTAAGCATGACGACAATTCGTCCTTATATTATCAGTGAATGCGGTTTGGCGGCAGACCGATGTGGAATCAGTCCGCCGCCTGTTTTGGTCGATAGAGTGCGCCGTGATTTATGACGCGCGGCGATTTTCGCGGACTATCGAGCTGTTTTTGTGACTTGCCGCAATATCACTTGAAGTATTTCGTCACGCCGAGCGTCGCGAAGTAGTCGTCCGGAGTCTCGGCGCGGCGGATGAGCTCGACCGAGCCGTCCTCGTGTAGCAGCAGCTCGCTCGACCGCAGCTTGCCGTTGTAGTTGTAGCCCATGGCGAAGCCGTGCGCGCCGGTATCGTGTATCGCGAGGATGTCGCCGATGTCGATTTTCGGCAGCATTCGGTCTATAGCGAATTTGTCGTTGTTCTCGCAGAGACCGCCGGTCACGTCGTACATATGGTCCGAGGGCTCGTTCTCCTTGCCCATGACCGTGATGTGGTGGTACGCGCCGTACATCGCCGGACGCATCAGGTTCGCGGCGCAGGCGTCGCAGCCGATATATTCCTTGTAGATGTGCTTTTCGTGTATCGCTTTTGTTATAAGCATACCGTTCGGCGCGAGCATATAGCGTCCGAGCTCGGTGTAAATGGCCACGTCGTCAAGTCCTGCCGGAACGAGTATCTCGTCGTATACGCGGTGTACTCCGTCGCCGATAACGCCGATGTCCGCCGGCTCGGCGTCGGGCAGGTAGGGTACGCCGACTCCGCCCGAAAGGTTGATGAACGATACCGAGATTCCGGTCAGCTCCTTTAGCTTGACCGCGAGTCGGAACAATACTCCGGCGAGCGTCGGGTAGTATTCGTTATTAGTGTTGTTGCTCGAAAGGAAGGCGTGAATGCCGAATTTCTCCGCGCCTTTTTCTTTCAGTATACGGAAGGCTTCTATCAGCTGCTCCTCGGTCATGCCGTATTTGGCTTCGCTCGGGCTGCCCATTATCTGCGTGCTGATTTTGAAGTCTCCGCCCGGGTTGTAGCGGCAGCAGATGGTCTTTGGTATCGAGCCGGTGACCTTTTCGAGAAAATCGATGTGCGTGAAGTCGTCGAGGTTTATAATAGCTCCGAGCCGTCTCGCCTCAACAAAGTCGGCGGCGGGAGTCGCGTTGGACGAGAACATGATCTCCTCGCCCTTGAAGCCTACGCGGTCGCTCATCATAAGCTCGGTCAGCGACGAGCAGTCGACTCCGCAGCCCTCGCTTTTCAGGATATCGAGTATCACCGGATTCGGCGTCGCCTTGACGGCGAAGTACTCGCGGAAGCCCTTGTTCCACGCGAACGCCTTGTTAAGCGCGCGCGCCCGCTCGCGTATGCCGCGCTCGTCGTAGATGTGGAACGGGGTGGGATATTTTTCGATTATTTTTTCAAGCTGTGCCTTTGTGACAAATGGCTTTTTCAATTTACACTTCTCCTGTCGAACGCCGGAGCCGCTCCGGCTTTATATAACTTATTATACCACAAATGCTTTCAAATGTCAAAGCCGCGCCGAATAAAAAATTCACGAAATTGAGTATTGACAACGACCGATTTTAATGATATCCTTTAATGTGAGTTAGGAGTGAGGAATGAGGAGTTAGGAGTGGAGGTACATAAAAATCCCCGTTGGGGATTTTTATGAAAATTTTATTATTAAGCTCGCGGGTGCTGCGGGGAGAGAGTTATAAGTTAGGAGTGGAAGTATATAAATCCCAGGATGGGGATTTTTTATTAATACAATGAAACAATGTGATTTTACAAATGGAAATATAACGTCAAAGCTGATGGCGTTCGCTTTGCCGATGATAGCGGGAAACATATTGCAGCAGTGCTATAATATCGCGGACACGCTTATTGTCGGGCGGTGGCTCGGACGGGACGCGCTCGCCGCGGTCGGTTCGTCGTTTTCGCTTATGACCTTTATAACGTCGATAATACTCGGACTGTGCATGGGCAGCGGCGTCGCGTTTTCGATAAGCTACGGCGAGGGGGACGTACACAAGCTGAAAAGCGATATTCTGCACTCGTTCATTCTCATCTTTCCGGCGGCGCTGCTAATCAACGTCGTCGCTGTCCTCGGACTTGACCCGATCATGACGCTGCTGCGCGTGCCGGACGAGGTAGTGCCGTATATGCGCGAATATTTGCAGGTCATATTTGTCGGAATCATCGCGACCTTTTTATACAACTACTTCGCGTCGCTGCTGCGCGCGGTCGGAAACTCTGTAGCGCCGCTGATATTCCTCGGCGTGTCGGCGCTTTTGAATGTCGGGCTCGACCTTTTGTTCATACTCGCCTTTGACATGGGCGTCGGCGGCGCGGCATGGGCTACCGTCATCGCGCAGTATGTCTCGGGAATCGGCGCGGCGGTTTATACGCTCGCCGCTTTCCCCGAATACCGAATTTCACGCGGCGAGACTACGTTTGACTCTGCCAAACTCAAAGGGATCGCCGGACTGTCGTTCATGACCTCGGTGCAGCAGTCGGTCATGAACTTCGGCATACTGATGGTTCAGGGACTCGTCAACAGCTTCGGCGCGGTGATAATGGCGGCGTTCGCGGCAGGAGTCAAGATAGACTCGTTCGCGTATATGCCGGTGCAGGATTTCGGCAACGCGTTTTCGACATTCATCGCGCAGAATTACGGCGCGGGCAAGACCGAGCGCATCAAAAAGGGCATCCGCGGCGCGGTCATATGCGTATCGGTGTTCTGCGTAGCGGTCAGCGCGCTGATATTCGTCCTCGCGCCCATGCTCATCGGCATATTCGTCGAGCCGACCGAGACCGAAATCATCGCAGAGGGCGCGCGCTATCTGCGCGTCGAGGGCGTATTATACATCGGCATCGGAATACTGTTCTTATTATACGGCTACTACCGCGCGGTCAAGCGTCCGGGTATGTCGGTGATACTGACTGTCTGCTCGCTCGGCACGCGCGTCGCGCTCGCTTACATATTGTCGGCGATACCCTCGCTCGGCGTCGTCGGAATCTGGGTGTCGGTGCCGATTGGCTGGGCATTTGCCGATATCGTCGGGGCGGTATATTACCGGTATCTCTCGCGGCGAGAGCGAACGTTATAATTTGTGCGATTATTGCGCAAAATAGCTGTGTTATAAGTGAGGAGGTTTATTATGCACGATAACTTTATTCTACGCGCCCGCGGGCTTATTTCAATGGACGATGAGACTTCGCCGGACGCCGATTCGGTCGCGGTCTCTGACGGCAGAATCGCGGCTGTAGGCAGCTTTCGCGAGCTTAAGTCACAGTTTCCGTTCTACCGCGTCGAGGACGCGGATGGATATCTTCAGCCGGCGTTTATCGATTCGCACAGCCACTACACGAATCTCGCGATGGCGCAGCTGCAAATACCGCTCGACGGGTGTAAATGTGAGGCGCAGATCGAAGCGGCGGTGCGCGAGTATCTGTCGCAAAACAATCCGGCTCGCGGCGAATGGCTGACCGCGCGCGGCTGGGACAACAACGGCTTTCCGATGGCGCGTCGCCTGACGCTCGAATTCATAGACCGGTTTACGCCCGACAATCCGCTTATCATCTGCCACAAATCGGGTCACGTCGGCTATCTGAACAGCGAGGCTATGCGCCGGCTTAACATCGACGGCTCGACCGAGTCTCCGGCGGGCGGACTTATCGAAAAGCGGAACGGTCAGCCGACCGGATATTTTGAGGAGAACGCGTTCATCGAATATCAGAAAAAAATACCGCTGCCCGGAGTCGAGCGGCTGTCGGCGGCGTTCGAGCGCGCGCAGAAGATATACGCCGAAAACGGAATCACGACGATACAGGACGGAATGATTGTCCGCGAGATGAGCGGGATTTACAGAATGCTTATGGGCGGCGGTCGGCAAAAGCTCGACCTCGTCGCATACGCCGGCTGTGGCGACTATCTTGAACTGAAGCGCGAGCTGTTCGGCGACTCGGACGGCTGCGCAAATCAAATGCGGCGCGGCGGCTCGGACGGCTGCACGAACCATATGCGGCGCGGCGGCTCGGACGTCAGCACGAACCATATGCGGCGCGACTGCACGGACGACAGCATGAACCATATGCGGCGCGACTGCACGGACGGTTATAAAAACCACATCCGGCTCGGCGGCGTTAAGATATTCCTCGACGGCTCGCCGCAGGGACGCACCGCGTGGATGCGCGAGCCCTACCTTCCGGACAGCTCGGGCGTCAATGACTACCGCGGCTACGGCACGATGACCGACGACGAGGTCGTATCGGCGATGCGCTTTGCCGCCGAAAACAAAACCCAGCTGCTCGCCCACTGCAACGGCGACGCCGCCGCTGAGCAGTTTCTGCGCTGCTATGAGGTCGTACTGCGCGAGTATCCTGAGATACGCGATTTGCGCTTTGTGATAATACACGGTCAGCTCATGGGGCGCGACCAGCTGGCACGCGCGGCGGAGCTTGGAGTAATGGTGTCGTTTTTCGTCGCGCACATTCCGCACTGGGGAGATGTGCACATCAAAAATTTCGGGCTTGAGCGCGCGTCGCGGATAAGTCCGGCAGGCTCGGCACTCCGCGCGGGTCTGCGATTCACGTTTCATCAGGACTCGCCGGTCATTATGCCGGATATGCTTGAGACGATATCGGCGGCGATCACGCGTGTGACAAGCGGAGGCGTACTGCTCGGTGAAGATGAGCGGATTTCAGTCGAGGAGGCACTGCGCGCGGTGACGCTCGACGCCGCGTATCAGTACGGCGAGGAAAACGAAAAGGGCTCGATTACAGTGGGCAAGCGAGCCGACCTTGTCCTGCTCGACAGAGATATCACAACGTCGCGTCATGAGGACATCGCAGGTATCCGCGTCGTCGGCACATGGAAGGACGGAAAGCGTATTTTCTAACGCTATCAGTATTTCTGACGGAATTGACGCTGACAGCAAGTAGATTGGCACTTACGATAATAAATAAAAACAGGGACAAGCACTTGTCCCTGTTGAATTTTAATTATATGTAATTACTTGAGCAGAACGAACTTGCCGATGAGCGGGAGCTGCTTTGCCTTGCCGTTTGCCGCGTTGACGATGCCGATGATGCTTATGATGAAGAACGCGAGGCTGATAAGGCTGAGCAGCGCGATTATCAATCCGGCGAGCAGACCGAGACCGATAAGACCGAATATCACGCCTACAACCGCGCTGATTATCGTATACGCGACGCCCCAGATGACCTCCGCTATCGCGAGTACAAGTCCCTGATTTGCGTGGAAACGGGCATATTTCGAGTTTGGAGCCGCGAATATCGGAATGAGCACGAGCCAGGACAGATAAGAAAGTATTGCCATTACGCGGTTCTTTTCGATATCAGCCGGGTCGAACTCAGCGGTTGAGTCGGGGGTGTCGTTGAACGACGCAAACGCGTTTACAACACTATCCTGCGCGCTGTTCTGCTGCGATGCGTTCTGCGTATTCGATTGCGTCTGTGCGTTCGATTGCGTCTGTGCGTTCTGCTGTGTGTTCCCGATCTCCTGCTTTGCGCCGCAGACAGTGCAGAATTTCGCGCCGTCCTCAAGCTCGGCGCCGCACGAAACACATTTAGCCATGATTAATTACCTCCAAAAGAGTGAAGAGATTTTCTTATGTAATTATTATAACACATAGATTGTTACCGTGTCAATATAAATATGAATTAATATATGTTAAATTTAAAATTATATTTTGTACGGTATATAACTTTGCGTCCTTAAAATAAACAATTCATCAAATATCCCTTGATATCGTCATGTTTTAATGTTATAATATTATTTACTGTAATTATCGCGGAGGTATTGTCGGGTGACTTTTGTTATAAACGGCGATTTCGACGGGCGCAGCGTGCGCGACTGGCTGTATCGGAACGGCGTGTCCCGCGCGCTTATCGCCCGCCTGAAGCGGCTGGACGACGGGATATGCGTCAACTCGTCGCGCGTAACGGTCAGATATATACTGCACACGGGAGATCGGCTTTCGCTCGCGCTCGACGACCGCTCTGACGACGTCAACGAAAATCTTTTGCCCTGCGAGCTTCCGCTCGACATCATATATGAAAACGACGACTTTGTCGCGCTGAACAAGCCGGCCGGAATCGCGACTCACCCGTCGCAGGGGCATTTTTGCGACACGCTCGCGAATGGTCTCGCCGCCCACTACCAAAAGCTGGGCATTCCATTTGTATTCCGCGCAATTAACCGGCTCGACCGCGAGACGAGTGGAATAGTGCTCTGCGCGAAAAATCAATACGCCGCGTCGCGGCTCTCCGACGAGCTGTGCGCCGGCAGAATAAAAAAGACCTACATTGCGCTGCTGAACGGTGCTCCCGAGCCGCCGTCGGGTAATATCAGCGTGTATATCCGCCGCCGCGAGAAAACGGTGATACTGCGCGAGGTCTCATCTGCCGAGGCGGAGGGAGCGAAGCTCGCCCTGACCGAATACGAAACGCTCGCGTCGACGGCTGACGTTGCTTTTTCAAATGCGCATAAAGGCGCAGTGTGTACAGACGGTGCGCATACAGGCGCAATGTGTACAGACGGTACACTCACAGGCGCAATGTGTACGGACAATGCGCATACAGGCGCAATGTGTACAGATGTTACACATACAGACGACATACGCACTTCGAATATCTGCCGCGCCGCGGTTGTGCGCGCCGAGCCGCTGACCGGACGCACACATCAGCTCCGTGTGAGCTTCGCGCACATCGGTACGCCTATCGTCGGCGATGGTTTGTACGGCAGCGCTGAGACCGCGCCGACCGCGTTCGACCAGCTCGCGTCTCGGCATATGCTGCACGCGAGCTCGCTCGAATTTTCACATGGCGGCACACACTACATCCTGCGCGCCGGACTGCCGGGTGATATGGCGGAGCTCTGCCGGCTCGTCGCGCCGGACGGTCTTACGCTTGACCGCGCGATTTCGGTCGAGACATATATCGAACCCAAGCCCTGATGCTGATAGTTTATTGGAGGTTATATTAATTATCGTTATGGGGAAAATAAAGAACGCAGTCAAAAATTATTGTCCGCTGCCGTCGCTGATACTGTTCATTTTCGCGATCGCGGCGGGAGGGGTGCTGCTCATTTCCGAGCTGTCGGTCGGCTTCTCTGATTTCTTCAACCGCTATATCAGCTCGTTTTTCCGCGGCGTGACCGCGCTTGTGACCTGCCTTATACCCTTTTCGGTCGCGGAGTGCGTGATTGTTTCGCTGCCGGTGATAATAATTGTGATTATTGTTCTGTGTGTTAAGTGTGTGAAAAAGAGTATGCGCGCGGGCGTGCGCTATCTGGTCGGTCTCTCGTCGGTCGTGGCGTATATGTTTTCGATGTTCGTGTTCACGACCGCGGTCGCGTACAACGGCAGCTCGCTTGCGTCAAAGCTCGGACTTGACGACGCGCCGGTCAGCGTCGACGAGCTGGTCGCAGCCGCCGAATACATGATCGATAAGATGAACGAGGAGCTCGGCGACATTGAATTTGTCTATGGCCAAAGCTCGGTCATGCCCTACTCGCTCGGCGAGATGAACCAGAAGCTGCTCGACGCCTACGACAGTCTGTCCGATAAATACGACTTCATACCGCGGCTCTACTCGCGCGTGAAGCCGGTCGCGCTGTCCGAGGCGATGACCTACACTCATATGTCGGGAATGTATACCTACTACACCGGCGAAGCCAATCTCAATATCAACTTCCCCGACTACAACCTGCCGTATACCGCGGCGCATGAGTTGGCTCACCAGCGGGGAATACTGCCTGAGAATGAGGCGAACTTTGTCGCGTTCCTCGTATGCATGGAGTCGGACGACCCGTATATCCGCTACAGCGGCTACATGAATATGTACGAATACATCAACTCCGCGCTCTATTCGGCCGACTACGAGACCTTCGCGGCGGTGTACCAGACGCTCGACGTGAGGGCGGTATACGAGATGTACGCGTACAATGATTTCTTCGAAAAATATCAGGACAACGCCGCGGCTGACATCAGCAGCGCGCTGAACGACACATATCTGAAGGCGCAGGGTCAGACCGAGGGCGAGAAGAGCTACGGCATGGTCGTCGACCTCGCGGTCGCGTATGTCGCGGCAATGAAAGGAGAGTGACGCGTTGAAGCCGAGACTGGCGAAATTCATCAGCATATTTGTATGTATCGCGGTCGTGCTGACAGTCGTGGGCGTCATGCGAACCGAGATACACGGCGCGGTGCCGAACCCTTTACTTTACTATAACGACCGCACTTGGCCGCGCGAGGACAAACTGCCGATAATCGAAAAATACAATCTCTACTTCGTACCGGTCACGTTGTTCGAGCAGCTGCGCGATGTGGATGTGCTGATAAACGAGAACTTCAACACTTTCATGATTGAGCACGGCGACAAGTACCTGACGTTTGAGGTCGGCACCGACTTCGCGGTCAATCAGGACAAGGTGCGGATGTTCATAATGACCTACGAACATTACGACGAGTACTATGTTCCGGTCGAGACTGTATGCGATATGCTCGACCTTGGATATGAAACCCTGACCAGCAGCATCACCGGCGAGACCGCATTGCGCGTGACCGACGGCAGTCAGAAGTACACCTTCGCCGAGTGCATATTCCGTAAATACCCCGGCTTCTTTCTGCCCGAGACTACGACCGAGGAAAGGGTGACGACGGATGAAACTACAAAGCCGCCGGTCACCGAGACTACGACGCAGCGTGAGGACGAGGAGACGACCATCCCCGCGCCGGTGCTGGGCGAGCGGACGATATATCTGACAATCGAGGACTCGCCGGGCGACGCGACCGAGGATATACTCGATGTATTGAAGCGATACGGATACAAGGCGACCTTTTTTATCATAGGCGACGCGGCAAAAGAGAATCCGGTTTTAGTGTCGCGCATAGTCGGAGAGGGGCATACGCTCGGGCTGCACACGATGAGCCACGACTTATCGAGCCTGTCGAGCGCGGAGGACATACTTTCGGACATCACAGCCGAAAACGAGCTGCTCTACTCGCTCGTCAAGCAGAAGTCGCACATCTGGCGCGCGCCCGAGGGCTCGGAGGAAGTCGCGGCACTCGACGACAAGGGCGAGCTGATGCTCAATCAGGACGGCTATTTAATCTGGGACTACACAGTCGAACCGAGCGGATACGACGACATAGACGCCGCGGCGGGAGAAATTGTCGATGGAATCTGGCGTCAGATGACGCCGGTGATAAGGCTGTGCGAGCACGAGAACACCGCGCAGATACTCGAAGATGTGCTGAAGTTCATATCCGAGCACGCCGACGTCTGCGAGGTGCGCACGATATCCCCGGCGTTTTACGAATACAACTTCGCCGGTTAAAGAGTGGTCTCTGATTCGGCTTTGCCGAATCAGAGAGAGCGGAGAGCGTAGAGTGTTCTCCGGCTGCCTGGAGAGATATGGAAGAAATTCGCCGGAGGCGAATTTCATCTACAGCTCTCAAACCGCCTCGAGCGGTTTGAGACCACTCTCCACTCTCTCTGCGAAGCAGAGACCACTCTTCACTCTTAAAACAAGCCCGTGATTATATCGAGAACACAAATCTAAAAGCCATAATAATTCATAGTAAAGGATGGTAATACCGATGCCCGAGACGGCACATAAGAAACGCATACTGGTTGTTGAGGACGAAAAGAATATAGCGATGCTGCTCGCGTATAACCTCATGCAGGCGGGGTACGCGTATGACATCGCTTATGACGGCGAGGACGGGCTGAAAAAGGCGCTTAGCGGCGGGTATGACCTGATACTGCTCGACCTCATGCTTCCGAAGCTCGACGGCTTCGAGGTCTGCCGCAGGATCCGCGAGAAGCTGTCGACGCCGATCATAATCGCGACCGCGCGCGTCGAGGAGGTCGACAAGGTCATGGGACTCGACATCGGCGCGGACGACTACGTGACAAAGCCTTTCCCGATGAACGAGCTGCTCGCCCGCATAAAGGCGAATATACGCCGCTCGTCGAACGAGGTCGTGACGGCTCCGACCGAAGCCGCCGACCGGACGATATCGATACGCGGACTCGAGATCGACCCCGAGAAATATCAGGTTACGCGCGACGGCACGCCGCTCGAACTGACGAAAAAGGAGTACGAGCTGCTCGTGTTCATGGCGAAGAATCAGGGCACCGTGTACTCGCGCGAGCAGCTGCTCGAGGAGGTCTGGGGCTACGAGGGCTTCTACGGCGACACGTCGAGTGTAGACGTCACGGTCAGCCGTCTGCGCGCCAAGCTCGAGGTGGACGCGGGCAAGCCCGAGTACCTGTTCACCAAGCGCGGAATGGGATACTACATCAAGTAAGAGCGAGACTGTATACTCTGCGGCATTTATTATGCTCCGCGCCCACAAAAACTACGCCGAAATTATAAAAACCTATGTACAATAGCCTTTACTTTAAGATAATATTGATTTTAGTCATATTCATGATTACGGTCATGTGCGTCATCGGTACGATCCTTATAAACAGCGTCAACAGCTTCTATATGGACGACTTCACGAATCTGATGAACACGAGCTTCGACCCGTCCGGACAGCTGACCGCTGAGCTGCAAAGCGCGCTGTCGAGCGACTCGTTCGCCGAGGAGCAGTGCCGGATTCTCGACTCCTACCGCGGCGTTCTGGGTATCGACGACTACCGCGACTTCTACATCCTTGACGAGAACGGCAGCTACCTCGACGGCTCGGATTCGGAGAGCGGCACATCGCTCAAAAAGACCGCGAATATGCTCGCCGCGATGCGCGGTGAGCCGGTCAACACGCAGCCGCTCGGCTCGGATTTCGCCGACTGGGCGCTGCTGCTTGACAACGGCGAGCGCAGCTGTATCATCTATATCAAGGACACGATGGACGAGATGCAGAAGTTCACGTGGATGCTGTTCGCTATAATATTGCAGGCGCTGATGTTCGGTCTTTTATTCGCGATAGTGTTAGCATTCTTTCTGTCAAAGGCGATAACCTCGCCGATACAGAGCCTGACCCGCAGCGCGAAGCTCATCGCGGCCGGCGAATTCTCGCATGAGATCGACGTCCACTCGCACGACGAGATCGGCACGCTGACCGACACGTTCAACTATATGAAAACGACGCTGAAGGGCACGCTCGAGGAGGTTTCGGGCGAGCACCAGAAGCTCGAAACTCTGTTCACCTACCTGCACGACGGCGTCGTCGCGTTCACCGAGGACGGTCATGTCATGCACATCAATCAAAGCTTTATGAATCTGCTCGGCGACAAATACGACGAGAACTTCACGTTTCGCAAGCTCGTCAGCCTGTTCGGGATTGAATACACGCCTGATTTCGACGTCGAGTATGTTGACCGCAGACCAAATGAGGATTCAAGGTCAATCGACGATAGAAAATCAACTGATAATGCAAAATCGACCGACGACGCAAAATCGACCGACGGCTACAGCGTCAGCGACGTAATGTTTGACGGCAGAGTGCTTGACGTGAATTTCGGCAAGCTGCGCTACACGGCTGACAATGAGCCGCACACCGGTATCCTCGCGGTCATACACGACGAGACCGGGCGCTATGAGCTTGACAAGTCCCGGCGCGAATTCGTCGCCAACGTGTCGCACGAGATGCGCACTCCGCTCACCAGCATCAAGGGCGCGTGCGAGACGATACTCTCCGACCGCAATATGCCGCCCGAGACCGAGGATTTCTTTTTGCACATGGCGGTCGACGAGTGCGACCGCATGACGCGCATAGTCTCGGATCTGCTCGTCCTGTCTCGGCTCGACAACAAGCGCACGAAATGGAGCATACAGAAATTCGACACAAACGCCGCGCTGCGGCACATCTGTGAGGTCATGCAGGTTGAGGCCGCCGCGCATTCGCACAAGCTGACGCTCGTGACGGACTCTCTGCCCGAGATTGTCGCCGACAAGGAGCGGATTGAGCAGGTCATAATCAACGTCGTGTCGAACGCGATAAAATACACTCCGGACGGCGGTGAGATAAAGCTTGCGGCGAAAGCCGCCGACGGCGGCGTCGAGCTGACTATATCCGACAACGGAATCGGCATCCCCGCCGAGGATCTGCCGCATCTGTTCGAGCGCTTCTACCGCGTCGAGAAGTCGCGCACCTCCGAGACCGGCGGTACCGGTCTGGGACTGGCGATAGCAAAGGAAATCGTCGACGCGCACGGCGGAAGCATTTCAATTGCGAGCGAGCTCGGCGAGGGCACCGCGGTGACGATATATCTGCCGCTCGAAACCAAGCTGAAAACGGTCGAGGACTGAAATCAGGTCGGTTATGCGCCGAAATCAGGTCGGTCAAGAGCCAAAATCAAGTCAGTCATTGATTGAATTTACCTCGGTGAGGATGAAAATGGTCAACCAGAACAATCGTAAAAAGTATATATACGCGACCGAGCTTGTGCGCAATATTATTCTCGCGCTGCTTGTCGTCAGTATGATTCTGCTGGTCGTAATGTATATCGGCGGAACGCACATCTATCAGTCTATGACGACCGACGAGAGCGAGCGGCCGTTTGACAAGCTGTGGAGCGTGCAGTCGGACGTCAACACCGAGGGGCTCGACGCGACGCGTATGCTGCCCGAATTCATCGGCTACAAGCTGGCGTCGTCCACGCCGGTCGGCTGCATGGCGGACCGGGAATCGGCGCTCGAGCTTTATAATCTGATCACCCCTTGTCTTATCGAGCTTTTCGGCAGCAGCGGCATCTGTGTCGGGCTTGACGCACAGTCCGGTCAGCAGCTCTTTTCGGAAGCGACCTCGGGCAGCGAGTATATATATATCCGCTATCACGTGCCGGTGATGTATCAGCTGATTTTTGCCTACGCGTCCGAAAAGCTGGTCATATCGGACAGCGACGTCGCGCATCTCGGCAGCGACCTCACAAACGCGTATATCAGCGAAATTATAATAATTCCGGACAACAATGTCGCGGCGCATCGGTTTGTCGCGTACGCGTATGACGGCTCCGACCGGTACTTCATGTTCCGGCTTGAGGAGAGTGTGCTGTCGTCTTCCTTTTATATGTCGCGGCTGTCTGACGAGCAGCTTGCCATAAAGACCTACCCGTTTGACTTTGCGGACATTCCGGCACTGTCAATTTCACAGCCGATGCTCGACGCCGAGCTTGAAGCCGAGGTCATAGCCTCGAACGAGAGCGGCTTTGATTCGATCGACACGCGCAATTCGCTTCTGCGGCTGTTCGACTTCAATCCGGACAAGTTGAGCAGCTATATTGACGACGACACCGAGGTGTTTGTCCGTTCAACGAGCCGGCTGCGGCTCGGGGGAGGCAGGATATCCTACCAGGCGAGCGACATTGGCTCGGGAGTGACGCTGCGGAATCTGCTCGGTTATTCGGTCAACGACGGATTGAGTCTGTACGACCAGCTGACCGCGGCCGACAATCTGATCCGCCGTATCGGCAAAATTTCAAGTGAGCTGATTGGCGGGGAGGCGGCGCTCTGTCTCGGGGATGTATATACCGAAAATGGGTTACTGTATGTCGAGTTTTTCTACACCTATGCAAATATCCGCATATCGGACGAGCCGGCGGCGGTGATCGCGATGTCGCAGGAATCGCTGTACAGCTTCACGCTCGAAACGCGGGCGTACATCGGCACGGACGAGTACACTTACAGCCCGCCGCAGCAATATATAATCGAGAAGCTGCTCGCGTCCGGAAGCCTCGGGACGGGGCATGACGCGCAGATGGTATTCGCCTACCGTGACGGCAAGGCGATCTGGAGCGCGCGCTACGACGCGCTGACGCCGGTTTTGGCAAACTCGTTTACGTTGAGATAACCGATTTTATAAGTGCAAGACTGTTAGCTTTTTCTGGGGAAGGAGCCTTTTGAAAAAGGCTCCTCCCCCAGACCCCCTCCGCGAAAACTTTTGCAGATTTGGGTCAAGTTTTAATTGTTTATTACAGCGCGGAGTATTTATAACTGCTTATCGTTAGAACCACAGAGGCGCGCCGCCTAATGGGACCCTGCTTCCCAACCGGCGGCTTGGTTTGTGCGTGGTTGTTTGAATTCTTTATTGTTTGTTCCGTTAATTGTTTTATTATTTATTATATATAAATTTCCATCGAACTCACATTATTATTTAAGGAGGAAAAAATGAACTGGGCGTCGGTTAAAAATATGCTGATATTGATGCTTGTCGCGGCGAACGTGTTTCTATTATACAACATCTCGGTGCAAAGACGCAGTCTTGAGTACATCGACGAGGACGAGGTCGCCGACGCGGTCAGTCTGCTTTACGACCGCGGACTGTCGGTCGATATCGGCTGCGTTCCGCTGCGGCGGTTCGACGCCGAAATATATGAGAGCGTATACGGCGAGGACTACTTCAACCGCACCGCGGAGCTGCTGTCCGGCTCGAAGCGGCAAAATGCCACCATTATCCCGAACGGCATGATGATAGTCACCGAAAATGACGACCTTTTCGAGTTCGACAACAGTCTCGGCTTTTCATACACGAAAAATAACAATAATCAGACCGCGGCATATACTGAAATTAACGCGGATAATTTTGACGATTACGCCGCGGTTTATCAAAAACCCAATAAAAGTCAGGCGTCCGACGTCGAGGATATCGTCGTCAGCTTTCTGTCCGCCGGTTACGGCAGCGAGTCGCTGTTCGATATTCGGGTCGACGGCTGCATACTGGAACCCGCCACCGGCAATTATTATATCAAGGCGTCGCAGCTCATAGACGGGCTTGTGGTGTATGGTCACGGCGTGATTTGCGTTGTGTCCGACGGCGAGCTGGTCGCCGCGTCGGGGCACTGGTATTTCTTCGATTTCGATACGAGCTACAACAGCGACTTATACGACCAGGTCAATATCCTTTTCTCCGATCTCGAAACACTCCTGAGCCGGCGCGAGTCCGAGAACGCGCAGGGCTCGGAGGAGCCGCTTCCCGGCGTAGTATCGGTCGACGCCTGCTTCACTACCTACTGGAACGCCGAAAAAACCGCGCTCTACTTCATCCCATCCTGGCAGCTCGGACACTCGGACGGTACGCTGATTGTGTATAATGCTGCAAACAGTACCGAATATTTGAGCACAAGGTAAAAATTACAACGAATTGTAAACAATATGTGAAAAGGGGTTCCGTTTTGGTCAAATGTATGCTATAATACTGTTGTATAGCTGGGCGAATTTGAACACGATGTAAACGACGACACAATGTGTCACGCGGCGTCGCGCGGCGGCTGTACTTAGTCGGTTCGCCGACACAGAATCTGTATCTGTTTTTATAAATATTAATCAGCTTCAAACGCTTCACTGCCGACCTGATGTCGGTATTTGATATATCCCGAATATTACGCCGCACGCGGCTGGCGCGCCGGCGCAATTCCACCGAATCAAAGGAGACTGCCGCCCTGCAATGTCGGACGGCGGCTATGGTACAATAGTTATGGAAAAAATAATCATAAACGGCGCAAAGCCGCTGCGCGGCACAATCGAGGTCAGCGGCGCGAAGAACGCCGCGCTGCCGATATTGCTCGCGGCGCTGATGGTAGACGACAAATGCGTCATCGAAAATGTGCCCTGCATCAGCGACGTTACCCTGTCGCTCGAAATATTATCGTCAATGGGCTGCCGCATACGTATGCTGACAAAGAACACGGTCGAGATCGACTCGCGTTTTGCTACGGGCGGGGTCTCGCCGTACGATCTCGTGCGCCGTATGCGCGGCTCCTACTATCTCATCGGCGCCGAGCTCGGACGCTGGGGACGCGCGTATGTCGGACTCCCGGGCGGCTGCGACATCGGCATTCGCCCGATCGACCAGCACATCAAGGGCTTCCGCGCGCTCGGCGCGGAGATCTCGGTCGAGGGCGGCTATGTTAAAGCCTCTGCCGACGAGCTTTCCGGAGCGTCGATATACTTTGACAACGTCACGGTCGGCGGAACTATAAACGTAATGATAGCCGCGACCCGCGCTAAGGGGACTACGGTTATCGAAAACGCGGCGCGCGAGCCGCACATAGTCGACCTTGCGAACTTCCTGAACTCCTGCGGCGCGAAGATAACCGGCGCCGGCACCGACGTAATCAAGATCAAAGGCGTGGATAAGCTGTACGGCAGCACCTACGCGATAATCCCCGACATGATCGAGGCGGGGACATATATGTGCGCCGCCGCCGCGACGCGCGGACGACTGCGCGTGAACAACGTCATTCCGAAGCACCTCGAGTCGATCTCGGCAAAGCTCGAGGAGATGGGTGTGGAAATTATCGAAAACGACGACTCGGTCGAGGTCTGTGGCAATGGCGAGCTGCGCCGGGTCAACATAAAAACTCTGCCCTACCCGGGCTTTCCGACCGACATGAACCCGCAGATCGGCGTGCTGTTATGTCTCGCGAAAGGGGTATCCTGCCTTACTGAGAGCATATATGACAATCGCTTCAAGTACGTCGAGGAGCTGAAGCGCATGGGCGCGAGCATCACTGTGGACGGCTCGACCGCGATAATCGAGGGCGGCGGAATGCTGTCGGCGGCGCCGGTAAAGGCGCTCGACCTGCGCGCCGGAGCGGCTATGATAATAGCCGGACTCGCCGCGAAGGGAAGAACCGAGATCGAAGACATACATTTCATCGAGCGCGGATACGACGATATCGTCGGCAAGCTCCGTTCGGTCGGGGCGGATATCAAAAAGGTAATAATCCCCTCGGCCGTCTCGTTCGAGAAAGCCAACTGAAAGACGGAGTAGTTGTTAGCTGTTAGCTGTTAGTTGTTAGTTGTTAGCTGTTGTTATAAGGTTTCGGAATTCGGGATTCGGAATTTGGAATTTCGAATTCCGAATTTTTCGATTTTCTATATTAACGTGAGCTCGATGAGAATTATAACAATGCAATAACGCAATCAATTGAACAAACAATATAAGCTTCAAACGACTACGTAGAAACCAGCCGCCGGTTGGGAAGCAGTGGTCCCAGCAGTTTCGTCCTGCGGACGAACCTGCCACGACTTTGCATCTCTCCGAGATGCAAAGTCGATGGGCGGCGCATCTCTGTGGTTCCTAACAACAAGCAGTAATATAATCTTTACGTTGTCATAATCATCCACGCTTTGACCCAAATTGTTAAAAGTTTTCGCG
>CAJFKR010000003.1 GCA_904386005.1 Candidatus Flemingiibacterium merdigallinarum
ATCGACGAGCATTACCGCGACCGGCTGACCTGCCGTTCAGTGGCGCAGGTTTTTTCGTACCATCCGAACTATGTAAACCGCATAGTCCGCGAGCTTACCGGACTGTCTCTGCACGAATACATCGTCGCGGTCAAGATACGGCACGCGAACCGGCTGCTGCTCGAAACCGATATGACAATAACCGACATCGCTTACTACCTTGCGTTCCACGATTCGAGCAGCTTTTCAAGCGTATATCTTGCTCACACCGGAATGAAGCCGTCTGAACGGCGCAAGCTCGGAGCGGTCGAGATGTATTAGAAAAGCTGATTCGGATGTAGGAATTTCGATTTTCGGCTGTCTTTGCGGGTTCAATCCGGCTCCGGCTTTGATTAGCCGCTTGATTTTTCGTTAATTATAATTCGTTAATTATAATATTATGAGGTGATAACTTGATTTTACGTAACGGTCCGCTTGACCGGCTCGAACGGCGGTTCAGACGGTTCGCGATTCCTAATCTGATGCTGATCATTGTCGGCGCGATGGCGATAGTTTTTATCATGGATTTTGCCATCGGAAATACCACGGGACGCAGTCTCATCTCGATACTCTCGTTTGACCGCGACGCGATTTTATCGGGTCAGGTCTGGCGAGTGGTGACATTCCTGTTCGTTCCGCCGTCGACCAGCATACTCTGGGTTATTTTCGCGCTCTATTTTTACTATATGATAGGCTCGACGCTCGAAAATCAATGGGGCGCGTTCGGGTTTACTCTCTACTACATCATCGGTGCGCTCGGGTCGATAATCTCGGGCTTCATTGCGGGCAGCGTGACTAACAGCTACTTGAACCTGTCGATGTTTTTCGCGTTCGCGCTGCTATATCCCGACTATCAGATTCTGCTGTTCTTCTTCATTCCGATAAAAATGAAGTACTTAGCACTGCTCGACGCCATCAGCTTTATTATTATGTTTATCTTAGGCGGCTGGTCGACAAGGCTCGCGATTATAATGGCATTATTAAACCTGTTCATATTCTTCGGTCCTAACTTTATCGATCGTATCAAGGGCTTATACCGGAGCTATAAGTGGAAACAAAAATTCAAATAAAATTACCGCGGGAGAACAAATATTTTGTCTCCCGTATTTACTTTTTGAAATATCTGTGCTATAATAGATACAATGATCGCTTTGCCGCGGAAAACAGCGGCGAACCTCGATTCGACGGTATATTTGACGAAAGGGAGAAACATACATGGACAGCTTTAAGCTGCACTCGCCATACAAGCCGACCGGCGACCAGCCGCAGGCGATAGATCGGCTTTGCGCCGGAGTTGAAGCCGGTATGAAGAGTCAGACCCTGCTCGGAGTCACCGGCTCGGGCAAGACCTTCACAATGGCGAATATCATCGCCAATGTCAACCGCCCGACGCTTGTGCTTGCTCACAACAAAACACTCGCCGCGCAGCTCTGCTCGGAGTTCCGCGAGTTCTTCCCCGAGAACGCGGTCGAGTATTTTGTCTCGTACTACGACTACTACCAGCCCGAGGCCTACATCCCGGGCAAGGATATGTATATCGAAAAGGACAGCTCGATAAATGACGAGATTGATATGCTGCGTCACAGCGCGACCAGCTCGCTGCTCGAGAGGCGGGATGTGATAATCGTTTCGAGCGTGTCCTGCATATACTCGCTCGGTGATCCGACCGAATATCAGAATATGCTGATTTCGCTGCGCCCGGGCATGACGCTCGAACGCGACGAGCTGTTGCAGCGTTTGATTTCGATGAGCTACGACCGTAACGATATGAACTTTGTCCGCGACAAGTTCCGAGTCCGCGGCGACGTCGTCGAGATATTTCCGGCGTCGTCGGGCGACAAGGCGATACGCGTCGAGTTCTTCGGCGATGAGATAGACCGGCTCTGCGAGATAAACACCGTCACCGGCGAGCTTATCCGCGAGCTTAATTACGCGTCGATATTTCCGGCGACTCACTACGCGGTCAGTGACGAACGCCGCGAAGCCGCGCTCAAGGAGATAGAGGACGAGCTGGTCGAGCGAATCGACTTCTTCCGCAGTCAGAACAAGCTGCTCGAAGCCCAGCGAATCGAGGAGCGCACGCGCTACGACCTCGAAATGCTGCGCGAGGTCGGCTTCTGCTCGGGCGTCGAGAATTATTCGCGGGTCATGTCGGGACGAGCTCCCGGGTCGACGCCCTATACACTGCTCGATTATTTCCCGAAGGATTTCCTGCTGTTTATAGACGAGTCGCACGTTACGATACCGCAGGTGCGCGGTATGAGCGGCGGCGACCGCGCCAGAAAGCACAATCTTGTCGAATACGGTTTCAGGCTCCCGTCGGCATATGACAACCGTCCGCTCCGGTTCGAGGAGTTCGAGCAGAAATTGAATCAGGTGATATATGTCAGCGCGACGCCTGCCGAATATGAGCGGAGCCGCTCCGAGCAGATAGTCGAGCAGATTATCCGTCCGACCGGACTCGTTGACCCGCTCGTCGAGGTGCGTCCGGTCGAGGGACAGATCGACGACCTCATCACCGAGATACGCCGCCGCACCGAGCGCGAGGAACGCGTATTGGTTACGACGCTTACCAAAAAGATGGCCGAGGATCTGACCGAATACCTCGAAATGAATCTGATTAAAGTCAAATACATCCACCACAAGGTCGAGACTATGGAGCGCAGCGAGATTTTGCGCGACCTGCGGCTCGGTGTGTTCGACGTGCTTGTCGGAATCAATCTATTGCGAGAGGGACTCGACATACCCGAGGTGTCGCTCGTCGCGATACTCGACGCCGACAAGGAGGGCTTCCTGCGCTCCGAGACGTCGCTGATACAGACGATAGGTCGTGCCGCGCGAAATTCGGACGGTATGGTTATCATGTATGCCGACAGCATAACTCTATCGATGCGGGCGGCGATCGACGAGACCAACCGCCGCCGCGAGATTCAGTCGGCGTACAACCGCGAACACGGTATCACGCCGCAGACGATAAAGAAAAGCGTCCGTGACCTCATCGAAATCGGCAAAAAGGAAGCCGAGAATTCCGCCGAGACCAAGCTCGACCGCGTCGCGCGCGAGAAGCGCAAGCTGTCTGCGTCCGAAAAGGAGAAGCTCATCGCCGACCTCACCGCCGAGATGAAAGAAGCGGCGAAGAAGCTCGAATTCGAGCGCGCCGCATATCTGCGCGACAAAATCAAGGGCTTGCAGTGACCGCACATGAGGATTTAGGCAAGACGGCAATATCCGCTGGCGAATTTGTATCATGATAACGCGGGCAGGCAATTCTTAATTTGCCGCTGTAAGTGAAGCAGTGACGCCGCGGATTTAGTTTTTATATAGTAAATCCCTGAAAGGAAATAGTATGGCAAATCTCACACTGCGCGGAGTGCGCGTGCACAATTTGAAGAATATAAACCTGACGATACCGAGAGACAAGCTCGTTGTGTTCACCGGTTTATCCGGCTCGGGCAAGTCGTCGCTCGCGTTCGACACGATATACGCCGAGGGGCACAGGCGGTTCGTAGAGTCGCTGTCGTCCTACGCGCGTATGTTCTTGGGTCAGCTCGACAAGCCGGACATAGACTCTATCGAGGGATTGTCGCCCGCGATTTCGATTGACCAAAAGACCACGTCGAAAAATCCGCGCTCGACAGTCGGCACGGTCACTGAAATCTACGATTACCTGCGTCTCTTGTACGCCCGGGTCGGCATACCTCACTGCCCGAAGTGCGGGCGCGAGATACGCCGCCAGTCGGTCGACCAGATAATCGACCGGATAATGGAAATCCCCGACGGCACGCGCTTCATGGTGCTCGCTCCGATGGTTCGCGCGAAAAAGGGTATGCACGAGAAGATCTTCGAGGACGCGAAGAAGAGCGGTTATGTCCGCGTCCGCGTCGACGGCTCGATGTACGACCTGTCCGAGGAGATAAAGCTCGACAAGAATATCAAGCACACAGTCGAGATCGTAGTCGACCGTCTCGTCAAGCGCGACGATATGCGCTCGCGACTCGCCGATTCAGTCGAGACCGCGCTCGGGCTGACCGATGGCGAGCTGATAATCGCTATAGTCCCGCGCGGCGACGAGGAGGGCGAGGAGCTGAGCTTCTCGCAGAGCTATGCCTGCGAGGAGCACGGCATCAGCGTAGGCGAGCTGACTCCGCGTATGTTTTCGTTCAACAACCCGATCGGCGCCTGTCCGAAATGCGCCGGACTCGGCGAGCTGTCGATAATTTCGCCCGACAAGGTGATTCCCGACAAATCGTTGTCGCTGCGTCAGGGCGCGATACAGGTCAACGGCTTCAAGTCGCTGGTCGAGGAGAGCTGGAATGGTCCGCTGTTCGAGGCGGTCGGCAAAAAGTATGGCTTCACGCTTGACACGCCGCTCAAGGATTATTCTAAAGCCGCGATGAAAGCTCTGCTGTACGGCTGCGGAAAGGAAACCTTCGACATCACCCGCTACTGGGAGGGAGAGGGTCGCAGGCAGACCCGACGCTTCGACGGAATTATCAATACGATACAGGCGAGATTTGACCAGACGCACGACGAGTATTATGAGGATTTCGTCGAGGAGGTTACCTGCCCCGAGTGTCAGGGCAAACGGCTCAACGAGCTGTCGCTCGCCGTCACGGTCGGAGGCATCGGAATCGACGACTTCTGCCGGATGTCGATAACTAAGGCGCTCGAATTCGTGAACAATCTCAAGCTCTCGGAGACCGAAATGGTCATTGCCAAGGAGATAATCAAGGAAGTGAAGTCGCGGCTCGGATTTCTCGAAAGCGTCGGACTTGACTACCTCACGCTCACGCGCAAGGCCGGTACGCTGTCAGGCGGTGAGGCACAGCGCATACGGCTCGCGACGCAGATCGGCTCGTCGCTGATGGGCGTATTGTATATACTCGACGAACCGAGCATCGGTCTGCACCAGCGCGACAACTCGAAGCTGATCGCGACGCTGAAGCGGCTGCGCGACGGCGGAAACAGTCTGATTGTAGTTGAACACGACGAGGAGACGATGGAGGAATCCGATTACATCGTCGATATCGGTCCGGGCGCGGGCATACACGGCGGCGAGATCATCGCGGTCGGAACGCCCGACGAGATAAAGCAGAACCCCAAGTCGATAACCGGCGCGTACCTGTCGGGGCGCGAGAAGATAGAGATTCCGGCGCTCCGGCGTTCGGGCAACGGCAAGTTCCTGACTGTACACGGCGCGGCGCAGAACAACCTGAAGCATATCGACGTGACCTTTCCGCTCGGGCTGTTCTGCTGCGTGACCGGAGTGTCCGGCTCGGGCAAGTCGTCGCTCGTCAACTCGATATTGTACCGCGTGCTCGCCCGCGACCTCAACCGCGCGTATACAAATCCCGGCAAATACGATTCGATTGAAGGCGAGGTAAATCTCGACAAAATCATCGCCATTGACCAAAGCCCGATAGGGCGCACTCCGCGGTCGAATCCGGCGACCTACACCGGACTTTTCGCCGATATCCGCGAGCTGTTCGCTAAAACTCCCGACGCGAAGCAGCGCGGCTACACGTCGGGCCGCTTCTCGTTCAACGTCAAGGGCGGACGCTGCGAAGCCTGCGAGGGCGACGGAGTCAAGTGCATCGAGATGCACTTTCTGCCCGACGTGTATGTGACCTGCGACGTCTGCAAGGGCAAGCGATACAATCACGACACGCTCGAGGTCAAATACAAGGGCAAGAACATCTCTGACGTGCTCGACATGACGGTCGAGGAGGGGCTCAATTTCTTCGCGAGTCTGCCCAGACTGGCACGCAAGCTGCAAACGCTGTACGACGTCGGACTCGGATATATCAAGATAGGACAATCGTCGACGACGCTGTCAGGCGGCGAGGCGCAGAGAGTCAAGCTCGCGACCGAGCTTGCGAAACGCTCGACCGGACGGACGGTGTATATTCTCGACGAGCCGACGACCGGCTTGCATATGGCTGATGTGAAGAAGCTCATAGAGGTGCTGCAGCGGCTGGTCGACGCGGGAAATACCGTCATAGTCATTGAACACAATCTCGACATGATTAAAACAGCCGACTATATCATCGACCTCGGTCCGGAGGGCGGCGACGGCGGCGGCGAGATTGTCGCGACCGGTACGCCCGAGGAGGTAGCCGAGTGCGAGAAGTCGTATACAGGACAGTATTTGAAGCGTATGTTTGAAAAGCGCAAATGAATACGGCGCGCTAAAAGGAGGATTAAATAATATGTTTCGGTTTGCGATAATCGGCGCGGGCGGTATCGCGCACAAATTCTGCGACGCGGTGCGGCTGGCAGGTCACGAGGTTGCCGCGGTCGCGAGCAAGAGCGCGGAGCGAGCCGCCGAATTTGCCGCAAAGGAAAATATCGCATATTCGTTCGGCGACTACGCGGAGATGCTCGATTCGGTCAAGCCTGACGCGGTTTATATCGCCACGACGCACAATTTCCATTATGACAACATCCTGCTTTGCGTCGAGAGGGGGCTTCCGGTAATTTGCGAAAAACCGATGGTCTGCACCGCCGATGAGGCGCGCCGCGTATTCGACGAAGCGAAGCGGCGTGGAGTGTTTGTCATGGAAGCGATGTGGTCGCGCTTCCTGCCGCATATCACAAAGTCGCGCGAGTGGATTTGCGACGGCAGGATCGGCAAGCCCGAGCTGCTCGACTCGATCGTGGCTTTCCGCTCCGAATACAACCCCGACAGCCGCATATATTCGCGCGAGCTTGCCGGCGGCGCGGCGTGGGACGTCGGAGTATACGCGTATGAGCTTGCGACCTACCTTATCGGCGAGCACCCGCTTGAAATGCAGTCAATGCGCCTCGACGCGCCGAACGGCGCCGACCGGACTGTGTCGGTTAACCTGCGTTTCTCCGACTGTCTCGCGACGGTCAAGGCTTCGGTATATACTCCGCTGCCGCTCGGCGTGTACATCGGCGGTCACGACGGCTATATCCGTATGCCGCACGCGAACACCGGCTGCGAGGGCTTTTTGTATGACAGCGGCGGCAGTCTTGTCGAGCACTTCCGCGAGGAATATCCGAACGGCTTCTTGTGGGAGGTCGAGGAGACTGTGCGCTGTGTCCGCGAGGGGCGTCTCGAATCGCCGGTTGTGCCGTGGGCGGACACGCTGAACTGCGATGAATTTTTCGACTTTGTGCTCGGATGAGGATTTGATTATTAACAGCAGGTTTTTAATGTTACCGTAAATTACATATTTACTGACGAAAAACACATATGATATGTGAATATATTGTGATATAATGTTATATCACAATATGCAGGGAAGCAGTAAGTCTGAAAAATGATTTTAAGACTCGTATGTTTTGTGACTTCGCAATTTTTAATTGTGATATTCCTGCGCAGAACTGTCGAATGCATCGACAAAAAGGAATGGTAATTAATATGAAACGCTTGCTCCTTCTATCGCTCATATCCGTGCTGATTCTTACTTCATGCGGTGACACATCCCAGCCCGAGACGACTACTGCGGTCGAGACCGACGCCGAGACGACCGAGTCGGACGACTACGGCTATATTGACCCCGGGCTTGAAAAGAAAGACTACAACGGCAAAATATTCAACATTCTATATCCCGAGTGGTCGCTGTATATGAACTACTACTTCGCCGACGAGGCGAACGGCGAGGTCGTAAACGACGCCGTATACGAACGCCTTCGTCGGGTCGAGGAGTTCTTCAACATCGATTTCGAATGGTACTCGCCCGGGTATGTCGATTCGGTCTATCCGGAGCTACAAAAGGTCGTGACCGCGGGACTGCCCGAATATGATTTGGTGCTGACTCACTGTGCGACGTCGCTGACCGGATATGTGACCGAGGGACTGATCTGCAACTGGATTGATATGCCGGGGGTCGATTTGGAAAAGCCCTACTGGAACCAGTCGGTTCGCGAGAATTTCGAGGTCAAGGGCGTGCTCCCGTTTATGGCGAGCGACTACATACTGCCGGACGTCAACTCGATTTTCTTCAACAAGGACCTGATTGCCGAATACAGTCTCGACGACCCGTATGCGCTTGTTGAGGACGGCAGCTGGACTTGGGAAAAGCTGAATACCATGGCTACAGTCGCGTCGCGCGACCTGAACGGCGACAATATCATGGATGAACAGGATCAATACGGCTTTGTCGGCGAGCGAGACTGGCAGTTTTCATCGGTCATGACGTCCTGCGGTCAGCTGCTCTTCGGCAAAAACGATGAGGGTATTCCGGAAGTCATCTGTGATAACGAAAAGACCCAGTCGATACTCGACATGATTTGCAATCTGATTTATCGGGACAACACGTCCTATACATGGGCGTTTTCAGCCGAATATGACATCAACGCCGGCGGACGACCTCCGGTCGCGTTTGACAACAACCGTTCGCTCTTTTATCTGACTCCCCTGAGTCTCGCTACCACTTATCGAGAAGCCGAGGTGAATTACGGTATTGTTCCGCTTCCCAAATATGATGAGAATCAGGAGGATTACATAACGCTCAACTGGTCGGGCTTTATGTGCATTCCCGCGACAGTCGAGGATATCGAATGCGTCGGAATGGTCTGCGAAATGCTCGCCGCCGAGAGCTGCCGCACGGTAATTCCGGCATTCTATGATGTGCTGCTCGGTGAAAAAATCGCGCTTGACCCGACGGCAAAGGAAATGCTTGACATCATTTTTGACGATACGGTCTATGACCTCGGAGTCAATTTGAGTCAGTATCATATCGTTTACAGCCAGATTGCGAGCGATTCGCCCAACAACTCGGCCTATCTCGCGGCTAATCTTCCGAGTATAGAGAAAACTATTGAAGATTATGTCGAGGGCTGCGAGGGATATTAATCCTGAGTGCAAAATGTACCGGCTCAATGCGAGCCGGTCTTTTTTATGCTCGATGTCAATTTATCAGCCGATATAATTTGTCGATGACCTCGATTTTATAAACGCAATACCGATAATTACATATATATTACAATAAAATACATATACTTTATCTTGATGATATGTTATAATTATTGTATACAATGTGAACAACAGACATGAGAGGTGCAAATAAATATTGTCACTTGTGTAAAATAAATCGAAAGGCAGGCTGCATTTATGAAGCGGATTATCACAGCATTACTCTTTACGGCACTACTTGTCTCAAGCGTTTCCTGCGCCTCGGAACAGACGACCGTCGAAACGACTGTCGCGGCGCGCTCGGTCGAGACCACCGCTCCCGAGGAGGACGACTACGGCTATGTCGACCCCGAGCTGCCCGAAAAGGATTATGATGGACGGGCATTCAATATTTTGTATCCCGAATGGTCGCTCTACAACAATTACTATTTCGCCGAGGAAGATAACGGCGAGGTCGTAAATGATGCCCTGTATGACCGAGCGCGGCGGGTCGAGGAGTATTTCAACATTGATTTTTCATACATTACGCTTGGATATATCGAGACAATCTATCCAGCGGTGCAGAAGGTCGTCGCGGCTGGTATGTCCGAATATGACCTTGTACTCACACATAACTCAACGTCGCTGACCGGATATGTGACCGAGGGTATCGTCGCGAATTGGAACAGCGTACCATCAATCGATCTTGACAAGCCTTATTGGAATCAGTCGGTGCGTGAGAGCTTCGAGGTAAATGGTATACTTCCGTTTATGTCGAGCGACTACATACTGCCTGACGTCAACTCGATTTTCTTCAATAAAGGGCTGATTGAGCAGTATAGTCTCGAAAATCCGTATGAACTCGTCGAGTCGGGCGTTTGGACTTGGGATAAGCTACGTGAGTTGGCGTCTGGAGCCGCTGCCGACCTGAATGGCGACAGTATTATGGACGATCAGGATCAATACGGATTTGTCGCCGAGCTTGGCTGGCAATTCGCTTCAGTGTTCACAGCCTGCGGTCAGGATTATTTCGGCAAGGATGACGATGGGTTGCCCGCAATCGCCTGCGACAACGATAAGACGCAGGATATCCTCGAGAAGATAACACAGCTGTTATACCGTGATGACTGTTCATATACTTGGAATCACTCGGCTGAATACGATCCAAATCAGGGAGGTACTCCACCTGTGTCCTTTGACAACGGTCGCGCACTATTTTATCTGACTCCATTGAGCCTTGCTACCACCTTCCGCGAAACCTTGGTCGATTACGGTATCCTGCCACTGCCGAAATACGACGAAAATCAAAGCGATTACTCAACGCTGAATTGGGCGGGCTTCATGTGCATTCCGGCGAGTGTTTCTGACCTTGAATGCGTCGGACTCGTCAGCGAGATGCTCGCCGCCGAAAGCTGCCGCACAGTAATGCCGGCGTTCTACGACGTTCTGCTCGGTGAAAAAATCGCGCTCGACCCCGACGCAAAGGAAATGCTCGATATCCTGTTCGACAATACAATTTATGACCTCGGAGTTAATCTCAGCTATTACAGCCTGTGTTCATCGCAGATTTCAAACGATTCGCCAAACAATACGTCCTATCTCGCGTCCAACCGCGCGGCCATTGAAAAGACGATAAACGACTACATCGAGGGCTGCGAGGGCTACAATTGATTTAACAAATCCGCTGAAAAAACAGCGGATTTAATTTTTCAGCAGCTTATATAAATCTGTGTTCACAGTGTTCGTTGCCACAAATTACAAAATCGAATGTTCAAATTGTGTAAGTTGTTGAAAATTGTCATTATATTTTTACAGTTTGAATGAAAGTTCAGCATATTTTGATATTTACACGAAATCCGAAAAATGCTACAATATATATAAATATATACTCTGATATATTGTTTTATTCCTGATGGATTTTGAGGTGTTAAAAATAGAAACCAGTAATATTTACAGACGAGTTGGTATAATGACGCTCGGCTGTAAGGTCAACCAATATGAAAGTCAGGCGATTGCCGAGGAGTTCGAGAAGAACGGCTTTATAATCGGCAGATTCTCTGAGAAATGCGGGATTTACATCATCAATACCTGCACCGTAACCTCCGAAAGCGATCGCAAAACCCGGCAGATGATACGCCGCGCCGCACGTCACAACCCGAAGGCCTTCATCCTCGTGACCGGCTGCTATTCGCAGCTCAATCCGGGCAAGACCGCGGGCATCGACGGCGTCGATTTTATCTGCGGCAACGGCAACAAGCTGCGGCTCGTCGACGCCGCGCTCGGACTTATCGCATCCGGCGAGAAGAATGGCGCCGCTGATATAAAGGTCGACGACGTCGAACAGTCGCCGCTCGAACCTATGAAGATACATTCGTCTGAGCGCACCCGCGCGTATGTTAAGATCGAGGACGGCTGTAACAATCACTGCACTTACTGCACTGTGCCGCTCGCACGCGGTCATGTCCGTTCGAAGCCGATCGACGAGGTCGTATCCGAGGTTTCGGGGCTCTGCGGCGCGGGCTACAGCGAAGTGGTGCTCACCGGTATCGAAACCGCGTCGTATGGCCGCGACTTCGATAATAAAACTGACCTCGCGACACTGCTCGAAGCGGTCGATAAGGTCGACGGCATCGGTCAGATACGGCTCGGCTCGCTCGACCCGTCGCTGCTGAAGCCCGAATTCGTATCGCGGCTCGCGTCGCTCAAGCATTTCGCTCCCCACCTGCACCTGTCAATACAGTCGGGTTCGGACAAGATTCTATCGGTAATGGGCAGAAAATACAGCTCCGCCGAGATTGAGAACTACATCGCCGACACTCGCGCCAAACTGCCCGGCATCACGTTCGCGGCTGACATCATCGTCGGCTTCCCGGGCGAGACCGAGGAGCTGTTTTGTGAGACGGTCGAATTCGTCAAGCGCGTGAAATTCACGCACCTTCACATCTTCCCCTATTCGAAGCGCCCGGGAACGCCCGCGGCGAGTATGCCGGATCAGGTCGCGGAGGACGTAAAGAACGAGCGCGTGAAGCGGCTCGAAGCCGCTGAGCGCGAGGTCGCTTTCGAGCTCGCGAACGACTATATCGGCAAGCAGCGCGATGTGCTGTTTGAGCTCTGCGAGGATGGCCGCGCTACCGGTCACACGCCCGAATTTCTTGAGGTCGCGGTCATCACGAACGACGACCTGCACGGCGAGACCAAGAAGGTCAAGCTGAACGGCTTTGACGGTACGGTCTTTTCGGGATTCATAATATAATAGGAGGAGTCGGATTATGGTTTTACGAGTCTATGTGGAAAAGCAGCCCGAGCACGCGGTCGAGGCAAGACAGCTCTTCGCGGATATCCGCGAGAATCTGATGATTACGTCGCTTGAGTCGCTGCGTATGCTGAACCGCTACGACGTCGAGGGGATCTCGCTCGACGTATACAATAAGGCAAAAAACACGATATTCTCCGAGCCGCAGAGCGATATCGTCTACGATGAGCTCGAATATTCTGACAGCGACCGCGTGTTCGCGGTCGAATACCTGCCCGGACAGTTCGACCAGCGCGCCGATTCCTGCGCGCAGTGCATACAGCTCCTGACCTACGAGGAGCGTCCGACCGTCCGCACGGCAAAGGTGTATATTCTCTCCGGAGACCTCAGCGACGACGACCTTGCGCGCATCAAGCATTATGTTATAAATCCGGTCGAGAGCCGCGAGGCTTCGCTCGCGCTGCCCGAGACGCTCGCCGACAATTTCGAGATTCCGACTACGGTCGAGACTATCGACGGCTTTATCTCGATGGGCGAGGACGAGCTGCACGCTTTCCTCAAAAAATACGCGCTCGCAATGGACTTTGACGATGTCGTGTTCTGCCAGAGCTATTTTAAGAATGAGGAGAAACGCGACCCGACTATAACCGAGATCCGAATGATCGACTCGTACTGGTCCGACCACTGCCGCCACACGACCTTCACGACCGCGATTGACGACATCAAATTCGGCAACGACTACATCGAGGAGACCTACAAGGATTATATAAGCAAGCGCGGCGAGGTTTACGGCAGCCGCAAGAAGAATATCACGCTCATGGACATGGCTACGCTCGGCGCGAAGTATCTTAAAAAGACCGGTCAGCTCAAGAACCTTGACGAATCGGAGGAGATCAACGCCTGCTCGGTCAGGATCAAAGTCGACATCGACGGCAGAGCCGAGGACTGGCTGCTCATGTTCAAGAACGAGACTCACAACCATCCGACCGAAATCGAGCCGTTCGGCGGTGCGGCCACCTGCCTTGGCGGCGCGATACGCGACCCGTTGTCTGGACGCTCGTATGTATATCAGGCGATGCGCGTCACCGGCTGCGCCGACCCGCGCACTCCGGTCGCCGACACTCTGCCCGGCAAGCTGCCGCAGTCGAAGCTGACTCACGGTGCGTCGGCCGGATATTCGTCCTACGGCAACCAGATCGGTCTCGCGACCGGCGCGGTATACGAGCTGTACCACCCGAACTATGTCGCGAAGCACCTTGAAATCGGCGCGGTAGTCGGCGCGGCTCCCGCGCGCAATGTCGTCCGCGAGCGTCCGGCTCCCGGCGACGTCATTATTCTGCTCGGCGGCCGAACCGGTCGCGACGGCTGTGGAGGAGCCACCGGCTCGTCGAAGGCTCACACACACGATTCGCTGACCACCTGCGGCGCGGAGGTGCAGAAGGGAAATCCGCCTGAAGAACGCAAGCTACAGCGTCTCTTCCGCGACCCCGACGTCACCCGTCTTATCAAGCGCTGCAACGACTTCGGCGCGGGCGGAGTCTCGGTCGCGATAGGCGAGCTCGCCGACGGACTTGACATCGACCTGTCGCGCGTACCTAAGAAATACGAGGGACTCGACGGCACCGAGCTCGCGATCTCCGAGTCGCAGGAGCGCATGGCGGTAGTAGTCGCGCGCGAGGACGCTGAAAAATTCCGTGAATACGCGTCACGCGAGAACCTCGAATCGACAGTTGTGGCTGTAGTTACCGAGGAACCGAGACTGCGCATGAAGTGGAACGACAGCTATATTGTCGACCTGTCGCGCGAATTCCTCAATTCAAACGGAGCGGAGAAGCACACTACAATCGAAATCGAGCCGGTCGACAGCGATACGATCCTCGACGGCTTTGCGCCGGCACTTGCCGATATGCCGGTCGCCGACGCGATGAAGTCTCTGCTCTCCGACCTCAACGTCTGCTCCGAGCGCGGACTCGTCGAGAAGTTCGACAGCACGATCGGCGCGGGCACGGTCGTTATGCCCTACGGCGGAAAATATCAGATTACACAGCCGCAGTATATGGCGGCTAAGCTGCCGGTGCTCGACGGCGAGACCGACACAACGTCGGTAATGGCGTACGGCTTCGACCCGTATCTGTCCGAGAAGAGCCCGTATCACGGCGCTATGTACGCGGTCGTCGAGTCGGCGGCGAAGCTCGTTGCAGCCGGAATCGACTACAAGAGCGCGTATCTCACGTTCCAGGAGTACTTCGAGCGCACGCAGAACACACCGTCGCGCTGGGGCAAGCCGGCGGCAGCGCTGCTCGGCGCGCTGAAGGCGCAGTGCGAGCTCGGAATCGCCGCGATTGGCGGCAAGGACTCGATGTCCGGCACGTTTGAGGATATCGACGTCCCGCCGACACTCGTATCCTTTGCGATAGCGACGCACGACGCGAAAAAAATAATCACCCCCGAATTCAAGTCGACGGGCGACAAGGTATATCTGTTCATTCCGAAATACACAGCCGACAAGCTGCCCTGCTTTGACAGCCTGCGCGCGCTGTTCGACTATATCCACAGCCTTGCCGAAACCGGCGAGGTCAAGGCGATATACACGCTCGACAACGGCGGCGCCGCCGAGGGACTCGCGAAGATGTCGTTCGGCAATCGAATCGGCTTCAAGGGCGATATGCTCGACAGCGAGCTGCTGTTCGGTCTCAATTACGGCGGCTTCATTGTCGAGACAACCGGCGGAGCCAATGGCTCGGACAAGTTTGACTGCCGTCTCATCGGTCAGACGGTCGAGTCCGAGTCGCTGACGCTCGGCGAGGCGACAGTGACGATTGACGAGCTGCAAAGCGCGTGGGAGTCGACGCTTGAGGGAATATTCCCGACGAAGGTCGCTTCCGTGCCCGCGGTCAAGACTGAGGTCTTCACCTGCGACAAACGTCCGACGATATCGACATCGGTCAAATTCGCATCGCCGCGCGTAGTCATTCCGGTATTCCCGGGCACGAACTGCGAGTACGATACAATGCGCCGATTCAAAGCCGCGGGCGCGAATACGAGCATATTCGTTCTCCGCAACCTCGACGCGAAGTCGCTCGGCGAGTCGGTCGACGAGCTGGCAGAGCTCATCGACAACGCGCAGATATTCATGCTGCCCGGCGGATTCTCGGGCGGCGACGAGCCGGACGGCTCGGGCAAGTTCATCACAGCCGTACTGCGCAGTCCGAAGATAAAGGAAGCGGTTACGCGCCTTATCGAAAATCGCGACGGACTGGTGCTCGGTATCTGCAACGGCTTCCAGGCGCTCGTCAAATCGGGTCTGCTGCCTTATGGCAGAATCATGGACGAGATGACTCCCGACTGCCCGACGCTGACCTTCAACTCGATCGGTCGTCACCAGTCGATGATGGTACACACGCGCATCGCGTCGGTCAAGTCGCCGTGGCTCGCCGGAGTCAACGCGGGCGACATCCACACGATCCCGATCTCTCACGGCGAAGGACGCTTCTGGGCGAGCGATGAGCTGATTAGAAAGCTCGCCGCAAACGGTCAGATAGCTACGCAGTACTGCGACCTCGATGGAAATCCGACTATGGATATCCGCTACAACCCGAATTCGTCCTGCTTCGCTATCGAGGGCATACTCAGCCCCGACGGTCGAATCTTCGGCAAGATGGGGCACAGCGAGCGAATCGGCCGCAACGTCGCCGTCAACATCGAGGGCGACAAGGATCAGCACCTCTTTGAGTCGGGCGTACGGTATTTCAAATAAACAAAAGACGGAGATACCGCAAAAAAAACGGTATCTCCGTTGTGTTACAGTTACCTATACCGGTGTTCTACAACTATAAATCCGGACGCTTTACAGCTATAAATCCCGGCGTTGATCAAGGCTTCAGTCTTCAAGTGCCAGAATGTCTTCTACGAAATTGTCTATCGCGGTCTGTGCCGCGGTTTCGTTGGACGCGTAATATGAGGACCAGTTCGTGTTGTTGGCGACTATGAAATTCTTGATAGCGTTAAATGGTATTCCAAGCGCGCCTCCGTAGAGCGCGCCGAAATCAAAGACTACGTTTTCGCGGATAAGGTCGAACATCTGCGCCGACTCGTCGCTGCGCGAGTATTTGATTTTAAGCGCGACCTCGTAATACGCCGGAGCAACTGTCGCGTATCCCTCATATGCGAGCGCTTCCAGCGTTGCCGCCGCCATATTCGGGTCGGCGCAGGACGCGGTTATGCCGAAAAGCGTATTGGCTTCGCCAAGCCGGGTCGCGTATTCGGTCTGCGTATCATCATATTTCGGATAGGGCAAGATATAATAGTCATCGGCCATATTGTTGTATTCGTTGGCGGCGTTGCCAAAAAATCCGGTGGTCAATACGGCGCGACCGTCTGTGAATATCCGGTAGTTTTGTTCTAACTCAGCGTCCTTTCCGAGATATACGCCCTCCGAATCATAAATGAAGGCGCGCAGATTTTCTATCGCGTCCGTAACTCTTTCTGTGCCGAAAGACAGCTCAGGTATACCGTCGGCGTTGTTTGTTGTGACCTTGAGTCCGAACGATTGCTGGAAGCCGGTTATGCCATTCGTGTTGTAGAGTACAAGACCGTAGCTATCCTCGGCGTCAGCTAACTCATTACCGTTCAAATCCTGATATGTGTCGGCGACAATCTCACGCACGGCGTCGAGCGTCCAGTTGCCGCTTGTCACTAATTCTATCGGATTATCAAGCTGATATTCTTCAAACAGACGCTTGTTGCCGAACATACAGCAGACTGTGGATATGGACGTTGTGGACATATTGCCGGCAGCCAGATATAACCTGCCGTCTATCGCGGTTTCTTCGATCAAGTCGTTTATCCACCAGGGCTGAGTGAAGTCGAGGTGCTCGAGATTTTCAAGATTCAAGTAGATACCGTCGGTTATCAGTGTGGGCATAGTCGCGTATTGACCGCTGACGATATCGTAAATGCCGTCTCCGGACATGACGCTGTTGCGAATCGCGCCGATGTAGATGTCGCGAGTGCTCCATGCGTAGGACATACCAATGTGATCGAGCGTTACATTGAGCATTTCCTCGATGTTGCGGTCACGTTCGTACAACGCGTCGTTCACGACATCGCCGTCCTGCTCCTCGACGAATTCGTTGTTTTCCTCCCACCAGAGAATGCTCACGCTTTCGCCTCCGAAATCGAGTCCGGTAAGCGAGCTTGGTATTGTCTCGTTTTCGGTCGTCTCGGCTGCGGTCGAGCCGTCGGGCGCGTCGGTCACCGCGTCGTCGGTACTGTCACCGCAGGCGACCAGCAGATTTGACAGAATAAGTCCGGACAGAATCAATGCGAGTTTGCGTTTATTATTCATAATATTCACAATAATCTCCCTGTTTTTTATTTTATATAAGCTATTATAGCAAAAGTGCGGGCGGTTGTAAATAGACAAATCAACCATATCAGCACAAATCGACCATGTTCGATAATCAAGGAAAGGAATATTCACATGAGATACGAAACACACGCGCATACATCCGAGACCAGCCGCTGTTCGCATATCAGCGGCGGCGAACTCGCCGAATTCTACAAGTCGCTCGGATATACCGGACTGTTCATCACCGACCATTTTTTCAACGGCAACACCACCGTGCCGCGCGAGCTCGACTGGAACGAGCGGGTCGACCTGTTCTGCGCCGGCTACGACGCCGCGAAGGCGGTCGGCGACAAGATCGGTCTGGATGTGTTTTTCGGCTGGGAATATTCAATTAACGGAAACGATTTTCTGATATACGGTCTCGACCGCGACTGGCTGTACGCGCACCCCGACCAGCTCGACTGGAAGTTGAGAGACTATATGAGCCGCGTCCGCGCTGACGGCGGATTCGTCGTACACGCGCATCCATTCCGCGAGGCGGGATACATTGAATTGATACGGCTGATACCGCGTGATGTCGACGCGGTCGAGATCATCAACTCGAGCATGACGCCCGAGGTCAACGAGCGCGCCGAGTGGTATGCCGGAAGCTACGGACTTTTGAAAACCGCCGGTTCAGACAACCATGTCGGTCGGCGTGAGCTGCTCGCCGGAGTCGATTTGCCGAAACGCATATCGAGCGCGCGCGAATACGGCGAGCTGCTCTTCGAGGGCAGGGCGGAGATATTCTGCGAGCGGATGAGCTATGATGAAAAATGAGCGGTGTGCGGGTATGTGAAAGTCACTATATAATAATGAAGAAAACCTTGAAGTCATACCGACGGCTGCATATTATTATTGCATATTATTATAATGAAGAAAACTGTGGTGTTATGCCGCGCTAAATTATATTATTGAATAAAGCCTCAGTACCATGCAAACATATATGATTTAATATTGAAGAAAGTTGAATAAACATGAAGCACGTTGATATTTACACCGACGGCGCGTGTAAGCACAACCCGGGACCGGGCGGCTGGGGCGCGATAATTGTCTACAACAATGTCGAAAAGGAGCTGTCGGGCGGTGAAGCGCGGACTACAAACAACCGAATGGAGCTGCTCGGCGCGATAAACGCGCTCGAAGCATTGAGGGAGCCTTGCGACGTCACGCTGACGTCTGACTCAAAATATATGATAGATTCTATAACGAAACGCTGGGTTTACGGCTGGCGCGATCGCGGCTGGGTAAAATCGGACAAGACTCCGGCGCTGAATCCCGACCTGTGGGAGCGACTGCTGAAGCTGCTCGAGCTTCACACAGTCAGATTTGTCTGGGTCAAGGGTCACGCCGGACATCCATACAACGAACGCTGCGACGCGCTTGCCGTAGCCGAAGCCGAGCACTACCGCAACAGCTGAGCGCGCTTCGCAACAGATATGTCACGACACTTCCGCGTATACATTCGCTGGTTGGAAATGCATTCATAAATAATTTACATCGAATTAAGTCGATGTATGTTGCAAAGTATACCAAAATGGTATACAATATATATGTAAGCAAAATCAACGTCTTCACACAAAATCCTCGCTATAGCGTGGTGAGTCTGGAGATTGAATATATGATTACAGAAACAATCAAACAACGGGGTGGATAAATATGCCAGAAAAATTTGTATATGCGGACAACGCGGCGACGACACGCGTGTCACAATCGGTGCTTGACGCGATGCTGCCATATTTTGGTGAAGAATATGGCAATCCGTCCAGCCTGCACTCGAAGGGCAGAGAAGCGAGTGCCGCGCTTGGCGACGCGCGGGCAAGAATCGCAAAGCTGCTTGGAGCTAAGGAAAGTGAGATTTACTTCACCGCGAGCGGCTCGGAGGCTGACAATTGGGCTGCCAAGGGCGCGGCATATGCCAATCGCGACCGCGGCAGGCATATAGTATCGACAAAAATCGAACATCACGCGGTACTCAATTCACTGAAAGCGCTCGAGCGCGAGGGCTTCGAGGTGACGCTTGTCGACGTAGATCAAGGGGGCAGAGTCTCGCCCGAAGCGGTAGCGAACGCGGTCAGGGAGGACACTGTGCTTGTTTCAGTCATGACCGCAAATAACGAGGTCGGCACAATCGAACCGATAGCCGAGATCAGCGCGGCGGTCAAGCAAAAGAATCGAAAGACCTTGATTTTCACCGACGCGGTGCAGGCGGCAGGAACGCTCAGGCTCGACGTCCGTGAGCTCGGAGTCGATATGCTCAGCCTTTCGGGGCACAAGCTGCACGCGCCGAAAGGCGTCGGCGCGCTTTATATCCGGAACGGAATACGCGTATCGAACCTGATTGACGGCGGCGGACAGGAGCGCTCGCGGCGGGGCGGAACCGAAAATCTTCCTTATATAATAGGGCTGGCAAAAGCCCTTGAGGACGCGGTCGCCGGAATCGATGAAAACGCGCGGGTCTCGGCAATGCGCGACCGGCTGATCGACGGGATTCTCGATAAGATCCCGTATACCCGACTGAATGGAGCGCGCGAGCAAAGATTACCCGGGAATGTAAATATATCATTTGATTATATTGAGGGCGAAAGTCTGCTGCTCTGGCTCGACATGAACGGAATCTGTGCGTCGACCGGCTCGGCCTGCTCGTCGGCATCGCTCGAAGCGTCGCACGTATTGCTTGCGCTTGGCGTGCCGGTCGAATCGGCGCACGGCTCGCTGCGACTGTCGCTCGGTCGGGACAATACAGACGACGACGTCGACTACATTCTGCGAGTCCTGCCCGGGATCGTCGAACGGCTGCGCGCCATGAGCCCGCTTTATGAAAAGGTTAACGGCTCGAAGATCTGACGATGGAGATTTTCGAAAAAACAGAGAGCATAGAGGTACCGCTCTCAATACATCAACAAATATACGGGAGGTAATATAAATGTACAGCGAAAAGGTAATGGAGCACTTCACGAATCCGAGAAATGTCGGCGAGCTTTCGGAGGCAAACGCTGTGGGAGAGGTCGGCAACGCGGCCTGTGGAGATATCATGAAGATGTATCTTAAAATAAATGACGACAATATCATTGAGGACGTCAGGTTCAAGACATTCGGCTGCGGAGCCGCGATCGCGACGTCGTCGATGGCGACCGAGATGATCAAAGGGAAGTCGGTCGACGAGGCGCTCAAGCTGACAAACAAAGCGGTCGTTGAGGCGCTCGACGGACTTCCGCCGCAGAAGCTGCACTGCTCGGTGCTCGCCGAGGAGGCGGTAAAGGCAGCAATTGCCGATTATTACGACAAGAAGGGGATAGCGCACGACCTGTATCCGCACTGTGACGGCTGTTGTGACACCTATGCAAAAGAGCATTAATAAACGAAAAATCACAAATATTCAATACGAGATACGCTTAGAATCAAATCAGGACATAAATTTATGGATTTATCCGGAATTCAAACAAAATTATAAACAAGTGAACGGCGGCGTCAGTTTGGGAACGCCGTCGTTTTCTTTATCGTTACATGACGGTCACATGACCGGTAAGTGATTAATAAATATCTGAAATTGTTTACGTCAGAGATATAAATGCTTACATATAATGGAATAGATTACATTAACAGTCATTAATTTCTTAAAAGGTGATGAATTTGTGCAGTTTGCTTATGCGTAGAAAAAATGTCTCAAAAATTGTGTAAAATGTACAATCAAAAGCTCAATTACGTCACAATGTAATAGACGGCGCGGATGAAAAAACGGTAAATAATATTTACCCAATGTATCTTTATAGTATTTTACAATACAAAAGTATACTGAAAATACGGGATATTATCCGGGAAATAAGGTAAATAATAATTACCCACGCTTAACCGAACGACAAGACTCTGACAAGAGACGGCGTTTCGGCTTCAATCGAAAAATGTGAACGGCCGCTCGATGTTTTCAACGGAACATTGACACGGGCTTCAATGATAAAAGTTTGAAAATACCGCTATTGACTTTTGTCGGGCGTTATGATATTATATTTGTATGAAAAAATCGGTGGGCTGGCAGACGATGAGCATCGGTAATCGAATGTATCATAAAGACGCTTTGTTCGCACGATTGGCTCATTGTCTGTCCGCTGTGACCGCGCGTCCACGCATATGTGCCATAAATGCCGTCTCGGCGTTCGGGATATTCGCGGCAGGCTGCAAAGCTATTATTTTCCCTTCAAAGTAAATTCTTGGCAGGAGGAAAGGTTAATGAAAAAAACAAAATTGACAAGGTTAATTGCTGTTTTTTTATCATTGATGATGCTCTACTCCGTGATTGGAGCCGGCGACTTTACGGTTTCGGCTGCTGAGGAAGGCGACGATGAAACGGCCTCATCGACGGTCAGCTATGATATAGCTGACGTCCAGGACCTGCTCAACGCCGAATCCTACGCCGATTACGCGGAGCGCAACGCGGATGTCCCGCGCGGCACATCAACGATAACAATCAACGCGGTTGACTACAACACGGAGCTGACCGACGCCGATGTTGAGGTCGTGAATAATTATAACGGCACCACCGGCAGCGCGCTGCTCACGCCGAACACCGGTTCAGTGGTGTGGGACGTCGAGATTCCGAAGACCGGAAAATACGCGATCGACATCGAGTATTCATTCCCGACCGACGGAAAATCGACCGCGATCGAGCGCAAGCTGCGCATCGACGGCGAGTATCCGTTCAAGGGTATAAGATACCTCTCGTTTACCAAGGTATGGCAGGATCAGTTCGAAACTGACGAGAACGGAAACGACGCGTACAAAACCGATATCAACGGCAATGACATCAAGGCTCAAAAGGAAATCGTACCTACGTGGAGAACCTACACTTTAAGCGACTCCACCGGTTACGACATAGACCCGTATGAGGTAGTCTTTGAGGCCGGCTCGCACACGCTGGCACTCGAAGCCGACCGCGAGGTGCTGGTCATAAAGTCGATTACGATTTACCCGTATGAAGACCTTCCTACATGGGAAGACGTCAAGGCTGAATATTCAACTAACGGCTATCAGCCGGCGACCGGAGCCGAACCGATAATTCTCCAGGCGGAGTTCCCGGACTACACTTCGGACAGCACGATCTATGCCGCAAACGACAGAACCTCGGCTCTCACTCAGCCGCAGAGCTCTTCGAAGTCGCTTCTGAACACGCTCGGAAGTACGAAGTGGCAGTCGGTCGGACAGTGGATTGAGTATTCGTTCACCTGCGAAAAGAGCGGTCTTTACGACATAGTCACACGCTACAAGCAGTCGGATGTCTCGGGTATGTATACCTCGCGCCGTATTTACATAAACGGCGAGATTCCGTTCGAGGAAGCCAATTATCTTCAGTTCAATTACTCGGATACCTGGCAGACCGAAGTCCTAAACAACGGACAGGAGCAGTTCCAATTTTACTTTGAAGAGGGACAGACCTATACAATCAAGCTTGAAGTCGTACTCGGCGGCATGAGCGAGATCATCGGTCGGGTTCAGGAATGTCTTACATCAATCAACAACGATTATCTGAAGATACTCCAGATCACCGGTGCTGACCCCGACGTTTACCGCGACTATAACTTCAGAAACCTGATCCCCGATACTATCAAGGATCTGTATGCACAGTACCTTGAGCTGACCGCGGTTTCGAATCTCATCACCGAGATCAACGGAATCAAGGGAAGCAACACCGCAACGCTTGACAACGTCGCGCGCGTGCTTCAGACGATGGCTACCGATGAAGACGAGGTCGCAAGAAATATGGCGACCTTGAAGAGCTACATCGGTACTCTCGGTACCTGGCTCAACACCGCGACAAACCAGCCGGTGCTCCTCGACTACATCTGCATCCAGCCGTCCGGCGAAGACCTCCCCAAGGCTGAAGCAAACTTCTTCCAGGCAGCCGGATTCGAAATTACCTCGTTCGTAATGTCTTTCTTCACCGACTACAACAACCTCGGCGCGACCATCGAGCTTGATGAAGATGACGTAATCGAGGTTTGGATCGCGACCGGACGCGACCAGGCACAGGTCGTCCGTTCAATGATCGATAACGGCTTCACTTCCCAAACGAACATCGGCGTTTCGCTGAAGCTCGTAACCGCGGGTACGCTTCTACCGGCAACCCTTTCGGGCACCGGACCTGACGTAAACCTCGGAAGCGCGCAGGGCGACCCGGTACAGTACGCGATTCGTAACGCGGTGCTCCCGCTGAACGATTTCGACACCTTCGACGAAGTGACATCGCGCTTCTCCGAAGCCGCGATGGTTCCGGTAACGCTGTACGGCACGACTTACGGTCTGCCGGAAACCCAGACCTTTAATATGCTCTTCTACCGCAAGGATATCTTCGCGGAGCTTGGAATTGACATTCCTAAGACCTGGGACGACTTGATGTCGATAGTTCCGTATCTTCAGTACAACCACATGGAAGTCGGTCTGCCGAAGGAGCTTGCCGGTCTCCAGATGTTCCTCTACCAGATGGGCGGCGAGCTTTATGCCGACGAAGGTATGAGAATCAACCTTGACTCAAACGTCGCGCTTGAAGCGTTCGACTATGAGTGCTCCTTCTTTACACAGTATTCGTTCCCGGTAACCTATGACTTCCCGAACCGTTTCAGAACCGGTGAAATGCCGCTCGGTTTCGCTGACTATATCGGCACCTACAACCAGCTGTCGATATTCGCGACTGAAATCCGCGACCTCTGGGAATTCGTACCGATCATCGGTATGGAGGACGAAAACGGCAACATCAACAACGTTTCGGTATCTACAATTACCTCGCTTGTTATGATGAACGGCTGCAAGAACCCCGAGAACGCATGGAAGTTCATGGACTGGTACACCTCCGCTGAAACCCAGTCGACTTACGCAAACGAGATGGTTGCTATAGTCGGACAGGGCGCGATGTACGCAACCGCTAATAAGGAAGCGCTCGAATCGCTGCCGTGGTCGACGACCGACCTTGAGAATATTCAGGCGCAGTACAACAACCTCGCCGCTATTCCTGAAATGCCGGGCGGCTACATCATCACTCGTTACGTACAGTTCGCGTTCCTTGACGCTTATAACAACAACGCTGACCCTGTAGAAGCACTGCTCGGCTACGTTGATGATATCAACAAGGAAATCACGAGAAAGCGTAAAGAATTCGACCTTGATACCCTCGAGCTGGGCGAAACTCTGGCTGACAGAGAAGCGGCTCAGAACAATGAGGAGACCACAGCCGAATAATCGCAAAACAGTAATCCTCCTGCCAAAATCCGATATCCGGTCGGGGAAACCCGGCCGGGGAATATCGGGCTCTTGACAGTGTATCTACTAAATCTGTTATAAGGAGAGAACAAACATGTCACAGAACGCAGCGGCGGTAAACAATTCGCCAAAGCCGACGGCTCGCAAGGACATGACAAAGGCGCAGTGGACGCTGAAGGAAATACGTCGCAACAAAACGGCGTATATAATGATAGCTCCCTTCATGATTCTGTTCACTATCTTTACTGTCTTCCCTGTTGCGCTGTCGATCATTCTGAGCTTCACGCAGTTCAACTTGCTTGAAGTGCCGGTGCCTGTCTTCATGGATAACTACATCAGATTGTTCCTTGACGACGATATATTCCTTACCGCCTGCCAGAATACACTCGTATTCGCGGCAGTCACAGGACCGGCTTCCTACTTCTTGTCCCTGCTCATCGCATGGTTCATAAACGAGCTTACCCCGAAGATCCGTGCGCTTGTAACCCTCGTCTTCTACTCTCCGTCGATTTCGGGTTCGGTTTACCTCATTTGGGGTATCATCTTCTCGGACGACGCGTACGGTTACGCTAACGCGTGGCTGACCGAGTTCGGTATAATTACCGAGCCTATACTTTGGTTCCACGATGCAAAATACGTCATGGGTCTTTGTATAGTAGTCGCGCTTTGGACCTCGCTCGGTACCTCGTTCCTTTCGTTCATCGCAGGTCTTCAGACCATCGACAAATCGCTTTATGAAGCCGGCGCGGTCGACGGTGTAAGAAACAGATGGCAGGAGCTCTGGTACATTACCCTTCCGACTATGAAGCCGCAGCTTATGTTCGGTGCGGTCATGTCGATAACCGGTTCGTTCGGATTCGGCGCTATAGTTACCGCGCTCGCCGGTATGCCGTCTGTCGATTATGCGGCGCATACGATTATGCACCACCTCGAGGACTACGGCGGACAGCGTTTCGAGGTCGGTTACTCGTCGACTATCGCGGTTGTGCTGTTCGTAATAATGGTCGGTGCTAACCTGATAGTCAAAAAATTATTATCGAAGGTAGGACAATAAGATGGCAAGATTAAGAACCAGAAAACATAAAGTTGTCCTCAACCGCTCAGTTGGCGGTGATATCGGTATCAACGTTTTGCTCATCCTCATGGGCGCGTTCATGTTCCTGCCGATGCTCTACGTTATAATGCAGTCCTTGAAGCCGCTTGACGAACTCTGGATGTTCCCGCCGCGCTTTTACGTTGTAAGCCCGACGCTCAAAAACTTCTCCGACCTGTTCAAGCTGATGAGCACCTCGTGGGTTCCGTTCTCGCGCTACATATTCAACACTGTGTTTATCTCGGTAGCCGGAACGCTCGGCAACCTGCTTCTGTCCTCGCTTGCCGCTTACGCGCTCGCGAAGATAAACTTCCCCGGACGCGGCTGGATATTCCAGGTCATCGTCCTCTCGCTGATGTTCAACTCAACGGTCACCAGCATTGCAAACTTCTTAACGATGTCGACCCTTCACTGGATTGACACCTATCTCGCAATCATCGTTCCGGCATGGTGTACTTCTCTCGGACTTTATCTGATGAAGAACTTCATGGATACCGCGGTTTCTGACGCGGTGCTCGAGTCCTCACGACTTGACGGCGCGACCGAATTCTACACATTCTTAAAGATAGCGATGCCGATGGTTAAGCCGGCTTGGCTGACACTTATTATCTACTCGTTCCAGACTCTGTGGAACGCCGGCGGTTCTATCTACATCTATTCCGAACAGTTAAAGACCTTCAACTACGCAATCAGCCAGATCGTTGCCGGCGGTATCGCCCGTGCGGGTGCGAGTGCCGCTTCGACAGTTATCATGATGGCGGTGCCGATCACCGTCTTCGTCGTCACTCAGAGTAATATCATTGAGACGATGGGCTCATCGGGTATGAAGGATTAAGGAGGGTAAATATGAAAAAAATATCAAGAATACTTACCCTCGCGGCACTGGTGATTCTTGTGCTCGGCTGCCTTCCGATCAACGCTATCACTCCGTATTCAACTTATACCTACTCAATCGGCGGCTTTTCGCTTATGTCGCCTGACGCATATACACCGGACAGACAGATCGATTCAAACTACATGGGCGTAACTCCGGCAATCGACGACCCGCGCGATTTGTTCGTAGATCAGTATAAGAATATTTACATCGCGGACGCCGCGAACAACCGTATCGTTGTACTTGACAGATATTACAAGCTCAAGTTCTACATAAATACGTTTGTCAACGGACAGGGTGTTCCGGACTCGCTGACCAACCCTTCGGGCGTATATGTCACCGAGGATAAGATTTATGTAGCCGACACCGACAACAATCGTATTGTAATGTTCGAGCTTGACGGCACCTTCTATAAGGTTATCGAGGAGCCTGACTCGGATGTTTTCCCGTCCGGTTCTATTTACAAGCCGGTCGCAATCGCAGTCGATAACTATGGTCGTATCTATGTTATTTCGTCGACCACCTACATGGGTGTCATCGCGATAAACGAAAACGGAGACTTCCAGGGCTTCATCGGCGCGCAGAAGGTTACGATCGACGCGCTCTCGATAATCTGGAGACGTTTCCAGACTGAAGAGCAGAGAGCTTTGTCGCAGCAGTATGTATCGACTGAGTTCAACAACATCACCATCGACGACAAAGGCTTCATCTATGTAACCACCTCGTCTATCGACGAGAATCAGCAGCAGGCGGCTATAAACTCGAAGGACGGAACTTATGCTCCTGTCAAGAAGCTGAACACCGCGGGTTCGGACATCATGAAGCGTAACGGCTTCTTTGGTCCGGGCGGTGAAGTTAACATCACGAATATCTCGACCGCTGATATCACCGGTCCTTCGAAGATCATCGACGTCGCTATCGGACCGGAGGAGACCTGGTCGATAATCGACGAAAAGCGCAGCAAGATTTACACCTATGACTCCGACGGAAATCTTCTGTTCATCTTTGGCGATACTGGACAGCAGCTCGGTAACATTCAGTCTATCGAAGCTATTGCCTACCTCGATAATGACATTCTCATTCTTGACAAAACTTCCGATAACATCACTGTTTACAGACGTACTGAGTACGGCGATCTGCTGCTTGAAGCTATCAGAAATACAAATGAACGTAACTACGACACTACGATTGACTACTGGATGGAAATACTTAAGCGCAACAACAACTTTGACTCGGCTTACATCGGTATAGGCAAGAGCCTTTACAGAAGCGCTGACTACGAAGAATCGCTTACCTATTACAAATCCGCGTATGACACGGAGAATTACTCCGAATCGTTTAAGGAAATCAGAAAAGCTTGGATTTCGAAGTATATCGTTCTGATTCCGATAATCGTAATTGCGATCGTTGTCCTTATCGTATTGTTTAACAAATACGCAGCAAAGCTCAACAAGAAGACGCAGCTCAAAAAGGGCAGAAAGACCTTCTGGGAAGAGCTTATCTACGCGAACCATGTCATATTCCACCCGTTCGACGGTTTCTGGGATTTGAAGCATGAATATCGCGGTTCGGTCAGAGCCTCGTTTGTATGGATCGTAATCGCTATTCTGACATTCTATTATCAGAGCGTCGGTACCGGTTATATCTTCAATCCTCAGGAAGGCGGTTCGACAATATTGGTTCAGCTGACCGCGGTGCTCGTACCTGTACTGCTTTGGACCGTATCCAACTGGTGCTTGACCACTCTGTTCGACGGCGAAGGCAGCTTCAAGGATATATTTGTCGCAACCTCTTACGCTCTGGTGCCGATTCCGATACTTATTATCCCGTCGGTCATCATATCAAACTTCTCGCTCGCATCTGAAGCTACCATTATCAATCTGCTTGTCTCGCTCGCATTCATCTGGTGCGGTCTCCTGATCTTCTTCGGCACAATGGTAACTCATGACTACACTTTCTCGAAGAATGTCATTACATCCCTCGGCACAATCGTCGGAATGGCTATTATCATGTTTATTGGTATCCTGTTCTCGACGCTGCTTGCTAAGATTGTAAGCTTTATTTCGAGTATTGTTATCGAAATCACGTATCGTATGTAATAACAGGATAGGAGTTATAGTAAATGAAAAAATTCAGATTATTATCGGCATTCCTGACTGTTGTTATGGTTTGGGGTGTGCTTGCAAGTCTACCGGTCTTTGCCGCAGAGGCTGAGACCACCGAAGACGGTGTTCTGATTCCTGGATGGGACGACGAAGAAGGAGTTCCTACCATCGATTATGTAACACAGCTCTTCAACACTCCCGAGGATAAGCTGGCTACCATGACGAAGTATCTCGATAAGGGAAACTTTGAATTGTATGTAGAGCCGATTTCTGGTGAAATTGCGTATGTCAACAAAGTGACCGGACAGATTCTTTTCTCGAATCCATACGACGTCTCCCAGACAAGCGCATCGGAATCAATAAAACAACAGCTTCTCTCGCAGATTGAGATCAAGTATACCGACAACGACTCTCAGCTCGAGCTTCACAGCTTTGTTGAAGCCTGCCAGAGAGGTCAGATCGTCGTAAAGAAGATTAAAAACGGCGTTCGTGTCGAATATACTATGGGTCGTGAAGAGACCCGTAAGCTCGTTCCGAAACAGATTGAAAAAACTCGTTTCGAAACCTTGATTCTTGCGAATATCCCCGAAGGTCAGGCGCTCAACAAGATGAACGCGTTTTATCAGCTCAAGGACCCGTTTGATCCGAACCTGACAGAGCGTGCAAAGCGTGAGCTGCAGGCGACCTTCCCCATAACAAACGAAATGGCGATCTACATCTTCGACCCGTATGCGTCCGACCGTGAGCTTAACGAAATCGAAGGCTATATCAAGCAGTACTGCCCTGAATATACGTATGAAACCCTCGAAGAGGACCATACGATGACAGAGTATGAAGGAAAGGATGAAGCACCGGTTCTGTTCAGACTTTCGCTCGAATACACGCTCGATGAAGATGGCTCGCTCGACGTCCGTCTCCCCGCGAACGGTATCCGTTTCGACGAGAGCTCGTTCCAGCTCGACTCGATCACTCCCCTGCCGTGGTTTGGAGCCGGTTCGAGCAATTACAGCGGCTATACATTCATCCCCGACGGTTCGGGTACACTCGTCCGTTTTGAGGACGTCGGAACCAAGCCGCTGACCCTGTCCGGTCAGATTTACGGACCTGACTACGCGTATCAGGAAATCACTGGCTTCCAGCACAAGGAAGTTATGAGGCTTCCGGTATTCGGTGTAGTTGAAACAAATGTAGCACTCCCGATAACAGAAACTGACGCCACCACCGGTGAGACCACGACGACCTACGCCGAGATTGAAACGGCAGACGGTGAGATTTACGAGAAAAAGACCAACGGCTTCCTCGCGATTATTGAGGAAGGCGACGCGCTCGCAAGCATCACCACCGAGCACGGCGGTACAGTTCATTCCTACAACAGTGTCAACGCGTCCTTCTCACCTCGTCCTAAGGACTCGTATAACCTCGCTGAAGCAATTTCGGCCGGTCAGGACGCTACCTACACGGTCGTTTCCGAGCGTAAATACACCGGAAGCTATCGCATTAAGTACATAATGCTGACTGAGCCCGAGCTCGCGGAAGCTACTGGTTTTTCCGATTATTATGAAGCATCCTATGTCGGAATGGCTACCGCATACAGAGAATACCTTGAGAATGAAGGAATTCTCACCGACCTTGAAAATGTAAGCGATTCGATCCCGCTTTACATTGAGTCGTTTGGCTGCCTTGAGGATATAGAGCGCATTCTTTCAATCCCTGTTGAAGTTTTGAAGCCGTTGACCACATTCGAAGATTTGAAGTCGATGTATACACAGCTCTCTGAAGCCGGTATTACAAACATCAACTTCAAGCTCACCGGATTTGCAAACGGTGGTATGAACGATACCTCAGCGTATAATGTTAAGTTCGAAAAGGTAGTCGGCGGTAACGACGGCTTCACTGAATTCGTTTCTTATGCACAGTCGAACAACTTTGGCGTATATCCTGATTTCGACTTTGCGAACATCGGTATGTTCGAAATGTTCGACGGCGTTTCGATGAGAAAGCACCTCATCAAGACGATGGATAACCGCTACACAAGTAAACGTTATTACGACTCGACGCTCCAGTCCTACGAGAGAGGTTACTCGCTCGCGGTATCACCTTCGGTTTATGACTATTTCTACGAGCACTTCAAAGAGGACTACTCTGATCTCAGCCCGATGGGTCTGTCCGTATCAACTCTCGGTACCGACCTGAACTCCGACTTCGATAAGAAGGAGCCGTACAACCGCGAGGACAGCAAGGAATTCACGACCGACCTGCTAGCAGATATTGAAACTGACTACCAAAACGTCATGATCGATGGTGGTAACCTTTACTCGCTGCCGTATGCGGATCATATTATCAATGTTTCGCTTGACTCCAGCCGCTTCTCTAATGCAAGTGAAGCTGTGCCGTTCATGGGTATGGTGCTTCATGGTAGTATGAACTTCGCCGGCACTGCTATCAATATGGCAGGCGACACCCAGTATGAACTGCTTAAGGCCATCGAAAACGGCGCGTCACTTTACTTCACGCTTTCGATGCAGAACACTTCGCTGCTTAAGGAAGACATTGAATTCAACAAGTACTATTCAATATCGTTTGATATTTGGTATGAAGAACTTGTTTCGCTTTACAACACGCTCAATGACGCGATCGGTGATGTTCAGGACAAGAAGATCGTCGACCATGAATTCCTGATTGGCGAGCGCGTACCGTCCGCTGAAGAAATTGAAGCTGACCGTATCGCCGAGGAGGAAGCAAGACTTGCTGAGGAAGAAGCTGAAGCACTTGCGGCTGAAAAGGCTGAAAAGAAGGAGCTTCTTGAACAGAGACTCGCTGAACTCGCAGGTGAAGAGTATGAGCCTGAGGAGCCAGAGGAGGAAGAAGAAGAGGAAGAAGTCGTCACCGAGGGTTACCAGTATACTAAGTATACCTCCGACGACGGCAGAATCGTCAAGGTCACCTACGAAGGCGGAAAGTCTTTCATACTCAACTACAACAACTTTGAAATCACTGTCGTTGATGATGGTACTACCTACACAATCGGCGCACTTGATTTCGTTCAGGTTGATTAATCAAAAGAGAGGTGTAATAAATGAACAGCGAATTAAAGCTCAATAGTGTCCCCGCTGCTAAAAAGCGCAAGCGTGGTGCCTCTCTTGATAAGCGCAAGGCGCGTGCGGGATGGATGTTTGTCATGCCGTTCGTCCTCAGCTTTATCATCATCTACCTGCCGATCATCATTGACTCGATAAAGTACAGCTTTAACAAGATCAAGATCGGTCAGGGCGGCGGCTACACTCTCGAATTCGTCGGCTGGGAAAACTACCAGGAAGCGTTGTTTGTCGACCCTCAGTTCGTTCAGACTCTGACTTCCGGTATCCAGCAACTGATCTTTGACATCCCGGCAATAGTCATATTCTCGCTCTTTATGGCAGTGCTTCTGAACCAGAAAATGGTTGGACGCGCCGCGTTCCGTGCAATCTTCTTTATTCCGGTTATTATCTCGACCGGTATCATTGACAAGATTGACCAGGCAAACACCATGCTCGACTACATGGAGAACGTCGAAGAGGGTATCAACGACGGTTCCGGACAGAACACGACCAACGAAATCTTGTCCGCGGTCGATATCGAGCGTTTGTTTGACAACATGAAGGTTGGTACCGAGCTGGTTGACTACGTTGTAACGATGGTTAACAACGTCTACAACATCATCAACCGTTCAGGCGTACAGATGCTGATTTACCTCGCAGGTCTGCAGTCCATCTCGCCGTCGATTTACGAATCGTGCGATATAGACGGTGCGACCGCATGGGAAACCTTCTGGAAGATCACCTTCCCGATGATCAGCCCGATGATTCTCGTAAACGCGATTTACACAGTCATCGACTCGTTTACATCACAGTCCAACCAGGTTATGACTTACATTTCGAATGTATATGACCAGGCTGGAGGAAACGTGCTCAGCTCGGCAATGGCATGGATTTACTTCCTTATCGTTCTTCTCATAATCGGTTTGGTTGCCGCACTGCTCAGCGCGTACGTATTCTACCAGAAGCGCGATTAATGGAGGGTAAAAAATGAATTCTCAACAAGCACCTCAGGCTCCCCGCGTAATGAAGGAGAGCAAAAACAAAATCAGAGTTGAGTTTGAAAGAACCCCTCTAAAAGAAAGATTAAAGGCGAAATTCTTAAACCTTAACTTTCTTACAAATGTCGTCTGGGTTATTTTCAGACTGGTTCTGCTTATCGGTATTTCGTATGTCATTCTATTCCCGTTCTTCGCGAAGATCTCCGGCTCATTTATGAGCCGTGAGGACTTCGTTGACGTAACGGTCAAGCTGATACCGAAATATCCTACGCTTGACACTTACAGAGCTATCATCCAGGAAAATGATTATTTCGAAGCTCTTCTGAACACGACGATCCTGTCGGTTCTCTGCGGCATTATCCAGACATTTATGTGCTGTGTAATCGGTTACGGTCTTGCGAAGTTTAAGTTCAAAGGAAGCAAGCTTATATTCTTCCTTGTTATCTTCACAATGGTTGTTCCGCATAGAACACTCCAGCTCTCGATGTTCATGAAGTTCAGATACTTCGACATTCTTGGTATATTCAATCTCCTCGGAGGCGGAGTATTCGAAGGATTAAAAGTTTTACCTTTCACATCCCTGAACCTGAACAATACATATTGGCCTCTGGCACTTCTGTCGATTGGCGGACTTGCGTTTAAGAACGGTCTGTACATCTTCATGATGCGTCAGTTCTTCCGCGGTGTACCGGATGAGCTTGAAGAGTCGGCATACATCGACGGAAGCGGCACTTTCAGAACCTTCATTCAGATTATACTTCCGCTTTCCGTGCCGATGATGATCACTATCTTCCTGTTCGCGTTCTCGTGGCAGTGGACAGATAACTTCTACACTACGATATTCTTCACAAAAGCCTCGATGGTTCTGATGCCGGATATCATCGCGATACCAAAGACATTGGACACCGCATATGCGGCGCAAAACCTGTATGAATCGGCGATACGTAATACCTGCGGTCTGCTGATACTCGCTCCTCTGCTCATAATCTACATCTTCATGCAGAGATTCCTTATCGGCGGTATCGAGCGTTCTGGTATTGTCGGTTAAGAAATCATATCTAAAATTAAAAGAGACAGTCGAAAGGCTGTCTCTTTTACAATATATTAAATTGATATAGGTAGCATATTTAAAAGGTGAAACGCTATATCGCATTTATATACATAAAATATACCCCCTCGAAGCTGCTTCGAGGGGGTGATCATTTTATAATCAGATTATCGTTCTGCCTTCGTAGACTTTGACCGCGCCGCCGGAAAGGAATACAGCTTCGTCCGTGTAACGAATCTTGAGGTCGCCGCCTTTGAGCTTTACAGTGATTTCCTCGTTCTTCGGACAGTAGCCGTTTTCAACCGCCGCGACAACCGCCGCACAAGCACCGCTGCCGCAGGCAAAGGTTTCGCCCGATCCGCGCTCCCAGACGCGCATCTTCAAGGTCGTTCGATTCAAAACCTTAATAAATTCGGTGTTGACGCGCTCGGGGAAAAGCGGGTCGTTTTCGAACTTCGGTCCGATGACTTCGAGATTCAAATTGTCGAGCGGAGCATCGAGATCTTCGCTGAATACGACGCAATGCGGATTGCCCATTGATACGCAGGTAATGCGGTAACGCCCGTCAGCGACCTGTACCGGTACGCCTATCGCGGTGTTTCCGGCGAGTTTGACCGGTATAAGCGCCGGCTTTAATTCAGCCTTGCCCATATCGACTGTCGCCCAGCTTACTTCGCCGTTGACCTTTTCGACGGTTACCTTGCGGACGCCGCTCAAGGTTTCAATGGTAACGCTGTCGCCGTCGACAAGCTTGTTGTCAATCATATATTTCGCGATGCAGCGCGCCGCGTTGCCGCACATCTTGCCCTCGGTTCCGTCAAGGTTGAACATACGCATCTTGACGTCAGCCTTGTCTGACGGATACATCAGTACGACGCCGTCTCCGCCGATGCCGAAGTGGCGGTCGGCGAGCCGTATGGACAGTCCCTCAGGATTGTCGATCTTCTGGTTGAAGCAGTTGAAGTAGATGTAGTCATTGCCGCAGGCTTCCATCTTGGTGAATTCAAGTGAAGCCTTTTCGGTGCGCATATCGTTGATGTCAACAAGCTCGGTGCAGGCCTGCGAATAACGGCTCTTCAGGCAATCGGCGACCGCGTTAGCGGTGTCGATCGAAGTCAGACAGGGAATCGCGCGCTCGACTGCTTTACGGCGAATCTTTACGCTATCGCGCGACGGAATGCGTCCTTTTGCGGAGGTCGAAATCACATAATCGATCCAACCGCTCTCGATGAGCTTGAGCGTGTTGTTTTCGCCCTCGTGAATTTTGTCGACGACCTTGACTTTCATGCCGTAATCTTCGATAACTTTCGCAGTACCACGGGTAGCGTATAGCTCAAAGCCGAGATCATAATAACGCTTCGCTACCTCGCCGACCTCCGACTTGTCACTGTCACGTACCGTGATGAATACGCCGCCATGCTTTTTAAGCGTGTAGCCGGCTGCGATCAGTCCTTTGTAGAGCGCTTCTTCACGAGTGCTTGCCAGACCGAGGACTTCGCCGGTCGATTTCATCTCGGGTCCGAGGTGATTGTCGACGTTCATCAGCTTTTCGAATGAGAATACCGGAACCTTGACTGCGACATACGGCGAGGTTTTATACAGACCGACACCATAACCCATGTCTTTGAGCTTTTCACCGAGCATAGCGCGGGTTGCGAGGTCGACCATCGGCACGCCGGTGACCTTGCTGATATAGGGAATCGTGCGCGACGAACGCGGGTTGACTTCGATTACATAGAGCTGGTCATGGTAAATCAGATACTGAATATTGACAAGTCCCATGATTTTGAGCGAGACTGACAGCTTCTTCGTGCAGTCGATGATGTCGTGGCGGAGCTTGTCGTTGATGTTCCACGCCGGATAGACGGCAATCGAGTCGCCCGAATGGATACCGGTGCGCTCGACGTGCTCCATGATTCCGGCGATGAGGATGTCCTCGCCGTCGCAGATTGCGTCGACTTCGAGCTCAATGCCCATCAGATATTTGTCGATAAGCACCGGATTCTCGATGTTGTGCGACAGGATGATCGCCATGTATTCCTTGATGTCGTCGTCGGTGAACGCAATTATCATATTTTGTCCGCCGAGGACGTAGGACGGGCGCATAAGCACCGGATATCCGATCCGGTTCGCGATTTCAAGCGCTTCCTCGGTGGTCATGACCGTATAGCCAACCGGGCGCTTGATGTGGTGCTCCTCGAGCAGCTCGTCGAAGCGCTCGCGGTCCTCAGCGGCGTCGATCGAGTCGGCGCTCGTGCCGAGAATGTTTATATTCTGCTTTGATAAGAACTTGGTCAGCTTGATGGCAGTCTGACCGCCGAACGCGACGACGACGCCGACCGGATTTTCGGTCTCGATGATATTCATTACATCTTCGTTTGTCAGCGGCTCGAAGTAGAGTCGGTCAGCGGTGTCAAAGTCGGTCGAAACCGTCTCGGGGTTGTTGTTGACGATTACGACGTCATATCCGGCTTTCTTCAGCGACCAGACGCAGTGTACCGAAGCGTAGTCGAATTCGATACCCTGACCGATGCGGATAGGTCCGGCGCCAAATACGATCACCGTTTTCTTGTCGGGCGATTTGTGCTCGTTGATGAATTCGGTAGCTTCGTTCTCGTCGTCATATGTCGAATAGAAGTAAGGAGTCTCGGCGCTGAATTCGGCCGCGCAGGTGTCGACCATTTTGTATACGGCGCGGCGGTGCATACCCTCGGGCAGCGGTTTGCCGGACAGCTCTTCGATTACCTTGTCCGGGAAGCCGAGCTTTTTCGCGTCGAGGTAGAGCTCACTTGTCAGCGGTTCGGTCGCGAGTATCTGTTCGAATTCGGCGAGGTGGCGCAGCTTGCAGAGGAACCACTCGTCAATCATAGTGCATTCATGTATGTGCTCGACCGAAACTCCGCGGCGAAGCGCTTCATATACAATGAATATCCGCTCGTCGTCAATTTCATGCAGACGTGCTTCAATCTCGTCGTCGGTCATATCGCGGTATTTCGGCGCGGACATACTCGACATACCGATTTCGACTCCGCGCACGGCTTTCATCATCGCCTGCTCGAAGCTCGTGCCGATAGCCATTACCTCGCCGGTCGCCTTCATCTGCGTGCCGAGCGTGCGCTTAGCATAGACAAATTTGTCAAACGGCCACTTCGGGAACTTGACGACGACATAGTCGATCGACGGCTCAAAGCAGGCGTAAGTCTTTTTTGTGACCGCGTTGACAATTTCAGGAAGCGTGTATCCGATTGCGATTTTGGCAGCGACCTTGGCAATCGGATATCCGGTCGCCTTTGACGCGAGCGCGGACGAACGCGATACACGCGGGTTGACCTCGATTACCGCGTATTCGAAGCTCTCGGGATGGAGCGCGAACTGCACGTTGCAGCCGCCTTCGATTTTCAGCTCGTTGATAATAGCGAGCGCGGCTGAACGCAGCATCTGATATTCCTTGTCGGACAATGTGACAGCCGGAGCGATGACGATGCTGTCGCCGGTGTGGACGCCGACCGGGTCTACATTCTCCATTGAGCAGATCGTGATTACGTTTCCGGCGCTGTCGCGCATTACTTCGAACTCGATCTCTTTCCAGCCGGATACGCACTTTTCGACCAGCACCTGATTTATTGGCGACAGTCGAAGTCCGGTCTCGGCGATTTCGATAAACTCCTCCTCGGTGTTGGCAATGCCGCCGCCGGTGCCGCCGAGCGTGAACGCCGGACGGATGATAAGCGGATAGCCGTTCGAGTGAGCGAACGCGAGCGCGGCTTCGATGTCATTGACAACGGTAGACGGAATGACCGGCTGACCGATTTTCATCATCGTGTCCTTGAACGCCTGACGGTCCTCGGCTTTGTCTATAGTCTCGGGATTTGCGCCGAGCAGCTTGACTCCCATTTTGTCAAGGAAGCCTTCTTTGGCGAGCTGCATACTCAAGGTCAGACCGGTCTGACCTCCGAGCGTCGACAACAGGCTGTCGGGACGCTCTTTTTCGATGATGCGCTTGATGGTGGGGAGGGTCAGCGGCTCGATATATACCTCATCCGCCATTGCGTTATCGGTCATTATCGTCGCAGGGTTGGAGTTGACGAGTACGACCTCAAGACCGTCTTCCTTTAACGCGCGGCAGGCCTGTGTTCCCGCGTAGTCGAATTCGGCTGCCTGTCCGATTACAATAGGACCGGAACCGATAACCATGACCTTTTTTAACGCTTTATTGAGCGGCATATTATTTATCCTCCTTCATCATTGCTATAAATCTATCGAACAGAAACTCGGTGTCAAGCGGACCGGCGGCGGCTTCGGGGTGGAACTGAACCGTGAACGCCGGAATCGACGTGTAGTCTATTCCCTCGCAGGTGCCGTCGTTGCCGTTTACAAAGCTCATCGACGCGCCCTCGGGTAGCGAATCGGGCAGGATTTCGTAGCCGTGGTTCTGGCTCGTGATGAACACGCGCTTGTCGCTCTGACGGATTGCCGGCTGATTTTCGCCGCGGTGTCCGTATTTGAGCTTTTTCGACTTCGCGCCCATAGCGAGCGCGAGCAGCTGATGACCGAGGCAGATGCCGAATATGGGTATTCTATATTCGCAGAGCTTTGTCATCTCTTGAATTATCAATGGATTGTCAGCCGGGTCTCCAGGGCCGTTCGAGAGCATGATGCCGTCCGGCTTCATCGCGACAATATCCTCTGCCGTCGACGACGCGGGCATTTTTACTACCTCGCAGCCGCGCGCGAGCAGCTGACGGCGGATATTCTCCTTTGTGCCGAAATCCCAGAGGACGACGCGGTATTTCTTATCTTCGGGAGTCATGATTTCGGGCTGCTTGCAGGTCACGCGCTCGACCGCGTCGCGTATCACATAATCGTGCAGCTCGGAAAGCGTTTCGTCAAGCTGTTCGGGAAGCGAATATGTGATCTTGGCGTTCATGACGCCGACCTCACGCACGATGCGGGTCAGCGCGCGAGTGTCGATGTCGGACACGCCCACGACCTTATGCTCTTTCAAAAAAACGTCAAGAGCACCCTCGCTTCTGAAATTGGAAGGCTCTTGACATATATCGCGGACAATATAGGCGGCGAGTGCGGTGTCTTTACATTCAAAATCAGACGGGATCACACCGTAGTTGCCGATGAGTGGGAATGTCTGGATGACGACTTGACCTAAAAAGCTGGGATCGGTCAGCGTCTCAAGATATCCGGACATTGAAGTGGTGAAAACAAGCTCGCCCATGGTTTCGGCTTCGTAACCGAACGACCTGCCGCGAAATACCTTACCGTTTTCGAGTATAAGGTAAACGGGTTTTGTGCGCATATTCATGATCATCCTTTCATAAATATCGAGGCTGCCGAAGTCGTCCGCGGCTCGCGTCGACTTCGTCTCCCCGTAAAATTCTTATCCTATCATTCATAATATTATATCACAAAAAGCATATTCATGTCAATGCGTAATAATGTATAAATATAAATTAAATGTGTGACAAACGATAATGATGAATGACTAATGGCGTATAATAATTCGCGGTATTCGGTTTTTACTGTTATAATCAAGAATTCGCGACCGCGAAACTTACGTCATAAACGGTCAAACGACGTCATAAGCATCGAAGCCAGAATACTCGCGGTTTATAGCCTTAAAATACATATTAAGTCATGACACCTCAAATCTTGAGCGTTTTCTTCTTTTTCGACGCGTTCATCGAGCGGTCGAGGTAGGGCTTGATTTCACTGTACAGCCGGCTGGTGACAATTGAAAACAGAATATCGACAATACAGAGCTGACCTATGCGCGAGCTCATCGCGCCGCTGCGGATGAAGCTTTCGTCCGAAACCATGAACAAATTTACGTCGCAGGCGGAGGAAAGCGAATTTTTACCGTGCTTGGTGATACTGATAGTCGACGCGCCGGTAGATTTTACAATATCAAGCGTTTCGAGCAGGTCGCGCGTTTCACCGGTGTAGGAGATGAATACGGCGACGTCGTCGCGCGACAGGTTCGACGCGGTAAGTATCTGCAAATGCGGGTCGATTTGCGCGGTCGCGATTTTGTTTATCCGCAGGAATTTGTTCTGCGCATCGAGCGCGACGAAGCCCGAATTGCCGACGCCGTAAAAGTCAATGCGTCTGGCGTGGCAAAGCAGATCGACTGCGCGAGTAAGCTCGTTGTAGTCCATTATATCGACTGTATTTTGTATGGCTTTGATATTATTCTCCGAAACCTTTGCGACAATTTCAATGGTGTTGTCGTTCGGATTGATGTCTTTATAGGAAAGCTCGCCGCCCTCATTTTGCATAATATCTGCGTTGAGGTACATACACAGCTCCTTGTAGCCGCTGTATCCGAGCGTTTTGCATAGCCGGACTACCGTCGGTTTACTTGTTTGACATCTGTCCGCAAGCTCGCTTATCGGCAGCCTGACGACCTCATTCGGATTGTCGATGATGTATTTTGCGATTCGCTTTTCACTTGCGGAGAGACGTTCGTAGCTCTCTTTGATATTGAGATAACAGCGCAGAAGAAACACTCCTTTTTGCTCTGATTTACGGCAAAATAATGCCAAAAGTTTTATATTGTGGAACTATGGAACTTAGAATAGAAATATACTTGAAAATTATGCGATAAAATCCCATAATATCAGAATTATCATCGCTTCAAACTAAAAAATACTGATATATGGAACTTGTGAAACTAATTCTGTAACCGCGAAATCACAGCAGACCAAGCCTTGAAAAACAGTCGCAGGCCGATCCAAGCATATGCGCGCTTTCGAGCCGCTGCGAGCCAGTGATTTGTTCGAGCGATCCTATCTCTTTCAGCCGCGCTTCGAGCGGCTTTTTGAACAGCGGCAGCGCACGGCTGATTTGACCGCCGAGAATCAGGATTTTCGCTTCGACCAGCTCGAGATAGGGCGCGATAATTTCGCCGAGCATATCTCCGGTCGTTTCGTATACACGACGCGCCTCGGAGTCGCCCGCGTACGCGCGGCGCTCGACCTCCTTTGCGCTGACGTCTACCTTCGAGTAACGCTCGGATATGCCGCGCCCCGAGATGAAATCCTCTGCAATTCGACCTCGGTAGGGCAGCTGCCATATGCTGTATAGCGGCGAGCCGTCCGGCTTGCGCAATACAACGCCGTCTTTCATCGTCGCGAAGCCAAGTCCGGTGCCGATCATTACTCCGGCGGCGTTCTTGTAGTCGCCATAGGGCGAGTGCCAGAGCTCGCCGGTCAGATATGCCGCCGAATCGTGTATGAAGGTGACCGGCAGATCAACGATTTCCTGTATCCACGGGCGGAGCGGCAGCTTGTATATCGCCTTGTATTTGTGCTGCATCAAGCTGTAACCATTTTCATAGTCGAATGGTCCGGGGGTGTCGATAGCCACTGCTGACAGCTCGATGTTTTGCCGCGCGGCGTTCGCGAGCTGGGTCTCGAGCGTGCGAATGTAGCCTTGGTGTACCGCATCGGCGTCAAGGTCACTGTTTGCTTCGGTCGAATAGATTGAGCCGTCGACGATCTCGGCGTCGTTTGAAACGATCGCCGACTTCATAAACGTGCCGCCGGCGTCGATTGCGATTAGGTATTTTTTCATTGCGTTCTCCGTTTCATGCGCAAGCCGGTTTAAATATATTCCGCCAAGCGCGGTATAATGCGGTATAATATTGTACATTCCGCCGCGGATGTGCGCTTGACGGTCGTATGCTCATCTTTTGAGCAGAGTCTTGTGCTCAACGATGACCGTGCCGGGCTTTCGGTTGACTATTTCATATTCACCCATGGAAGCCGGCACTACGACGATTTCGAGGAATTTCTGCACGAATGACAGGCTGGGGTCGCGCTTCGAGCGGATTTCGACCTCCTCGCCGTCGACAAGAGTCAGTACGTGGAAGTCGTCGTTAGTATTGTCCTCGATTTTGTCGACGAACTTCTCGTTGCGCAGCGAGAAGTAGAGCCGGTCGCACTCGCCGACTACATATTCCTCCCAGCCGTCGCCCGAGCGGAGCGTGCGCTTGCCCCCGTTGACGAGATTTTTGTATACATAGTCCTCGCGCATATCGCGGTCGAGGTTGAGCGCGCCGTAGTAGCTGTGTATCGGGCGCGGGTTGCCGTCGAGGTCGCGGCGGAGGTAGTCATACATCTTGTAGGTGTACGAACCGACCGTAAGGCTACCTATCTCGAGTATCAGCTGGTTGCGCCCCGACGCGTGTATCGTGCCGTGCGGTATCATCACCTGCACGCCCGGCTTCGACTCGACCGCGTTGATGTATTTCTGATAGTCAACCTCGGTGTGCTCGGTCTCGCTCTGCTTGATGTCGGCGATGAATTGGTCGATGTCGGCGTCCTGCTTGAAGCCGAGGTAGGTCTTGGCGTCCTGTCCGGTCGCGACTATGTAGTAGCTCTCGTCCTGCCGGCCGAGCTCGTTCGCGTTTTCGCGGAGGAATTTCTCGCCAGGGTGCAGCTGTATCGACATATTGCCGTTTGAGTGGAAGGTGTCGTCAAAGTTGAAGCGAATCGGGAAGTAGCCGCCGAAGTCATTTAGGCAGCGCTCGCCGAGCAGCTTCGCGCCGTTAATACCGATCAGCGTGTAGTAAGGGAACTCGAGCTTGAGGTTGTCTATCTCGACTACGGTCGAAACCTCCATCGGGATGAGGTCGAAAATCCACGCGGCGTTTTTCATCGTCCGAGGCAGATTGCGTTCTTTCATTGTATAATATCCGCCCCATACGCCCTCGAGGTAAACCGGCTTGCAGCGGAACGGGTAGTCGGTGACCCGAAGCAGGATTTTCTTAAGCGTGTCATACGGCATCGCGACCAGCGCGTCGGGATCTGACGCGGCGACATACAAATCGAGATTGCCCGATTTCAGCAGCTCGCGGCGCAGACAGAACGAAAGGTCGAAATCGAAATAGTAATTGCGGCGCATCGCGAGCTTGAACGGCAGCTCGGCGTCGCGACCGTAGTTGAGATAACCGCCTTTCTTTACGTTCAGCACCGCTTGCTTTGGCGTGACATCGGCGAATACGCGGTATTTTGCATATGGGAGCAGCTCGTCGCAGAGCGCGCCGTTGCCGTATACAATAGTGATTCCGTCGAACGCCGCGGCGTCGGCAATCAATGCCTGAACCTTATTTTCGTCCATAAGTCCGCGGTAGCCCTTGTCATATATCTTGCCGTAGAGCAGCACCGGATCCTTCTCGCGGTCCTCGGGCAGGTATTCGACCAGCTCGCTATCGAGAATATCGGACGGACGGGCGAGGGTGCGGGTGTCGACCGTGCGGCAGGCGAGTCCGGCTTCGGCTACAGCCGAAGCCGCGAGCTCGCAGAGCGACGCGAACGGCGCGGTCGCGTAGCCGTCGATAGCGATGATTCCCTGTCCGATCGACTTCGCGGCTTCGGAAATGGCGGCTTTAATCGTAGTCGGACAGGTAAGGATGGCGGAGAGGTCGACGTCCGGAGCGGTGATACGATTCACCGCGTTGGGGTCGTCGTACGGAAATGGGTTGAACATGAAGCTCATATATTTATGACCATGACTTCGCGACAGCAAAGTCTTCCTTTCTATTTTTATGTGTTGTGACGAATTCGTAAAACTCGCGAGTTTGAGAATTTATTTTCAAACTTTACCTTATTTTATCAATGTAAACTCAAAGCCGCAGAGCTTGGCTACATATTCAAGCTCCTTGGTTACGTCTCCCGCGACGATTCCGTAGTGCTGTGTGACGCCCTTTTCGATTATGCGACCGAACAGCTCCTCGGGCGAGAGCGTCGGGTGACGGAAATTCGCGTGCGAATAGCTTGCGAGATAGTGCTTTGTCGGCAAGCACTCGACAGTTGTACAAACCATTTTCATCACGCCGTCACATTCGCTCATGTGCAGCATGGTCTTGAGCCCTGCCGGAAATACATACCACGCGAACGGCGCGCCGGCGTATTTCCACGCGGTTTTCGCGAATCGCTCGTCGCGCGCGATGACTACATTTTCAGGAGCTTCGCGGTAATCGTTCGGTCCGGCGTGTCCGGCTACGAAACCGCCGTTTGCGTGATCTATGTAGAACGGCTCGATGAAGTTGGCATTTGTGCCGGCGAGCAGCTGCAATATATAGGTCGCGAGTCCGCCGCCGATGTCTCCCTCGGGTACGGTGACCATTTCGGTCGAATTGTCGGTCGGCGTGAAGCCGGGCCGGAGTCCGACATATTTGAACAGCACCGTGTCGATGTCGTTGAGCACCAGCAGGTCGATATCCGACTGCTTCGCGATTTGCTCCATCGCGTAGGACGCGCGCACCGAGGCTTTGAACTTTTCGTAGTCGACGTTAGGCATCATGTGATAACGCGAAGCGATATTCGCGGTCAGCTCGTCGGTGAGACTGTCCGGAACGCGCGAGATTTCGTCGGTCAGCTCCTGTATGCTTAGGAAGTGAATCTCGGGTCCGATTTTCGAGAATATATTGTACGGGTCGACATATGTAGCCCACATTGCTTCGTTGTAACAGGCGAGCAGACCAAGGTTTGTCCGACGCAGCTGTGAGCGCACCTGCGCGGCTTTGGCAAAGTGTGAAAATTTCATCGCGACGTCGTCGAGCGTGCCAATGAAGGAATCGCACATCGGGCGGTCGAATCGCTTGAACGAACCGGAAGCCTCCTGCACGCCGACAAGCGCGCCGGCTGAAAGGAAGTCGATGAATTGATTCTCATCGTTCGTGTCGGTGATCGAGAGGCTGTCCCGCACGACCGATGCAAAGAATATTGGAATCGGCGGCATATCCCGCAGAAAGCGTATCCATGTGAAGTCCTCTGCCCACGACAGGTACATTGCAAACACGCAGTCGACACGTTCTAAAAAGAAGCGGTTGATCGCAGAATCGACATCAGCGCGCTCATATACGATTTTGTCGAATAATACATCGGCGAATTCGGATAAACGGCGGCGCAGGACGTCGGCTTCACCGAGCTTGCGGCTTTCGTATGTGCCGTCGGAGGTGTCCGCGCCAAGATTTCGGAAACGCTTCGCTCCGATTAATAACAGACCGATTTTAGGACGTGATTTTAGTTCCATCTCATTTATCATTCCTTTGCTTTTATACATTGAACCTATGCCGCGCTGGATGTATTCAGCTTGTCAAAATAATATAAAACGTTCGGATGAACGCGTCAGCTGTTCATCGGAGATTTGCATATATATATTATATTACTGATATACGACTTTGTCAAGACAAAATTCGAAATATATAAAAAATATTCGAATCATGGTATATAAGGAGATAGCATATCAAATCCGCCGAATGCAAACGCGGCATGTGTCTGACTGTATCGACCGAAATCGGTCGAGCGAGCGAAATCGGTCGAGCTGTTGTCTTTATATATTATATGCTCTCTGCGGGGATTTGTCAATACAAATTCCAAAATTAATAATGATAAAAAAACTAATTACATCAAATGGCGCGCGGATTTTATAAACAAGTTCCAATGTAAAAAAATTCGCGATTATGCTTGACTTTCAATTCAAAAAGATGAATATTCAGCAGCCGGCTTCTACATCAGCGCGGGCGGCACACAGATAAAGTATGACGAGAGCGGCAACCCGTCGTTTGCATTCGAGGATCAGAAGAACTACGATATTATCGAAAAGGTCGCGTCGATTATCGGCAACGAAGACGTGACCCAGAAGGCGGAAGCGCTTGCCAGCCGCAGCGGCACGTACGACATCACCGACAAGGTATACACATTCAAGAACGGCCATGCGCTATATCTCGGCTACGGAGCGCAGGCAATCGCGTTCTATCTGCGCGATATGAACGACGACTACGGAATCCTGCCCGTGCCGAAATATGACGAGGCGCAGGACGGATACATCACGTTCGGAAACTCGTTTGTGCCGGCGTATGTCGCTCTGCCGATGAACAACACTCGCGGCGAGATGAACGGTATTCTCTTAAACACACTCGGGTATATTTCGCAGCGCGACGTACAGCCGAATATAGTCAACGTCCTGCTCAAGGGCAAGGCGGCGCGCGATGAGGAATCGCAGCGGATGATAGATATTATATATGAAGATATTTATCTTGACATCAACAGCTGCTACAACTTCGCGCAGAGCTTCACTCTGCTGCGCGACATCACGATGGGCAAAAAGGAGAACTTCGCGTCCGAGTGGGCGAAAATCAAATCGAGCGCCGAAACCGAGATGGCGAAGCTGTATGAGCAGTTCGCCGAAATCGAATAGGATTGCTCGGTCTGCGGCTTTACCTATAAAATAAGACTCTCGACTTACAAATAAGCCTCTCGACATGCAAAAAGACTTCCGGCGTCATTTGCCGGAAGTCTTGTCTTTTTTGAAGAAGCGGTCGGTTTCCCGCTTGATTTCAGGCAGGCTGGCCAATATCGCAGCGAGATTGACAATTGTCATTAAGCTGACCGATAGGTCGGCGAGACTCCAGACGACCGAGCCGTAAAGCGCGCCTAAAACGCAGCACAATGTGAATACGATCGGATATATATGTTTAGGACAGCGATTATTGGTAAGATAGCTTATACTTTCGCTGCCATAATAGAACCAGCATATCAGCGTGCAGAACACGAACACGATTATTGCCGCGCATATCGGAAGATCGGCGTGCGGGATGAATTGCCCGAACGAATCGAGCGCGTCGCGCATACCGTCGCCGGTTGGTATCACGCCCCTCCGCTGCGCGCACAACACGACGAGCGCGGTCATCGTGCAGATTACGAGCGTGTCGATCGCTACCTCGACGATACCCCACAACCCCTGACGCGCCGGATAATCGACGTTCGCGTTGGCATGAGCCATCGGCGCGGTGCCGCATCCGGCTTCGTTCGAAACGATACCGCGTGTCACGCCGACCGAAAGCGCGCGGCTCATAATGAAGCCGAATATTCCGCCCCTCGCCGCGTCAAAGTCAAACGCCGAGCTGAAAATCAGACTGAATACCTCGCCGAGCAGTTGGTGGTTGACTATGATAACGTACAGCGACATCGCGATATAAACAAGGCTCATCGCCGGTATCAGCCGCACGCAGAGCGCGGAAATCCGCTTCATCCCGCCCGATATCGCCGCGAAGGTGGGGATGGCGAGCAGTATTCCGCAGAGCAGCGGGCTCATATTCGTCAGCTTTCCGAGCGATACGGCGACCGCGTTCGACTGCACGGCCGAGCCGATGGTCAAAGACGCGGCGACACAGAATATCGAGAATAGCGCGGCGGCGATCGCCGATATCCGTTTCGCGACGCCGGTTCTGCCAAGGTCGGAGATGTAGAAATGCGCCCCGCCGCGAAAGCTGACGCCGTCTGTCTGATGGCGCCGGTGTCTGACTGCGAGGACTATTTCGGCGTATTTTATCGGCATCGCCGCGAGCGCGCTCAACCACATCCAGAATATCGCGCCCGCGCCGCCGATGTATATCGCCGACGCGACACCGGCGATATTGCCGACTCCAAGTGTCCCGGCGAGCGCGACCAGCATTGCGCCAAGCGGCGTCATGCCGGTCTGCTCGTTTGATTTATCTTTACTGAACAATGCGCGAAATGAGACGATTGGATGCAGCAGGATGAAAGGCTTTAAGTATATAATCAGAAACATCCCACAAAAAAGCACTGCAAACGCAAGTCCGGGACCGGTTATGCGACTGTTTATTATATCGAGCAGATTCCGCATAATTAATTTAATAGCCCTCGTTTGGCGAAAGCTTCCTTTCTAATAAAATCAATCTCATATAATTATATTCGTCCGTCCGATAGAATAGACACGTTTTAGCACTCAACAATCATCCCTGACAGCAGCGTTGATATACAAGTATATGTTGTCAAATGTAGTAATATATTAGCTACTTGGCGCAATATGACTCATTATTATGAATATTGTTAATTAACTGTAAATAATAACCTGAAACTCTTGATTTTCGGATTGAATGGATGTACAATATAGAATGTAAGTTAGCACTCGACAAGAAAGAGTGCTAACAAGAAAAAATTGAAATAAATTCGTTGCGGATAGGCAAGAAGTCCATATCGGATATCCGTCAAACGGATATTATAATTGATTTGGGAGGATAAATCATCATGACAATCAAACCGCTTTGCGACCGTGTAGTCGTTAAAATGGTAGAAGCAGAGGAGACCACCAAGAGCGGCATCATCCTCGCGGGAACCGCTAAGGAAAAGCCCCAGGTTGCTGAGGTTATCGCAGTAGGACCGGGCGGCATGGTTGACGGCAAGGAAGTCAAAATGACCGTCGAGGTCGGACAGAAGGTCATCACCAGCAAGTATTCGGGCACCGAAGTTAAGTGCGACGGCGTCGAATACATCATCGTCCGCCAGAGCGACATTCTCGCGGTCGTTGAATAATCAACTGTACTAATCGAATTATCGGAGGATTAATATAATGGCTAAGAACATAATTTATGGAATCGAAGCAAGAAACGCTCTGCTCGCAGGCGTTGACAAGCTCGCTAATACTGTTAAGATCACCCTTGGACCTAAGGGCAGAAACGTCGTGCTCGACAAGAAGTACGGCTCGCCGCTGATCACCAACGACGGCGTTACGATAGCTAAGGAAATCGAGCTTGAGGACGCGGCTGAAAACATGGGCGCACAGCTCGTCAAGGAAGTCGCTACCAAGACCAACGACGCTGCCGGCGACGGTACCACGACCGCTACTCTGCTCGCACAGGCTTTCATCACCGAGGGCATGAAGAATGTAACTGCCGGTGCTAACCCGATCGTCATCCGCAAGGGCATCCAGAAAGCGGTTGACAAGGCAGTCGAGGGACTTACCGCAAACTCGAAGAAGGTCAACGGCACCGCTGACATCGCGCGCGTCGGCACTATCTCGGCGAGCGACGAGGTTATCGGCAACCTGATTGCGGACGCTATGGAAAAAGTAACCTCCGACGGCGTTATCACCGTTGAGGAGTCGAAGTCGGCAGAGACCTACTGTGAGGTTGTCGAGGGTATGCAGTTCGACCGCGGCTATCTGTCGCCCTACATGGCTACCGATACCGACAAGATGGAGGCTGTCATCGACGACGCGCTGATCCTCATCACCGAGAAGAAGATTTCGAACATCCAGGAAATTCTCCCGCTGCTCGAGCAGATCGTTCAGTCGGGCAAGAAGCTGCTCATCATCGCCGAGGACGTCGAGGGCGAGGCTCTGACGACTCTCGTACTCAACAAGCTCCGCGGAACTTTCGTCTGCGTAGCTGTAAAGGCTCCGGGCTTCGGCGACAGAAGAAAGGAAATGCTCCGCGATATCGCAATCCTGACCGGCGGCGAGGTTATCTCCGACGAGCTCGGACTTGAGCTTAAGGACACCCAAATTTCTCAGCTCGGCCGCGCGCGCCAGGTCAAGGTCAACAAGGAAAATACCATTATCGTCGGCGGCGCAGGCGCGTCCGAGGATATCAAGGCAAGAATCAATCAGATCAAGGCTGCTATCGAGACCACCACTTCTGATTTCGACCGCGAGAAGCTCCAGGAGAGACTCGCAAAGCTGTCGGGCGGCGTAGCAGTCATCAAGGTCGGTGCCGCAACCGAGACCGAGATGAAGGAGAAGAAGCTCCGCATCGAGGACGCTCTCAACGCTACCAAGGCGGCCGTTGAGGAAGGCATCGTTGCCGGCGGCGGAATCGCTTACCTGAACGTTATCGACAATGTAAAGGCTCTGCTCGACACTGTTGACGGCGACGAAAAGACCGGCGTCAAGATCGTACTCAAGGCTCTTGAAGCTCCGGTACGTCAGATTGCCGAGAACGCAGGCTTCGAAGGCTCGATCATCGTCGACAAGATTATGAACAGCGGCAAGGTCGGCTACGGCTTCGACGCTTACAGCGAGAAGTATGTAGACATGATGGAAGCCGGAATCGTCGACCCGACCAAGGTTACCCGTTCGGCTCTCCAGAACGCGGCAAGCGTTGCGGCTACCGTGCTCACGACCGAGGCTGTCGTAGCTGACATCAAGGAGGAAACTCCGGCAGCTCCTGCGGCAGGCGCAGGCGGAATGGGCGGAATGTATTAATAACCGCGCGGGCGCAAGCTCAATATAAATAAGAAAATAAGGTCTGTCACTAAAATGTGGCAGATCTTATTTTTATATATGCGATACGAAATAAAACGAATGGTTTCGATTTATCTTTTCTTCATATCGTGTTTTAGTGACTGCATACAGCACTGTCGTTGCTATAATTTACAGAAAGTTCACGAAAAACTGAATATAATTCATTGAATCAAATTCAATTATGCGCTATAATATATTACAGAGGAGGTGAGATAGTGGATGTAAAAAAAACCAACAGACAGCTGCGAGCACAAGAGACGAGGGAACGAATTGTGCAAGCCGCAAAAGCTCTGATCGCGACAAAGGGGTTTGAAGAAACTTCAATTGAAGACATAACCGCCAGAGCCGGAGTGTCTATCGGTTCGTTTTACACTTACTTCAAAAGAAAGGAGGACGTGGTTCGGGCATTAGATCAGACCGACTTTTACCGGCTGGCTGAAATAACGAACGAAATGCCGGACAAGGATATATATGAGCGGCTCTCATACTATTGCAGAAATTTTTTGAAGGACATAGAGGAGACCGGAATTGAAATATGCAGACAGTGGCTAAAAAACAATCTTTCTCCCGTTGATATGCTGATCAGAGGCACAAAAACAACGAAATACCGATATGATTTCAGCGCTATGCAGTCAGTTCTAAACGAAGCTGTTGAACGCGGCGAGCTATCGTCGAATACTCCGGTCGATGATCTTGCTCTCTTCATTACCGCACAGCTTTATGGGCTGATGGTGATTTGGTGTATGACCGACAGCGAAGTTACCGGTTCGGAAAAGACCGATTTGTTGTGCGAAGAAATAATAAAAAAGGCTCTAAGCGTTTATAAAATCTGATTTATATATGGAGGATATAGAAATGGAATATGTAACCTTGAATAACGGAAAAAAGTGCCCGGTGATTGGGCTTGGCACGTTTATGATTTCACCGGCTGACGCCGAAGTGAGCGTGCGGGAAGCATTGAAAATGGGTTATGAGTGCGTCGACACCGCGAACGCATATTGTAACGAGAGGGCTGTTGGCCGTGGCATAAGAGCAAGCGGCGTCCAGCGGGAGAAAATATTTGTCTCCACAAAGCTCTGGGCGACCGAATATGAAAATGAAAATGCAGTGGATGAAACACTTGAACGGCTCGGGCTCGATTATGTGGATTTACTCTATATTCATCAGCCGGCCGGAAACTGGCTTTCGGGCTACAGGCTGCTTGAGAGGGCATATCGTGACGGCAAAGCTAAGGCTATTGGAATTTCCAACTTCGAAGGCAAGTATTTGGATGAGCTTTGCACAAAATGGGAAATCGTGCCGCAGTTTATGCAGGCGGAGGCGCATCCTTACTTTACGCAGCGCGAGCTGATGAAGCAGCTTGATAAATATGAGATTAAGCTAATGTCGTGGTACCCTCTGGGACATGGAGACAAGTCTCTTATTAATGAGCCGATTTTCACAAGATTAGGCGCAAAATACGGCAAAACTCCGGCGCAGATAATTCTTCGCTGGCACACACAGATGGGCTTTGTTGTCATACCCGGAAGCAGAAATGTTGATCACATCCGAGACAATCTCGACATACTTGACTTTATGCTGACTGATGCCGAAATGACGGAAATAGGTGGGCTTAACAAGGATAAGAGATATTATATCCGCACAGACGATGCTCTTGCCGGCTTTGCCTCCTGGCAGCCTGAATACGAAAAGGCATAAACAAAGAATACCTCTCAACAAATATAGTTTTAGTTTAATAATTATTTTATGTTCGAAATCTACAGCGTTGGTCGATTTGTGCTATTGACAAATAACGGCATATTATTTATAATATTATTAAGCTGATACTTTACTTTGCTGAGAGGAGATGGAACCAATGAAAAGACGTGTGGCTTCGATGCTGCTCGTTTTAGCGATGCTGCTGGTCAATACCGGCTGCGGCGGCACCGAAACTGAAACCGACACAAATGAAAGTGACAATTCTACAAATACAACCGGCGGCGATGGCGCTGATGATTCGTCGGACGAGACGCGTATTCCCTATGATTTCCCCGAGCTTGACTGCCAGCAGGGGGATTTCAATATCCTAAACTGCGATTTTGTTTGGGATATGTACACCTATCTTGACTTTGAAGAAATGACCGGAGAGGTGCTCGACGATGCGATATATGAACGCAACCGTTCGGTTGAAGATATGTTCAACGTCAATTTGGTGGTGGAAGACCTTCACATTGACGAACTGAACACGCGCATTCAGCAAACCGTGCTTGCGGGCGACGACATTTACGATGTGGCGTATTCGCGCGGCGACAAGATAAATTCGATCATTGCCGGCGGATATGTGACGAATCTGTATGATGTGCCGGGACTCAATCTCGACCAGCCATGGTGGAATCAAAGCGTAATCAGCGAGGCTACTATAGGCGACGGCGACGCGGTTTATTTCGCGCTGAACGATTTTTCACTGTGCGCGTTCGACCTGGTTTGGTGCATATTCTTCAACGAAGATATGCTGACCTCTCTGGGCGGCGAGCTGCCTTACGACCTTGTGCGCGAGGGCAAATGGACGATAGACGCCATGCACGAGCTGATAAAGCTCGGCACCAACCTGAACGGCGACGCTTCCTTTACGTTTGACCGCGAAGGAAATTCTGTGTACGGACTTGCATCCTACAGCCGGCTTGTCGGCTCGCTTATGACCGGCGCCGGCGTCCGCTTCACCGAAAAGAACTCCGAGGGCTATCCGGAGCTGATTATTGAAAACGATTTATTCTACTCCACCGCCGAGAAGCTCGCGTCGATATTCGGCACCGCAGGCGACTACATAGAAGCTAACAACAGGGAAAACGGACAGAATTACGAAATGCTGTTCGAGCAGAACCGCGCGCTGTTTTTGGGCGGCGAGATCAAGTCCGCCAGCGTTTTCCGCGATATGGAGGACAGCTTCGGAATTGTGCCGTCGCCGAAGTACGACGAATCGCAGGAAAGCTACTACAGCTGGATGAACCACGACACGCCGACGATGTGCATCCCCGCGACGAACGCAGACCTTGAAACCACCGGCATCGTGCTCGACGCGCTGTCGTATCTGTCATACACTGACATCCTGCCGATATACTACAGCATACGTGTTTCGCAGAAGAGCCTGCGCAATGAGGATTCAATCGAAATGCTCGGAATCATCCGCGATACGCTCTACTATGACGCGAGCCTGACCTACGGCTGGACGCTGGATTTGTACACTAAGCTTATAGGCAAGATATCTACAGGCGACACGAACCTCGCGTCGGACATCGCAGCCGCTAAATCCTCGGTAGAGAAAAAAATCGCGACGACATTCGAACTTATGAATGATTGACCATCTAACGACGCGATTTCTGACGCCATTATATCAAACGACGAAAAACAACCGCGGAATTCCGCGGTTGTTTTAATTTACTTTATTATATCACACTACGGTCTTGAACCTGTCCGGCTTGTCGGCGGGGATAAATCTGAACGTAACCTTGCCGGTAAAGCGTCTGAAGGTCGTGCCGTCGTCGAGCTGCCAGCCTGCCTCGGCGACCAGCTCGCCGCGTGCGCCTTCGGGCAGCGATACCGTGTAGACAATACCGTCGCCGTCGCGTTTCCATTCGGCTTCGACGCGTCCGGCGGGCGCGTCATACGTGCCGGCAGCGTTGTCGAGCGACGATATGAACTTCGGCGCGAAGCGCAGCTCGTTCGCGTCGCACTCGTGCGGATTGACGTTTATGCCGACGAGATTCTTCATGAACCACGAGATTATGTCTCCGAAGAAGTGGTGGTTGCGTGAATTCGGCGCGGCTTCGTCGAGACGGAAGTCCTCCCACAACGACGTCGCGCCGCAGGCGATTTCGTAGCCGTAGGACGGGAACTCGGGCTTTGTTATCAGATGATATGCCAGCTCCGAGTAGCCGAACGCCGACAGTACATGGAAGATAACGCGCAGACCGAGGATTCCGCAGGTGAACGAGCCGCCGTCCTCCTCGATGAGCTCGACCAGCTTCTTCGCGGCGAGCGGCTTCTCGGCGGGGTCGAATACGTCATAGAATATCGCCATCGCCTGTGTGGTCTGGCAGCGGCCGAGCGCGGTCAACGTATTTTGGTCGATGAGGTAGCGGCGCGCGCTCGTGCGCAGCTCATTGTATATCGTGTCGGCGAATGCCTTCTGCGCGGTCATACCGAGCACCTCAAAGAGCTTCGATGCCTTCTTGCAGATGTCCATGCAGATGACAGTGTCGGTGAACTCGAGCGGAGCCTGTACGCGTCCGTCGCGAGCGGCGGGGCACCAGTCGCCGAGACCGATGTGGACGAGTCCCTTGTCGTCACGGCGCAGACTGATGTAGTTGATATAGCGGAAAATCGCGGTCGCGTTTTCCTTTGCGACGGTAGCGTCACCGCGGTAGAGCCAGGTGAAATAGGGCAGGTCGGTGAGCACCTGATCCCAGGCCGGTCCGTTGCCCCACGCGAAGCCCCAGCCGGACGTCGGGATAATGCCCGGAATCGCGCCGTCCTGATTCATCGACGCGCGGATGTTATTAAGCCACTCGCGCCAGTTGCGTTCGGGAGTCAGCGCGGTGATCATCTGCTCGCTCGACAATGCCGCGTCGCCGGTCCAGCCGTTCTTTTCGCGGTGCGGACAGTCGGTCGGGAAGTGGTAGAAGTTCGCGAGGTCGGAGACGATGATGATATCCCAGAGCTTGTTCGCGACCTCATCCGAGCAGGAGAATTCGGCGCGAGGCTTGAGCGACGTGTTCATGACGACATAGGTCAGCAGCTCGGGCACCGCCTGCGACGCGTCAACTCCGCAGACGAGACAGTACTGGAAGCCGTGATAGGTGAAGCTCGGCATATACACCTCGTCCTCGAGTCCGCGGCAGATGTAGATGTCGGTGTGATTGTATCGCAGCGGCAAAAACGACATTCCGCGCATATCAAGTCCGCCGTCGTCGGCGAGCTTTTCGCCAAACTGCAAGACTATCTTCTGACCCGGACGGGCGTTCTTGATGTGCAGTCGGCAGAGACCGGCGGCGTTGACGCCGAAGTCGTATATGTAGCCCTCGCGTTTTTCATCGTCCGGAATCGGCACTACCGGCAGATTCGAGCGGATATTCGGGTTCAGCGATACCTTGCCCGGCTTAATCGAGACCGGAGCCAATTCCTTGGTCGGCAGGATCGGGTCGACGTCGCAGAGCCGGCACTCGCCGCGCGGAGTCTCTGCCGATATCGGCGCGCGCCAGTCGGACGCGTCGTAGTCGGGGGTCGACCAGCCGTCACGGTTGATACGGGCGTCGTAGAACTCGCCGACGCGCGTGTCGTCGAGGATGATAGGCGAATCGGCGCAGATAAAGCCGTCGGCCGCGTCGAATTCTAACTTCGAGCCGTCCTTTGCGGTCGCCTCGAAGGTCAGCGCGAGCTTAGGCGCGCTTCTGTAGCGTGCGGTCTGGAAGTCCCAAATCTCGCCGCCGAACGAGTTCAGCATACCGTTGCCGAGTATGACGCCGATTACATTCTTGCCGGTTTTGAGGTAGGGCAGGAGATTGTAATTGTCGTAGTAGAGTATGTCGTCGGGATTGGCAATGTACGAGGACAGCAGTCCGCGCGTTACGCGGCTGCCGTTTATGTAAAGCTCATATAAGCCGAGACCGCAGATGGTAAGCTCGGCGCTCTCGAGCTCGGACAGCGTTAGCTCTCGCCGGAACATCGGGGCGGGCACGCTATTTTCGAAGGTCGAGTATTCGGTCGACGCGGCTATGAATTTAGTAGAAAATTTCATGGCGTTTCCTTTCGTGAGTTGAATTTATGAGGTTTGCGCAAAGCCTGCGAATGCGCGAGGGGCGGCGCAAGCCTTAAGTGGATTTATGCTGATTTAATTATAATTTATAACGCCGCGATTGTCAATAGAAAAATAAAATAAACACGGAAATCGCAAAAATTTATCATTATACAGAAGATTTCGGATTTCCGTGCTATATATGGATGCGATAATTATTCTATGGACGCGTCGGTATCAGCCGGTATATCTTTTACGGCATTCTCCGGTCTTGAGGCACCCGCGCAGAAGAGACGCGACAGGATGAATACCGCGAGAGCGCATTCGACCGCGTAATCGATATAGCTGTCAGAGCTTCCAATCAATAAAAGATCAGGCTGAATCAGAGCGGGCAGCGACGACGACAACAAAAGTATCGGTGCTGTCGTGGACGCGGCTAAAAATAGCGGTCGGCTGCTCTTCGATAACAGGAAACGCGACTCGTTGAGAAAATATACCATTGCTGCGAGCAGAGCGAGTTGGTGCAGAGTTTTGTGCGGATTCGTTATCAGCAGCGACGTGTCAAAATAAACTCGAATCAGAAGAACCGCGCACCAGACTATCGGAAAGAAGGACATGAAAGCGAGCGTCGCGCGCGAATTCAGCTTGGTCTTAATCAGCGAAAGGAAGAATATGATCGCGGGTATCGACGTTATGGTCATCAGCCAGTCGTAAATCGACGCGGGTTGACGACGTATCAGAATATAATATAATGAAAGAAGCGTGCTCGCGGCGAGCATGAACGCCGAGATACAGGACGCGAAAATCGTGAAGTCGCCGACCGGCGGGGGCGCGTCAAACGAACCGCGCTTCGATATCAGTATCGCGGCGGCGACTACGGCTATTACGATTGCGAACAGCGCGATGTGATATACAGTCGGCAAAATCTCGCCGCTGCGGTAGACGCCGTAATGCGCGTCAAGATAATTCATTGTCAGCAATATTCGTATGCCGACCGACAGCAGCGATAAAATTAACACAGCGCAAAACAGCAGCATTATCGGACTCGGTTTTCTTTTCATTTATATGACCATGACTTCGCCAAAACGAAGTCTACCTCCTTTGTGTCGGTGCTTTGTGACCTCGAAGTCACAAAATTCATAGTCTTGATATCCATTTTCAGATTTATTCTTTTTTTCGCATATGCGGCGTTGATTTTTAGCCGCGGAGATGCCGTGACACTCCTACCATTATAACCCGTAATTGTTAATTCAATATTAACAAATTCAGATAACTGCGAAAAAATCCCGAAAACGGCATAATAAATCGTGGGAATGTATGCGTGTGCGCATAATGCACAAAGCATAGGGCGAAAATGCGTATATATTCATCATTGATATCGAGGGATTTTTTTCGAAAACTATTGCAATTTGCGGGAATTTGAGTTATAATATAGTAGTTGACGTGCGTTTTATGGTGAAAGGTTGCGACCGCAGCCGGTCGGGAATTTTCACCGGAGTATGTCCGATATTCTAACCGGGCGTTGTCAAATCAGATTCCGCGCGGGGCGTTGGTTCAGAGTCCGTATTTCGGCTGAAAATACGGTTTTTATTAAGCTGAGCTAAGAAACGCCCGACGCAGTGTTTCGTGAAAACCGCCCCCGAAAATCAGATTAAGGAGGCAAAAAAACATGGCAGTCAAGGAAAAAATCAGAATCCGCCTGAAAAGCTACGACCATATGCTCATCGATCAGGCAGCTCAGAAGATCGTCGAGACCGCGAAGCGCAACGACGCCGCCGTATCCGGCCCGATTCCGCTTCCGACCGAGAAGGAAATCATCACGATCCTGCGTGCCGTCCACAAATACAAGGACAGCCGCGAGCAGTTTGAACTGAGAACTCACAAGAGACTCATCGATGTGCTCCGTCCGTCGCAGAAGACAGTCGAGGCTCTGATGGGACTTGAATTACCCGCCGGCGTCGAGATAGAGATTAAGCTCTGATCGACCGGGCAAACCAAAGGTCATGTTGGCGGTCTGCGGAAGCTAAAGCCCGCAAATCCAAGCCGTCAACCAATAATCTTAGGAGGAAAAACAAATGAAAAAGGGAATTATCGGTCGCAAGGTCGGCATGACGCAGATCTTCGACGATATCGGAAACGTGATTCCGGTAACTGTAATTGAAGCCGGACCCTGCGTTGTCGTTCAGAAGAAAACTACTGAAAACGACGGCTACGACGCGGTTCAGCTCGGATTCGGCGCGGTCAAGGAAAAGCACCTGACCAAAGCCGATATGGGTCACTTCAAGAAGGCCGGAGTCGACAACAAGAAGCATCTCAAGGAATTCCGTCTTGAGGGCGCAGCCGCTATGAACGTCGGTGACACGATTACCGCCGATACCTTCGCCGCCGGCGAAAAGGTCGATGTAACCGGTACATCTAAAGGTCACGGATATTCGGGCGCCGTCAAGAGATGGGGTCACCATATTCTGCGCATGACTCACGGTACCGGTCCTGTCCACCGTCAGGTCGGTTCGATGGGCGCGAACTCCACTCCGTCGAGAGTGTATAAGAACAAGAAGATGGCCGGACAGTACGGCAACGTCAAGTCCACAGTCCTCAATCTCGAGGTCGTTAAGGTTGACGCTGAAAAGAATATCATCGCGGTCAAGGGCGCCGTTCCGGGCTCCCGCGGAAATATCGTATTCCTCCGCGATTCGGTAAAAGCATAATCGGAAGGAGGAAATCAATATGCCTAACATGAAGGTTATGGATATGACCGGCAAGGAAGTCGGCGAGATCACTCTGTCCGACGCTGTGTTCGGTGCCGAGGTTAACGCCGCGGTTCTCCATCTCGCGGTAAGACAGTATCTTGCCAACCAGAGACAGGGTACACAGTCGACAAAGACCCGCACCGAGGTTTCGGGCGGCGGCAGAAAGCCCTGGAAGCAGAAAGGCACCGGTCACGCAAGACAGGGTTCGACCCGTTCTCCGCAGTGGACACACGGCGGCGTAGCGCTCGGACCGAAGCCCAGAAGCTATCGTTTCTCGATAAATAAGAAGGTCAAGAGAATCGCGCTCCAGAGCGCGTTTTCCTCCAAGGTCGAGACCGGCGACATGATCGTCGTCGACGCAATCACGGCCTCGGAATACAAGACAAAAACCATGGTCAATATGCTCAAGGCTCTCGGCAGCGAAAAGAAGGCTCTCGTAGTTCTCGCTGACAACGACTTAAAGGTAACAAAGAGCATGGCAAACATCCCGGGCGTCAAGACCGCGCTCTGGAACACGGTAAACGTTTATGACGTACTCAACTGCGATAAGTTCATCGTAGTCAAGGGTGCGGCTGAGAAAATGGAGGAGGTATACGCATGAAGACGGTACATGATATCATCATAAGACCGGTCATCACCGAGGACAGCATGGCAAGATGTGCTGACAAGAAATATACCTTCGAGGTAATGGCAGGCGCGACCAAGTCCGAAATCGCCGCCGCGGTTGAGGAGCTCTTCAAGGTCAGCGTATTATGCGTAAACACGATATCAATGAAAAAGAAGCCGAAGAGACTCGGTTATCATCAGGGTTACACCTCTGAGTGGAAAAAGGCTATAGTCACTCTCAAGCCCGATTCCAAGACCATCGAGTTCTTTGAAGGCATGATGTAATCGAGGAGGAGTGCAAAATGTCTACAGCTTACAAGCCCACGACTCCGTCAAGACGACACATGAGCGATCCTTCCTTTGCTGAAGTCACAAAGTTCAGCCCTGAGAAGAATCTGACTGTAATTCTCAAGAAGACCTCCGGACGCAACAGCTACGGTAAGATCACCGTGCGTCACATCGGCGGTCGCAACAAGAGAAAGTACAGAATCATAGACTTCAAGAGAAACACGCTCGATAAGGCGGCTCGGGTCATCGGAATCGAATACGATCCGAACCGCACCGCGTATATCGCTCTCGTAGAGTATGAAGACGGCACAAGAAGCTATATTATCGCACCCGCGGGACTCAAGGACGGCGACGTCATTTACTCGGGCGCCGAGTCGGACATCAAGATCGGCAACACTCTGCCGGTCGCGAATATTCCCGTCGGTACTTTCATTCACAATATCGAGCTTTATCCCGGCAAGGGCGCGCAGCTTGTACGCAGCGCCGGCGCGGCCGCTCAGCTGATGGCTAAGGAAAACGGAATGGCTCAGGTCAGACTTCCCTCCGGTGAGGTCAGAATCATCCGCCTCGACTGCAAGGCGACTATCGGTCAGGTCGGCAACATCGAGCATGAGAACGTCAAGCTCGGTAAGGCTGGTAAGACTCGTCACAAGGGCATCCGTCCTCATGTCCGCGGTTCGGTCATGAACCCGGTTGACCACCCGCACGGTGGTGGTGAGGGACGCGCTCCGATCGGTCGTCCGTCTCCTGTTACTCCGTGGGGCAAGCCTACGAACGGTTACAAGACCAGAGACAAGAAGGCTCGCACCAATAAGTTCATCGTAAAGTCAAGAAACGGTAAGTAAGAGAAGGAGGCACAGTCAAATGAGCAGAAGTCTTAAAAAGGGTCCTTTCGTCGAAAAGAAGCTTTTTGACAGAATAGAAGCCATGAATCAGAAGAACGAGAAGAAGGTTCTTAAGACATGGTCGCGTGCTTCTACAATCTTCCCGGAATTCGTCGGTCACACCATAGCCGTTCACGACGGTCGCAAGCACGTTCCGGTATATGTCACCGAGGACATGGTCGGACACAAGCTCGGCGAGTTCGCGCCCACGCGTACCTTTAAGGGTCACTCGGGCTCGAAGACCTCGAACAACGGCAACTGATATTGAATTCCACACTGTATATCGCAATAACGCGAAGGGAGGATAACGTACAATGGAAGCAAAGGTAGCGCGTGCATATCTCCGGTATGCCAGAATTTCTCCTCGCAAGGTTAAGATCGTGCTCGATCTTATCAGAGGCAAGGACGCGGCAACCGCAATGGCTATTCTCAAAAATACCCCCAAGAGCGCGTCCGAATATCTCGTAAAGCTGCTCGCGAGCGCGGTAGCTAACGCTGAGAACAATTTCGGAATGGACGTCTCGAAGCTTTATGTTTCGGAATGCTTTGTATCCGCCGGTCCGACTCTCAAGAGAATCATGCCGAGAGCACGGGGCAGAGCGTTCAGAATCATGAAGAGAACCAGCCATGTAACACTGGCGGTCAAGGAAAAAGAATAATCCGAAAAGGAGGTTTTGCACAGGTTATGGGTCAGAAAGTTAATCCGCACGGTTTACGTGTCGGTGTTATAAAGAACTGGGATTCGAGATGGTACGTGCGCGACGAAGAGTTCAGCGACACGCTCGTCAACGACTACAATCTCAGAAAATATTTGAAAAACAAGCTTCAGGCGGCCGGCGTTCCGAAGATCGAAATCGAACGCGACAGCCAGAAGGTAAGAGTGTTCATCCACTGCGCTAAGCCCGGCGTGATCATCGGCAAGGGCGGCGCTGAGATCGAAAAGCTCAGACTCGAAATCGAGTCTATCGTAAAGAAGCCGGTATCGGTCAACGTAATCGAGGTCAGAAGCCCCGATCTCTCGGCACAGCTCGTAGCTGAGAACATCGCGAGCCAGCTCGAGCGCAGAATTTCGTTCCGCCGCGCAATGAAGCAGTGCATCGGCAGAACAATCAAGCTCGGAGCTAAGGGAATCAAGGTAAGCTGCGGCGGACGTCTCGGCGGCGCCGAGATCGCGCGCACCGAGCACTATCATGAAGGTACGATTCCGCTTCAGACTCTCCGTGCCGACATCGACTACGGTTTCTATGAAGCAAATACGACCTACGGTAAGATCGGAATCAAGGTCTGGATTTACAAGGGCGAGATTCTGAACGGCGCGGCAGCGAGAATCGCGGTTGAACAGCCGAAGCCTCCGAAGTCGAACGACAGAGGTGACAGAGGCGACCGTCGTGATCGCCGTGACCGTCGTCCGAGAGGCGACCGCGGATCGCGTGAAAACCGCGAGCCCAGAGAAGATCGCAATTCCGGCAGAAAGGAGCAGTAATCACCATGTTAATGCCTAAAAGAGTGAAGTACAGACGTGTTCAGCGCGGCAGACTTAAGGGTAAGGCTTCGCGCGGCAACACCATCAGCAACGGCACCTATGGTCTTGTTGCTCTTGAGCCGGCATGGATCACGTCGAACCAGATCGAGGCAGCCCGTATCGCGATGACGCGTTATATCAAGCGTGGCGGTCAGGTTTGGATCAAGATATTCCCGGATAAGCCGGTGACCGAAAAGCCGGCTGAAACCCGAATGGGTTCCGGTAAAGGTTCGCCTGAGTACTGGGTAGCAGTCGTTAAGCCGGGACGCGTTCTCTTTGAGATGGACGGCATCGACGAGACGACCGCGCGTGAGGCTATGCGTCTCGCAGGTCACAAGCTTCCGATAAAGACGAAGTTTATGGCAAAAGAAACAGCGAAGAGCGAAGGGGAGGAATAAGCCGTGAAAGCCAAGGAATTAAGAGACATGACCGGCGACGAGCTCAACGCCAAATTGAAGGAGCTCAAGAACGAGCTTTTCAATCTCCGCTTCCAGCACGCTATAAATCAGCTTGACAATCCCCACAAGATCGTGGACGTCAAGCGTGACATTGCGCGTGTAATGACAATTCTTCAAGAGAAGAATGCTTGAGTTAAGGAAGGAGAAAAGTCATGAGTGAAGCAGCAGAGCGCAATCTGAGAAAGACCCGCGTAGGCATGGTTGTCAGCGACAAGATGGACAAGACGGCAGTCGTCGCAATCCTCGACAATGTCAAGCACCCGATCTACGGCAAGGTCATCAAGCGTACTGTCAAGATCCACGTTCACGATGAAAAGAATGAATGCGGCGTCGGCGACAAGGTCAGCGTAATGGAGACAAGACCTCTTTCCAAGACCAAGAGATGGCGTCTTGTCGAAATCATCGAAAAAGCAAAATAATCGATTAAAGGCTTATAAATAAGTAGGCACGTCGCTGCGTGCCGAAGCAAGGAGGATAAGCACTGTGATACAGCAACAGACATTAATGAAGGTTGCCGATAATACAGGCGCTAAGGAGCTGATGTGCATCCGCGTGATCGGAGGCACCGCTCGCCGGTACGCCAACATAGGCGATATCGTGATTTGCGCTGTAAAAAAAGCAACGCCCGGCGGCGTTGTAAAAAAAGGCGAAGTAGTCAAGGCTGTCGTTGTCAGAAGCGTCAAGGGACTTAAGCGTGCCGACGGTTCTTACATCAAGTTTGACGAGAACGCGGCGGTAATCATTAAGGACGACAAGACCCCGAGAGGAACTCGTATTTTTGGCCCGGTGGCAAGAGAGCTTCGTGAAGGCGACTACCTGAAGATTCTCTCCCTCGCACCCGAAGTATTATAATAGGAGGTATCTTAAAATGAATAAACAGGTTCACGTTAAGAAAGACGATACCGTTATTGTAATTTCCGGCGACGACAAGGGCAAGAAAGGCAAGGTTCTTGAGGTTTCACCGAAAGAGGGCAAGGTCATCGTCCAGGGAATCAATATCGTAACCAAGCACGCAAAGCCCCGCCGTCAGGGCGAGCAGGGCGGAATCGTCAAGGTTGAAGGCGCTATGTATGCCGACAAGGTGCAGCTCTACTGCGCAAAGTGCGACAAGGGCGTGCGCGCCAAGGCAAAAATCCTTGACGACGGCAAGAAAGTCCGCGTTTGCGCAAAATGCGGCGAAATTCTGTGAGTGGGAGGATAACGAATCATGGCAAGACTTAAGGATTTATACAAGAATGACGTCGCTCCCGCGCTCATGAAGAAGTTCGCCTACAAGAGCCCGATGCAGATTCCGAAGCTCGACAAGATCGTCGTAAACGTCGGCTGCGGCGACGCTAAGGAAAACGCTAAGGTAATCGACACGGTTATAGGCGAAATCACTACGATCACCGGTCAGAGGGCGGTTCCGACCTACGCTAAGAAGTCGGTCGCTAACTTCAAGCTCCGTCAGGGCATGAAGATCGGCGTTAAGGTCACTCTCCGCGGCGACAGAATGTACGAGTTCATGGACAGACTCTTCAACTTCTCGCTGCCGCGTGTCCGCGACTTCAAGGGTATCAACCCGAACGCGTTCGACGGACGCGGCAACTATTCGCTCGGACTCAAGGAGCAGCTGATATTCCCCGAAATCGAGTATGACAAGATCGACAAGATCCGCGGTATGGACATCGCGTTCGTCACCACCGCAAATACCGACGAGGAAGCAAGAGAGCTGCTCACATTGATGGGCGCGCCGTTCGCGAAATAAGGAGGAGAGTTATTAAGTCATGGCAAAGAAATCAATGGTTTTGAAGCAGCAGAAGCCGCAGAAATTCTCCACCCGTGAATACAACAGATGCAAAATCTGCGGCCGTCCGCACGGCTATTTAAGAAAGTACGGCATCTGCCGTATCTGCTTCCGTGAGCTTGCCTACAAGGGCGAGATTCCCGGAGTAAGAAAGGCATCCTGGTAAGCTCCGACCGGATTTCCGGTTGGCAGCCGACTAAATTATCAGTAATAAAAATCGCTCCAATCTTGCCGGAAGGAAGCGATAAGCTTAACCACCGGCTGCAGGCCGCATATCGCGGCAGCAAGGGTTATAGCGTACTTGCATAAAGGAGGATAATAAAATGCAAATTTCAGACGTAATCGCTGATATGCTCACGCGTATCAGAAACGCAAACGATGCTAAGCATCAGACCGTAGACGTTCCGGCGTCCAACATGAAGAAGGCAATTGCCGACATTCTTCTTTCCGAGGGCTATATCAAGTCCTATCAGGTCATTGAGGACGGCAAGCAGGGAATCATTCGCATCACGCTTAAGTACGGACAGGGCAAGTCGAAGATCATCAAGGGTCTGCGCAGAGTTTCCAAGCCCGGTCTCCGTATCTACGCCAACTGCGAGGATATGCCGCGCGTCATGAACGGACTCGGTATCGCAATCATCTCTACCTCCAAGGGCATCATGACCGACAAGGCAGCTCGTGAGAGCCATGTCGGCGGTGAAGTTCTCGCCTTTGTATGGTAATCGGCAGGAGGAGATAATAATGTCAAGAATAGGAAAGAAGCCGATCGCCGTTCCCGCAGGTGTTGACGTCAAGATTGGCGACGGCAATACTCTGACCGTCAAGGGACCGAAGGGTACTCTTGTTCAGTCGTTCAGCCCCAGAATGTCGATAACTGTCGATAACGGTACTATCAATGTCGCTCGTCCGACAGACGAGAAGGAAGATCGTGCTATTCATGGCCTGACCCGTACGCTTATCAACAATATGGTTATAGGTGTAACCAATGGCTATTCGAAAAAGCTCGAAATCAACGGCGTTGGCTACAGAGCTCAGAAGAGCGGAAAGACGCTCACTCTGAACCTCGGTTACTCGCACACAATAACGTTCGACGAGTTCGACGACATCAAATTCGACGTTCCGTCGCAGACTGAAATTATTGTCAGCGGCATCAACAAGCAGACTGTCGGTCAGATAGCGGCTCAGATCCGCGAAAAGAGACCGCCCGAGCCCTACCTCGGCAAGGGTATCAAGTATGAGGGCGAGCATATTCGCCGCAAAGCCGGAAAGACCGGTAAATAATGAAAGGAGTGGACTTGCATGGTATCGAGAAAGGACAGTAATATACAGCGCCTTAAGAGACATAAGAGAGTCAGAGCCAAGATCTCCGGCACTGAAGCTCGTCCGCGTCTCTGTGTATATCGTTCGCTTAACAACATCCAGGCACAGGTCATTGATGATGTCAAGGGCGTAACGCTTGCATCCGCTTCCTCCCTTGAGAAGGATTTCGGTTATGGCGGCAACAAGGAAGCTGCGCGCAAGGTCGGCAAGCTGATTGCCGAGCGCGCGGTCGCAAAGGGTATCTCCGAAGTCGTTTTCGACAGAGGCGGATACGTTTACCACGGTCGTGTATTGGAGCTTGCAGAGGGTGCAAGAGAAGGCGGACTTAAGTTCTAAGTCCGCAAAGCCGAAATATTTCGGTTGAAATAGTTCGGCTAAGACCAGTTTATACACGGTTTGAATGATTAATCATCCAAATTTTTAATTAACTGAGAGGAAAACGGGTAACAATCTATAAGGTTGTTATAAAAGCCCGTGTGGCAAACAAAATGGCAAAACAGAAATTTGATCCGTCGACCCTCGACCTTTCGGAAACTCCAGTCGCAATCAAGCGCGTTTCCAAGACGGTTAAGGGCGGACGTATTATGAGATTTACCGCGCTGATGGTTGTCGGCGACGGCAATGGTCACGTAGGCTACGGTCTCGGCAAGGCAGCCGAGGTTCCGGACGCTATCCGCAAGGGTATCGAGGACGCAAAGAAGAACATGATCGAAGTCTCGCTCAAGGGAAGCACGATCCCGCACGAGGTTCTCGGCGAGTACGGCGCGGGCAAGGTTCTTCTGAAGCCGGCCGCACCTGGTACCGGCGTTATCGCCGGCGGCGCGGTTCGTGCCGTAGTTGAGAAAGCCGGAATCAAGAATATCCGTACCAAGTGCCTGCGTTCGAACAACCCGGTAAACGTAATCAAAGCTACGTTTGAGGGACTCAAGACGCTTCGCAACGCTGAGGAAGTCGCACAGATGCGCGGACTCAGCCGTGAAGCCGTCACGAAATAAGGAGGCTTTATAAGATGGCAAACGTAAAGGTAACACTTGTAAAGAGCCTTATCGGCGCAAAGCCCAACCAAAAGGCTACGGCGGCTTCGCTCGGACTCAAAAGAGTAGGCGATTCGATTATCCATGCCGATGATGCAGTTCTCGGCGGCAAGGTTAAGGTTATTTCTCACCTTGTAAAGAAGGAAAACGTCTAAAAAGGCTTTAAAAATTCAGTATAAGGAGGAAAAACCTATGAAGCTCCATGAACTTTCACCCGCTGAAGGCTCGGTCAAAAACAACTGGCGCCGCGGCAGAGGCACCGGTTCCGGAAACGGCAAGACTGCCGGTAAGGGACATAAGGGTCAGAACGCTCGCTCGGGCGGCGGTGTCAGAATCGGATTCGAAGGCGGTCAGCTCCCGCTTTACAGAAAGCATCCGAAGAGAGGCTTCCACAACAAGTTCGCGACTGTATACTCAATCGTCAATGTGGACGCTCTCAATGTATTTGAGGACGGCGACGTCGTTAACCTCGCCGCTCTGATGGAAAAAGGCATTATTCGTAAGGCTAATGATGGACTTAAAGTGTTAGGCAACGGAGAAATCTCAAAGAAGCTTACCGTTGAAGCATCAGTCTTTTCGACAACTGCGAAGGAAAAGATAGAAGCAGCGGGCGGAAAGACAGAGGTGATCTAAGTTGTTCAAGACACTTAGGAACGCCTTTTCGCTCCCTGAGCTCCGAAAAAAGATGCTCTATGTGGTATTTATCGTCGTGCTGTACCGTATCGGCGCGGTCATCCCCGTTCCGTATATCAGCGCGGACGCGATGAATTACATTATGAGCTATGGAGACGGTTCTATCTTTCAGTATATGAGCATACTGTCAGGTACGGCCTTCTCGCGCGCGACCCTGTTCGCGCTGTCGATTTCACCGTACATCAACGCGTCGATTATCATGCAGCTGTTGACTACGGCTATTCCCGCGCTTGAAAATCTTGCTAAGGAAGAGGACGGCAGAAAAAAGATCACGCAGATTACGCGTTATGTCACGGTCGCGCTCGGACTCATCACCGCTTACGGCTATTATATGTATATCCGTAACATCGGCGTCCTGCTTGACAACGGCGTATTCGCCGCTATTGTAATCATCGCCTGCTACACCGCGGGTTCGTCGCTCATCATGTGGCTCGGCGAGAAAATCAATGAGAACGGTATCGGCAACGGTATTTCGATTATTCTCTTTTCAAACATCGTTTCTTCAGGTCCTACGATCATAGCGTCGCTTATCTCCTATATCACAAGCGGCACGGTCGCAGGTGTCATCACCGCGATTCTAAGCGTTCTTATCGGTCTTTTCATGGTTGTATTTATCGTATTTATCACGAATTCCGAAAGACGCCTCCCGATTCAGTACGCGAAGCGTGTGGTCGGCAGAAAGATGTATGGCGGTCAGAGCTCTACGCTTCCGCTCAAGCTCAATATGACCGGCGTCATGCCGATAATCTTCGCAAACTCGATCCTCGCTCTTCCGAGCACAATAGCAATGCTGTTCCCGACGCCTGAGGAGGGTACGTTCTGGTATGGATTCCAGCAGCTCTTCGCTTATACCTCATGGCTGTATGTAGTGCTGTTCTTTGTGCTGATTGTGTTCTTCTCGTATTTCTATATCGCAATCTCGTTCAATCCGATTGAGGTATCGAACAACTTAAAGAAGAACGGCGGATTCATCCCGGGCATACGTCCCGGTAAACCCACCGCGGATTATATCACGAAGGTACTAAATAAGATCACGCTCATGGGCGCGTTCTTCCTCGCGGTAATTGCGGTGCTCCCGCTGGCGGCAAACATCATCTCCGGCAACACGATCTCCGGCATCGCGTTCGCGGGCACGTCGATCATAATAGTCGTCGGCGTCGCGCTTGAAACCGCGCGTGAGATCGAGGCTCAGATGACTATGCGCCACTACAAAGGTTTCCTTGAATAAGATATCCCGACCTTGTCGGTGAAGCGCCGCTTCACCGAGGGGCGCGGGAGGATTAATGGAGAATGGTTTATTAATGAAAATGATTTTCCTTGGCGCACCCGGCGCCGGTAAAGGCACACAGGCTGAGATAGTTTCCGAAAAATATTCTCTTCCTGCGATATCGACGGGCGCGATCATAAGAGAAGCAATCAAAAATCAGACCGAAATGGGCAAGGCGGCAAAGTCGTACACCGAATCGGGCGCGCTGGTGCCCGACGAGGTCGTGATTGGTATAATCAAAGAGAGACTGGCGATGGATGACTGTAAAAACGGTTTCATTCTCGACGGTTTCCCGAGAACCGTGCCGCAGGCCGAAGCACTTGACAACATGGGCGTCAAGATTGATCTTGTGATAAATATTGACGTTCCGGACGAGAAGATTGTGGAGAGAATGTCCGGAAGACGCGTCTGCTCGAGATGCGGAGCGTCCTACCATACGAAATACAATCCGTCAAATAAGGGCGATATTTGCGAAAAATGCGAAAACGAGCTGCAAATTCGCAAGGACGACGCTCCTGAAGTCGTGTTGTCACGACTCAAAACCTATCATGAGCAGACCGAGCCGCTGATAGAATTCTATTCGAAGCTCGGAGTGCTCGAAACCGTAATCGGTCAGGAGGAAGTTGCGGATACCACCGCGCTGACGCTTGGCGTGATTGAAGCAAAAAGGCAAGGCAGATAATCATGATTTCTGTGAAGAATTCCGAACAGATCAAGCTGATGAAGGAAGCCGGACGGATCACCGGTGAAGCGCTGCTGCTCGCCGGCGAGGCTGTTAAGCCCGGCGTCACGACAAAGCACCTTGACACCATAATCCGCCGCCACATTGAGAGCTGCGGCGCGAAGCCGTCGTTTCTCGGTTACGCGGGTTTCCCCGGAAGTGCCTGCATCAGTATAAACGATCAGGTCATACACGGAATTCCCGGTTCCAGAGTGATTGAAGAGGGAGACATCGTAAAAATCGATGTCGGCGCCTATTACAAGGGATTTCACGGGGACAGCGCAAACACTTTTCCGGTAGGTCATGTCAGCGATGAGGCGTCGCGTCTCATCGAGGTGACAAAGGAGAGCTTCTGGCGAGGCATCGCCGAAGCGAAGCCTGGAAACCGTGTCGGTGACATTGGTTTTGCGGTGCAGTCTTATGTCGAGAGCTTCGGCTTTTCGGTGGTCAGACGATATGTCGGTCACGGAGTCGGCGAAGAGCTGCACGAGGCACCCGATGTTCCGAACTTCGGGACGCGCGGCCGTGGAGTCAGACTCTGTGCCGGTATGACAATCGCGGTCGAGCCGATGGTCAATATCGGAGGACCCGATGTAAACGAACTCAAGGACAAATGGACAGTAGTGACCGCCGACGGCTCGCTGTCGGCTCATTATGAGCATACGATAGCAATCACCGATAACGGGGTCATAGTCTTGACGAAAGTCGATTAGTCAATTTATCTAAGGAGGGATTTTTCTGCCAAAGGATGACGTTGTAGAATTTGAGGGTACGGTTATCGAGGCTCTGCCTAACGCCGTATTCAAGGTTGAGCTTCCGAACAAGCACATTATAACCGCGCACATTTCAGGCAAGCTCAGAATGAACTTCATCAAGATTCTGCCGGGCGACAAGGTGACCGTTGAGGTCACGGTGTACGACCTGACTAAGGGCAGAATCACATGGAGAGCGAAATAAATCTCCGACACGTATGAAACCTCGTCACATTGTGACGGTCGCTTAATTGTGAGAAAGGCATGGTGAACACATGAAAGTAAAACCATCCGTTAAGAAGATCTGCGACAAGTGCAAGATCATCAAGAGAAAAGGTCATGTCATGGTTATCTGTGAGAACCCGAAGCACAAGCAGAGACAGGGTTAAAGTGACATACCTAATTGCAACCATTAAAGAAGGGGTGAACTAACGAATGGCACGTATTGCCGGTGTTGATATTCCGAACAACAAGAGAGTAGAAATCGCTCTCACCTATATCTACGGTATCGGCCTCAAGAGCTCGAAGGACATCCTTGCCGCAACTGGCATCGATCCCGACAAGCGCGCGAAGGACCTTACCGAAGAGGATACCGCCAAGTTAAGAGAAGAGATCGAAAAGAACTATCACGTTGAGGGTGACCTTCGCCGTGATGTCGCGCTCGACATCAAGCGCATGATCGAAATCAACTGCTACCGTGGTATCAGACACAGAAAGGGTCTGCCCGTAAGAGGACAAAGAACCAAGACTAACGCGAGAACCAGAAAGGGTCCCGCTAAGACCATAGCGAATAAGAAGAAGTAAGGAGTGACCAGAAGATGGCAAAAGCACAGGCTACCGCCAAAAAGGTTGTCAAGAAACGCCGCGAGCGCAAGAATATCGAAAAGGGCGCCGCACACATTCGCGCAACCTTCAACAACACTATCGTAACCATTTCCGATGTAGCGGGAAATGCCGTATCGTGGGCTTCAGCCGGAGAGCTCGGATTCAAGGGTTCGAGAAAATCCACTCCTTACGCAGCTCAGATGGCAGCTGAAACCGCAGCGAGAGCTGCAATGGAACACGGTATGAAAACCGTAGAGGTTTATGTAAAGGGTCCGGGCGCGGGACGTGAAGCCGCTATCCGCGCGCTTCAGGCAACCGGTCTCGACATCAGCCTCATCAAGGACGTAACGCCGATTCCTCACAACGGCTGCCGTCCTCCGAAACGCCGCCGCGTTTAATCGGATTACAAAAGGAGGTAAATTAAAATGGCAAGATATACAGGTTCTTCTTGCAGACTCTGCCGCAGAGAAGGCTGCAAGCTGTTCTTAAAGGGTGATCGCTGCCTGTCGTCTAAGTGCGCGATCACAACGAGAGAGAAGTCGCTCGCTCCCGGTCAGCATGGCGCGGACCGCAAGAAGATCGGTGAATATGGTATGCAGCTCCGCGAGAAGCAGAAGGCAAAGAGATTCTACGGCGTGCCCGAGAAGCAGTTCCACACCTACTTCAACATTGCGGACAAGAAAGAGGGTATGTCGGGCGAAAACCTGCTCTCGCTGCTTGAGCGCAGACTCGACAACGTGGTTTACAGAATGGGTATGGCAGAGAGCCGCAAGGAAGCTCGTCAGCTCGTTCGTCACAACCACTTCAGACTCAACGGCAAAAAGGCAAATATCCCGTCCATCATACTCAATGTCGGCGATGAGATAACTGTTAATGAGAACAGCAAGTCCTCCGAGAAGATCAAGGGACTTATCGAATCCATGCAGACGAAGCTCACTCCGAAGTGGCTTGAGGTTGACAAGACAAACGCTGTCGCCAAGGTCGCGGCTATACCGGCTCGCGATGACGTAGACTTCCCGTTCGAGGAACAGCTCATAGTTGAATTGTATTCTAAGTAATAGCAGCCTCCGATATACCACAACGTCAACAAGGCTGTGTTTATGTAATAAGGAGGGTTATTAGTTGATAGAAATAGAGAAGCCCAATATTGCGACCGTTAATTTAAGCGAAGACGGCAAGAGCGGTAAGTTTATCATCGAGCCTTTGGAGCGCGGTTACGGCATTACTCTCGGCAATTCGCTGCGCAGAGTTCTTCTGAGCTCGCTCCCGGGTGTCGCGGTTGTAAGCATTAAGATTGACGGCGTACTTCATGAGATATCCACTATACCGGGTGTCAAGGAGGACGTTACCGAAATTGTGCTGAACGTCAAGGGGATCACCGCGAAGCTGCACACGAGCGGTCCGAAGACTGTGACTATAGACATCAACGGACAGGCTAATGTGACCGCGGGGGATATCAAGCAGGACGCTGATATCGAGATCCTTAATCCCGACCACCATATCGCAACTGTCAGCGAGGGCACGCGCTTCTATATGGAGCTGACCTTCGACCATGGCAGAGGATATGTATCCCAGGAGAAAAACAAGCAGAATAACCCCTCTGTCATCGGACTCATCTACACCGACTCGATCTACACCCCGGTCTACAACGTAAATTATACAGTCGAGAACACGCGTGTCGGAAGCAGCACCGATTACGATAAATTAACGCTTGAGGTTTTAACCAACGGTACAATTTCAGCTAAGGAAGCCATATCGCTTGGCGCCAAGATACTCAACGAGCATCTCAACCTCTTTGTCGATCTTTCGGATGAGGCAAAGAAGGCGGAAATCATGGTTGAGCGTGAAGAGACAATCAAAGAAAAAGTTCTTGAGATGACCATTGAGGAGCTTGACATGTCGGTACGCAGCTTCAACTGCTTGAAGCGCGCCGGCATCGACACGGTTGAAGATCTTACCAACCGCACCGAGGAGGACATGATTAAGGTCCGCAACCTCGGTAAGAAATCACTCGAAGAGGTAATTCAGAAACTGCACTCTTTGGGTCTTGATTTGAAGAAGGAAGAGGAATAAACCGGACGGCATATCAAAGCTCGATATGCGTAGTAACGACCGGTGTCCTCGACTGACATACTAACAAAAACCGCAAAAGGAGGGAATTCCGATGCCCGGAACCAGAAAGCTCGGCAGAACCACCGCGCACAGAAAAGCTATGCTCAGAGGAATGGTGACGTATCTTCTCGAAAACGGCTGCATTGAAACGACCTTGACCCGTGCCAAGGAAGTTCGCAGTCTCGCGGAGAACATGATCACACTCGGCAAGACAAATACACTCGCATCCCGCCGCGCAGCTATGGCTTTCATCACGAAAGAGGATGTCGTCAAGAAGCTGTTCGACGTAATCGCTCCCGACTACGCTGACACAAACGGCGGATATACTCAGATTTACAAGCTCGGACCGCGCCGCGGCGACGCCGCTGAAATGGCGCTTATCAAGCTGACTAAGTTTGACAATATCAAAAAGGACGAAAAGGCTGACAAGAAAGCCGACAAAAAGACAGAAGCAGACGACAAGGCTGCTGAAGCCGAGACCGCAAAGGCTGAATAATTTCCCGGATTTCCGAGGAAATAGACGCGCCGCCGGCATATGTAAATATGCCGTCGGCGCGATTTTTTATTTTATGTGATAATCGATATTGACAAATCGAGCTTGATATGATATACTGTAATCACAGACAAAAAAACGCTGGAGGTGGATTGAATGTTCGGTCAAATTGTCCTAATAATAATGACGCTCGCGATAGCGGTAAGCATTATCGGGTGCGGCGAGGAGGAAATAATTGGCACGCCGCGAAGAGCTGTCACCGAGTATTATAGTTACTGCGATGTTCCAGACAGCGCTGTGTTTATCGCGAACGACAGTAAGGCATATTTGCTCGATAAAGCTACAGGTGAAGTCAGTGTTTGCTGTGACGAAGCGACTGCGGTGTCGGCATACGGAGATGAGCTGCTTATATATCAGCTGTCGCAGGACAGAATTATCCGCGCGGACGGCAGTGTATGGTGTGACTTGAACGAGCTGGATTCCGAGCAATTTCCGCTGCGCAGCTTTGAGGTCGGCTACGACGGCGGAGCGGAGCTCTATACCACGAATGTTTTCGGAACAACCGCGGTATATTCGATTGAAGACAGCGAGGCGGTATATGAAGGTTCGTTCGATGTGCCGTTGTTTGACGGAAATAAGCTGAACGGCTGGATTATTGTCATCGAGCAGGACGATGGGAATGTGATACACAAGCTCGAATATCAAAATAAGAGTTATTCTTTGTTCACTTTGGCTGGCGGTATAGGTTCGGTAAACGATAACAATTACCTATTGAATTCCGACGCCGGAATATTCGCGTGCAAATCAGACAATGAAGCCTTTCTGCTGTGGCTCGACGATGAGACGAAGCTGCAAATGCCGGACGGCACTGCCCTCTTCGCGTTGTATGACGACTGTGTTCTGTATATTGTACACGGCACTAATGGCGCACCGGCAATGTTATACGCGGCTGATTTCGACGGCAATGTGCAGATGCAGATAAAATACGACGGAAGCAGAATCATAATTCCCGATACTTACGAAAAGAAGTTGTATCTTGTCGACCTCGACAGCCTGACCGCCGAGTCCGTGGAGTTTTGAATCTGATCAAAATAACCTCTTTGCGAAAACGCAAGGGGTTATTTTTGTATTTATAGAAACAATGTCAAAATAAATTTATAAAATATCAAATATTATGAAACAAAAATATATTATAATTAATATTAATGACGAAACAAAGTTTTGAACATAATTACGCTATTTGGGTTATGAATTAATGTGATGGAGGAAAATTGATGAAAAGAAAGATCTCATTCTTACTTGCGC
>CAJFKR010000004.1 GCA_904386005.1 Candidatus Flemingiibacterium merdigallinarum
TGATAACTTAATTATACCGCAAAATCGGAGAAAAATCAGTTGTATTTCTGTTAATAAAGCACCGTGCCGATTGACTTTTTCGACTTTTTCAATCGGCTAAATAGCGATTCATATCAAGGAGGTAATGCCCAATGCAAAGTCACAGAAATATTCTCTGCCACACGCTGATATTCACGTTGTTGTCCGGAATTCTAACCGCCTGCGGTAATGCTGCAAATACCGACATTACCCAGACTGAATCAGCTGCCGCCGAACCGGATGAAACGACTGCCGGCGTCATTAATTGGGAATCGTCCGGACTCGAACGGGTCGATTACGGCGGTATTGACTTTACAATCTTCGCAAACAAGGATTCGTATGACAACACCTGGCATAAGCTCGACGTCGCCGAATTGAACGGCGATTCGCTGAATGACGCGATATTCAACCGCAACCGCAAAATCGAGGAGCTGTATAATATCAATATATCGGTCATTGAATCGTCGACATTTGCCAACGACGCTAAAAATTCGATTGCCGCCGGAGACAACGCGTATTCGCTTTTCTTCGCGCAGCTGACACAGCTGGTTCCGCTCTCGCAGGAAGGTATGCTTACAAATTTTTATGACGTCAATAACCTTTCGCTTGACAACGAATGGTGGGATCAGAACCTTATCGAGGGGTTGACTTACAGAGATTCGCTGTACGTGCTGAACGGCGACGTTTCGCCATCGGCTGACACGCGCATATTCGTGATTCTGTTCAACAAGGATATGTGCGATGAGCTGAATCTCGAATATCCGTATCAGTATGTGCTCGACGGAAGCTGGACGGTTGACCGGCTTAACGAGTATATAACCAATGTCAACCATGACGTCAACGGCGACGCTGTTATGGACTATGACGACCGCTGGGGCTTCTTTACCGAATACGGCGTGTCATATATGATGTTCTTTGCCGGCGGCGGTAAAATCACCGAAAAAACGGAGGACGGCGGACTTCGGCTTGCCTTTAATCACGAAAAGGGAATAAACATGGCGCAGAAAGCGATAGACATTGCGCTGGACGCGTCTAAAACCTGTATGGCAAATCCATATGTCGTCGAAAACGGCAACTCCTGGCCGGCAGCGACCGCGTGGTTCGCAAACGGCGGCGCGCTCTTCCGTTCGACCGCGCTCGAACCTGTGCCGCGCGACATACGTACTCTCGAAGTCAACTTCGGAATACTTCCGTTCCCTAAGATGAGCGACGATCAGGAGCGTTATTATTCGCTGCCGGCAGTGCTTTGCAATGTTATAAGCATCCCTGTGACTGCCGATTCGGATATGGCGGGACTGATACTCGAGGCGCTCTGCGTCGAATCGGTCGGCAGCGTCAAGCCGGCGTTTTATGACACTCTGCTCAACGGCAAAATCGTACGCGACGACGATTCAAAGGAAATGCTCGACATAATATTCGACAGCAAGGTATATGATATCGGTCTTTATGCGAACATCATGAATTTCAAAGTCACGTTTGAAAATATGGTAAAGGATAAAAAGAGCGATGTCGCGTCACTGTTTGCGTCAAATTATGAATCCGCACAGGCGCAGCTCGAAAAATTGTGCGAGCAGTATGACGAGCTGCTTGAATAATTATATAATTATATAATTATATACAGTTATAAAATTACACAACCGACAAGGAGTGAAACAAAATGCAACAAATGCGCATAGCAATAATCGGACAGGGGCGCAGCGGACACGATATTCACAGCAAGTTCCTGTCAGGCGACGACTCGGGACGCTATAAGGTCATCGCCGTCGTCGATAAAATCGCCGACCGGCGCGAGCGCGCGGCGGGCGAGTTCGGCTGCGACACTTATGAGGATTATCACGAGCTGTTTTCACGTGACGACATTGATATTGTCGTAAACTCGACATTCTCGTTTGAACATTATCCGTTAACGCTCGACCTTTTGTCACATGGCTTTAACGTACTGGTTGAAAAGCCGTTCGCCATGAGATATGCGGACTGTAAGGATATGATCGAAACCGCCGAGAAGCACAGCTGTAAGCTGTTCGTGTTCCAGCAGTCGCGCTTCGCGCCCTACTATACGAAGATACGCGAGGTCGTCGACTCGGGAGTCCTCGGACGAATTGTGCAGATATCGATTCGCTTCGGCGGCTTCTCGCGCCGCTGGGACTGGCAGACCTCACAGCGTTTCGGCGGCGGCAGCCTCTACAACACCGGACCTCACCCGCTCGATCAAGCGCTCGACCTGCTGGGCTTCGACGAAAATGTGCGGCTAATCTACTCAAAGTTCGACAAGCTTAATGTCTCGGGAGACGCCGAGGACTATGTAAAGCTGCTCGTGACCGCTCCGAACAAGCCGCTCATCGATATCGAAATTTCGAGCTGCGACGCGTATGTGCCGTTTGTCTACCACATCCAAGCCGAGCACGGCTCACTCAAGGCTTCGATGACGAATATCGACTACAAGTACTACATTCCGGCAGACGAGCCTGCGCGCCCGCTGATACTCGAACCGCTCCGCGGAGACAAGGGACAGCCGATATACTGCTCCGAGAAGCTCACTTGGCACGAGGAGAACATCAAAATCGAGGGCAGCGCGTTCGACGTCGGCACGTCGCGTTACTACGACATGGTATATCGCTGCCTGTTTGAGGGACGCAAGCCGGAGATCGAGCCGTGGCAGTCAATGCTCCAGATTAAGCTGTCCGAGCAGGCTCACATCGACAATCCGCTGCCGATACTCTTTTGACTCGGTCGACGAGTGACAGCGGTAATACAGATATAGCATATGATAACAAAAATCATCAACGCGCGTGTGGTTGACGGCGGTAGGATATCCGACGACCCGATTTGCTTTGACGACAGGATACTGCCACAGGGCAGCTTCGCCGAGCGGATAATCGACGCGGGCGGTCAGTTCGTCAGCGCGGGCTTCATCGACCTGCACCTGCACGGCGGCGATGGATATGACTTCATGGACGGCAGCGACGAGGCGTTTCGGCGTATAGCGGCGTTCCACGCGCGTCACGGCACGACCGCGATGTGTCCGACGACGCTGTCGGGCGACCTCGACGAGACGCTCGAGGTGATCGAAGCGTACAAGCGGGTCAAAACCGAAGCGCAGACCAAGGTCACCGGCTCTGATTTCATCGGTCTGCACCTCGAGGGACCCTATTTCGCCTACTCGCAGCGGGGCGCGCAGGACCCGAAGTACATACACCCGCCGCGGCCTGACGAATATATACGCCTGCTCGACGCCTGCCCGGACATCGTGCGTTGGAGCGCCGCGCCCGAGCTCGACTCAGGCTGGGAGTTCGTCGGTGAGCTGAAGCGGCGGGGAATTCTGGCGAGCGCGGGTCACACCGACGCCGACTGCCGTCAGATGCTCGAAGCCGCAAGGCAGGGCTACACGCACATGACGCACCTCTACTCCGGAATGAAGGGCGTCGAGCGGATAGCCGGTATACGCGTAGCCGGAGCGGTCGAGGGGGCGTTCCTCTGCGACGACATCACGGTCGAGGTGATAGCCGACGGTATGCACCTGCCGCACGAGATCTTGGCTCTGGTATACAAAATCAAAGGCGCAGATCGGACCGCGCTGATCACCGACGCTATGCGCGGAGCGGGACTGCCCGACGGCTCGGAGACTCTGCTCGGCAGCAAGCAAAACGGACAGCCGGCGATAATCGAGCAGGGAGTGGCGTGGCTGCCGACGCGCGACGCGTTCGCGGGCAGCGTCGCTACGACCGACCGATTGGTGCGGAACATACTCGCCTCCGGTATAACGCTCACCGACGCGGTAAAAATGGCGTCCGAGACTCCGGCGAAGCTGATCGGCTGTCGGAACAAGGGCAGACTCGAGGTCGGCTATGACGCGGACATTGTGATGTTCGACGAAGAAGTCAAGGTAAGTCGGGTATTTATACGCGGCGAGGAGCTCTTATAACAGAGTTATTACGCGGCGGAGAATTGTTTTCCGCCGCGGTTTCTGTTTTTGCCGTGTGGTATTGCGGTTATTCAACACATCTGAATTGACTGCGGAATCTCGGGAGTCATGCAGTCTGTATCATCTTAGTTGCATGGACTATACGAGCAAAATTATTAAAAATTGTGTGTATGGGTTGAAATCTGGTTTAGTTTAGTGTATAATGTTATTGTAAAATTCATAAAACCTGATGTGGTTTTACAATTTTGAAAGGACACATTGCCATGGAGCTGAATTACACAAAATCGATAGAGATAAAATATGACGTCGACGTATTCATCGCCGGCGGCGGACCTGCCGGAGTCGCGGCGGCGGTCAGCTGCGCGCGCGAGGGGCGGTCGGTATTCGTAGCCGAGAGCTTCTCGGCGTTCGGCGGCGCGGCGGTGACGATGCTGATACCGGCGTATATGTGCTTCGGCGACGGAATCAACTTCTGCGCCGACGGAATCGGCAAGGAGATATTCGACCGGCTCAAGGTCGAGTCGCCCGAGCGCTACAAGCGCTTCTGCCCCAGCTCGATTCCGGTCGAGACGCTCAAGCTGATATACGACGATATGGTCGAAAAATCGGGCGCGAAGTACATATTCCACACGAATATAATCGACGCCGTGGTCGAGGACGGGCAGATAAAGTATGTTATCTGCGCCGCGAAAGGCTCGATATTCGCGGTCAAGGCGAAGATATACATAGACTGCACCGGCGATGGAGACCTCGCGGCTTATGCCGGAGCCGACATCGAATACGGCGACGAGAACGGCAAGGTCATGGCGACGACTCTGTGCGGAATCTGGAGCGGAATCGACTGGACGCGCGTCCAGCGCCCGGACAGCCGAAATCTCGACGCGGCGTTCGCCGACAATGTATTCACGAATGAGGACAGACATCTTCCGGGTATGTGGTCGCTCGCCGACCAGACTAAGGACGCGGACGGCAAGCCGGTGCCGAACGGTATCGGCGGCTCGAACGCCGGACACATCTACGACATCAACGGCTGCGACGCGGCGTCGCTGACCGAGGGCATCGTCAAGGCGAGACGTCAGCTGCTCGAATACCGCAAATACTACCGCGAGTATCTCACCGGCTACGAGGACATGGAGCTTGTATATTCGGCCTCCTATCTCGGAATCCGCGAGAGCCGCCGCGTGGTCTGCGACTTGCGACTCGAGGTCGACACCTTCCAGAACAAGTCGTCGTTTGACGACGAAATCGGTCGCTACTGCTACCCGATCGACATCCACTCTCCGACCAACGACAAGGCGGGCTACGAGAAATTCCACTCGGAGCACTCATCTATGCGCTTAAAGCAGGGCGAGAACTACGGAATCCCCTACCGCTCGCTCGCGGTCAAGGGTATACGCAATCTGCTGTGCGCCGGACGCTGCATCAGTACCGATCGCTATATGCAGTCGTCGGTCAGAGTCATGCCGGGCTGCTACATCACCGGTCAGGCTGCCGGAATCGCGGCGGCGGTACAGTGCGACGCGCACAGCGACGATATACACAATGTCGACATTCACGAGGTGCAGAAGCGGCTGCACAAGCTCGGCGCGTATCTGCCGAACTACAAGGCGTGACTTTTGAAGCAGATATCATTATAATTTAATAATCATCTGCCGCAAATTTACAGCATAATATTTATTTGGAGCTCCTTTTTAAGGAGCTCCATTTTTATGTTAGCTGAATATTGCGGTTTTGCGTCAGTTGTTAGGAGCTTAAATATATGCTGCGAACAGCCGCACTGTTCACAAATAGTTAACCAATTGACAGAGGAGGTGTGATATAATGTTATATACAAGATGTTAACACATTGATAACATTATCTTGGAAAGAGGGGATCCGAAAATGAAAAAGCACCGATACACATCACTGCTGCCCGCGATATTGTTGCTCGCAATCGCAAGTTCTTCCTGTGCGCAGGAGTCGGATGACAGCGGCTCGACCGATACGACCGCGACCGCGTCCGAAGTCAGTGACACCGAGGAGCTGTCCGAGCTTGAAGCCCGCGCGCTGATAGCCGACGACCTGCCCGAAAAGGACTACGACGGTATGCAGTTCCGCATATCGACAAAGAAAGGCACGCTGTACGAAATCGACACCGAGGAGACCGACGGCGATATCCTCAACGACGCGCTGTATGAGCGCAATCAGCGGATTGAGGAGCGTTTCAATATCGAAATTGTCCCTGTCATAACCGACAGCGCGGACGGATACGAACACGTGAACTCGGTCAGACAGAGCATTATGGCTGCCGACGACGCGTTCGACCTTGCCGCGACATATGTGTTTACGACCGGTCCGCTCGTCACCGAGGGCTGTTTTCTGAACTGGCTGAATATGCCGCATACCGATCTGTCGAAGCCCTGGTGGATCAACGGTATCAACGAGAAATTCCAGGTCGGCGACGCTATCTACACCGCGGTCGGCGACACTTGCCTGTCGACCCTGAAGCTGACCTACGGCGTGTTCTTTAACCGCACGATAGGCGAGGACTACGGCTACACCGAGACGATCTACGACACGATTCGAAACGGTGAATGGATCATCGACAAATTCATCGAGATGACCCGCGACGTCTACTCGGACGTGAACGGAGACACGGTGCGCGACTCGGGCGACTTCTATGGCTTCACCGCCGAGAAGTACACGAACCTTGACGTCTACCCGTTCGCGTTCGACATCTCGATAATCTCGGCTGACAAGAACGGCGTGCCGCAGCTGACGCTGAACACGCCCAAGACCATCGAGGCGGTCGAAAAGATAAACCAGCTCTACTGGGGCGGCGAGGGCTCGTATATCCCCGAGGACGCCGGCTCTCCTATAACAATGTTCAAGGACGGCAACGCGCTGTTCACGACGACATATCTTGAAAACGCGTTCTCGACCTTCCGCGTCATGAACGACGACTACAGCATTCTGCCCTATCCGAAGTGGGACGAGAGTCAGGAAAAATACATGACCGGAGCCATGGACAATTACTCGGTGCTCGGCATACCGGTGACTGTGTCCGACCCGGAGATGGTGTCGATCATAACCGAGGCTATGAATATCGAGTCCTACAAGACGCTCTACCCGACCTACTACAAGCAGGCACTGCAGGACAAATTCTCGCGCGACGAGGAGTCGATCGAAATGATCGACCTGCTCATCTCGGGCAGGAACTTCGACTTCTGCACACTGTTCTCGTCGAACATACCCGGAATGCCGTGGATGTTCCGGACGCTCGTCGCGGCAAATTCGAACGATTTCGCCAGCACCTACGCGTCAAGCGAGGCGGCGGCGCAGTTGGAGCTTGACAAGATACTCGAAGCCTATGAAAAGAACGCGGACAATTGATTATTTTATGCGCGGTATAAAATATATGCTGCGCGGCATATTGACCGCCGCGCTCGCGTGTATATTTCTGTCGATGTCGGGCTGCGGCGGGGAGGCTGAAAATGATACCGTCACTGATGCCGATAGCGGCGGGAACGAGACGAATCAGATTTATGAGGAGGATGAGAAAATGAACAGTGTAAAAGGTTGGCTGTATAACGGCTATGACAAGCTGTCCGAGTCGGGCGAGCTGCCGCGGGACAGCGCTGATGTCTACAATCTGTATATGGCAAAGAACGAGGCGGAGGGCTGCCAGCTCGCGCTGTGTGCTGATAAGCGGTACGGCAGTCTTTCGCTCGAAGCGGCGTCGGACGACGGCGCACCCGAGCTGACAATATACAAGGAGTCGTTCGTCTCGGTCAAAGACGACTACCTGCCCGACGCGCTCGCGCCGTTCAGCGGTAAGCTGACGCTGCTCGCCGACCGCAACGCGGTTCTGTATCTGCGCTTTACGTCTGACAATGAGACTACTGCCGGAGACTACAGCTATAGCTTTACGCTGAAGGACAAGGACGAGGTGCTGTACAGCTGCACGGTCAACGTCCATGTCATGGACTTCGCGCTGCCCGATACGCTCTCCTGCGCGACCGCGGTCGGACTGTACAAGGATTCAATTGCGGCGAAGCACAATGTCAGCGACCCGGACGAGATCGACCGGCTGTACAAGGCTTACTACGACCTGATGCTCGAATACAAGGTCACGGCCTACGACCTGCCTTACGACATACTCGACGAGCGCGCCGACGAATATATGAGCAATCCGCGTGTGACCTCGTTCCGCGTGCCGACCTGCGACGGCGACGACGCGCGGCTCGAGGCGATATACGATAAGCTCAAATCGAACCCCGAGTGGCTCGACAAGGCGTATTTCTACCCGCTCGACGAGCCGACGAGCCGCGAGATGCTCGACACGCTCGCGTCATTGTGCGAGCGGCTCAATAAAATCGCACCCGAGGTCAAGGTCTGCACGCCCTTCTTCCGCAACATCGACTACGACAACAACACCGACCAGATCGGATTCATGACCGGCAAGACGACGTTATGGTGTCCGAAGAGCTATATGTATGTGACGTCGAATGTCTACTCGGAGGCGCAGCTCGAGAAGTACCCGTCGTACGGCGAGCGCATGGCAGAGCGCAAGGCGGCGGGCGACAAGGTCTGGTGGTATGTCTGCTGGGAGCCGGGCGACCCGTACAACAATCTGTTTGTCGACCAGCTCGGGGTTCAGCACCGGATCCTGTTCTGGCAGCAATACGCGCACGACGTCGACGGCTTTCTTTACTGGGGCGCGAACTACTGGAACGGGACAAGCGACCCGTGGGGCGATATGGCTACGGTCAAGCAGCTCTCGCCCGACGTATACGGCGACGGTTCGCTGTTATACAACGGCAATATCGTCGGTGCGGACGGCGGATGTCCGTCGCTGCGGCTCGCGGCGATACGCGACGGAGTCGAAGACTTCGAGCTGCTCGCAATGGCGGCCAGACTGTACGGCGATGATTGGGTAGCCGAAAAGATCGCCGAAATCACGCCGTCGCTGACGCAATACACGACCGACAGCGCGCGCTTTGACGAGGTGCGCCGCTCGATATACGAAGCGGTCGAGACTGCTATGAAAAAGTAGAGCTTTCGGGAGTGCGCAAAATACCGCGCACTCCTAATTTTTTATTGTATTAATTTTAATAAATCGGGAACAAAAGGGCGAGGTGACACGTCTTATATGTAAAAAGCTCCGATTCACACTGGCGTATCGGAGCTGGTATGGCAGACAGTCGAAAGTCTCAAATCGATTTTGCTAATGACGGAGGGATTGACGTGTCGGAAAAATCCATGAACAAGCACCGGCTTTGCGGAATAATCAGTCTTGCGGCGGCGGTCGCGCTCGAGCTTCTGCCTGTGGGGGCGGTATGCTGCTTTGCGGTAGCTCCCGAAGCCGGCGGCGGTTATATCCGCGAGACCTATTCGTATTTTGACCCGCTCGTATTCGGCTACGCTAATTTCGGACCGCTTATAACGGCGATTTTGTCCTGCGTTTTACTGACGCTCTGGATTTACGGCGCGGTTTTCGAGTCGGAGGGGAAGTATTTCGGCGTGATGACCGTGCTTTCGGTAATCGCGCTGGCGGCGTCGCTGTTTCCGGTACTGCTGGGGATAAAGTTTTATTCTATAATCGGCTGCGGGATAACGCTGCTGATGCTCGTGTCAGGGCTGACCGCGGGCAGGTGCGCACGCGTATACACGCGCGGGGACAAGCGGACGGTATGAGAGGTGCGATATGCCAAGTGTGAAACGGCTTTCGAAAAAAAGCAATAGCCGCGGTCATTGCCGCGCTTGCGGTGATAGTCGCGGCGGTTTCGGCGTATTTCTACACACGCTCCGAAACCTTTGAGATTTCGCTTATGCTTGCCAAGGGGATATGGTCGGACGACGGCTTCAGTCATGACGAGCGGCAGATACCGGCTGAATATGAAATTACACTGAAACGGAATCTCTTTGGAAAAATCAACGTTTCGGGTACGGTCAGCTTTGACGGAACTACATATGTTATAATAGAGGATTCATATTACAGCACTGACGAGAATGGCGAGAAATTTACGATTCGATTTGATTTTACTGACACTGACCGAAGTTCCTATATGGAGGGCAGTGTCGACCTAAATGATTACCGGAACGACCGTTACAGCGAGATAACCTCGGATTCGTTCTGTTTATATCATTTACAGAGCGACGGCGAGGGAGATTTTCCGAATTACTTCCCCGCTATCGACTACTACATCTACCATCCGGACGAATACTACCGTATACTCAGGTTTATCGCAGATGTATTCGATTATTGACAAAATCCACTTTTTTCGCATAATCCCTTGACAAACGGGGAAAATGGTAGTATAATTATACCATACCAAAGGCGATGACGGGAAGAGTAGCCTGCGATGCCGCGCAAAGCGAGCCGGTGACGGTGAGAGTCCGGCGGCGGCGCGTCGTGTGAAGAACATCCCCGAGCCGCCGACCGAACCGCGTGGCAATTTCCTGCGACCGCGAATTTACCGCCTCGCAGCTCAGATTTTGCCGTCACGCCAAGTAGACTCGGACGCAGCCGGAGCGTTACAGCCGGAGCATATCCTGAATGACGGGTTTGTGCCGCAATTGCCGGTATTTCGCGCAAGGCAGCTTCTATCCGCGTGTTCAGTGTATGAGCGAGCGCCGCGTATGCGGCATATGGGTGGTACCGCGGACAAATATTCAGTCGTTCGTCCCAGAAATTATTCTGGACGGGCGACTTTTTAGTTGTTAGTTTTTTAGTTGTTAGTTGTTAGTTATTAGTTATTAGTTTTAGGGAAAGGATTTTGCAAACATGAACAGAACACATTATTGCGGCGCGCTCCGTGAGAGCGAGATAGGCCGCGAGGTCACGGTGTGCGGCTGGGTGCTGACTAAGCGCGACATGGGCGGCGTCGTGTTCATCGACCTGCGCGACCGCGAGGGCGTGCTCCAGACCGTATTCGACGCGAGCGCGCTTACGCCCGACGAATTCCGCGTCGCCGACGGGCTGAAGAACCAGTCGGTAATCGAGGTCACCGGACTTATCCGTAAACGCGGAGAGGAGACCTACAACCCGAAGCTCGCGACCGGTACTATCGAGCTTGCCGCTAACAAAATCAAGCTGCTGTCGTCTGCCGAGACCCTGCCGTTCGCGCTCGACGACTCGGTCGACGTGCGCGAGGATCTGCGGCTCAAATATCGCTTCCTCGACCTGCGCCGCCCCGAGATGTACAGAAACCTCAAATTCCGTCACGAGCTGGTTCGCGTGACGCGCTCATACCTTGACAACGACGGCTTTGTCGAGGTAGAAACACCGATGATGATGAAATCGACGCCCGAGGGCGCGCGCGACTACCTTGTCCCGAGCCGCGTTCACCCCGGCAAGTTCTACGCACTGCCGCAGTCGCCGCAGATTTACAAGCAGCTTCTGATGGTCGGCGGCATCGACAAATACTATCAGGTCGCGCGCTGCTTCCGCGACGAGGATCTGCGCGCCGACCGCCAGCCCGAGTTCACGCAGGTCGACATGGAGATGTCGTTTGTCGAGCAGGAGGACATACTCGTCCACCTCGAGAAGCTGTTCAAATATATAATGAAAAATCTCATGCACATCGAGATTGACAAGCCGTTCGAGCGTCTGACCTGGCACGAAGCTATGGACTGGTACGGCTCGGACAAGCCCGACCTGCGCTTCGGACTGAAGATAGTCGACCTCACCGAGATTGCGCGCACCTGCTCGTTCGCGGTATTCCGCAATGTCGTCGACAAGGGCGGAATCGTCCGCGCGATCAAGGTCCCGGGCGGCGCCGACTTCACGCGCTCGCAGATCGAGGAGCTGACCGCGAAGGCGCAGAGCTACGGCGCAAAGGGCATGGCATGGATTGCCATTCGTCCGGGCGGAGAGATATATTCGATTCTGACGAAGTATTTCAAGGAAAATGAACTTCAGGATATCATCAAGGCTATGGACGCGCACGACGGCGACTTCATCCTGTTCTGCGCCGACAAACTCGCGACCGTGCGCCGCACGCTCGGCAACCTGCGCCTTGATGTCGCCGAAATGCTCGGCATCCGCGACACCGGCGAATACAAATTCCTGTTTGTCACCGACTTCCCGCAGTTCGAGTGGTCGGAGGACGAGAAGCGCTGGGTAGCTACTCACCACCCGTTCACGATGCCCTACGAGGAGGATGTCGAGTATCTCTTCACCGACCCGGGACGCGTCCGCGCGCAGGCGTACGACGTCGTGCTGAACGGCATTGAGCTGGGCAGCGGCTCGGTGCGAATCCATCGTCAGGACATCCAGACGAAGATGTTCGAAGCTCTCGGCTTCACCGACGAGCAGATAGAGGAGCGTTTCGGCTTCATGGTCAACGCGTTCAGGTTCGGAACTCCGCCGCACGCAGGATTCGCGTTCGGTCTCGACCGTCTCGTGATGCAGCTGCTCGACGCCGAGTCGCTGCGCGAGGTGATCGCGTTCCCAAAGATAAAGGACGCGTCCGAGCTGATGACCGGCGCCCCCGACTTTGTCGACGAGGAGCAGCTTAAGGTTCTCGGCATAGCGGTAGGCGAATCTGCCGAAAAGCCGGCGGCCGCGAAGGCTAAGGCAAAGAAGTCGTCGCCGACAATCAATGTCGAGAATGTCGCGAACCTCGCGCGCCTGTCGCTTTCCGACAAGGAGAAGGAGTCGCTTGCAAAGGAAATGAACGCGATAATCGATTTCGCAAATCAGCTCTCCGAGCTTGACACCGAGGATGTGCCGATAACCGCGCACGTCGTGCCGATATCGAATATCTTCCGCGAGGATGAGGTCACGAACAAACCCGACCGCGACGAGCTGCTCGCGAACGCTCCGACCAAGGCGGACGGCTATTTCACGGTTCCGCGTGTAGTCGAGTCATAATGAAAGGACAATCGAAATGAATGAAATTCTGAAGCTGACAGTCTCCGAGCTGTCCGAAAAGCTGGCGTCGCGCGAGCTGTCGAGCGTCGAGCTGACACAGGCTTACCTCGACCGCATCGATAAGACCGAGGAGACAATCGGCGCATATATAACCGTCTGCGGCGAGACTGCGCTGAAATCCGCCGCGGAGATAGACACAAGACGAGTCGCCGGCGAAAAGCTCTCAGCTCTCGCCGGAATCCCGGTCGGAATAAAGGACAATATGTGTACCCGCGGACTCAAAACGACCTGCGCGTCAAGAATGCTCGAAAACTTCGTTCCGCCATATGACGCGACTGTTGTCGAAAAGCTGAACGCTGTCGGCGCGGTCACACTCGGCAAATTGAATATGGACGAGTTCGCGATGGGCTCGACTACCGAGAATTCCTATTTCAAAAAGACGCACAATCCGCGCGGAGTTGACCGCGTGCCCGGCGGCAGCTCGGGCGGCTCGGCGGCGGCGGTTGCGGCAGATGAAGCGCCGTATACGCTCGGTTCGGACACCGGCGGTTCGATAAGACAGCCGGCGGCGTTCTGCGGCGTCGTCGGTATGAAGCCGACCTACGGCAGTGTATCGCGCTGGGGACTCATTGCGTTCGCGTCGTCGCTCGACCAGATAGGACCGCTGACGAAGAATGTGCGCGACAACGCGATAATCCTTAACGCAATCATGGGTCACGACAGCCGCGACGCGACGTCGGTCGACCGCGAATACACCGACTGCACGTTCGGACTCGACCTCGGCGTCGCGAAAATGCGCATCGGCATACCCGAGGAGTTCTTCGGCGAGGGTATCAACGAGGAAGTCAAAGCGGCGGTGCTTAATGCCGCAAAGCTATTCGAGAAGCTCGGTGCCGCTACAGTTCCGGTTTCGATGAAAACGATATCGCACGCCCTGCCGGCCTACTATGTAATCTCGAGCGCAGAGGCGTCGTCTAACCTCGCGCGTTTCGACGGTGTGCGCTACGGCTACCGCAGTGAGAAGTACGACGACATCGTCGACCTCTACAAGAATTCGCGCAGCGAGGGCTTCGGCGCGGAGGTCAAGCGCAGAATCATGCTCGGCACGTTCGCGCTGTCTTCGGGCTACTACGACGCGTATTACAAGAAAGCCCTGCAGGTCAGAACGCTTGTGATGAACGATTTTTCGAAGATATTCGAGACCTGCGACTTCATTCTATCTCCGGTCGCGCCGACGGTGGCGTACAAGCTCGGCGAAAAGAGCTCGAATCCGCTCGAGATGTATATGGGCGACATCTACACCGTGCCGGTGAATATCGCGGGAATCCCATCGCTGTCGCTGCCCTGCGGCACCGATTCAAACGGTATGCCGATAGGTATGCAGCTTATCGGCAAGGCGTTCGACGAGGCGACGCTCTACCGCGCGGCAAACGCGTATGAGACTGAAACCGGCTGCTATCATCTGTCACGTGAAAAGTAATTTGGTCCTGACAAGACGTAATCGCAGCCTGCATAATGGCTGCAACCCAGACCTAAAAAGGGAGATATAAATCAAATGAACTTTATAAAAGATTATGAGATTGTCTGCGGTCTCGAGGTACACGTCGAGCTCGCGACCAAAACAAAGATATTCTGCTCCTGTCCCACGACGTTCGGCGCGGAGCCGAACACGCAGTGCTGTCCGGTCTGCACGGGTATGCCGGGAACGCTTCCGGTGCTTAACCGTCAGGTCGTGGACTACGCAATAAAGGCGGGTCTCGCTACCAACTGCACGATTGCTAAATATTCGAAAGAGGACAGAAAGAACTACTTCTATCCCGACCTGCCGAAGGCCTATCAGATCTCGCAGTACGACCTGCCGCTCTGCGAGCACGGCTGGCTCGAGATTGAGACTGACAAGGGCACAAAGAAAATCGGCATCACGCGCATCCACATCGAGGAGGACGCCGGTAAGCTGATCCACGACGACGAGCACGGCACGATGATCGACTGCAACCGCTGCGGAGTGCCGCTCATCGAGATAGTGTCCGAGCCGGACATCCGCACGGCTGAGGAAGCGGTCGCGTATGTTAAAAAGCTGCGCGCGATAATCATGTACACCGGCATATCCGACTGCAAGATGAACGAAGGCTCGCTGCGCTGCGACGTGAACCTTTCGGTTCATAAAAAGGGCGAGCCGTTCGGCACGCGCACCGAGATGAAGAACATCAACTCGTTCACGTTCATACAGAAAGCAATCGAATACGAATACAAGCGTCAGGTCGAGGCTATCGAAGCCGGCGAGACGATAGTGCAGGAGACCCGCCGTTACGATTCGGCGGCGAACAAGACTTTCTCGATGCGCAAGAAAGAGGACGCGAACGACTACCGTTATTTCCCCGACCCCGATCTGCCGCCAATTATCATGACCGACAAGGCGATAGACGAGCTGAACAGGTCGATTCCGCAGCTGCCCGATAGCCGTAAAGCCGACTACATCGAGAAATACGGACTCTCGGCGCACGACGCGGAGATGCTGATAAATCAGAAGCCGATCGCCGACTACTTCGAGGCTGCGGCACGTCTGACCGAATATCCGAAGCTGCTGGCGAACATGATGATAAGCGAGCTGTTCGCGCTGCTGCCGCCTGACAGCGACGAGGTGAAGATACCGATTGACGGCGCGCATATGGCGGCAATCGCGACGATGTCGGGCGAAGGAACTATCAACAGCTCGACCGCGAAGAAGCTGCTCCGCACGATATACGAGCAGGACGACGATCCGGTGCGCATTGTCAAGGAGCAGAATTTAGCGCAGATCAGCGACCCTGTGATATTGCAGCAGTATGTCGACGAAGCGATCGCGGCCGACCCGAAGTCGGTAGCCGCGTATAAGGCGGGCAAGACCGCGGCGGCAAAGGCGATAATGGGCAAGATCATGGCGAAGACCGGCGGAAAGGGCAATCCGGTCAAGCTCGACGAGCTGCTGACTGCCGCGCTGAACAAGCAGTGAATATAGAAAACCCGCGGCGCGAGGTTTGTAAAGCGAATAAAGAGCGGCCGCGCGGCGCGCTGACTTGCGCGAGGTTATGGGCGTCCGGCAAAATCAAGATGCCCGAAGCCCGCCCCGCGATATTGGCTTGTCATGCCGCTGCGCGCGATATGCCGAACGAAACCGCTGCGCTGTTATGCCACGCGGTCGGTCAGGCTTGCTCGGTCGTTCACACGGTCGGACACGCGCTCGGATATCCGAGCTACGAGCTGACCGCAATCGCGCGCAGTGTCGGAGTATATGACTGTCGTGTACAGATAGAAGCGAGGGTGCGCGAGTACATCGAGCGGCTTTATTACTGGCGCTCGCACACGTGCGACTACTCTGACTGGGCGAGGTTCCTGCGGTGACATAAGAATATAAAAACGGATACCTGTCGATATGTGCGGGTATCCGTTTTAATTATGATTTGAGGCGTGATGTTATATTAATGTATGAAAATTATAATTTGCTTCTGCGAAAAATCAATTTTTCACGCTGACGTCTGGTTAGAACTTGATAACTACCGGCGCGCTTGTGAATGAGCTGATTGTCGCGACCGCGTTTTTCATATAGAATACCTGCGTGTTGCCGTCGTTTTCATCATACATTTTGCGCAGATTCGGATAAGCGTCAAGCATTGACTTTCTTGCCTCTACGCGATCGTCCTCGCAGAGCTCGCACGCGATGCGAATCCATTCGCCGTCGCGGAACGCGCAGATCTCGACCTTCGGGTTCGCGGCGATTTGGCGGCTGACCGGCTTTATCTTGCCGGTCTGTATGTAGAGCTTGCCCTCGAATTCGTTCACCGTTCCGAACGGGCGCACCCTCGGCTGGTCGCCGTCTACTGTAGCGAGATAATAAGTCTCGGCTTTTTTGAGAAAATCGTATACTCGTTTCACATTCATTCCCCTTTCTGATTCCGACACAGATATAATTGATACGACTATATTATATAATAAAAACCGGTGAATTGCAAGATGATACCTGAATATTAACAGCGAGTTTTTGATTTGCGAAATGTTTCGCCTGGTCACGCCGCGCCGCGTCTGACAATACTGCGCCTGCGACATCCGGAGAAGCGCGTATTGCCCGATTCGTCAGACAGCAGGCTGTCATGACTGCCGGACTCCGAATGTGACCGATTTCATCAGCTTCGCGTCCGGCAGCCAGATCCGCGCTGACCGCTCGTCCGGCATACCCGCATAGCTTCCCTCGCGCATAAACGAAAGTCTGCGGAGCTTGTTGTCCCAGCGAATCGTCGTCAGCGAGTATTCGCCGTTCTCGTAGCCGTAGCCGTCGCCCGCGTCGTCGTACAGCCTGTACTCGGCGTCGCGCCCCGGATATATTCGCAGCGTCAGCTCGGGATTTTCCTGCTGCTCGGGGTACTCGAGCGCGGGCGCGAGCGGGATTATCGAGCCCTCGCGCGCAAACAGCGGCAGCTTGTCGAGCGGCGCGTCGACCTCGATCTCGCGGCCGCCCTGATAGTATTCGCCGGTCTCGAAGTCGTACCAGCCGCAGCCGGCGGGCAGGTAGACAGTCCATTTCTTCGCGGCGTCAATCGGGCGCGAGTCGGAATCATAATACATCGGTTTCGTGACCGGACATACGAGCAGCGAGTCGCCGAACATGAACTCGTCTCTGATATCATAACACACAGTGTCAAACGGGAACGCGAGTCCGAGCGGCGTCATGAACGCGCCGCCGTCGAAGCAGACGTCGGCAGCCGTAGAGTAGATGTAGGGCATGAGCTCGCTGCGCAGACGAATATATTTCGCGATAGCGTCGTAGAACGGCTCGCCCGCCTCGCCGAAGCGCCAGATTTCGCGCGGCGTGTCGGTGCCGTGCGAGCGCATCATCGGCAGAAACGCGCCGAGCTCGAGCCAACGGACATACAGCTCGCGGTAGCCGAGGTCGTCGCAGCCGTCCTTGTATTCACCGGTCCGGAACCAGCCGCCGCCCGGAGCGACAAAGAAGCCGCCGATGTCAAACGACCAGTAGGGTTCACCCGACGCGCAGAAGTTCAGTCCCTCGGGTATCTGCCGCGCGAGCACGTCCCAGCTCGACGCGATGTCGCCCGACCACGTGATCGTAGCGTAGCGGTGTTGTCCGGCGTAGGACGAACGGGTCAGGTTGACGACGCGCTTATCGGAGACTGCGCGCTGTCCTTCGTAGATTCCGCGCGAATGGTTCAGCGAATATGCCGAAATCTCGGCGTCGTCGAGATATTTCTTGCCCTCGCCGACATTTATCGCGATGCGCTCGTGCGGCTCGGGCTTGACGTCTCCCGACCAGTCGGCTTCGAACGGCTCGGAGCAGTCGCACCACCATGCGTCGACGCCGTGGCTGAACAGCCCGTCATATGCCTGCCGCCAGTAGATGTCGCGCGCCTGCTTCATAAACGCGTTGTAGGTCGAGCGGTTGCCGAGCATACAGCCCGCGTCGATGAGCTCCTTTTGATTTGCGCCCATGCCGTTCATGTTCGGCCAGATTGAGATCATCATGCGCGCTCCCAGCTCGTGCAGCTTCGCGGTCAGCTTGTCCGGGTCGGGGAAGCGCGCGGGATCGAAGGTCTTTTGCCCCCACTTTCCGTCCTCCCAGGTCAGCCAGTCTTGAATTATGAACCAGAGCGGGATATTCCGGCGGCGGTATTCCTCGACTATCGCGATAAGCTCGTCGGCGCATTTGTATCTTTCCTTTGACTGACCATAGCCATAAGCCCACTTCGGCAACAGCGGCGAGCTTCCGGTCAGCATCCGATATCCGCGGTGTATATCGCGGACATCTCTGCCGGCGATGAAATAGTAATCAAGCTCGTCGACCGTGTCGCACCAGACATGTGAGCCGACCTCGGTGTCGTCGAAGGTCATAAACGACCGGCAGTCGAACAGGAAGCCGTAGCCCTTGGTCGATACGAACGACGGCACGCAGGCTTTCATGTTGTGCTGATAGAGGTCGCGGTGATGACCGCGCAGGTTGCCGACTCCCTCCTCATGCGAGCCGAAGCCGTAGAGTGCTTCGTCGCCGAATTCGAATTTCACCTTCGCCTGATATGCCTTGCGGTCGAATACAGATGTGCTGCTTCCGGCGACGACCTTGACGCCGTCGGCAGTGTAGCGGTGCGAGACGTTGCCGTCGGCTGAGAACTCGTTTCGGTACACGTCGACCTCACGCAGAATCCTGCCGCCGCGGTCGGGCTCCTTTGTATACAGCCGTCCGAACTTGTCAAAGTAGCTGATAGCTCCGGTCGACTTTGACACTTTGACCGTGCATTCGTTCATGCACAGACTGACGCGCTCGTCGTCCTCGGTGACAGTGAAGTCGCGGCAGGGCGGGCGGTGCGTAACTATCGGCGTGTAGTCGTCGTCAGAGCACTCGGGCAGAAACTCGCCGCGCGCGGTGAAGCTGATACGGACGATGTTATCGCCAATCGGCACAAGGCGCAGCAGATTCGCCTGTGATTTCAGAATTATCTCCGGATTTTTCGAAATGAGTGTATACATAAATTCACCTCGCTGTGTTATTCTTTCATTTTTATCATTATTCCTTTTTGTGTCGATGTTTTGTGATGGTTTTGCGCAGCAAAATCGCAATCGAAGATTGCGAAGTCACAAAACTCGTGAGTCTTAAAAATTTATTTTTAAGACTTCGGGCATATCGGAATATGGCAGTATTGTCGGCAGCGTTTCGCCCGCTTTTTCCATATGTTTTAGCAGCAGCTGTTTCAGATTTTCGCGTATGCCGCCATATTTTTCGTCGGCGACCAGATTGTTCCGCTCGTGCGGGTCGGAGTTGAGGTCATAGAGAAAGTCCTCGTAGTATATATCCGCCGAGCTGTCCTGCCAGCCCTTCGCGTCGGCTCTGACCGAATACTTCCAGTCGCGCGTCCTGACCGCTCGCCCGACCTGACTCTCGCTTATCTGCATGAACACCGAGTCGTCCCAGTCTTTGGCGCGCCCCTCGGCGAGCGGCAGGAGCGAGCGACCGTCCCAGCTCTCGGGTATGTCGATTCCGGCGCAGTCGAGCAGTGTCGCCGGCAGGTCTATAAGACTGACCATCGCGTCCTCGACCTTGCCGTTTCTGATATCGCGGGAAATCGCTTCAGAAACGCCGTCGGCAGTATTGTCAGTATTGCCGCTGAACGCGCCGCCGTGGATTATCAGCGGTATGTGCGTGCAGCCGTCGTGACAGGAGCGCTTGTATTCACGGTTGCGTGTGCAGAAGTGCGAGCCGTGGTCGGAGGTGTAGATGAATATCGTGTTGTCCCAGTCGCCCGTCTCGCGCAGCGTGTCGACCAAGCGACCGACGTTGTAGTCGAGACTCGCGCACTGACCAAGGTAGTCGGGATAATTCTCGCGCCAGTCGCCGCCGGTGCCGACAAGGTCGCCGGGAACATCGAAGTCGGCAAAGCGCGCCTTGCTGCCGTCCGGACCCTCAAAAATGCCGTGGTCGTTCTGGTGGTGCGGCTCGATCTGCGATATAAACAGGAAGAACGGCTTTGAGCGGTCTCGGCTGTGCAGGTAGTCTATCGCGAAATTGTTTATGCAGTCGGCGCGGTAGCCGATGAATTCACGCCGCCGCATATCGCCGTCATATACATAGCCGTTGTAGCCGTGCGACGTGAACTCGAGCACATCGGCAGCCATCCAGTAGTTATAACCGCCGCGGTATTCGGGTGGAATCGGCTCGGTGCGGTGGTTGATGCCCTTTGCGCTGTTTGACGCTAAGTGCCACTTGCCGACATACGCGGTGTCGTAGCCGGCGGCGTTGAACAGGTCGGCGAGTCGGTTCTCGCAGCCTGTCGGCAGCTCGATGTCGTTTCTAAAGCAGCCGGTACGGGTCGCGTATTTGCCGCTTTGCAGGCAGGCGCGCGCCGGACCGCAGACCGGCTGACAGGTGAACGCGTTCGCGTATCTTGTCCCCTCGGCGGCGATAGAGTCGAGGTTCGGCGTGACCGGCAGACGCTGACCGTAGCAGCCAAGAGTGTCCCAACGCTGCTGGTCGGAGAAGTAAAAGACGATATTCGGACGGGTGGTCATAGGTTCATTCCTTTCCTTGATAGTTCAATATGTATACAAACTATATTATACCGCGGATTGCATGACTGAGTCAATAATTTGACGAATATTTGTAATTTTGAATGATATTTGCGTTAAAAATATTAGTTTAAACTTTGTAGAAATATTCGTGATTTCTATTGACAAACATAGCGGAATGTGGTATTATTAATATAGAACAACCGACAAAGGAGGGCGGAACTATGCACGAAAGCGAACGTGCCGAATTCGGCAAAATGCTGCTTGACGTATTTCGGGGATTGGTTATCGGGATCGTGGTATTCGCGCTGATGGTGACCGCGATATTTTTGTCAAGCGAATACGAGTGGAATCAACAAGTCAAGCGGCTTGAACTCGAAAAGAAACGGATCCAGCTTGAGCAGATCGCGAAAGCCGATGTCGTCGGCGTATACGCGTGGGTCAACGAGTGGGGAACCGGATTTGGAGCGATCGGCGAGGAGCGCCATGTTGAGAAGCTTGTGCCGGGGGTCGAATACATAGTCGGTCAGCTTCGCAAATATGATGTGAATGAGTTCACCGGCTTCAACAATATCAAGATGGACCCCGACGATGATATGCGCTATATGTATCCGGTCGTTACCTTCAACTATTCGGGCTGGGTCAACTTCAGACATTCAATCAACAACGGCTCGGGCTGGCTCTATTACGGTTCGACCTCGAAAGGACTGAAAACCGGAAACTGGCAGTACCTGCCGAGCGAGGAAAACTACGAAGCCGACGCGAGCGGCTGGGGGAATGGCGCGACCAGCCTGTCCTGCGCGGTCAACGGGCGCGACAATTTGTATGTGAACCTGCATGACAAGTCGATAAGCGACGATATGCGCCGATATAACTATTGTACGACATTAACACTCGGCGAGCTTTATGAAAATGTACCGGCCGAATACGCCGGACGCGAGCGCGAGGTCTGGACGTCGCACATTGTTGTCGATGCTTACAATGTAGACCCGCGTGAAGCCGGAAATGGCGACGTGAAGCCGGAGGTCAGCTTTCTGCTGCGGATTCGCCATTATGGAAACTGGGATATCACACAGGAGGAGTACGACGAGCTGATTTTTATAATACCTGATATCTCGGGCAGAAACGCGAGCGAGTATACGACAATTGAACTTGTGATCGAATGATACAATAATTGCGCCTGTGATTTAATAATACCACGATTGCGCCTGTGATTTAATAATACCACGATTGCGCTTGTAATTCAGTAAAGCGAATCGCGGTCGGTAAGGTGAGAGGGAAGCCGATTTTATACGGTTTCCCTCGATTTATGCTTGACAGCGGGCGGCATTTATTATATAATGAAGTTGAACTTGATGAATCCGGGCTTGTATCCCGCAAGGAGATGATATTAATTGAACAGCAAATACAGCGAATTGCAGCGGCAGCTGCGCGATACGCCGTTTTTCTGGTCGAGACTCGGCTTCTGCTACGACCCGCCGCGCGCCGGAGCAGACGGAAAGCAAATTATTTTTTCGCGTGAATTCGATGAGTACCGCCGCGTTTGCCGTGACTTCGCCGACGCCGGAGTCAGGTGGCAGACGACGATACTGCACAGCGGGTGGGTCGCGGACGGCAAATACGACTACACGTTGTGCGACGAGACGCTCGACGCGCTGCTCGACGGCAATCCCGACATCATGTATATGCCGCGTGTCAAGCTGAATGTGCCGCCCGACTGGTGCAAAAATCATCCCGAGGACACGTTCGTCTACTATTTCGGTCCGCGCGAAGCCGACGAGATCGCGGCTCTCGCCACTACCAACCGGCACGACTATTTCGGCGCGGACACAGACGGCTACTCGGTCAACGGCGGCAAGGGCGTCTGGCGCGACGACCGCGTCAACCGCGGCGGACTGATTGGGCTGCAAAGCTTTTCGTCCCGAAAGTGGGTCGAGGACGCGTCCGAGACGCTGCGCCGGCTGCTTTCGCACCTGTCGGAGTCGAAGTATCGAAAGCAGATTATCGGCGTTCACATCGCCTACGGTATGAGCGGCGAGACGAATGTCTGGGGCGTGTGGTCGCCGCTCGGCGACGGTCATCGCGGCGACTTCGGAATCAATGCCCGCCGGAACTTTGCCGAATACGGAATAGCCAAATACGGCAGTCGCGAAGCCGCGCTCGCCGCTTGGGGCGGCAGCCTCGAGCCGCCGACTCCGCTCGAGCGTGAAGCTCCGCGCGAGCGGCTTTGCGAGCTGTTCCTCTCGGGAAATCAGAAGGTGCGCGATTATTTTGAGTTCACGTCCGCGACCAACGCCGACGCGATTGAAGCTTACTGCAAAATTGTCAAGGACGCGTCGGGGCTGTTCGGACGGGAGCTCGCGGCAGGCGTGTTCTACGGCTATATGTACCTGCCGCAGTCGCCGAACGCCGGTCATCTCGCGATCGAGCGGCTGCTCGACTCGCCATATGTCGATTTCATGTCATCGCCAAAGGGCTACTTCCGCTGCCTTGCCGGAGACCCGGGCGGCGAGCAGGGACCGAGTGAGTCGATAGCCCTATCAAAGGTCTGGCTCGACGAGATAGACAATCACACGCATCTCGACCGCCGACCCGAGGGACGCGCGCGCGACATGGCTGAATCAAAGACTCTGCTCTGGCGCGAAGCTACCAAGAATCTGACGCACGGTCAGGGCTTCTGGTGGATGGACCTCGGCGAGGGCTGGTACGACGACCCCGAGCTGATGCATGAGATACGTAAGCTAACCGAGCTCGGCGAGCGCCTGAAGTCGAAGCCGCGCGAAAGTGCCGCCGAGATTCTGCTTGTCGTTGACGAAAAATCGCTCGGCTCAATGTCGATTTCCTACGGTCTCAATTACATACTGATGTATCAGCTTCACAGCGAGCTCAAGCTCTGCGGCGCGCCGGTGGACACGCTGCGGTTTACTGACCTTTTCACACAGCCGCTCGACAACTACAAGCTGATCGTGTTCGCGAACTGCTTCTGCGTCACGCCCGACGAGCGCGAGCGGCTGCTCGAATTGACCGCTGACAAGCTGGTCGTCTGGCACTATGCCGCCGGTATACTGTCGCCCGAATTCGACATTGACAATTACCGAAAGCTCACCGGCTTCAGACTGCGCGAGCTTGACCGCGGCGGCTCGGATTTCATCGGCTATCCGCGAGAATATTACAACAACTCGCACCGCCGCGAGCCGAACGATTTCCCGCTGATCACATTTGACGCGGACGGCGCGGAGCTGCTTCACCGCTATCCGACCGGAGAGCCGCTCGCGGCGATACGCGGCAGGGTCTGCGTGGCGGCGGCGCCGTGTCTTAATGCCGCCGATTTCCGTTCGCTCGCGCGCCGCGCGGGTGTCGACATCCTGTGCGACGCTGACTGCACGGTCTATGCCGACAACCGTATCGTCGGATTCTTTCCGAGGGAGGATTTCCACGGTCAGGTCAGGCTTGGCGGCAGGAAAATCGCCGCGGATATCCCCGCGCATGGCATGAAGGTTTTCGAGCTGTGAGCGGTCAGCCACGTCGATGAATGTCGAATTCTGCCGTAAAGCTATGCGGCGCGGCAAAAATCGCGGAAATTATCCGAAAATCAACGAAATTGTCATAAAATCACGCGAAAATCCGTAATATTGCCGGATTTTTCTAAATTTCGCGCGGGTTATTGACAAAACGCGGATTTTGTGATATACTATCTCCCGATGGGAAAATATGAGTCATTCATAGCTACCTCACTTTTTGAACCACCCGCTTCGCGGGGCAGGCTAACGGTGTGCCGGGTTCACTGCCGGACGGATGAGCTCCGTCGTTATTGATTGAGTTGAAAGCTCAAATTTTATAAGTTGGTTACTTTATAACCGGTGCGGAGCGCGTGACGCGAAAAGCGTGCAACAAGCGCACAAAACTTGTGAAACGGTCAATAAGAGTAGTAAAAGTAGTATTGCTATATAGACTCTGAACCCAGAATATATAATCGGAGACTGAAATCTCCGGTTTCTGTCGGTCGATTGAACGATTAGAGCAGGCTTTGTACCAAACCGCGGTTATGGTATGAGCCTGCTTTTTGATTTGTCACGATATTGTAACGGGGACTTAAAGCTATTGATAATTTTGCGGTCTCACGAGATTTATAACTCCGCTATCACAATAATAATTTGCTTTGCAAAATCATCACATACATCAACAAGGAAAGGCAGACCTTGCTAACGCAATGTCAGGGTCATATTTATGATATCGAAAAAGCAGTATATAATAATATTGATTTCAGTGCTTGTCGTTGTCTGGCTCTCCATGTTCGTGACTGATTTTATCTCGGCGTCGACGCTTCGCATGCCGAAGTTCGTTTTGCCAATTGATACCGCTGACGACGGCGGGTCGGGAACTTATCTCGGTCTCGGCTACACAGTCGAGCTTGAGGTGCACCTTGACGTCGACTTAGGTGTAGTAATTGAAAAGACTGAAATGAAAGTATTCGGCAGGGTCATTGCCTCGTCCGAGCGAGAAAGGGAGAGTATAGGATATTGAATAGATTTATTTTGAATCAGAATCGCGCGCCGGTTTACGAGGCGCTTGAAGAATTCCGGAACGCACGCGTCGTGCCGTTCGACGTGCCGGGACACAAACACGGTCGCGGTAATCCCGAGCTCACCGCCTTTCTCGGCAAGCAGTGCGTCGAGGTCGACGTCAACTCGATGAAACCGCTCGACAACCTCTGTCACCCGATTTCGGTCATCAAGGAGGCCGAGGAGCTGGCAGCCGACGCGTTCGGAGCGGCTAACGCCTTTTTCATGGTCGGCGGCACAACGAGCGCCGTGCAGAGCATGGTTTTGTCTGTCACAAAGGCGGGCGATGAGATAATCCTGCCGCGCAACGTACACCGCAGCGTGATTAACGCGCTGGTACTCAACGGCGCGATTCCGGTCTATGTCAACCCCGACGTCGAGCCGAACCTCGGCATCTCGCTCGGTATGCGCCGTGAGGACGTCGAGCGCGCGGTGCGTGAGCACCCGAAGGCTCGGGCGATACTCGTCAACAACCCGACCTACTACGGAATATGCAGCGACCTCAAGGCGATAGTCGAGCTCGCGCACCAAAACGGTATGTACTGCCTTGCCGACGAGGCGCACGGCACGCATTTCTATTTTGGAGAGGATATGCCGATTTCGGCTATGGCCGCCGGAGCGGACATGGCGGCGGTCAGTATGCACAAGAGCGGCGGCTCGCTGACCCAGTCGAGTCTGCTGCTGCTCGGTGAGGGCATCGACCCGGGCTATGTGCGGCAGATTATAAACCTGACACAGACGACGTCGGGCAGCTATCTTCTGATGAGCAGTCTCGATATCAGCCGTCGCAACCTCGCGCTGCGCGGCCGGCAGGTGTTCGCGCACGTCGCCGACCTCGCGCGCTACGCGCGCGAGGAGATAAACTTCGTCGGCGGCTTCTACGCGTTCGGCGACGAGCTTATCAACGGCAACTCGGTGTACGCATTCGACACGACCAAGCTGTCGGTCCATACGCTCGACGTCGGACTCGCCGGAATCGAGGTCTACGACCTGCTGCGTGACGAGTACGACATACAGATTGAATTCGGCGACATCGGCAACATCCTCGCGTATATCTCAATGGGCGACCGTATGCCCGAGCTCGAGCGTCTGATAAGCGCGCTTGCCGAAATCCGCCGCCGCTTCGAGCGGGACAAGGTCGGACTTCTGTCGCAGGAATACATCGAGCCGCAGGTCGTGATGAGCCCGCAGCAGGCCTTCTACGCCGAAAAGGAGAGCCTGCCGCTCGAGGAGACGCGCGGACGGGTTTCGAGCGAGTTCGTGATGTGCTACCCGCCCGGAATCCCGGTGCTCGCGCCGGGCGAGGTAATAACCGACAAGGTCATCGAATACATCAACTACGCAAAGGAAAAGGGATGCAGCATGACCGGTCCGCAGGACGAGACGATATCGCGGCTCAATGTATTGGTACATTGAACTCAATGTCATGACACATTGATATGAAAGGAAATTATCGGAATGGATTTATGGTTCAGTGAAAATCATACGGAAAATGTAAAATTCAGTCTCAGAGTCGAGCAGCAGCTGTTTTCGGCGGAGAGTGAATATCAGCGTATAGATGTGTTTGACAGCATGGAGTTCGGGCGTGTGCTCGTGCTCGACGGAGACATAATGCTGACCGAGCGCGACGAGTTCGTATACGACGAGATGATAACTCACGTGCCGATGGCGGTTCACCCGAACCCGAAGAATATACTTGTCATCGGCGTCGGCGACGGCGGAGTCGTCAAGGAGCTGACGAGATACGATTCGGTCGAGTCGATAGACCTTGTCGAGATGGACCCGATGGTAGTCGAGGTCTGCAAGAAGTATCTGCCGAACAACGCCTGTCAGCTCGACAATCCGCGCGTGCATATCCACTACGAGAACGGACTCAAGTTCCTGCGCCGGCATGAGAGCGAGTACGATATAATCATAATCGACAGCCCCGACCCGTTCGGACCGTCCGAGGGACTGTTCACCAAGGAGTTCTACGGCAGCTGCTACAAGGCACTGAAGGACGACGGAATCATGGTCAACCAGCAGGGAAGTCCGTTCTACCGCGAGGACGCGGTCGCGATGCAGCGCAGTCACCGCCGCATCGCCAGCACCTTCCCGATAGCGCGCACCTATCAGGCGCATATTCCGAGCTACGCCGCCGGTTACTGGCTGTTCGGCTTCGCGAGCAAGAAATATCATCCGATAAACAGCTTTGACGGCGCGAAGTGGCGCTCGCTCGGACTCAAGACGAAATACTACACGACAAAGCTGCACATAGGCTGCTTCTATCTGCCGGCCTTCCTTGAGGAAATGCTGCTGAGTGTTGAGTGAAGTTTGAAATTGATTTCAGACTGCGAGTTTTGTGACTACGCGGTCAAAGACCGCGATATGCTTTGCCAACCGTCATAAAACATCGACAAAGGAAAGGATACTTTGCGGTCGCCAAGGATACTTTGCTGTCGCAAAGTCATGGTCAATATAATGCTTAATAAAAATATCGAAACCTTTATCGGCTGCGACGCCGAATTCGACGAGGCGAAAATTGTGCTGTACGGCGCGCCGTTCGACTCGACCACGAGCTACCGCCCGGGCGCGCGCTTCGGTCCGTCGGCGATACGCCATGAAAGTTATGGAATTGAGACCTATTCGCCCTACCAAAAGCGCGACCTCACCGATATAAACGTGTTCGACAGCGGCGACCTCGAGCTCTGCTTCGGCGATACCGCCGCCGCTCTGGCTGTGATCGGCGAGAGGGCGGACGAGATAGTGTCGACCGGAAAAATTCCGTTGCTGCTCGGCGGAGAGCATCTGGTCACGCTGCCGCCGGTCGAACGGCTGTACAAGCAGTATCCCGACCTGCACGTGATACACTTCGACGCACACGCCGACCTGCGCGACGATTACCTCGGCGCGCGTCTGTCGCACGCCTGCGTGCTGCGGAGAATACACGACCTTGTCGGTGACGGCAGAATACACCAGTTCGGCATACGCAGCGGCGAGAGGGGCGAATTTGAGTTCGCGGCGGCTCACACCGATATGCACCCACTGACGCTCGGCGGCTTCGGCGAGGTTCGCGCCGCGCTCGACGAGATGACAACGCTGCTCGCCGGACGGAAAGTCCCGGTCTATGTCACGGTCGACCTTGATGTGCTTGACCCGTCCGAGTTCCCGGGAACGGGCACGCCCGAAGCCGGCGGAATCAGCTTTCTCGAGCTGCTCGACTCGCTCATTATGATTGCGTCTCGGCTGAATGTCGTCGGTGCGGATTTGGTCGAGCTCGCGCCGAGTCTCGACAGCTCGGGTAGGTCGACCGCGCTCGCCTGCAAGCTGCTGCGCGAGGTGCTGCTCGCGCTGTGATCGGTGCTCTGTCACTGTCTGTACTACTGCGTGAGAGGGGATATTGATTGCCGGTACATCGTTTAAGTTATATATCATAATTTCAAATTAAAATAATCCAGAAATTTCTACAGGAGGATAATATAATGTCAAGAGTACTCATCATTGGCTGCGGCGCGGTCGCGAGCGTGGCTATACACAAGTGCTGCGCTTTGCCCGAGGTGTTTTCGGAAATCTGCATCGCGAGCCGTCACCGCGAAAACTGCGAGGCGCTCGCAGAGAAGCTGCGTCCGAACACGAAAACAATAATCACGACCGCGAAGGTCGACGCGTCGATAACATCGGACGTCGTGCGTCTCATCAAGGATTACAAGCCCGAGCTGGTCATGAACATCGCGCTGCCCTATCAGGACCTCACCATCATGGACGCCTGCCTCGAGTGCGGAGTCAACTACATGGACACCGCGAACTACGAGCCGGAGGACACCAACGACCCTGCGTGGAGAACAGTATATGAAAAGCGCTGCCAAGGGCTTCTCGGCATATTTCGATTATTCGTGGCAGTGGGCATACCGCGAGCGCTTCGAAAAAGCCGGACTCTGTGCTCTGCTCGGCAGCGGCTTCGACCCCGGCGTCACACAGGCATACTGCGCGTACGCGAAGAAGCATCAGTTCGACACCATCGACACTATCGACATCCTCGACTGCAACGGCGGCGACCACGGCTATCCGTTCGCGACCAACTTCAATCCCGAGATAAACCTGCGCGAGGTCAGCGCGCCCGGAAGCTATATTGAGAACGGCAAGTGGATAGAGGTTCCGGCGATGAGCATCAAGCGTGAGTATTTATTCGACGGAGTCGGCAAAAAGGATATGTACCTCTTGCACCACGAGGAGCTCGAGTCGCTCGCGGTCAACATCCCGGGTGTTAAGCGCCTGCGTTTCTTCATGACGTTCGGTCAGAGCTATCTCGAACATATGCGTTGTCTCGAGGATGTGGGAATGCTGTCGACGACGCCAATAAACTACAACGGAGTTGAGATAGTGCCGATACAGTTCTTAAAGGCATTGCTGCCCGACCCGTCGACGCTCGGTCCGCGCACTCACGGCAAGACAAATATCGGCTGCATATTCAGCGGCACCAAGGATGGCAAGCCGAAGCACTACTATATTTATAACATCTGCGACCATCAGGAGTGCTATCGCGAGGTCGGCTCGCAGGCGGTCGCCTACACTACCGGCGTACCGGCAATGTGCGGCGCGCTGATGATGCTCAACGGAAAATGGAACAAGCCGGGCGTATACACGGTCGAACAGTTCGATCCCGATCCCTTCCTCGAAGCGCTGTCGACGTACGGTCTGCCGTATAAGGAGAGCTTCGAGCCGCTCATGGTAGACTGATGAGACGCGACGAGCTGCGAACCCCCTGCTTTGTCATAGAGGAAGCCAAGCTCCGCCGCAACGGGCGGATTTTAGCCGAGCTGCGGCGGAATACCGGCTGCAGGATACTGCTCGCGCAGAAGTGCTTCTCGAATTGGGAGCTCTACCCGCTGCTCGCCGAGTATCTCGACGGCAGCGAGGCGAGCGGATTATATGAGGCGAGACTCGGACACGAGAAATTCCCGGGCGAGTGCCATGTCTTTTCGGCGGCGTTCCGCGACGACGAGTTCGACGAGCTGCTCGGTTATGCCGACCACATCGTGTTTAACAGTCTGCGCCAATTGCAGAAATTCGGAGAGCGTGCTAAAACTGCCGGTCTGAGCGTCGGACTGAGGGTGAATCCCGAACATTCGACGCAGGTCGGACATGAGATATACGACCCCTGCGCGCCGGGCAGCCGGCTCGGCGTCACCGCGGACGAGCTGTCGGAGGGCGGGGAACTGCTCAGACTGCTCGATGGCATACACTTTCACACGCTCTGCGAGCAGGACAGCGATTCGCTCGAGGAGACGCTCGACGCGGTCGAGGAGAAGTTCGGATATCTTTTCGGTTCGCTCAAATGGATAAACTTCGGCGGCGGGCACCACATCACGCGCGAGGGCTACGACCTCATGCGCTTGGAGAGCTGCATACTGCGCATACGCGACAAATACGGGCTTGACGTATACCTTGAGCCGGGAGAGGCGGTCGCGCTGAACGCGGGAGTGCTGATTACGAGCGTACTTGATGTGTCGCCGTCCGACCGCAAGCCGCTGCCGTACGCGATACTCGACACTTCGGCGGCCTGCCATATGCCGGATGTGCTCGAGATGCCCTATCGACCGCCGCTCTTTAATTCGGGCGAGCCGGACGAATACAGCTACACCTACCGGCTCGGCTCGCAGACCTGTCTCGCCGGCGACATCATCGGCGACTACAGCTTCGAGCACGAGCTGCACGAGGGCGACCGTCTGACCTTCGGCGACATGGCGATATACACGATGGTCAAGACGAACACGTTCAACGGTATGCCGCTGCCCGACATTTATGTCGAGCACGAGGACGGCGAATGCGAGCTGCTGCGCAGGTTTGGGTACGACGATTTCTTCGGCAGACTCTGACGTATACGTTAAACTGACCATAGATATTTGCCTGCCGCGGACGCTGGCTTTCTACACCTTTTCGCGATCTATTTATTGAAACTGCGTTAATATTTATAATACTTCCGCAATATTCTGTCAATGCTGATATCAATTCGTATATAACGCATATGCCGAATTGATAATTGACAATCAGTCCGATTTGTGTTATAATTTTAACAGAAGTTAAGAAGTCGATAAAATAACACCGACTGACACAAATATATGGATTGAATATTGCGGAATTTGTATTTATTCCGCGGTTGAAAGGATGGCAAAAATATGGCAAGATTTACACTCCCGAGAGATATTTATCACGGCAAGGACGCGCTCGAAGCACTCAAGAGCTTTACCGGTAAGCGTGCTATGGTTTGCACCGGCGGCGGAAGCATGAAGCGTTTTGGCTTCCTCGATAAGGTAGTCTCCTACCTCAAGGAGGCAGGCATGGAGGTCGAGCTTTTCGAGGGCATCGAGCCCGACCCCTCTGTCGAAACGGTTATGCGCGGCGCTGAAGCCATGATGAAGTTCCAGCCCGACTGGATTGTCGCAATCGGCGGCGGTTCGCCTATCGACGCGGCTAAGGCTATGTGGATCAAGTATGAGTATCCGGAAGTTACCTTCGAGGATATGTGCAAGGTATTCGGCATCCCGACCCTGCGCCGCAAGGCTCATTTCTGCGCGATTTCGTCGACGTCCGGCACCGCTACCGAGGTCACCGCGTTCTCGATTATCACCGACTACTCAAAGGGCATCAAGTACCCGATCGCCGACTTTGAAATCACTCCCGACGTCGCTATCGTCGACCCCGAGCTCGCTCACACGATGCCGAAGAAGCTGGTCGCTCACACCGGTATGGACGCTATGACCCACGCAATCGAAGCGTACGTTTCGACCGCGAATTGCGACTACACCGACCCGCTCGCGCTGCACGCGATCGAGATGATCGAGCATGACCTTGTCAAGTCCTACAACGACGACATGGACGCGCGCGACAGAATGCACAACGCACAGTGCCTTGCCGGAATGGCGTTCTCGAACGCTCTGCTCGGTATCGTTCACTCGATGGCACACAAGACCGGTGCTGCGTTCGCCGACTACGGCGCACACATCATTCACGGCGCGGCAAACGCTATGTACCTGCCGAAGGTAATCGCGTTCAACGCCAAGGACGAGACCGCGAAGAAGCGTTACGCGTACATAGTCGACCGCATGGAGATCTGCGACAAGACCGCGTCCGACGACGACAAGGTAAAGGCGCTGATCGCCTACCTGCGCAAAATGAACGACGAGCTCAACATCCCGCACTGCATCAAGAACTACGGCGCGGACAGCTATCCCTGCGAGAACGGCTTCGTTCCCGAGAGCGTATTCCTCGAGCGTCTGCCTGAGATCGCGAAGAACGCTATCGGCGATGCCTGCACCGGCTCGAACCCGCGTCAGCCGAGCCAGGAAGAGATGGAGAAGCTCTTGAAGTGCTGCTACTACGACACTGAAGTCGATTTCTGATAAACCGCTTTCTTCTTGTATAGATAAAATAAACGCACGACAGATTTTCTGCCGTGCGTTTTACTATTGAAGTAAAAAGTGCGGCAAATTATTAAAAACTATTGACATATTGGCTGAATAATGGTATAATTTGATTACAATCATTGACTTGCTTATTGTTTATGAAAAGAATGATTGCGGAAATTCAATCGATTCTGGAGGTTGTATTATGAAGACAAAGACCATAATCAAGCGCCTCCTTGTTCTCGGCTGCATTGTTGCCGCACTGGCTTTGGCGGCGTTTGCCGGATATCTTACCTATGACCACGTTGGTTATAAGCCGTTTGGCTCGATAGACGACGATGAGATTGAAACTCTGTTATTTACATATGACAGCGGTTCTCCTACAGAAAACTGGTTTGAAATAATCGATTATGAAATTCCGGAACTGTACTATGACTCTATTCTTGACGCTCTGAGAAATGTACGCGTATTTTTCCCGTATGAGGATCAGAATTTGGGCTATTACGGAAACGCGTACATTCTGTATACAATAGTCCTGAAAGACGGAACAAAGCACACGGCTGAAATCGTCGGTTGGTCAAAAAATGATATTGACACCGGATATTACCTGCGCGGCGAATCGGGAACCTTTCGGATAATGAAGGACGGCGTGCGAACCTATTTTGTGCGTGTGGACGGCGTGCTTTACGATATCCGCGACGAGCTGATCTATACCGACCTGCGCGACTATTCGAGAGGGATAATCAACGAGTATGACCGTGAATATAATTGAATGTTACGCCCTGTTCAATGCCTTGGCTTGAACAGGGCGTTCCTTTATAAAAATTTTCACATTGTTCAGCACTCTTTATTGACTTTCGGCGGCGCGTATGGTATCATTTATTGTAGGATATCATAACAATAATGATAAATCCAACGTAAAACGACCCTTTGACTTTGCTGTGCAAAGACGTCCGAATTTCGACAAGTGAAAGGTAGCTTTGCGTATGCAAAGTCATGGATATAATAACTATGTATACTGAATTTCTGCCGCTCTCTCGCGCCGAAGCTGACGCGCGTGGGTGGGACCGCCCCGATTTCGTCTATGTCACCGGCGACGCGTATGTCGACCACCCGAGCTTCGGCGTCGCGATTATCTCGCGTGTCCTTGAAGCCGAGGGCTTCCGCGTCGCGATATTGTCGCAGCCCGACTACAAGTCCTGCGACGCCTTCCGCGAATACGGACGCCCGCGTCTCGGCTTTCTCGTCACCGCCGGAAATATCGACTCGATGGTCGCGCACTATACCGTATCGAAAAAACGCCGCTCGTACGATTACTACTCGCCCGGAGGCAGGATGGGACTGCGCCCCGACCGCGCGACTATCGTCTACTGCAACCGCATACGCGAAGCCTTCGGCGACGTGCCGATAATACTCGGCGGACTCGAAGCCTCGCTGCGCCGGCTCGCGCACTACGACTACTGGGACGACAAGGTGCGCCGCAGTATATTGGTAGACTCGCGCGCCGACTTACTCACCTACGGCATGGGCGAGAATATCCTGCGCCGCGTCGCCGAGCTGCTCGACCGCGGCGTGCCGATAAAGAAGATACACGATGTGCGCGGCACGGTATATCTGACGAGCCGCGACGACAAGCCGCATTTCGACGTCGGCGGCGAATGGAATTATGACGACCTGAAAGCCGACTGTAAGCTCTACGCCGAGGCGTTCGGCGTGCAGTACAAGAACACCGACGCTGTAACCGGCAAGGCGCTCGTCGAATACTATGACAATAAAATGCTCGTGCAGAACCCGCCGATGCCGCCGCTCGAGCGCGACGAGCTCGACGCGGTCTACGCGCTCCCATATACCCGCCGTCCTCACCCGAGCTATGACAGCGTCGGCGGAGTTCCGGCTATAGCCGAGGTCGAGATGTCGATAACGCACAACCGCGGCTGTTTCGGCGGCTGCAATTTCTGCGCACTGGCCTTTCATCAGGGCAGAACCGTGCGCTCGCGCTCGATCGAGTCGGTTGTCAATGAGGCGAAGCTCATCACCGAGTCGCCTAATTTCAAAGGCTACATCAACGACATCGGAGGTCCGACCGCGAATTTCCGCTATCCCGCCTGCGAGAAGCAGAAGACTCAGGGCGTCTGCGCAAACCGGAAGTGTCTCGCGCCGAAGCCCTGCCCGAATCTTATCGCCGACCATTCGGAATATATCGAGCTGCTCCGCCGCGTCGAGAGCCTGCCTAAAGTGAAAAAGGTGTTCATTCGTTCGGGCATACGCTTTGACTATATGCTCGCCGACAAGGATGAGAGCTTCTTCAAGAAGCTGGTGCGCGATCATGTCAGCGGTCAATTAAAGGTCGCGCCCGAGCACTGCTCGAACGCGGTGTTATGCGAGATGGGCAAGCCGCCGATCGAGGTTTTCGAGCGGTTCAAGCGCCGTTTCTTTGAGCTTACTAAGAGCATCGGCAAGGAGCAGTACCTCGTCCCCTACCTGATGTCGAGCCACCCGGGCAGCCGGCTTTCCGACGCGGTCGAGCTGGCGGTATATCTCAAAAAATGGGGCTACTCTCCCGAACAGGTGCAGGACTTCTACCCGACTCCCGGCACGGCGTCGACGGTAATGTATTACACCGGAATCGACCCTCTGACGATGAAGCCGGTTTACTGTGCGCACGATTATGAGGAAAAACGTATGCAGCGCGCGCTGTTACAGTACAGCCGTCCGGACAATGCCGAGCTTGTGCGCCGCGCGCTCGAGAAGTGTCACCGCACCGACCTCATCGGATATGGTCCCGACTGTCTTGCGAGGCCGCGCTCGGGTAACGGCGGCAGCAGATCGCAGAGAGACGCGAAGTCGAACAAGGATGTAAAATCGCGCTCCGGTCAAAATCAGCCGTCATTGCGCGTGAGCAGAGAAGCGTCTGACCGCTCACGGAATCGCGGTCACCAAAAAGACAGCGGCAGACCTATTACAAAGGGCGGACGCGCCGACAATAAATCTCAAGCGTTTTCCGGCAAGAAGGCTCAAGCATCCAATGATAAGAACCGCGGCGGGTATCCTCACCGATAAACGTTTTCCGGCGGAATATTACATTATCATTACATTTACAAATATCCTCTTGCAAAATTCCGCAGGATGGTGTATCATATATTCATGACAGTGAGCCGCCGCTCGATTGTGAAAACGGCTCGGGGCAACAGTATTTACGAAAGGACTGAATAAGATGCCGATGCAGACGCAAGACAAGGAAGAACAGGGCTTCGACAAATCGAAGACCATAACCTTTACCGTCCACGACGAAAAGGAAAATGAAATGAAGCGCATACTCTCCGCAATTTACGAAGCTTTGCGTGAAAAGGGATACAACCCGATAAATCAGATCGTGGGATATATCCTCTCCGAAGACCCGACCTATATTACAAACTACAAGAACGCACGCAGCCTTATCCGCCGCATCGACCGTGACGAGCTTCTCAACGCGCTTGTGAGAAATTATCTCGGACTCTGATCGGGCGGCAGAATATCCCGATAAATGGAAATATATAATCTTTCGACAATGAAAAGGGAGGAGAGGGCGGTCTCTCCTCTTTCACCCGAGAGCGACCGCGGCTTCGCGGTCGCGCTCGGCAGCTTTGACGGAATTCACGCTGGTCACGTCGCGCTGATCACACGCGCCGTCAGTGCCGCGCGTCAGCGCGGACTATATTCGGCCGTCTGGACCTTCCGCGACGACGCGTCGCAATTGCCCGGAAAGAAGGGCACGCGCGTGATAACAACTCTCAAAGAAAAGCTCGGACTCATAGCCTCGCTCGGCGTAGATTATGCGCTGCTCGAGGATTTTTCGCGTGTCAGAGACTATTCGCCCGATTATTTTGTGAATCAGCTGCTGCGGGTCGACTGTAACACCAAGCTCGCGGTCTGCGGCTTTAATTTCCGCTTCGGCAAGGGCGGACTCGGAGACTGCGACACGCTGTGCGAGCTGATGGGCAGTGAGAATTGTATCGTGGTGCCTCCGGTCTACCGCGCCGGTCATTTGGTCAGCTCGAGCGCGATCAGACTGCTCATATCCGCAGGCGAAATGGAGCAGGCGGCGGAGCTTTTGACCCGCCCTTTCTTCATCGACTTTCCGGTCGTACACGGAAAACAGCTCGGACGAACTATCGGCATACCGACGATAAATCAGGAATTTCCCGAGGGGCACGTGATCCCGAAAAACGGCATCTACGCCTGCACGGTCGAGATTGCCGACGACATATTCCTCGGAGTCGCGAACGTCGGCGTGCGTCCGACCGTCGACCACGATCCTGCGCATATCAACTGCGAGACTCACATCATCAACTACAACGGCTGGCTGTACGGCAAGAACATCAAGGTTTCGTTCTACAAGCGAATACGCGACGAGATCAAATTCCCGTCGGTCGACGAGCTGAGGGCGCAGATAAAGCGCGATATCGCGTCGGCTATCGATTATTTTTCGAAGAAGTGATCCCAGAAAAGGTGATCCCATAAGATGAAATATAGAATTACCCTATTCGAGCGTATGCTCTCGCTTATACTCGCGCTTACAATGACGGCGGTTATGCTGGCGTCGGGCGTATATGTACGCGCTGCCGATGTCGATACCGGCGCGGTAAGTACCGCTGGAACTGACAGTACCGCCGCAACTGACAGTACCGCTGGAACTGACAGTACCGCCGCAACTGACAGTACCGCTGGAACTGACAGTACCGCCGCTGCTGACAGTACTGCCGCAACTGACAGTACTGCCGCAACTGACAGTACCGCTGCCGGCGACAATGGCGCGTCAGGCTCGGTCGACATATCCGACGCGACCGAACCCGCTGACACCTCGGATGAGTCGGACGAGGACTCCAACCCCATGCCAACCGTCGACCACGCGAACGCCGCTTGTGTCTACAACATCGAGAACGACCGCTACATCTTTGACAAAAACAAGGACGAGCAGATCTATCCGGCGTCGACGGTCAAGCTGATGACCGCGATACTCGCCGTCGAGGCGTTCGGCGAAGACCTCGACCGCGAAATCACCGCGACGTCCGAGGCGCTCGGCGCGACGTCAGGCAACAACATCGCGATAAAGCGCGACGAGGTATTGACCGCCGAGCAGCTGCTATACGCGCTGATCTGCGGCTGCGCGAACGACGCGGCGAATGTGCTGGCAGTCGAGATCGCCGGAAGCATCGAGGGCTTCGTCGTGATGATGAACCAAAAGGCGAGGGAGCTCGGCGCGGTCAACACAAACTACATGAACCCGACGGGTATGCACCACCCCGCGATGGTGACGACCGCGGCGGATACCGCGCTGATCGCGGCTGAAGCCGCGAAAAACGAGCTGATAGTCGAGATGTCGACCGTCGAAAAATACACGATTGAAGCCACGAACAAGCAGCCGCAGCGGATTATCTTCAACAAGAACTACTACTATTCGTCGAATATGGAGTATATCTACCGCTGGAGTGTGCCGCGCGGACTGAATGCCGGCTACACCGCGGAGGGCGGCTACTGCATCGCGACGTCGGCGGCGCGCGACGGACTGACTTATATAATCATCGTAATGGGCGCGCGGGCGGACGACAAATATATCTACTCCTACACCGAGGCGGCCGACCTCATCAATTGGGCGCTGTACGCTTATGGCTACGTGAAAGTGCTGACCACGTCGAGTATGATCTGTGAGGTGCCGGTCAAGCTCGCGAGCAAGGTCGACTATGTGACCCTGTTCCCGTCGTCCGACATCGAGCTTTACCTGCCGGTCGACGTCGACCTGTCGAACGACGTGCAGATAAGCTGGCAGCTGACGGTCGACTCATTCACCGCGCCGGTCGATGAGGGAGAGGTCGGCGGAACACTGACCGCGACCTACAAGGGCGAGAGTCTCGGCAGCTACGAGCTGATTACGAAAAGCAGTGTGAACCGAAGCAACATATTGTATATAGTTGACCTTGCGAGACAGCTGGTCGAGACGCAGCAGTTCAAGACGGTGGTTGTCATTGTCGTCATACTGTTTGTCGGATATATCGGTGTCTCGTTCCTGCTCGCGTACAATTCGCGTCAGCGCAGAAGCCGCGGTCGGAGACGATAGCCGTTCAGAAAAAGTTTACAAATGACCGGTTGCAGTGTCGAGCTTTATATGATATAATATTTTTGTATAGGCAGTGGGATCAGCGAGTGAATGGCTTAGCGATGACATTGAGAAGATTCGCTAAAACAAATTAACTTTAATTTTCACTCATATCCGGAGCTCGCGCTTGACAACACTGAACACAAAATAGGATACAACTTGATTAAATGCTATGATGAGGTCTGCGCCCGCGGCACTGACAGACAGAGAGAACCGTCACCGGCTGAAAGCGGTTTTGTTATGTGCGTGGGATTGCGTTTCGCCTCGGAGCAGAGTCGGTCAACATGATGCGTGGCGGGATGGCAGGGTCGCCTGTCCGTTGATATTTGTGACAAGCGCAAAATATTTGCGGAAAACACAAATATACGTAAGTAGCCGACTACGTTTACCGGCGTTATTCGGTCAGAGTGCATCGTCCGTACACGGACTGTGAACACAGGTGGTACCGCGGGGTACGCATTTTCCGTTATCGGAATTATGCCGCTTCGTCCTTGTTTATACGAGGACGGGCGGCTTTTTTAGTTAGGAATGAGGAGTTAGGAGTGAGGAGTTGAGGTTGAAAAATTCCCTGCGAGAATTTTTCAACATTATATTTTCCATATTATATAGCGAGTGATTTATTAGAAGGATGTTTGGTGTCAAGTGAGAAGTGAGGCTGAAACCCGCTATGGCAGGCACGAATTGATATTCAGTGCTTGATTTCACATTATTCCATACTTGATTTTACATCATAATTATATTTTTCATTACCGCATTGACAGTGATAATAGCAATTTTTGGAAAGGATTTTTGCCATGAAAGAAAAACTTGAACAGATACGCGCCGCGGCGGCTGAACAGCTGAACGCCGTGGGAGCCGACCTCGAGGCGATACGCATTCGCTTCCTCGGCAAAAAGGGCGAGCTGACCGCGGTGCTGCGCGGAATGGGACAGCTCTCCTCCGAGGAGCGTCCGGTCATAGGTCAGCTCGCGAACGAGGTGCGCGAGTATATCGAGCGATTGATTGCCGAAAAGACCGAGTCGCAGAAGCGCGAAGCGCTTGAAAACAAGCTGAAAAGCGAGCGGCTCGACGTCACTATGCCCGGCAGGGCTCCCGAGCTCGGCTGCCGCCATCCGCTCGAGCAGGTGCGCCGCGAGCTCGAGGACCTGTTCGTCGGCATGGGCTTCAGCATCGTCGACGGTCCCGAGGTCGAATACGACTACTACAACTTCCAAGCGCTGAACATCCCCGAAAATCATCCGGCGCGCGACACGCAGGACACCTTCTACATCACCGACAACATTCTGCTGCGCTCGCAGACCTCGTCGGTTCAGGTGCGCGTAATGGAGCAGCAGAAGCCGCCGATCCGCGTGATCTCGCCCGGCAGAGTCTACCGTTCGGACGCGGTCGACGCGTCGCACTCGCCGATGTTCCACCAATTAGAGGGCTTGGTCGTCGAGCGCGGGATAACGATGGGCGACCTCAAGGGCACGCTCGAGACCTTCGCTAAGGCCATGTTCGGCGAGTCGACGCAGATTCGCTTCCGTCCGCACCACTTCCCGTTCACTGAGCCGTCTGCCGAGGTCGACGTCTCCTGCTTCGCCTGCGGCGGCAAGGGCTGCAAGCTCTGCAAGGGCGAGGGCTGGCTCGAGATTCTCGGTGCGGGCATGGTACACCCGAACGTGCTGCGCGGCTGCGACATCGACCCGGACGAATACAGCGGCTTCGCGTTCGGCATGGGTATTGAGCGCGTGACAATGATAAAATACGGCATTGATGATATGCGCTATCTGTACGAGAACGACATCCGCTTCTTGTCGCAGTTCTAAAAAATAATAACAGCGGATTGACCATATACGACAATGGAGCCGCGATTTGCGCGGCAAATAAACGACCACGCATACGATATGAGCTAAGTCTGAAAATAAATTTTCAGACACGAGTTTTGTGACTTCGCGGTCTTCAACCGCGATTTGCTTCGCAAACCGTCACAAAACATCGACATAGAAAGGTCCATATACGCAATAGTGTTTCGGCTGTATACGATACAAAACCACGATATACGCGATTGGAGACGGACAATGTATACAATAGGAGTCGCGGGCGGCTCCTGCTCGGGCAAGACTACACTGACCGGCGCGCTCGAGCGCCGCTTCAAGGACGGCGGGCTGAATACAAGTGTCATACACATGGACTCCTTTTTCAAGAATCCGCCGCCGAGGACTGTCGCCCCATTTACGGGCGTCGAATACAAAGACTGCAACCACCCGAATTCGTTCAGGCTCGACGATTTCTACGCCGCGATAGACAACGCGAGGGCTTCGGCGACCGATATCGTCATAGTCGAGGGGCTGTTGGTGCTGTGGCTCGACGAGGCGCGGCAGAGGCTTGATTTGCGGATATTTGTCGACCTCGCGAGCGACGAGCGGCTCTACCGGCGCATCAAGCGCTTCATGCGCGACACAAACGAGACTATCGACGAAATCGCGTCGCGCTATCTCGATACGGTGCGCTTCAGGTACGACGAATTCATCGAGCCGTCGCGCTGGTACGCCGACCTTGTCATAAACGGCTCTGCCGACACGAATAGAAGCTCGGAGATAGTATATCGCTATGTAAACGGTGAAATCCACGGCAAATAAAATACGATGTATAGTTTTCAGCAATCTGAAAGGAATGAATATATATGAATTTATCGCTTGAATGGGCAAACGATTTCGTAGACCTTAATGGAATCGCACCCAAGGAATACTGCGACCGGCTGACCGCGACCGGCTCGAAGGTCGAGGGCTGGGAGACTCTCGGCGACGATATCGAGAACGTGGTCGTCGCGCGCGTTATATCGCTCGAACGCCACCCAGACTCCGACCACCTCTGGGTCTGCCAGGTCGACGTCGGCGAGGCGGAGCCGGTGCAGATTGTCACCGGCGCACAGAACCTGTACGCCGGAGCTGTCGTGCCAGCGGCAAAGGCACCGTCGCGTCTGCCGGGCGGCGTTAATATCAAGGCGGGCAAGCTGCGCGGAGTCGAGTCGAACGGAATGCTCTGCTCGATTGCCGAGCTGGGACTGACAACGCACGATATGCCCGGCGCGGCTGAGGACGGAATCTTCATTCTGAGCGACTCGGCTATCGATACCGACAAGCTGACCTGCGGCATGGACATCCGCGACGCTCTACGTATGCGCGACACGGTCGTCGAGTTCGAGATAACATCGAACCGCCCCGACTGCCTGTCGGTCATCGGACTCGCGCGCGAGAGCGCGGTATCGTTCGACCGCGAGTTCAATCTGCCGACTCCGGTCGTCACATACACCAAAGACGGCGACGACATCTCGAACTACCTGTCGGTCGAGGTCACAGACTCGAAGCTCTGTCCGCGCTACACGGCGCGCGTCGTCAAGAACGTGAAGATCGCGCCGAGCCCATTGTGGCTGCGTATGCGGCTGCGCGCGTCGGGCGTGCGGCCGATAAACAACATCGTCGACATCACTAACTATGTAATGCTCGAATACGGACAGCCGATGCACGCGTTCGACTACTCCTGCCTTGACGGCAAGAAGATAATCGTCCGCACCGCCGCCGATGGCGAGAGCTTCAAGTCGCTGGACGACACCGACCATGTGCTCACATCGAAGAATCTCGTCATAGCCGATGAGAAAAAGGCGGTCGCGCTCGCCGGAGTCATGGGTGGAGCGAACAGCGAGATCAAGGACGACACCGCTACGGTCGTATTCGAGAGCGCGAACTTCCTCGGCAGCTCGGTTCGTGTGACCGCGAAGAGTCAGGGTATGCGCACCGAATCGTCGAGCCGCTTTGAGAAAGGACTTGACCCCGAGAACACGCTGCCGGCGGTCGACCGTGCCTGCGAGCTGGTGACGCTGCTCGGCGCGGGCGAGGTCGTCGATGGTACCATCGATGTATACGGCGGACGCGAGGAGCCGTACAAGATGAAGCTCGAAGTAGATCGCATCAACTCGTTCCTCGGGCTTAATGTCAGTGCCGACTACATGAAGCGGGTGCTCGAACGACTCGAATTCAAGGTCGATGGCGACACGCTGACCGTTCCGTCCTTCCGCGCCGACTGCCGCTGCATGAACGACATCGCCGAGGAGATACTGCGCATCTACGGCTACAACACGATTGAAGCCACGAATTTCGTCACGCCTATCGTCGCCGGCGGCCGCACGCCCGAGCAGAAGTTCGAGTTGAAGTGCGCCGACACGCTCTGCGCGATGGGGCTTTACGAGTGCGAGACCTTCTCGTTCATCAGCCCGCGTTACTATGACAAGATAAATATGCCTGCCGACGACCCCCGCCGCAATTCGATTGTGATATCGAATCCGCTCGGCGAGGACACGAGCGTAATGCGCACGACCGCGATACCGTCGATGCTCGAGGTGCTTGCGCGCAACAACAACTACCACGCCGACAAGACCGCGCTGTATGAAATGGCGCGCGTGTATATTCCGAGGGAGGACAAGACGCTGCTGCCCGACGAGCGTCGTCGCATTGTAATCGGCTTCTTCCGTGACGGCGACTTCTACACGCTGAAGGGTATGTGCGACGCGCTGCTCAAAGCCGCCGGAATCGACGACGCCGCGTATGTCGCCGAGTCGAACGACGCCGCGTTCCATCCCGGACGCTGCGCGAAGATCGTATTCGCTGACGGCGAGGTGCTGGGTGTGTTTGGCGAGATTCACCCGTCGGTGCAGGAGAACTACGCGATCGACGCGCCGGTATACATCGCCGACCTCGACTTCGCGACTCTGTTCGCGCATTCGAAGCGAGACCGTATGTTCAGCCCGCTGCCGAAATTCCCGGCGGTCACTCGCGACTTCGCGTTCGTCTGCGACGACGAGCTCGAGGTCGGCAAGATCGAAGCGGTGATGAAGCTGGCAGGCGGCAAGACAGTCGAGTCGGTGAAGCTGTTCGACGTATATCGCGGCAAGCAGCTTGGCGAGGGCAAGAAGAGCGTGGCATACAGTGTCAGCCTGCGCGCCGCCGACCACACGCTGACCGACGAGGAGGCAGACAAGACCGCGAAGAAGATACTGACTCTGCTCGAGCGCGAGCTGGGCATTACTCTGCGCGCGTGACTATCTGACTTTGTCAAAATAATATTTTTCAGAAATATTATTTTTTCACTTGACATACCTGCGTTTTTATAGTATAATATTCTGGAGATAAAAAATCTCTTTTCCACTTGCGGAGGGAGGGATTGTAGTTAATGGCAGAGGTCAGAGTAAAGGAGAACGAATCGCTCGACAGCGCTCTTCGCAGATTTAAGAGACAGTGCGCAAGATCCGGTGTGCTTTCGGAACTCCGTAAAAGAGAGCATTACGAAAAGCCGAGTGTAAAACGCAAGAAGAAATCTGAAGCGGCTAGAAAGCGCAAGTCTAAATAATATTCCGCAAGATGTTTTATACTTCTGGATTTAAGGGGGTGGCAGCAATGCCATCCCCTTAAATTTGCGTATTTAAAATTGTTATTGTTCTTGACATTTTATAATAACAATGATATAATATTTCTGTAAATTTAATTTCATGGAGATGTGAATATGAAAAGGTTATTTTCGATATTATTGCTTTTTCTGCTCATCACACAAACGGCGTGCGGTGATAAATCGGATGATGTGCCGTCAGACGATACTGAAAAAGTGAGTGAAACAGTAACTGACGAGACTGAACCCGAGTATGTATTCCCAAATTTAGACTGGGATGGAGATACGTTCACTGTGCTGAACGCCAACACGACGTGGGGCTTCTACCACTATATGGATTTTGAGGAGCAGACCGGCGAGAAGCTCGACGACGCGATATATGAACGCAACCGTTCGGTCGAGGAAATGTACAATCTGACGCTTGAAATTGTCGAGGACGATATAGACACGAACTACGAAAAATATCGCACCTCGATACTCGCGCAGGACGATGTGTACGACGTCGCTTACATACGCTGCGACCGGATATCGTCGTTCATGGAGGAGGGCTATTTATACAATCTGCTCGACTACCCAGAGTTTCAGCTCGACGAGCCGTGGTGGGATCAGGTCATACGTGAAAAATCACTGATCGGCGACAAGACAAAGCTCTATTTTGCCGGCAACGATTTCTCGCTGATCGGCTTTGAGGGCACGCTCTGCTGCTATTTCAACGAGAATATGCTCTATGACCTCGGACTCGAGACGCCGTATGATCTGGTTCGCGACGGCGCATGGACAATTGACAAGCTCCACGAATACGCGACCGCGGGCGCGAATCTTAATGGCGACAGCAGCTTCGCATGGGACGAAAACGGCAGCGCGATATACGGTCTCGCGTCATACGAGGACTCGTTGAACGCGTTTATAACCGGCGGCGGCGAGAGCTATGTTTCGATTGACGAAAATGGTCAGCCGGTGCTGCTGAATAACGCCGAGAAGTTCTACGATATTATAGACAAGGCATACAGCATATACAACACCGAGGGTGAATTTATATTTATGAACGGCAGCGGCAACAGCCACTACGAGATGATATTCAAGAACGGTCGCTCGCTGTTCACTATAGCCGAAATCAAGGCAAGCTCGAAGTACCGCGATATGGAGGACACATTCGGTATAGTTCCGATTCCGAAATACGACGAGGAGCAGGAGCAGTATTACAGCCATCGCACACACATATGTTTAGTGATGAGCGTACCGGTCACAAATCAGCGACCGGAGGACACCGGAAAGATCATGGATACATTCTCGTATCTGTCCTATACCGACATCTTGCCGATATTCTACAATGAAAAGGTCGCTCAGAAAGGACTCCGCAACGAGGAATCGATTGAAATGCTCGGCATCATTGCCGAGACTCGCAGCTTTGACATCGGCGAGGCTTACGCGTGGACCGAGGAGCTGTCCGGCGCGGTCAATACATCGGTCGTAAATCAGAAGAACAACAACGTCGCGTCGCTGGTCGAGTCCTATCGTTCGGCGATTGAGGAGAGCTTCAAAAAGACGCTCGAATTTATGGAGGGTTGATCGGACAAGACCGGTTAGTGAGATCAGCGGAAACCGCCGCTTCGGTCAAAGCTGTCACTACATCCAAACCCGCTTCGGTCAAAGCCGCCGCTTCTGATATAACGGCTACAGTCAAGCAATCGTTGATTTTATCAATAATCTGCGATTGACTTGACTATTTTTTTATTGTATAATAAAAGCGGGGCGGGGATGTGATGATTAAATTACGAGGTGAATATCAAGTCGAGCGAAATGGCGAAACGCTTCATGTTACAAAAAGCGGCGAGGATTTCACGATCGGCAGCTATGTAAAAACGCCGTCGAAATTCAAGCGCCGGCTGCATTATCATGACTTCTATGAGCTTGAATTTGTTGTGGACGGCTGCGGCGCCAACATCATCAACGGTCTACGGTTTGAATTGCGGCGTGGGTCCATGTTTCTCTGCCGTCCGACCGATATGCACAAATACGAAATTGGCGAGGGCGAGCGGCTCGAGGTTTACAGCGTCAGATTCAGCGGCGCGATGCTGTCGGGTGAAATTGACCAAGCTCTCAATGAAAGCTCTGCTCTCTGCGGTAATTTCAATGCCGAATACCGTGAGCTGAAGCGAATATTTGACAACGCGGTCAATGAATATCGGCATCCGGACCGCTATTCAAATTATATCTATAAAACAGCCGTGACACAGCTGGTGGTCAGACTGCTGCGCGTGAGACGCGATAATTCCGACGGTAAGTTTGTTTCGCGGCTCGCTGCCGAAGCGCAGCGATATATCAACACTCGGTTTGCGTCTCACATCACGCTGCGAGATGTGGCCGCGAGTCTGGGTGTGTCGCCGAATCATCTCGGCAAGATATTCAGTGAGAGCATGAATATCAGCTTTTGTCAATACCTTAAACGTGTGCGGCTGCTGTACGCGATGAATCGTATCGTCAATACCGATGATACTATACAATGTATCGCGCTTGAATGTGGGTTTTCATCGGCGAGTGTGTTCGCGCGTGAATTCAAAAGCTATTATGGCAATCCGCCCACGTTCTACCGGGATGGCAGTCATAATGATATGGACAAGCGAAAATCAATACAAATAGATAATCAAAATTAAGGGGTGGTTTTATGAACGGTCAGTGGACTAAGGAACAGGCATGGAGCTGGTATAACTCGAAGCCATGGATTCGCGGCTGCAACTTTATGTCGAGCGACTGCGCGAACCGTATCGACGAATGGCAGGAGTTCGGCTTCGAGGATAAGTTTGCGACTACGGCTCGCGAGATTGAGCTTGCCGAGGCTATCGGCTACAACTCGGTGCGGGTTATACTCGAGTTTGAGGTTTGGGATAAGCAGCACGACGGATTCATGCAGCGGCTGGACCGCTACCTTACATTGTTTTGGCAGCATGGGATCAGCGCGATGCTTGTGCTCGCGAACGACTGCTCCGTGCCGAAATCGCTCTGGCAGCCGGCAAAATTCGGCGAGCAGAAATATGATATCGGATATCACGGCGGTAAGAAGAACTCACCGCATAAGAAACACGGCGAATTGAGCTGGCACCTGCTGGATGATCCTGACATCGCGGCGAGATATTATGAATTTGTAAAAGAGATAATATCTGTTTATGCGCACGACGAACGTGTGATTGTATGGAACCTGTTCAACGAGCCGGGCAACAATCGCGGAAATCTGAGCCTTGGTCACATGGAGAAGTTTTTTGAGATAGCTTGGACGATAGCACCCGACCAGCCGCTCTGCGCTGATATATGGTCAGGATTGCGCGGTTCGAGAGCGACGACAGAGACCGAACAGCGCGCGCTTGAGCTGTCTGACGTGATCAGCTATCACAATTACGGCAGTTATGACTCGAATGTTATGCTGGTTGAACAGCTTAAAGCAATCGGTCGACCGGCGCTGAATACCGAGTGGCTGAATCGGATACTGCACAACAATGTAAATGAGCTGTATCCGTTGTTCTACCTTGAAAAAATCGGTTGCTACAACTGGGGCTTTGTCGCGGGGAAGTATCAGACCTTTGAGCCGTGGGAGGGCTTGTGGCAGCAGGTCGAGTCGGGCGGCGGCAAGAATCTCGACCTTACGAAATGGCAGCACGACCTGTTCCGTCCGAGTCTGCGGCCATATGATCCGGCGGAAATTGATATAATCAAAACCTACAACCGGCGTGCCGATGAGAGGTTCAAGTCTGGGCTTGATAAGCGTCTGTTTGGCAAGTAGCGGCAGTTTACATTAAATAATGGTTCATAATGAAGAGATGATGTTTTTTAACCATCTCTTCATTTTTATATAAATTTTCGATTCAAAATCAAGCTAAAGGTTTACTTTTATATCGCGTGGTAGTATAATAAACTTGCCGTAGGCGTTAAAATAAAAAGATAAATTCTGTCAACTTTGCCTTGACACACCGACCGGTATTCGTTACAATTATTGTGTATGCGGCATATCATGCCCGAATATCGAGCCTGCGCCAACGCGGGCTGAAAGGTTGTGTTAAAATGAAAATAAGCTACGATGAAACACGGAAATTGTTCCGCATGGTCTCGAGTGAGATGGAATACGCGTTTGCGGTGAATCAATATGGACGGCTGATTAACCTGTACTGGGGCGCACCCAACCGCTCGGAGAGCGACTATGATATATTGCTGTCGTATAATCCGGTAATAAAGCCCGGACCGCGCGGAGTTCAGCGCGCCGAATATCCGTCGCGCGACAGCTTCGACTTTGGCGAGCCTTGCCTGCGCGCCGCGTTCGACGATGGCGCGGAGACGCTGCGGCTGGTCTATTCGAGCCATGTAATCAGCGGTGGCGAGCTGCGCGTGACACTGCGCGACGAATACTACCCGCTCGAGGTCGAGTTGGTCTATACGACCTGGGGCGACCTGCCGCTTGTGGGCAGGCGCGCGGTCATAAAAAATACCGGCAGCGAGCCGGTGCGCCTCGATTCGGCTAAGAGCGCGGCATTCTGGCTGCCGTATGGCAGAAGGTGGCGGCTCACGCACTACGCGGGCGACTGGGCGTCCGAATATCAAAAGCAGCAGCAGCTTTTGACGCAGTCGAGTCTGCGGCTCGAAACCTCGCAGCTGACCGACGCGGCGGCACACCACACGCCCTTCTTCGCGCTCGACGCGGACGGCGGCTCGACCGAGGAGCTGGGCGAGGTCTATTTCGGTATGCTTCACTGGAGCGGAGATTTTCAAATGACCTTCGAGACGCAGCACACGCAGCAGCTCGACTGCCTTGGTGTGACCGGCGGCGTCAGCGACTATATGTCGCGACCGGTGCTTTGCGGCGGTGAGAGCTTTGTGACGCCGTTGTTCACCTGCGGATTTTCGTCGCGCGGTTTCGGACATATGAGCGAAATTTTGTACGACTGGCAGTTCGACTATATTCTGCCGCGCGGGGACAAGACTGACAAGGGGCACGGCGAGCGCCCGATAATCTGCAACACGTGGTACCCGTATGAGTTCGACATCGACGAAAAGAAGCTGCTCGATTACATACCCAAGGTAAAGCGGATCGGCGGCGAGCTGTTTGTCATCGACGACGGCTGGATGAGCGGCAGGACAAATGACCGCGCCGGTCTCGGCGACTGGGTCGCCGACCCGAAACGCTTCCCGGGCGGGCTCGGCAAGATCGCCGACGCGGTGCATGACGCCGGACTCCTGTTCGGAATCTGGGTCGAGCCGGAGATGGTCAACCCCGACAGCGACCTGTACCGCGCGCACCCCGACTGGATTCTGTCCGAGCCGAACCGAAATCCGCTGACCATGCGCAGTCAGTACATACTGGATATGTCGCGCGAGGATATACGCGACTGGGCGATTGACTGGCTCGACGAGCTTATCGAGTCGGCGAAGCTCGACTATCTGAAATGGGACATGAACCGTCAGGCGAATGAGCTGGGACTGTACGCGCTCGAGCGCGCGGTCTCGGTCAAATATATGCGGTCGATCGAATATATCTGGCGGCACATAAACGAGAAATACCCCGACCTGCTGCTCGAAAACTGCGCGGGCGGCGGCGGGCGCGCCGACTTCGGTATGCTCGGCTTCGCCGACCGGATGAACCGCTCAGACAACGCCGACCCTATCGACGTCATGACGATACACGAGAATTACTCGACCTTCTTCGTGCCGAAGCTCGCCGGCGGCGCGGGCAACGTCTCGCCGTCGCCGAACGGAATTAACGGTCGGGCAGTGCCGCTCGAGTTCCGTATCGCGAGCGGAATGACCGGCTCGATGAGCATCGGTATCGATCTGCTGACGGCTGACGACGCGACGCTCGAACGGCTGAAATCGGCGATTGCCGAGTTCAAGCTGCACCGGCGCGCATTGCAGAACTCGTATGTATATCGAATCGCGTCGGTATACGACCATTCGTATCAGGTGCTCGAATATCTTGAGCGGGATAAAAATGAGTTCACGGTATTCGCGTTCGGGCACAACCTGCACCAATGGGACAAGCAGCTGCCGCGCTTCCGTATGCGCGGGCTCGACCCCGACGCGGTATACGAATCGGACGGAGTGCGGATGTCGGGCGCGGCGCTTATGAATATCGGCATACAGCTTCGCTTGATGGGCGACTATACGAGCTCGGTCAGCTTCTGGCACAGGGTCTGAAAATGACAGTATGCCGCATAGTCGTGCCGCGGCGACCGATTTGTCCGATTCAGCGCGGTCAATCAATTAAAAACGAAGCACAGGCTTCAATAAATATATCTGACACAAGGTGGTTATAAAAATGAAAAACGGAAAAATCGGTTATGCCGTGGTAGGTCTCGGCATAGGCAAAGCACACGTCGACGCGGCGGCGGCATCGAAAAAATGCGAGCTTGTCGCGGTCTGCGACCTGATACAGGCGAAGCTCGACAAGGTTGTAGAGCGCTATCCGGGCACGCTTACCTATCTCGACTTTGACGAGATGCTTAAAAATCCCGAGATCGACGTCGTCAGCATCTGTCTGCCGAGCGCGATGCACGCTGAATTCGCGGTCAGAGCTATGGAAGCCGGCAAGAACGTGCTCGTCGAAAAGCCGATAGACATCACGGTCGACGCGGCGATGAAGATTGAGGAGGCGCGCGTCCGCACCGGCAAGATCGCCGGCGTGATTCACCAGAACCGCAACAACGCGGTCATGAAGCCTATCAAGGAGGCGCTCGACTCGGGATGTCTCGGCAAGCTGATCCTCGGCACGTTCGCGGTCAAGTGGTACCGCGACCAGCACTACTACGAGGGCTGGCACGGCACGTGGGACATGGACGGCGGCGGCTCGCTGATGAATCAGGCCGTACACACGGTCGACCTCATGCAGTGGCTGATGGGCGACGTCGAGAGCGTACATTCGACTATGGGAATATACGACCACGACATCGAAACCGAGGATTTGACCGCGTCGATTGTAAAGTTCAAGAGCGGCGCGACCGCGACCTTTGTCAGCACGACCTGCGCCTACCCGGGTATCAGCACCGACATCCAGCTTTACGGCACGGGCGGCACAATCGAGGCTGACGCGGACATATTGAAGCGCTGGATTCTGCGCGACTCTGACGACGCGGAGGAAGAGGAGGCAGAGATGCTCGAAAAGTACGGCGGAGGCAATCGCGCCGCCGAGAAGAACGACCCGATGCTTGTCACCGGACACGCGTCCATGGTCGAGAATATGCTCGACGCCGTCATCAATCACACCGACCCGCAGATTCTGCCGCTCGAGGCTATCAAGAGCGTGCGCATAGTCAACGCGGTATACGAGTCGGCGCGCACCGGCAAGACGATATATTTTGACTGATATCCGCCCGCGCGACAGACGAATTCAATTGCATGGCGCGATTCGGGCTGATATACAGTCGAAGCAAATGCGAAGCTAATCGTACAGCCATTTTGGCTGTGATAACAGAAAAGAGGTAATTTGAAATGATAAAAACACTTGGTGTACAGCTGTTCACAATCCGCTCGGCTATGACCGACGAGGACAGCATCAGAAGCAGCTTTTTAAAGCTAAAGGAGCTCGGCTACGAGGAGGGACAGACGGCGGGATTCTTTGTCGGCGCGCCCAAATTCGCCGAGATCGCGAAGGAGACCGGACTGAAGATCTGCGGCACGCACTGCGGCTTCGGCGAGCTCATCGCCGACCCCGACCGCGCTATGGAGGAGCACGACCTGCTGGGTACTAAAAACATCGGTATCGGCGGTATGCCGGGCGAGGCGCGCGAGAGTCTGGACGCGCTCTATCGCTTCGTCGAACAGTTCAACGAGTTCGCGGCGAAGGTCAACAAGTACGGCTTCAAGTTCACCTACCACAACCACAGCTTTGAGTTCGCGCGTCTCGGCGGCAAGCGGATAATCGACGTGCTGGTCGACGGTCTTGACCCGAAGACCACGTCGTTCGTGCTCGACACCTACTGGGTACAGCACGGCGGCGGAGATGTAATCTGGTGGATGAACAAGCTCGCCGGACGCATTGACATTCTGCACCTCAAGGACATGGCTATGGCTGACAAGCAGTACATAACCGAAATCGGTCAGGGAAATATCAACTTTGACGGAATCATTGCGACGGCAGAGAAGATCGGCGTAAAGCACTATGTCGTCGAGCAGGACACCTGCCCGGGCGATCCGTTTGACAGTCTCAAGATAAGCTACGAATACATCAAGTCGAAATACATGGCGTAAGGTCCGCGCCGAGACGAGGTGAACAGCATGAGCGCAATTGTCAGATATACCGAGACGATGTCGCCGAAGGAGCGTGTGCGCCGGACATTCGAGTTCGATAAGACCGACCGTGTGACGATCGGTTATGAGGCAAATGGAGCGGTACATATGCGGCTTTCACAGGCGCTCGGCATTCCCGACGGCAACCTCGAGCTGGTATACCGCGCGCTCGGTGTCGATTACCGCGGAGTGAATCCGGCGTATACCGGACCACAGCTGTTCACCGCCCCCAAGGGACGGCAGGTCGACCCGCTCGAGGGTTTCATCATGCGCTGGGTGCCGAACGAGAACGGCGGCTACTGGGATTTCTGCGACTTCCCGCTAAAGGACGCTGACGACGAAGATTTCGACAATTTCCCGATACCGAATCCCGACGACTTTGACTATGCCGGCGCGGCCGAATACGCCGCGTCGGTCGGTCGCGAATACGCGCTGTACGTCGGAAATCCGGGCGTGCCGGATATAATCAACTCAAACGGTCGAATTATGGGTATGGAGGATGTGCTCTGCCACCTGATGCTCGGCGACGAAGCCGCGCTGTCGCTGATTCAGCGCCGCAGCGATTTCTTCCTCGCGCGCATGGAGCGGACGATCGAAGCCTGCCGAGACTACATCGATTTTGTATGGCTCGGCGAGGATCTCGGCACGCAGATTGCGCCGATGATCAGCCTGGAGCTGTACCGCAAAGAGATAAAGCCGCTGCACAAGCTGTTTGTCGACCTCGCTAAGAGTTATGATCTGCCGGTGCTCTTTCACACCTGCGGCAGCTCGAGCTGGGTATACGAGGACTTCATTGAGCTGGGCGTGCGCGGCGTCGACACGCTCCAGCCCGAAGCGCACAACATGAGCCCCGAATATCTCGTCTCGCGTTTCGGCGGCAGGCTGAACTTTCGCGGCTGCATATCGACCGCCGGACCGCTCGCTTACGGCACGCCTGAGGACACCGAGAGGGTCTGCCGCGAGACGCTCGAGACGATGATGCCTACCCGCGGCTATCACTTCGCGCCGACTCACGCGATACAGGACAACACTCCGGTCGAGAACATCATCGCGATGTACAACGCCGCGCACAAATACGGAAGATATTGAGGCTTGCGGTGGCTTTGAGCTTGCTGGCGTTGGTGCGGTTTATGCGGGCTTTGAGTTAGGAGTTGCGGAACACATAAATTGCCGCAGGCAATTTTTGTGATTCAATATATTTGATTTACGGATTGATATTATATAGTGAAAGCAGGTGAGAATGTGATTTATCTGAATGGGCAGGGGATTGACAAATACAGGATATATACGACCGAAGAAATTCCGGTCGACATATTGAATTCGCTCGAATATCTGCGCGGCAGAATTGAGGATTTGACCGGACACAGGCTGACGATTTCGTCGGAACGCGGTGAGCTGAATATTGAGGCGCGGATTGCTGACCTCGCGCCCGAATACGCCGAGTGCGGATTCGATGGCGGCGACCTGATATTTGCCGGCGGGCATTATCTGTCAGCCGCTGAGCTTGTGCGCTCGTTTGCCGACTCGCTGCGCGACGGCGACTACGACGCCGCGTTTACGCTGTCATACAGCTACGACAAGCAGCCGCTGTATTCGACGCGCTATCCCGAGATGAAGCTGGTCTGGGACGACGAATTCGACTATACCGGAGACCTGTACGACCGCAGAAAGTGGGTGCAGCGTCCGCAGATGCGCGCGAAGGATGTCGTCAACGGCACAGGCGAGCGCAATGTCGTCGTGCGCGACGGCAAGCTCGTGCTGCGCTCCTGGAGCGAGGACGGCGACAAGCCTTATTCGACGAATATGTCAATGACGACCTACGACTCGCTCAATTACAGCTACGGCTATCTTGAAATGCGTGCGAAGGTGCCGTTCGGAAAAGGCTGCTGGCCATCGTTCTGGATGATCTCGAAGCCCGAGTATTCGGACCAGGTATACAACACCGAGATCGACATTTTCGAGGTGTTCGCGTCGCCCGACTCACTCTGGCCGAACATACACAAGTGGTTCCACGACGGCAGCGGCTACCACTCGCAGCTGGGCGGCGACCGCAAGTGTCCGTATGTGTTCGGTCACACCGCGGGGCTGTCGGACGAATGGCACACCTACGGCTTTTTCTGGGACGAGACGCGGATGATATTTTCGGTCGACGGTCAGGATTACTGCACGTTCGACATTACCGAGACCGGCGATTTCGGCGACAGGCCGGGCATGGGCGGATTTCATGTGCCCTGCTATGTGATACTGAACAATTTCATCTTCACTCCGCTCGCGCACTGGAAGCCGAACGGCGACGCGTCGCTCGTCGACGAGCGGACGGTCTATCCGGTCACCTACACAATCGACTACATCCGGCTCTATCAGGGCGAGAACGGAATACTGCACAAGCCGAGCGAGCGGGCGGGATATGTGCCGCCGGTCGTCGTCGGCGAGTGACGGCAGCTTGTGGTCGACAAATAACTCGATTTCGGGTTTGTGAATGGATGACGTATACAACCACACGATATTACGCATAACAACAAGCCGGAGCGAACGCTCCGGCTTGTATTTGTATTCGCGATGTGTGCCGCGACCGCCGCGCAAATATACGGCAGGCGCGACTTTAGTGTCTGATATGACAGATGTAGCTTTAACGTCCGATATGACAGATGTAGCTTTAGTGTCCGATATTACAGCCGTGGCTATAATATCAGATGCGGCAGGCGAGACCGTGTCCCTCTTCCTCGGACTTGAACAGCAGGTCGATGACCTTCATAACGCGCAGTGCCTGCGCCGGTTTTACAATCAGCTCAGCTTCACCGTCCAGCACGCCGAGGATGTTCTTGTAATAGTCGCTCCAGTCGGACGAAACGTCGGGCAGCGGCAGCTCTGTAAGCGAGGTCTTGGGTCTCGGCACCATAGTGCGTGTCGGTCCGGCTTCGGTGTAGACAATCTCGTCGTCCCACGCCATCTCGGCGTTGGTGTTCAGCTTGACCATCTTGCCCTTGCAGCTCCAGTCCTCGATTATAGCCGTGCCGTCGGTGCAGGACATATGCCAGCGCGGCAGATTTATAAAGCAGTTGGTCGACATTTCGAGCAGCGCGGACACGCCGTTCTCGAAGCGGAGCATCAGCTTGATGTTGTCGTCGACGTCGCTGCCGAACAGCTTTAAAAGGTGCGCGTTGACCGATACGACCGGCGAGTCGATCAGGTTCATCATCTGGTCGATGAGGTGTACGCCCCAGTCGAGCAGCATTCCGCCGCCGTTGACCTTATGGTTGCGCCAGCCGTGCATCGAGCCGCGCGAGCCCTGAACCCGGCTTTCGATGAAATAGGGCTTGCCGATGACGCCGCTCGCGACTATCTCCTTGATTATACAATAGTCGCGGTCCCAGCGGCGGTTCTGGTGGATCGAGAAGAGCTTGCCATTCATCTCGGACGCGGCGATGATCTCCTCGAGCTCGGCTGAATTCAGTGTGACCGGCTTCTCGCAGATCACGTTCTTGCCGGCGTTGAGGCAGGCTATAGCCAGATCCTTGTGGAAGTTGTTCGGTGTGGCGATTGTGACAAGGTCGACCTCCTTATCCGCGAGTAGCTCGTCGAGCGACGAATATGGATACAGCCCTTTCTCCTCGGCCGATTTGAGTGCCTCCGGACGTATGTCGTAGGCTCCTTTTGTATTGAGCTCGGGCAGGCGCGACTTGATATTGCTGTAGTGCCAGCCGCCCATTCCGCCGAATCCGATAAGTGCCCATGTATGCTGCATATTGACAACTCCTTTCATATATCCTGCCGCCGGACACATCCGGCGGGAATTCGATTATCCGCTGCTGTCTATGCGGCGCGGTAATATGTCAAACAGTAATGAACCACACGGCAATACATTACATAGTAATACATTACACAGTAATGTTCACACAGTCATTATAGCACCAAATCCCGATGATTTCCAGTCAATATTTCGGTTTGAATGGACAGATTTTGTGTTCTTGCGAATTTTGATATCTCCGAGGACGTTTTGTTTTTGACTATTCAGTATATTATATGATACATCATTTCATGCGGTCGGTCATTCGAGCTCGCGGAAAAAGCTGTTGACCTTTTCCAGCTCGGCTTCGATTGCGGCGCGTTTTGATTCCATTGTAGACACGAGCGTGCGGTCGTTTTTCTTGAACATCTGCGCAAAGATGCCGTCGCGTATCTGCTCGCACCAGAAGGTGTCGCCAAGGTCGTAGGTGCGGTTTTTTAGTATCAGGTCGAACATCTCAGCCGAGTCGTCGTCGCGCGAATATTTCGCCTTGATCGTCATCTCGTAATAAGCCGGAATCACATTCTGGTACGAATACGAGCACATCGCCTCGATGACCGCTCCGGCGACTTCGGTGTCGGCGTTCGTGATCGGTACGATGCAGACCTGCGCTCCGCCCTCGACGCGCGAGTAGTAGTCGGTCTGGCTCTCGTCCCACTTCGGATAGGGAAGCACGCCGAAGTCGTCGACCATGTCACGCAGCTGCCCGACCGAGTAAAGCGTATGCGCGGCGAAGAGTGAGTGACCCTCCTGAAATTGGCGCAGCGTCTCATAATATGTGTTGCTGTCGTTGGTGTTGACATACCAGATATTGGTATCCCAAATCAGCTCGTAGATTCGGTCAAAAACATCGGCGAAGTGCGTGTCGGCGGGAATCGAAAAATACGGATAGCCGTCGTCGTCCTTTTTGATCGACTGCTCGCCGGCGGCAATCCAGAAGCAGGGAAGTATCTGCTTCGGCGCAGAGACAAAGCCGTACATATCGTCCTCGTCCTGAATCGAGTTGCCGTTCAGGTCGGATGTGACCGCTTTCGCCAGATCGGCGAACTTGTCGTAGGTCCATTCGCCGCTTCGAACGAGGTCATACGGATTCTCGAGCGAGTAGTCGGAAATCAGCCGCGAGTTGAACGCGATGAGGTGCGTGTAGTCGAGCGCGGTCATCGATATGTCGCCGAACAGGAAGTAGAGCCGTCCGCCTACCCGCATCGCGTCGTTGATCTGCCGCGTCCAGTAAGGCTTTTCGGTGTCGATATACGGAATTTCGTTCATATCGTATATGGTGTTTTGCAGAGCGAGTTGCAACGCGTAGCGGTCGGTCATCATACAGAAGTCGTAGGTGCAATCGCCGGCGGCAACCTCCTTGATGATGTTGTCGCGAAGGACGCCCGACGTGCCGTTTGGGAATATCTCCTCGTCAATGCTTACGTTAAAGCGTTCCTCTATCGTCTGCTCGCGCGACCAGAGCGCGTCGTTGTAGACCTCGCCGTTCTGCTCGTCGGTTGTGAGGTCACCGTTGTAGTGTGTGTTGTCGGGCGTGCCGATGAGGATTTCGGTCCCGTCGAAGTTCAGAGCGGGGACGCTGTCGCTGCCGTCGTCGACTGTCGTTTCAGCCGCGGTCGACGTCGTCACGTCGTCAGTGACGACGTCCGCATCGGACATATCGCCGCAGGCTGAAATCGAGAACGATAATGACAATATGAGCAGGGCTGTGAGCTGTCGGTGGCTTTTTTGTGACATGATTTTACATTCCTTTCAGACACGACTGCGTAAGGTCGCTTATTATAAATAGATTATACCAAACTGCAACTGATATGTCAATACAATTATAAAAAATATTAAAAAATGCACCACATGGATATACCATGTGGTGCATTTTGTCTACAGCTTGAAATCGGGCGGCTTATCGATTTCATCCGAGACATATTTTCCGCTCTTCTTGTGCTGTTTTACACATTCGGTCAGGATATACTCGATCTGACCGTTGACCGAGCGGAAATCCTCCTCCGCCCACGCCGCGAGCTCATTGTACAGCTTCTCGGACAGGCGCAGTGGTATCTGCTTCTTCTCCGGCATATCAGTAAAGCGAACCGGAGTTGACTACCGGCTGTGCGTCGTGATTGCCGCAGAGGACTACGAGCAGATTCGAAACCATTGCCGCCTTGCGCTCCTCGTCGAGCTCGACCGTGCCCTTTTCGGCGAGACGTTCGAGCGCCATTTCGACCATGCCGACCGCTCCGTCGACTATCATCTTGCGCGCGTCGATTATTGCCGACGCCTGCTGACGTTGAAGCATGACCGCGGCGATTTCGGGCGCGTAAGCGAGGTAGGTGATCCGCGCTTCGATTATTTCGAGCCCGGCGTCGGCGACGCGGCTTTGCAGTTCGTCGCGTATGCGCGAGACCACGACCTCGCTCGAGCCGCGAAGGCTCCCGTCGTCGGCGAAGCCGTCGCCGGTAGTGTCGACATTCGGCGCGACGTCGTAGGGATATATTCTGACGATGTTTCTAACCGCGCTGTCGCATTGAAGCGACAGATATTCTTTGTAATTGTCGACGTTGAAGACAGCCTTTGCCGTGTCGACGACCCGCCACATTACGGCGATGCCGATTTCGACCGGATTGCCGAGACAGTCGTTTATCTTCTGCCGGCTATTGTTTAGTGTCATAATCTTGAGCGACAGCTTGTTGTTCGGCATCTCGAGCGAATTGTTAATCGAGTTCAGCCCGATGTTGATGTGACTCTGCTGATTCGACACGTCGCCGCTCTGTCCGAGCCGAGTCTTTGCGGCAGGGTTGACTGCGATGCAGAAAGGATTGACAAAGTAGAACCCTTCGTTTTTGAGCGTGCCGATGTATTTGCCGAACAGCGTGAGCACAAGAGCTTCCTGCGGCTTTAGGATTTTAAGCCCCATAAACGGTATCCAGCCGACGGCGAGCCATACCACGCCGACGACAATCATAATTATCGCCAGCGGGGGATATTTCTCGTTTTCTGTCATGATCGCGCCGACTATGACCAGCGCGATTGCCGCAATGTAGGCTATAATGATCCAGACCAATGCAGCCATGCCGTTTTTGTGTTTTTCGATGATTTTTTCATTCATAATTAATACAACCCTTCATGTGCGATTGATGTAATCTTGATATCAATATGATATCACAAAATTCCGCGATTGTCAATAGGCAAAATAAAAAATCCGGAAAAAAACTTCCGGATTCGATTTTAACTGCCGGTCAATTCGGAAATCAGCCCGAGGAGCCCTTTTTCATGAAAAACCTGCTTGTAATAGCCGAGTTCGTCGGAGATAAGCCCGTCAATCACGCCCATTCCGAGCAGCTCGACCGGCGCGCGGTCGTCGGTGAAGATATTGTCTCCGCCCGAATAGGGAGTCAGCCCCTCGGCAACCGAGAGCATACGGGACTCAAAGTCAATGTCGCCGAAGCCCTCGGGCGCTCCGTCAAAGTCGAGCAGCGATATACTGCCGTCAGCCGCGCCGCCATCGGACGCGCGCGCGAACAGCTCGCGGTTGGTAGTGCCGGGCACGTCCACTGTGACGACATCGTCGAACACCGAAGCTATTGTGTCGCACAGCCATTCGTTAATGCTGCCCTCGCCGTCGCTGACCATGTTGAGGTTGACTACCATCACACCGCCCGGCTTTAAGTGGTCGCGCACAAGCGTGAAGAATTCGGCGCTCGACATCTGGAACGGTATCGTTATGTCCTGATACGCGTCGACCATGATGACGTCGTATTTGTTCGGGTCGACCTCGAGATAGGCGCGTCCGTCGTAGGTTATTGACTCGACCGTCTCGGGCAGACCGAAGTATTCGTGCGCGAGGTCGGTTATATTCTCGTCTATCTCGACGCCGGTGACGGTCGACCCCGGGTAATATTTCTGGCAGAGGGTCGCGTAGGTGCCGCTGCCCATGCCGAGGACGAGTATATCGAGCTTGTCCGAGCTGCTGCCGGTTGTGTCCATGCTCATCAGCGGCGCGGCGAGCGCGGTGTCGTAGTACATACCGGTGAGTCCGCCGTCCTTCATCGCGACCGACTGCACGCCGAACAGGACATTCGTAGACAACAGTATGCTGCGGTCGGTCTCCTTGACCTGTAGGTAGTTGTAGATCGACTCGCCCTCATACAATAGATCCTTTTCCCAGAACGCGAAGCTGTCCGAATGACCGAATATTGAGCAGACGACAAATATAACTACCGACACCGCGGACGCTATGAGCTTTGTCTTTGTCGATATAAAATAGATAAGTCCGAGTATCAGCAGCACCGACGAGAATATCAGGAAGGTTATCGATGTGCCGACCGCGGGTATCGTCACAAAGGTCGGGAGAAATGTTCCGAGTATGCTGCCGACCGTGTTGAACGCTTCGAGCCGACCGACAGTGCGTCCGCTGTCGTCCATTGACTCCATCGCGAATTTGACGAGCGACGGCGTCGCGGTTCCGAGCAGGAACAGCGGGTAGGCGAATATCACCATACAGGATACGAAAGCCGCGACGACGAGGTAGCCGGTGTCGACCGCGAGGACGAGCAGTCCGGATATGCCGATTATAATATACTTGCCGACGAGCGGTATGCAGGCGATCCAGACAGCCGCGACGACGAGCCGCATATACAGCCGTCCCGGGTCGGGGTCGCGGTCGGCGATACGCCCGCCCCAGATATTGCCGAGGGCGAGCGCGATCATAATTGTGCCGATGATTATCGTCCAGACGATCTGCGACGAGCTGAAATAAGGAGCGAGCAGGCGGCTCGCGCCGAGCTCGACCGCCATTACGGCGATTCCCGAGAAGAATTCGGTCAGGTAGAGATAGAGCTTGTTTTTGAGCAGTTTGTTCTGCGCGATTTTGGCTTTTAAGTCTGACAATTCTGATTTTTCAGTCATATGTGATACTTCCGGCTTTGATAATTAACTGTTTAGCAACGAATAAATTCATTTTTTACGTCTGCCCTGATAGCCGCGGTATTCATTAGGACCGTCGAAGAATTCGACTCCGCCGCGGCAGCGTTTCAGATAATCGAGTGAGGTCAGCTGCGCCGACCATTCGAGGTCGTCGAAGAACACCGGATCATGGTAGCCCTCGATGTCGCAGCTGCCGACAAAGCCGTGCTGCATCAATATCGTGAAGATATCGACCCAGTCGGTGTCGCCGAATCCGGGCGTACGGTTCCAGCAGAACGGCGACGTGCCGGTTATGCCCTCGTCGCGGATGATGTCCCACGCGATGTGCCCGTCCTTGCCGTGGACGTGGACTACCTTGCCCGCCCAATGGTGCAGCTGGATTATCGGGTCGGCGAGCGTCTCTATCGCGTGAGTCGGCTCCCATTCAAGCCCGAGCGCGCCGCTCGGAACGGCGTCGAACATCAGCTCCCACGATTTGGGACAGAACGCGATATTCGTCGAACCGCGATGCCAGCCGCCGCCGCAGCCCTCGAACGCGATGCGGACGCCATTCGCTTCGGCGCGGCGGGCGAGCTCGTCGAATACGCGCTTGAACTCGGGGATTGTATCGGGCACGCTCTTTTCGGGATTGCCGCCGGCGAATACTGAAACGATATTCGTGCCGTAAAGCCGCGCGCTGTCAATCAGCTTTTCGACCGCGCGGCGCACCTTTTCGTCGAGCAGAGTATTGCCGTAGCGACCGAGCGCGCCGACCGTTCTGCCGTCGAGCGAATCGCGTATACGCGCGGCGTGTTCTGTGAGGTCGACCTCGTCGATATCCCAGCTGTTGAAATCGAGCTCGTAGCTCTCGAAGCCCTTTGGGTTGAGCTGCGGGATCATCGCCGCGGCCTTTTCGGCGGGGATAAGCGTACCGATTTTGATGTCAAACATTGAAATCACCTCTGTGTGCGTCTATATTTATAGTTTCGGTAGTCGTCAAAAAAAGTCCTATGCAGCCGCCGTAGCAAAATAGATATTCCTATCCCGACCGCCAGCGGCACAAAGCTGACAGCGATAATCATGACGGTCATATCGGCTGTCTCGGGCAGGAACCCGCGTATAAGTCCGGCAAGCATGAACACAAGCAGGTTCACGATGAGATAGCCGTTGTCGCGGAACGCGAGCGGCAGCGCGAGAAGTCCGTAGGCAAGCGCGAAGATAAAGCAGTATAGGGTTGTAGCCATTCCTTTTGTGTCAACCTGCATTGTTATCATACCCTCGTCCGGCGTCCAGCCGCAGTATATGATGAAGAACCATACCGCGACCGCACCGAGCAGAAGGGAAGATATCAGCTTTGCTTTGAGCCTGGCACATCGAAACATTGTCTTTACCTCATTGATTTTGGCGTCGCTGTTTTCGATTATTTATTCAGCTGTTATTCTTGTGTTTATTCAACATTGAATATTCAGCATGAATATTCAATGTTGAATATTCAGCCGTTCAGAATCTTCATGAACTCGTCGCCGGTGATAGTCTCGCGTTCGAGCAGATACGCCGCGAGCTCATCGAGCTTCTGACGGTTGTCGGACAGAATCGATATCGCCTTTTCGTGTGCCGCGCGGATGGTCTCGACGACCTTTTCGTCGATCTTCGCCGCCGTCTCGTCTGAGCAGGCGAGCGATGTGTCCTGTGTCAGGTACTTGCCGCTGACCGTCTCGAGCGCGACCATGCCGAACTCGTCGCTCATGCCGTAGCGCGTGATCATCGCACGGGCGAGCTTGGTCGCCTGCTCGATGTCGTTCGACGCTCCGGTCGTGGCGCGACCGAACACGATCTCCTCGGCGGCGCGTCCGCCGGTGAGGGTAGCGAGCTTGTTCTTTATCTCCTCGCTGTTCATCAGACTGCGCTGTCCGTCGTCTACCTGCATAGTGTAGCCGAGCGCGCCGGATGTGCGCGGTACGATCGTAATCTTCGTGACCGGAGCCGAATCCGACTGGCGCGCGGCGACGAGTGCGTGGCCGATTTCGTGGTATGCGACTATGCGCTTCTCGCTGTCCGAGATAACCGCGTTCTTGCGCTGATAGCCGGCGATGACCGTCTCGACACTCTCCTCGAGGTCGGAGTCTATGACCTCGCTTCGTCCGAGCCGAACCGCGCGCAGCGCAGCTTCGTTGATGATATTCGCGAGCTCCGCGCCGGACGCTCCGGCGGTCATGCGGGCAATTTTCGCGAAATCTGCGTTAGGCGCGATTTTGACGCCTTTGGCGTGGACGCGGAGTATGGCTTCACGTCCGGCGAGGTCGGGCAGCTCAACCGGAACACGTCGGTCGAAACGTCCGGGGCGCAGCAGCGCCGGGTCGAGCGTTTCGGGACGGTTGGTTGCGGCGAGTATCACGACGCCGCTCGCCGGGTCGAAGCCGTCCATCTCGGCCAGCAGCTGGTTTAAGGTCTGTTCGCGCTCGTCGTTGCCTCCGATGCCCGACGTGTCGCGCTTTTTGCCGATCGCGTCGATTTCGTCTATAAATACGATACAGGGAGCTTTCTCGTTCGCCTGCTTAAAAAGGTCGCGGACCTTTGCCGCGCCCATGCCGACGAACATCTCTACAAATTCCGATCCGGAGATCGAGAAGAACGGAACCTTCGCCTCACCGGCGACCGCCTTTGCGAGCAGGGTCTTACCTGTGCCGGGAGGTCCGACGAGCAGCACGCCCTTCGGCAGCTTCGCGCCGATCTCGGCGTATTTTTCCGGCTCGTGCAAAAAGTCAACGACTTCGGCGAGCGCGTCCTTAGCCTCGTCCTGACCGGCGACGTCGGCAAAGGTCTTACCGGTCTGCGCCGCGACATATACCTTGGCGTCGGCCTTGCCGAACGACATCACATTGCCGCCCGGGAAGCCGCCGTTCTTGAGCTTTTTCATCATCATACGGTTGAAAATTTCGCCTATGATGAGGAAAAAGGCGATCGGCAGAACCCAGCTGACTATAAATGAAATGAGCGGGTCCTGCTGTGTCGGTATCGCCGCGCTAAATACAATATCGGAATTATCACGCAGCTGTGAGAGCAGGCGCTGACCGTCGTCGGGCCAGATGCCGGTGCTGTAGAGCTTCGCGGTGCGCGCGTCGGTGCCGCTGATGAAAATTATCTCACCGGCTTCGGCGTCATACGCTACCTCATTGACCTGCCCCGCGTCGATCATATCGAGAAATTCGTTATACGGGATCTCGGTGACCTGCTTGTGAAGTAACGACGGAAACAGGAATATATTGAGGAGAATGATAATGATCATTGCAATTCCGGCGTAATAAATCAAAGGTTTTTTCGGAGTTTTGGATTGGTCATCGTTTTTTTCTTCAATCATGCGTTTGAATCAGTCCTTTCCTAAATAGTAATCCTATCCACGGCTCTGTGTTGAGACGCGGGGATTGTATAATAGTATAGCATATATTTATAATCGAGTCAACTATTTTTATCTTAAATATAGGTTAATAATGATAGTACACGGCTATGACGAATAATATTCGCACATAGCCGTGGGCTGAATTGCTTCATTTGTGGTATTTTATAAACGCGTAGCCGCGTTTCTTGCCGAAATGAGCAGTTAAGGCGTCATTCTGGCAGTCGATCTCGACCTTCGTATTTGACGCGAGCAGGTCGAGCTTCGCGCCCTGAGGAAGCGCGACATTGTAACTGTAGCTGTCGATGTCAGACGATTCGCGCAGGAGTATCAGATATCCGTCGCTCTCGCCGCAGCGCGCGTGGAAGCCGGTGTAGACAATGCCGTCGGGCTGCTCGCCTATCGGCAGGACGTCGGCTGTATACAGCTTGTCGCGCTCGATGCGCCAGAGGTGACAGATGTGCGAAAGCCGGTCGAGCTGCTCGTCCGACAGGTGCTGCATCTCCATCCAGATAAGCGGGTTCGCGACCATGATCGAAGCGAACAGCCAGTCGATGTCGTAGTTTGCCGGAGCGAGCTCATCGCCCGGCGCGACCGACTCGTAGCGGTCGGCGTTGCGCTGATTGTTCAGTATCTCGAACTGGAACTTGCGGGTTGGAAAGAACTCGGACAGCATCCAGAGGTTCTTCAGCGTGGCGTGCGGGTAGTAGTTCATGAAGTCGGTGTAGCGGTTCTCGACGAATATCGTTCCGATTTCCTTCATCGCGAGGTAGCCGAGCCGGACGCCGGCGGTGATATCTATGTTGTAGCTGAGCTCACAGCCCGACTTCTCGCGCGCAAGGCTCATGAAGCGACCGATATTGCGCTCGCCGAGCTTGTTTTTCAGTATCATTCCGTCGAGCTTGAACTGCTTTATGCCGTACTCGCGGCTGAGTGTGGCGAGCCTCTCCGCGTCGCGCTCGCAATTCTGATAGTCGCCCTCGCCGTCCGGACTGAACCAGAGCGCGAGCTCGAGGTTGTCGCTCATCAGCGGCGCGAGACCTGACGGGAAGCGGTCGGGGTCGACGTCCCAGAAGCGCGGGTCGTTCTTGTAGTAGCCCTCCGACCAGATGCTGCCCTTCGGCTTCTGACGCGACGAGTTCGCGGTCACGCCCTTTTCCCAGCCGTCGTCGATCTGCATCACATCGACACCGATTTTGGTCGCCGCGTCGCGCTCACGGAGCATGAATTCCTCACAGATCGCGGCGTCTCGGCTGCGGTCGCCCCAGGTGTTCGACATCGCGAACAGGCTGCCGCCGCCAAGGCAGACCTTCGCATACAGCCGCTTATACAGGTTCGGCAGAGTCTTTGCCCTGCCGGTGCCGACAGTCGAGCCGTAGAGCGGCAGCTCAACGTCGCCGACCTCGTCGGTTCTGACGCCGCTGCCGCAGAGCCGGGCATATCCGCCGGCGCGCGAGCGGAGCTTCAGGTCGCGGCTGTGTCGATTGAGCTGTGACGAGATGCAGGGAGCTTCCTTGACAATGAGCAGCGCGTGGTCGGTTTGGTATTCGTCGAGAATGAACATCGAGCCGTCGAACGAATTCTCGCGGTGGTCGTAAATCAGCTCGCTGCCCCGACGGACAAGGCAGTCGTTGACGTCGGTCTGTTCAACGAATGTGATTGCGTCGACCCGTATATGCGGCGACGACAGGGTTAAGCAGTCGACCGTGTCGTCCTCGGGCAGCAGCTTATTTATCGCGGCGCGCTCGTCGCTCTCGATACCGCTCGGGCGCTCGTCCGGGGCTGTTTCGCCCGACGCGGTCGGCTTGCCGCTGACATAAAGCCGCGTGGTGACAAACGGCGAGCCGTCGTATACCTCGAAGCACTGCCTGATTTTCGCGGTCGGATTTGTATAGACAAGCTCGGCGGTGATATGCGGCGCGGACAGTCCATCGTTGTCGGAAACATACTGTCTGAACTCGACCGAAGCGGTCGCGAAGTCAAATCCGCAGACATTGAACATCGCGGTCGGGCAGTCGCTCTCCCAGCACTTGTTCGCGAGCTTGTCGAGGATATATTCGCTGTGCGGCAGCGCGCCGTCAAGTCTCACCGCGCGTTCGATTTGCTCATTGCCGACCTTGAGCAGATTGTCTTTATAAATAGCGTAGGAATTCATTTTTATTACCCTGACTTCGCGGCGGCGAAGTCTTCCTTTCCGTGTATAACGCCGCGATTCATGCGCGGGCTTGTTTTCGGATACAAACAGATATATGTTGATTTCAGTATAGCATATCACACGGGTAATGTCAAGCTTATATGTGAGATTTCGAAAGAATGGCGGATCGGCTGAAAGAATTGCGATGACGGTATGAATATCGCTTCCGTTAATTGGTTGTGACTTGCATATGTGATTACAAATACGCTTTCGGCTGAATTTGTGTCAAAATCCCAATAAACGGATATACTGCATAGTGAAAACACATATAAGGGGGCTTTGCCAATGGAAAGTACGCAAAACAACGGCTATCTCATCGTCAACGTCGTGACCGCGCGCGGCGCGATACCTGTGGCGGGAGCTAAGGTAACGGTATACGACAACACATCCGACGCGAATCCGCCGGTCGCTGTCATCTACACCGACTCCGCCGGCAAATCCGAGAAGCTGGAGCTTCCGGCGCCGTCAAGGTCGCTGAGCGAGCAGCCGGGGAATGTCAAGCCTTACGCGACCTATCTCATTGAGGTTGACAAGGAGGGATACTATCCGGTCACGAAAAACGACGTGCCGATATTCACCGGCGTTACGTCGATACAGCCGGTCGACCTGATGCCGCTCGCCGAATACGACTCAGACAGCGTCTACCCGCGTTACGGACTTGTGACCGACGAATACGAGAATCCCGAGCTGTGAGGAGGTATATATGCCCGAACTTCCATATATTCCCGAATACATCACAGTACATCTCGGTCCTCCCGACTCGCCGGCGCAGAATGTGACAGTTCCGTTCAACGAATACATCAAGAACGTCGCGTCGAGTGAAATCTACCCGACCTGGCCCGAGAGCGCGATCCGAGCCAACATCTACGCGCAGATATCATTCGCGCTCAATCGCATCTACACCGAATACTACCGCAGCCGCGGATACGATTTTGACATAACGAACTCGACCGCGTACGACCAGTCGTTTGTGAACGGCCGCGACATCTTCGAAAATATCAGCCGGATTGTCGACGAGATTTTCACCGACTACATAAGCCGTCAAGGCACGGTCGAGCCGCTGTTCGCGCAGTACTGCGACGGCACGAATGTGATCTGCGACGGACTTTCGCAGTGGGGCACGGTCGAGCTTGCGAACCAGGGACTGACACCGTACGAGATACTGACCTACTATTATGGAAACGATATAAATATCAACCGCGACACGCCGATTCGTCCGATCGAGGGGAGCGCGCCGCTGCGTCCGCTTCGCCCGGGCGACGCGGGAGAGGATGTGCGAACCGTGCAGCTAAGGCTGAACCGAATTTCACAAAACTATCCGTCGATACCGAAGATATATCCGGTCGACGGAGTTTACACATATGAAATGCTGAACGCGGTGCAAGAGTTCCAACGCATATTCGACCTGACGCCCGACGGCATTATCGGCAACGCGACTTGGTACAAGATATTGCAGATATACAATGCCGTCAAGCGGCTGAACGAGCTCGATTCGGAGGGTCTCGAGCTGTCGGAGGTCGAGAAGGTATTTCCCGAGGAGCTGTCGCGCGGCGACACCGGAGTTTATGTCAAGGTCGCGCAGTACTATCTCGCGGTCATCGCGCAGAATCTTGATACAGTGCCGGAAATTGACATTGACGGAATCTTCGGTCCGAGAACCGAGGCGGCGGTCAAGGCGTTCCAAAGGGACTACGGCCTGCCCGAGACCGGAATAATCGACGAGCGCACATGGAACGATATGTATAATGTCTACCGCGGAATTGTCGAGTCGACGCCCGAATACTACACGGGAGTACCGGTCGCGCCCTATCCCGGGTTTGTATTGTCGATAGGTATGCGCGGCAACGAGGTGCGGCTTTTGCAGGAATATCTCTCGAAGCTGTCCGAGGTATACCCCGAGATACCGCAGATCGCGGTTGACGGCGTATTCGGTCCGGCGACCCGCAGCGCGGTCATGGCCGCGCAGCAGCTGTTCGGTTTGCCGGTGACCGGAATCGTGTTCGCGCTCACATGGGACGCGATAACCAGCGCGTATCAGGACGTCATATCGGGCGAGACTGCCGCCGAGGGGCAATACGCGGGCTATACGCTCGGCTGACTCCCGCCGCCGCGATATTCCGAGCAGTCACAGTTAAAGAGCACAACGACCGAACACGAAAGGATGACCGCGAATGATAAACATAACCGGAAACGAGCCGATCTACGAGGCGCAAAGATTTCTGCGCGCGCTGCACTTCGACACCGGCGGCGCGATACCGCTGGTGTCGCCCGACGGGATATACGGCAGCCGCACGCGCGAAGCCGTGAATGAATTCCAACGGCTGTATGGTCTGCCTGTGACGGGAATGATCGACTATGACACTTGGACCGCGCTCTACCGCGCCTACGTCGACTCGCTGACCCGAAGCGAGCTTCCGCTGCCGCTCGATCTGTTCCCGACCGCGCGAGGTTATACAATCGCGCCAGGCGAGAAATCGGACATTGCGTATATAGTCCAGTTCATACTCCGCGCGCTCGCCGACAGCTACGCCGACATAGACGGAGCCGACCCCACCGGAGTCTATGACGACGCTACGCGGAATGACATAAGACGCTTCCAGCGATACTATCGGCTGCCAGAGACCGGACTCACCGACCGGATCACCTGGAACCGTCTGACCGAGGCTTACATAAAGAATTCGTATCAGTATCAATAGAATGAGTCTCCGGCAAAGCCGGAGACTCATTCTTGCGGGAATTATACTGCGCGCCTGATTAGACCACGGCGTGCCGATTATTTTTCGCCTTCATCGGCGATATAGCGAATCCCGAACGGCTCGTATTCGCTCTTCTCGATTATTTCGTAGCCGAGCCATTTGCCGTCGGTTGTCAGCGTGTAGGTGATTTTGTGCGACCTTATCAGCGCGTTGCATTCAGCCCAGAACTGAACCGTGACCATGACCTCGTCGCCGTCGCGGTCGGCTGACACAACTTCCCAGCAGCTCTGATCGCCGTACTCACCCGACTGAATATATGTGATGCCGTCGCGCTCGTAGGTAAATGCGTCGACCCCGAGCGCGTCATAGTCGGTGCAGCCGAATTTTTCGGCGGCGAGCCGCTTGTATTCGTCGAGCGTCAGTCTAATGCCTCTTCCGTAGTAGTTGCACAGATAGTTGTGCATACCCGGGTAGGTTGTGCCCTCGCCGTAGGTCGGGCAGTTCCAGATAAACGTGCTCCAGATGAAGGTCTCGACCATATCGACCGCTTCGGAAAGCGCCGGATCGTTTTCCCAGTCATGTGTTTCTTCGACCGGTTCGAAGTCATTCATCCAGCAGCAGGCGCCGTCAACCACCTGCTTGGAGTAGCTGCCGGGCGGCAGTGTATCGAGCCCCGACTCGCTGACCGTGAAGTCAAAAGTCATGTATAAATCCTCGCGCGTGTCGGTGAAGGTGAGCGCAAAATCAGGAATTATTACGCTGTTGTATTCGGGAAAAGAAACGCTTTTTCCGGACAGCAGATCATAGAAGAACTGGTAAGCGGTTTCGCTTATCAGCCCGCGGTCATACGCCGACTTTATCTCGGCTAGCGAGGTCGCGGTATGGGTCGAGCCATCGGACGGCGGGTAACCGTCGGGGTAAGAATACGAGAGCCGGACAGCGTAGATTTCGCCGCGGGGAGACGCGAGGTAGTCCTCGCGCCAAGCGGCGAGTCCGGCGTCATAATCGATATCCGGGTTGTCGACAAAGCTTGTGTCGCCGATGTCGCCGAGCATGAGAACGTCGAGCTTTATTCCTTCGACGACTGTATACAGGTGCGCGCCGCCGTTCATGAATTCATAATCGCAGCTGTACCACTCGATGCCCGAGCCGCAGTCGGAAATGTCGCTGCCGATAGTCAGACCGAACACGCTGTCGACTCCGGGATAATCAGCGTTTATCATGACCTCATTCGGGATGTAATTGTCGTCAGGCGGCGTGTCCATGTCGAGTCCGTGAAAGACGAGCAGCACTCCCGGGAATCCCGCGATCGAATATACCGGCTGCCCGGGTCCGTGCTCCGAATACTCGAGCTTGAGCCCGCCGTACCGTCCGCGTATCTCCCCGACCGTAGCCGACAGAAGGTCGATGAGCTTCTGCTCTATTGTCGTCGGATAATCGTCGTCGCCGGCAATCGCGAGCCGCAGTTGTATAATTTTACCGAGCGGCTGCTTGCGGTATTCCTCGCCCCAGCCGGACAGCCAGAGACCGTATACATCGCCGTTTCCGATGTCGGGCGGAGACGCGCCAGAATCGGTCATTTTCGCGGTGAGCCTGACGCCGTCGACGACGGTTGACACGTTCGCGATTCCGGTGGTGAATGTAAAGCCGGTGTGATACCATTCGTACAGATCATAGTCGTCGATCTCTGTGCCGAGCTTCAGCCCGTACAGGCTGTCGATGCTCGCATTGTCAGTGCCGATATCCGAGTTGTCAATGTCGATCATCACCTCGTCGGGATATCTGTCGTCGTCGGGCGGTGTGTCCATATCAAGGCTGTGAAATACTATCAGCGCGCCGGGAAATCCCGAGATCGAATATACCGGCTGTCCGGGTCCGTTCTCCGAATACTCGAGCGTGAGCTCGCCGTACCTTTCGCGTATCTCGGCGACTGTCATATACAAAAGCTCGGTCAGGCTTTTGTCATAATCGCTGGCTGGATCGGACGAGTCGGCGTTCGAGGTATCGGCTTGATTCTGATTTTCTGAAATTGTCGTTGTATCCGAATACGCCTGGTCGGTCTCGCAGGCAAACGATGCTCCCGCGATCAGACAGACTGCCAGTGCCGCGGTCATGACCGCAAGCCCTCGCTTTTTTGCTGTGTTATCCATAATATTGATAAACCTTTCCTTTACCGCTGTACGGCGCGGATTGAAATGGGTCGTCAGTGTCGACGGCATATCGCCGCAGCCGCGGATGATTTCGAGCAGTACTCGCCCGTATGAGCCGCGCGCTTCGTTGTCAAGACCGGCGAGCAGCTCCTCGTCACAGGCGAGCTCTATCGTCTGTGACGACTGCCTTGACGCGAAATGCACTATCGGATTAAACCAGTGCAGCGAGCAGGCGACAACGCCTATGAGCTTGATCCAAAGGTCATGCCGCTTGTAGTGTATCAGCTCGTGACCGAGTATTCCGACCGCGGAGTTGTCGCTTATATCGAGCACCGGCAGTAATATTTTCGGCTTGACGAAGCCGCAGAGCATAGGACTGTGTATGCAGCCGCACACATACAGCTCGGGAGGACGGCGTATGCCGAAGCGCTCGCACAGCCGCAGATAGAGCGTCTGCCGCTCGCTTTCGACCGGATAACATCCGCGCGACAGCTTTTTCTGCATGACGACGCAGCCGATAAGCTCATACGACAGGCAGCCGACCGCTCCGGCCGCCCAGCCGACAAAAATTATACTGCAGATCAATGTAAAAGCGTCCGGCGAAATCAGTATATCGCGCGGCGTATCGCTGTCAGCTCTGCTGTCAGCTCTGCTGTCAGCAGCTAGGTCGGCTTTGCCGCCGGAGGTGCCGACGCTGTTCGGCTGGGAGCTTGTGTCTTGCGGCGGGGCGGTCGGCAGGCTGACAATACCCGAAATCGAGCTGTCCGAGACTGCCGGCTCGACCGCGGATATGTCAGACTCGGAGTCCGTATCTGCCGTATGCGGAATTTGGAACGTCACGATCGACGGCAGCAGCTCGAACGGCAGGCAGAGACAGACTATCACCGCAGCCCAGACGAACCTGCGGCAGCTCTGCGAATATCTTTGTCTTGACAGGCGTAGAAAAAGATATATCAGTAATATCGCCGCCGACAGGACGGCGGACTTTAGAAAATAGGACAATATGAATTCGGTCATATTAAATCACCTCGGAACAGTGGACAGGGAAAGGGTTATCGAGCTGTGTATACGCACTAGCATATATGCTTTTGCATAACACACTTGCGTATACATTATAATCATAATCGCGGCTTACTTTCCGCGGCGGATTATCTCCTCGAGCTCGGCGATGTCGTCGTCCGAGATTTTGCCGGTGTCGACGAGGTTCGCGATCAGATTCTGCCAGCGTCCCGAAAACAGCTTCGAAATGAATCCGTCCGACGCGCTGCCGCAGTACTCATCGCGCGTGACGAGCGGCGACACGAGCTTATATGGCACCGGCGCGTCGACATTCTCGATTTTGACGTATCCTTTTTCACACAGTCGGTCGACGAGGATATGCACCGCCGCCTTGCTGCATTTGCGGCGGCTTTGCATAGCGCGGTGTATATCGGCTATAGTCGACGGGCAGTCAAGCTCCCACAGCGCGAGCATGACGTCGAGCTCCGAGTCGGGCAATTCTTTTCTTTTCATTGTACTTTGCTCCCTTATGAATTTCCACGCGAAGGTCTGAAAATGGATTCTGACTATGCTGGCTTCCGATAGCGTGGATTGAAACATGATATCAACTTATGTATATAACAATAAACAACTGTATACAGTATAGCACAAAAATTCCCAACTGTCAATAGGTCGGACTGAATTGTCAGAAATTTCTGCGTCGGTTGTGATAAGATAAACTTGAATTCGATAGTAATTCTCATTATTAAATAAATCAACAAGCGTATCGCGGTGACAAACCAAAATATCCACGAACCGGCGTTATTCTTCGCGTTCTCCCCAGATAAATAGAATAAAAATGAGTGTGAAGTCCCGCGATGACCGCGCATAACGCGGAGGCGAAAAATTTTTTTGCGATTTTCACAATAACTATTGCAAAATCCGCGAATATGATTTATAATATAGTCATGTACTACGAAAACAGGTCGGGCGGTCGTCCGGCGTGGCTTCGTTTGCATACTTTACATATACACGGAGGATAACTCAAAATGGCTGATGAAGTATTGAGCCAATTTCAGCAGGCTGCCGCTGAAAAGGAAATCGACGCCACAAAGAAGCTGAAGGTTGGTATCATTGGTACAGGTTGGATCGCAGAATCCCACATTCAGCAGTATAACGTAATGCCTGACGTTGAGGTTGTAGCTATGGCTGACCTCATCCCCGGCAAGGCAGAGGCTTTCAAGGAAAAGTGGGGCGTCAAGGGCGACGTTCACTTCTATCCCGATCACAAGTCGATGATCGACAACGAGGAGCTTGACGCGGTCAGCGTCTGCACCTACAACGCAACTCACGCGGAGTGCACAATCTACGCTCTTGAGCATGGTATCAACGTCCTGCTTGAAAAGCCGATGTGCGTAACTCTCGACGAAGCAGCTGAAATCGTAAAGGCAGAGAAGAAGAGCGGAAAGATTCTTTCCATCGGCTTCCAGCCGAGATACGACGCCAATATGCAGATGATCAAGAAGATCGTTGAGTCGGGCACTCTCGGCGAGATCTACTACATCCAGACCGGCGGCGGACGCCGTCGCGGCATTCCGAACTCGACCTTCATCGAGAAGAGAACCGCCGGAATCGGCGCGCTCGGCGATATCGGCTGCTACTCGCTCGATATGGTGCTGAACGCTATCGGCTATCCGACTCCGAAGACCATCTCGGCTTACAAGTCGAACTTCTTCGGCACGAGCACCGAATATCAGTCCGAATACGACGCTAAGCGCTTCGACGTCGACGACTTCGCAGCCGCTTTCATTCGCCTTGAGCCGGGCAAGTACGGCGACAAGGACGGCATAATCCTCGACTTCAGAATCGCTTGGGCTATGCACGTCGACACCCCTGGTGACACGATAATCTTCGGTAAGAAGGCAGCTCTGCGCATTCCGTCCACCGACTGCTGGAACGGCTCGGTCGGCGGTCCGATGAAGATTTACCACGACATCGCGGGCGCAAGAGTCGAGACTGTTGTTCCGATCATTCAGAACAAGGGTCAGGGTCTGTTCTACAAGAAGGTTCGCTCCTTCCTCGACGCTATCAAGACCGGCGGCACCTCGCCCGTTCCGTCCAGCCAGATCATCAAGAATCAGGCTATCCTCGACGGTATCGTAAGATCGGCAGAGGCAGGCAAGGAAGTCGACATCGTTATGCCTGAGGTCTGAGCATACGGCTCGACATACTGAGCATACGACTCGACATTGAGCGTACAGCTTGATTTTGATTTATCGAACAATTCCCTGCTTTGCGGGGAATTGTTTTTTGCTCGCGTCAATTAGCACAAAACGAATCGGCGGTAATTGGTCACCTCGCATATTTACAGCCGCGGATCGATGTGATATAATCATATATGAAATGATGTGACAAAGTCACAAATATGAAATTATGTGATATAGGCACATATTATTTATACTGATTGCGTGAGGTGAATTGATTGGAAAATGTAAAGCCCGAAAAGCTGCTCACAGCCTGCGCGGCACTTGGCTTTGTACTGCTCGTGCTGCTTGTCGGCGTCAATGTCATGGCACGGAGGGCGGCGCGCGCCTTTGACGAGACGGTCGAAGCCGAGAGAAGCGAGTATATGGTCTCCGGGATTTTCGGCGACTTTGTTTATAACGGGGATGAGCTGACCGAATATTACGGCGACGGCGGCGACATCGTCTTTGACGAGAGCATCTACGGCTTGACGGCGGATGACATCACGATATGCACCGGAGCGTTCAACCAGTACCGGCTGAACGAATATGGCATCGAGCCCGAGACTGTCTATCTCGGAAACGCGGTCACACGAATCGAGGATCGCGCGTTCTACGCGACGACCGCCGAGGAGATACGCCTGCCCGCCGGACTCACGTATATCGGCGCGGAGGCGTTCGCCGACTCGCCGAATTTGAAGCGGGTATACTTCGACTGGCCGACGACGGGTGACCTGATGATTCACTCGGACGCGTTCAAGGGATCAGTGAATGTTGAATTGGTGAATTTTCCGGACGGGATTGTATTTGACGAGAACATGGTCATATTCGGGGGAGGTGACATCGGATGAAGCCGGACAGAATCGCGATTTTGGCAATAGTGAATCTCGCGCTGGCTGTTATGCTGCTTGTCGCGGGAATATTTACCTACAACAGTATTGACCGGCTGTGCGGCATCGCCGAATACGACCTTTACGATATAACCGACTATTCGTACATAGTACCGACCGAAGCCGAGGGCTTGATGGTCACAAATTACCTCTCATACGGCGGCGACCTCGAGATTCGCTATGGCGCGACCGCTATCGGCGCGGGGGTGTTCAACGGCGTGCGCCTATTAAATCAGGCGAATCCGCAGGTAATTGACAGCATTTATCTGTCCGACGGCGTAAAAGTCATTGAGAGCAGTGCGTTTTTCGGCACGCAGGCCAAGTGGGTGCGGCTGCCGAGCGACGTCACGTATATCGGAGACCTCGCGTTTGCCGAAGCGTATTCGCTCGAGCGGGTCTATTTCGACGAGGTTCCCGACCACCACATCGAGATTTCGCCGACGGCGTTCGCCTATCTCGAGGGAGTCGAGTTTGTGAATTTTCCGGATTACATTGTGTTCGGCGAGGACAATTTAGTCAGTTATAAATAGGAGGCTGAAAGTGGGTTCTATTTCAAGCATACTGAGAATAATTATCATGGAGCTGATACTGCTTGCGGTATTTTTGGTTTGCGGTGCTTTTGTCATGATAATTCTTGACAATATGTTCGCAATCAAGATGGAAAACACGGTCGGACGGGGAGTCATAATAGGCTTCATTTCATGGATTGTGTTTTCGGTGATTCTGTGGATTTATGTGATTCGGTCAAAATAAGCATCAGAGCGCATAAAGGCGTGTGTTTCCTGCCTTTATGCGCACATAACCGCCGGCGAAGCCGGCGGTTATGATTCAATCGGCTTCGCCGTTATCTGCACCCACGCCGGCTTGAACCCCGACGCGAGCGCGCAGCGCACGCTGCGCACATTCGACCACGCCGCGCAGTAGAACGGCACCTTGCCGAGCTTGATTATCTCCTGCGCGAGCAGAGTGACGATAGTCTTCGCGATACCGCACCGCCGGTATTCGGGAAGCACGTCGATTCCGATCTGGTACATACTGTCGCAGTCGGCGCTGCACGCGGCAAGTCCTATCAGTCTATTTCCGTCATACGCGCCGACTCCGAGCGTGTCGAGCTCGGCGCGGTGCGCGCAGAGCGCGTTCGACCATTCGGGCGTGTAGAGCGGCGCGAAGTCGGATTTATACAGCAGCCGTGTCTCAAAGCCGCGGCTATTGCCGAGATTTATTCCGCGTTCATTGCGTTGTGCCGCGCGCTCAAGCTCTTGAATGTCCGGCAGGAAGTATTCAGCCATATGTAATATATGGTGTCCATATTTTGCCAGCTCGCGGTTCAGCTCGTATATCGCCGGCGTCTCGAAGCAGTGGCAAAAGTCGTCACGAGATATGAATTTTGCCGCGAAGTCCAAAATCTCGGGCGATCCGGACGCGACGATGTTGCCGCCGTAGGACGTGAGGTCTAAAAAGAACGGCAGCTTCAGATATCGACGGGCGTCGGGATGCGGTCGCGACTCGACTGTGACCGGCTCGGATTTCGTAAAGTCGTCAGGTGCGCAGCCCGAGTCGATTGCCGACTGCGCCATCGCGGTTTTTAATATGTATTCGTTTGTCATGTGGGTTAACCTCATCGTAATAAATGCGCAGGATTGCGGAATATATTTGTTGACACCTCGGTCAGAATTGTGATACAATAATACTAAAGGCAAGATCGCGTCGGTGCTGTCTATGGGATGTACGATTTCATGGCGATACTGTCTATGGTATGGACAATTTCATGTCAATGGTGTCTATTGTATACGCAGTATCACGACCGATTATTCCTTGTTCGGTATTCGCTCGGCGTCATGCCGGTCACTTTGCGGAACGCGCGGTTGAAATTGGACGCGTTGTTGAAGCCGCAGGAATTCGCGACCTCGAGTATGTTCATGTCCCGCCGCGTGAGCAGCGCGTAGGATTTCTCGATGCGCCGCGCGGTCAGGTATTCCCACGGCGTCACGCCGTTCAGCTTTTTGAACAGGGTTGTGAAATAGGTCTTGTTGAGATTCGCCTTCGCCGCGATTTCGTCGAGCGTGAGCGGCTCGGCGAGATTTTCGTCGATATACTTCATCGCGCCGCTTATCTGGCTGTATTTCGCCGATTCGACATAACTTGTGCCGTCGCTGACATAGTCGTATTCGCGCAGCAGTAGGACGAGCAGGGAGAGCAGCTTTATTTTGACCATAAGCTCGTATTCCTCGCGCCGCTCGGCGGCCTCGCGCTCGATTTCGACAAGCAGGCGCACGATTTCCGGAGTCGCGGGATTTTCGCGGTCGAGCCGGTTGCGAAAATTATCGCTCCGGTCGAAGAATATGCGCAGATACTTCACGTCGAACAGGTCGCTGCCCGCCCAGATGAAGCGCGGTTCGAAGTGTATGTTCATCAGCCGCAGCCGCTCGCAGCCCGAGATGTCGGTGATGTAGTGCTCCTCGTGCGTGCCGAACAGAAACACGTCGCCGGGGCTAATCGTATACTGCGCGGCTCCGACTGTATACACGCCCTGCCCCTCCTTGACCAGCGAAATTTCGAGCTCGGTGTGGTGATGCTCGCGCCATTCGCGCTTTTTCGGCAGAGCCTCGGAGTAGAAGATTCTCAATAGACAGTCTCCATTGTCGCCGCTTTTGATTTTTATCTGTTCAAAATCCATATCCCGCCGCTCCTTTGCTTGTGCTACAGTTTATTATACAATATTTACAACGCCACGTCAAGTCTAAAATATATTTTCATGCCGCCGTGGTGAAAACCATGCGCGGACAGAAAGGAAGAATTGGGAATGTTTGATTTAACCGGAAAAAGAGCCCTGATCACCGGCTCGACGCAGGGAATCGGCTTTGCGATAGCCGAATGCTTCGCTCACTGCGGCGCGGATGTGATTATACACGGCTCGAAGAGCTATGACAAATGCGCGTCGGCGGCCGAGCGCATATACACGCCCGACCTTGCCGGCAAGCTCGGTATCGCGGTCGCCGACCTGTCGAGTCCGGACGGCGCGGACAAGCTGTACGACGCGGTCGGCGATGTCGACATCCTTGTGCTGAACGCGAGCATACAGTTCCGCAAGAAGTGGATTGACATCACACCCGACGAGGTTGAGACTCAGCTCCAGACCAACTACAAATCCTCGCTGCGGCTGATACAGCTGTGCGAGCCGTATATGGAGAAGAACGGCTGGGGACGCGTCGTCACGGTCGGCAGTGTGCAGCAGTACAAGCCTCATCGCGATATGGCGGTCTACGCTTCGTCCAAGGCGGCGCAGCTGAATCTCGTCACGAATCTGGCAAAGCAGCTCGCGCCGTGCGGAATCACGGTGAACAACCTGTCGCCCGGAGTCATCGCGACTCCGAGAAACGCCGACGCGCTCGCCGACCCGCTATATTCGAAGCAGGTAATGGCGGGCATTCCGGCAGGATTCGCCGGAGACGCCGAGGACTTGGCTGGAGCCGCGCTGCTGCTCTGCTCAAGCGAGGGGCGCTACATCACCGGAATCGACCTCGTCGTCGACGGCGGAATGAAGCTGTGATGAACTATTGATTATATAAGGCAACACGCTTAGGACAGCAAATGCTGTCCTATTTTTATATAAATTTTCCTCCGGCTATTGATTTTTAATATTATATATGGTATATTATTAGCGTAACAAAGCGATGTGGTGTAAGATAATATAAACCGGAATGGAATGAAGTTTGAAAAAATCCAAGCTCACGAGTTTTGCGGCTTCGATGCCGGGCGTCGAATGACGTTGTATACATCGAATTGGCTTTGCAGAACTGCCGCAAACCGACGCAAAAAATCGACAAGTGAAAGAAATGATCATAGTTATGAAGCTGCTGACAAAATATTACGAAACGCTGGGAGGTAAAGTCCTACCGCTCGACAAATTCCGCCTGTTCATTGACCTTGCCGAGCCAATATCCGCGAGCGGAGATATCGGTCTTGACAATATCTCCGAGTCCGACCGCGACGGGATCATTGCCGCGGCAGAGAAAATATTCGACAACCCCTATCCGCTGACGCTCGCGAGCGATTTCATCCGCTTCTGGCGCGACGGAAACCGCAGTATATTCGAAGGATTCTACTTCACCCGCCGCAATATGCTGCTCACCTTTGCGCTCGCCGAGGCGATCGAGCGAAAGAATCGCTTCACCGACCGCGTTATGGACGGCATAATGCTGATCTGCGACGAATACGACTGGGTCATTCCGGCGCACATAGACCACAGATACGCGTTGAATCCCTGCTTTTATCACAAGCATAACAACCTCGACCTGTTTTCGGCGATGACCGGCGCGACGCTCGCGCTCGTCACAACACTGCTGCGCGGTGAACTCGACGCGACCGCGCATGAGATTCGCGAGAGGGTGATATATGAACTGCACGAGCGCATCTGCGCGCCGTTCATGGAGCGCGACCTCGGCTGGATGGGCTTCGCCGGAAACGCCGTCAACAACTGGAATCCGTGGATCGTGTCGAATGTGCTGCTCACAGCGGCTCTGACCGAAGCCGACGGCGAGTACCGCGAGTCGCTGACACTGCGCGCCATAAAAATGGTCGACAACTTCATCAACGGCTACCACACCGACGGCGGCTGTGACGAGGGGCCGAGCTACTGGGGCGCGGCGGGAGCGTCGCTGTTCGATGTGCTCGAGCTGCTGTACGACCTGACCGACGGATATGTAGACATATTCGGCGAGGAGCTGATCCGCCGCATGGGCGAATACGAGGCCGACTTCAATATCAGCGGCAGCTACTACATAAACTTCGCCGACTGTCCGGCGCACGTGCGCCCCGACTTCCGGATGATCGCGCGCTACGGCAGACGGGTCGGCTCGCCGCGTCTGACCGCGTTCGGCACGTCGTCGCTTGCAAAATACGCGCGCCCCGGCTTCTCGGGCAACCACTGGCAGCTCTACCGCACACTTAAAAATCTCGTCGAGCCGCCGTATGAGACGGGCGAATACAAGCCGGCGCGCCAGTGCTGGTACGACGGCATCTGCGTCGCTATCGAGCGCGAGACCGACGAATACGACAAGGGCTTCTTTGTCGCGGCAAAGGGCGGTCACAACGCCGAAAGCCACAATCACAACGACGTCGGAAACTTCATCGTCTATCACGACGGAAAGCCGGTGCTGCTCGATGTCGGCGTCGGCGCGTATACGAAAAAGACGTTCAGCTCCGACCGCTACAAGATCTGGTCGATGTGCTCGGACTACCACAATCTGCCGACTGTGAACGGCATAACGCAGCGCGCGGGCAAGAATTTCCACGCCGAGGACATTGCCTACGACAAGGCAGGTCACTCACTGTCGCTCGACATATCAAAAGCTTATCCGGACGAAGCCGGACTGGTATCGCTGTGTCGGCGCGTATCGCTCGACGACGGCGTTGTGACGGTGTCGGACGACGTCAAGCTCAAAGCCGAGGGCGAGGTCTGTTTCACGCTTATGTGCGCGCGCGGCGTAGACTTGTCGCAGTCGGGTGTGATCAAATTTGACGGCGGTATCGAGCTATGCTATTCGCCGAATCTGACCGCTGAGCTTGACGAAGGCTTCGATGTCTCGGCTGAGGACGATTCTATCAAGAATAATTGGAAGGAACTGACAATAAGCCGCGTTCTGCTCCGCTCGAAGGAATTCACCGAGGATAAGTTCGAAGTGAAGCTCCGCAAGGTATGACAGTCCCCGCAGAACGACAGCAAAAGCAGGCTTAAATATAAGTGGCAGCGTTCGAATTGTGAAACGCTGCCGCTATATTATTATCGAGATATCATTGTTCAGGATATATGTGAAACGATTGCGGCAATGCGGGGCTAATACTTGCGCAATATGTCATTCAAGCCGGAAACCGGCGCCGCGTTAATATACTCAAACACTCAAAAGAAATTTTGACCGTCAGATGTCATCCGAATAGCTCACCCAAAAATTCAAGCAGTCTGAACCGCACGGTCACGCGCGGCGAGTCGCCGGTGATAAGCTCGATCTGCGACGGCGTGAGTCCGGCGGCGATCAGCTTCTCGTCGTCATAATCAAAAGTGACAGTCTCGTTTTGCCGCGTCGGCTCGTCGCTCACCGCCGGCGCGAGGCAGAGCTGCGGGAACAGCACGCACCACCAGTTGTGACCCTCGGCTTCGCCGATGAGTACGCGTAGCGATGTGTATTCTCCCGCCGGAAGCCGCAGCGAGCCGTATTCGCGTGTCGGGTAACTCTCGCGAGTCAGAGTCACGCGTATAGAATAGTCCGAGCCCTCGTTTTTTAGCGCTTCCTTCGCGGCGTCGGCGACAAGGTCGAGATTATCCGCGAGAATCGCGCGCGCCGCGGCGACGTCGGCGGCAGACTCGGACAGCTTTGCCGCGACCTCGAGTATGCCGTCACGCACCTTCAGCTTGAGCTGCTGGTCGTAGTCTGAATCTGAATTCGCGAGCACGTGCAGTCGAATTACGCTGTCGTATATGTCATAATCGCTCGCGTCGGGCAGAAATCCGAACACCGGAAGCGATGTGGCGCAGAGAATCGAAAAGGTGACAAGGAACACACACAGCCGGTCGGCTTTGCTGATGCGGTCGGCTTTGCTGATGCCGCTGCGATTTGCGCGGCCGCGGAACACACGTGCGAATAGGCGTCTCATAATAAAATCTCCCTGTTTATGTTGATATCATGAATATCGACCGAAACAGGGAGATTTATTCATTCAGTTGTGGAAACATAACTGCGGTCGCAGGTTATGACCGCGTTGTAGCTTGGCGAGAGCCGCTTTATTTTGGCTTCAATCAGCTCGCGCAGCGCGGAGTCCGACAGCTTCGAGTCAAGCGGCACGGTGATGTCGAACAGCAGATTCGTATGCGTCTGCCTTTTGACGACGCGGAAGTCGTGCATAGTCAGCTCGCAGTGGATTTCGGACGAGATTTCCTTAATTATAAGGTCTACCTCCTCGTGCAGCCGCGAAACCTCGGGGTTGCCGGTGACGACCGGGTCGAGGTGGATAACGAGGTGTATTCCGGTTTCGCGCAGAAAGTCGAACTCGATGTTGTCTATAATATCGTGGCTTTCGAGTATATCACGTTCGGCCGGAACCTCGGCGTGTACCGACGCGAAGCAGCGTCCTGGACCGTAATTGTGTACGACGAGGTCGTGATAGCCGAGTATACCTTCGTAGGACATGATCCGGTCGCCGATAGACTTGATGAATTCGGACGACGGAGCGAGTCCGAGCAGAGGATTCGACGTCTCGATGATCAGGCTGACGCCCGAATATATTATGAACAGCGCGACCGCGCAGCCGAGCCAGCCGTCGAGGTTCAGCTTAGTCAGCTTAGAGATTATCGCGCCGACCAGAACCGCGGACGTGGTCAACACGTCGTTTCGGCTGTCAGAAGCGGTGGCAATCAGTGTAGCCGAGTCGATATGACGTCCAACCGCGACATAGAAGCGGTTCTGCCAGAGCTTTATAACAATAGACACGGCGAGAATCGCGAAAGTGACCGGAGTATAGGTCGTCTCGGGTTCACTGAACAGCGACTCGACCGAGTTCAGGAAGAACTGAACTCCGAGTATCGTTATCACCATTGACACGATAAGACCGGTGATATATTCAATCCGGCGGTGTCCGTAAGGGTGCTTTGCGTCGGCTGGCTTCGACGCGAGCCGAAAGCCGATAAGCGTGATTATCGACGAGCCGGCGTCGGTCAGGTTATTGACCGCGTCGGCAGTGATAGCGATGCTCTTTGTGACAATACCGATTATGACCTTGATAATCGACAGGAAGATATTCGAGGCTATGCCGACGATACCGGCCGCCGACGCGCATCTCTCGCGGACACGCGGGTCGCCGGTGTTCTCATAGTCACGGACAAAAAGAGATAAGATACGCAGATTCATAATAGTTGTTAGTTATTAGGTGTTAGTTGTTAGTTTAAGGTTGTTTGTGTTAGGAAAATTAAGCGAGTGCAAAAGTTTGACAAGAGTGAAGCTCACACATGTTATCGGTCGAACCTGCCGGAGCTTTGTATATCATCGAACTCACGTTGCATTAATCGTTGTTTCCGAGAAGCCGTTTCGCGGCGCCGAGGACGCCGAGCTTGCCGCTCTCGTAGGTCAGTCCGCCCTGCATATACGCGATATACGGCGCGCGCATCGGTCCGTCGCAGGACAGCTCGATTGACGCGCCCTGCGTGAAGGTTCCGGCCGCCATTATTACCTCGTCGGCGTAGCCGGGGATCGGCGACGGCTCGGGCGAGACATACGAGTCGACCGGCGACGCCGCTTGTATGCCCTTACAGAAGTCGACCAGCTTTTTCGGGTCTCCAAGGCGAATCGTCTGGATTATATCAGCGCGGCGTTCATTCCAGCGCGGCGAGACGTCGCAGCCGAGCGCCTCGAAGATATACGCGGCGAGGTGTGCGGTCTTGAGTGCCTGCGCCACCGTATGCGGGGCGTAGAAGAAGCCTTTTATCAGGCTCTTGTTCATACCGAGCGTAGCGCCGCCGTCGAGACCGACGCCGACAGACGTCATGCGGTAGGACGCGAGCTCTACCGCGCGGGCTGTACCGGCTATATAGCCGCCCGACTCGGCCATTCCGCCGCCCGGATTCTTGATGAGCGAGCCCATGATGAGGTCGGCTCCGACCGCGGTCGGCTCGCGGGTCTCGGTGAACTCTCCGTAGCAGTTGTCGACTACTACATACGCGCCACAGCGCGACTTTACGAATTTTACGATTTCACCGATTTTCTCGACGGTCAGGGTCGGGCGGTCGAGGTAGCCCTTAGAGCGCTGGATGAACACGACCTTGACGCGGCTTGCCTCGGCTTTGATGATCTCGTCGGCCTTGTCGAAGTCGATGCTGCCGTCGGAAAGCAGGTCTACCTGACGGTACCCGACCCCGAAATCAGCGAGCGAGCCGTTGCCGGGCTGACCCGAGATACCAACGACCTCCTCGAGCGTATCATAGGGCTTGCCGGTGATCGCGAGCATTATGTCGTGCGGACGGAGCAGACCGTACAGACCTATCGTTATCGCCATAGTGCCGTTCGCGATCGTATGGCGGACAAACGCTGACTCCGCGCCGAACACATCGGCATATATGGCGTCGAGCGTTTCGCGTCCGCGGTCGTCGTGACCGTACCCGCTTGTTCCGGCGAAGCAGGTGTCGTCGACACGGTGGGTGCGGAAAGAGTCGATGACCCGCTCGGTATTCTGATAGGCGATATCGTCGATATCGGCGAAGATATCGGCGAGGTCATGTTCGGCTTTTTTTGTGAGCTCCATTAGATTTATGTCTGACATTTATACATTATCCTTTCATTAATACATAAACATCCGCCCTCATGAGAAGGCGGACAAGCGTATTAGTTATTAGTTATTAGCAATTAGTTATTAGTAGATACATTGTGTGAAAAGTGAAGGGGATTGCAGGCGCGCATTTTATGTTTTGCGTCATTTGAACGAATTGACTATTTCCTTGAAGCGATTGCCGCGCTCCTCGAAGTTTGTAAACATATCGAAGCTGGCGGACGCGGGGGAGAGAATCACGATATCGCCCTGCGACGCGGCACCTCGGGCGGACATAACCGCGCCCTCGAAGCTGTCGGCTTCGATAATCTCGGGGCTGCCGTTATATTCGGGGCAGGAAGTCAGCGCCGCCTTTATCTTCGGCGCGGTCGCTCCGACGAGCACGACCTTTTTCGCGCAGTCGATGAGCGGCTTCGCGAGCGGGGCATATGGGATATGCTTGTCATATCCGCCGCAGATTACGATCAGTGGCTGATTAAACGAACGAAGCGCGGCCTCGGTGCGGGTCGGGCTCGAATCGATCGAGCTGTTGTAGTATTTCACACCGTCGAATTCGCGGACGAACTCGCAGCGGTGCTCGACGCCGCCGAATTCGCGGGCGAGCGAGACTATCGTATCGTTCGAGACATAGCCGCGGGTCAGCGCGATCGCGGTCATATAATTTTCGACGTTGTGTATTCCGGGCAGCTTGATATCCGCGCGGGACATTATTATTTCCGAGCCGGATTTTGTACTATATACAATATCCTCGCCGTCGAGGTACACAGCCGCTGACGCGTGATCGAGCGACGGCTTTGTGTGCGCCGAGAAATAGGTGATCTCGGCTTTCGACAGGCTGTACATATCGCGCGTAATCTCACAACCATAATTGAGCACAAGGCGTTCGTTTCCGTCGTGCAGGAAGATATTCTCCTTCGAGCGGATATATTCGCTCATGTCGGTGTGCCAGTTCAGGTGATTCGGCGACACGTTGGTGATCGCGGCCGCGTAGGGCGAGCGGGTCATTGTATGCAGCTGGAAGCTCGACAGCTCGAGTACGGCGTAATCTTCCGGCTTGATATTTTCGATTTCGGGCAGCAGAGGTTTTCCTATATTTCCGCCGACATAGACCTTAGCCCTGCTGCCGCGCGTCTCAAGCTCGCGGGAGAGCAGGAGGTAGGTCAGTGTCGTCGACGTAGTCTTGCCGTCGCTTCCGGTGACCGCGAAGATCTTGCAGGGGCAGAGCTCGAAGAAGAGCTCCATTTCGGACGTGACGCGCGAGCCCTTGGCGGCAGCCGCGACGAATTCGGGCTTATCGCGGCGTATACCGGGGGCTTTGAATATAATCTCCTCGTCGAGCTCCTCGAGGTAATTTTCGCCGGTGATGAGCCGGACGCCTTTTGCTTCAAGCGAGTCGGCGAGGTCTCCGAGCTTATCGCGGGTTTTGATATCGCGCGCGGTGACGCTCGCGCCATGCGCAAGCAGGAACTCTATTAATGGCGTATTGGAGATTCCGATTCCGACCACGGCGGTAGTCTTTCCGTTTATATATTTGTAAAAATCGGTGAGCAGCATGGTTCGGCAGATTCCTTTTATTATTTTTGTTTTTCGGCTGTCGATATCAATATTATCGGCAGCCGATTCATTTTATGATTGCATTCGGATTGATTTAACTCTTAACGATCACTACTATAATTATATACTCATCAATCGTCATTTGCAACCGCGAAATGTAAATATTGCCGCCAGAAGCAGAATGGATATGTGATTTTCGGGTATTTCAACGCTGGGCTTACATCCGACTGCCGGTTCATTTTGTAATACGGTCAATATCGGCGTTTTCACCGAGCAGCGCGACCGTTTCCTCGCCCGAGAAGGGCTTGGACGGGTCGGGGGAGATATCCATGCCGGTGACCGGGTCGTTGACGGCGAGAACGGTAACTCCGAGCTTGCGTCTGACGTCGAGCTCGGCGAGCGATTTGCCAATCCAGTTTTCGGGAACCGGAATTTCGACTATCGAATGCCGGTCGGAGAATTCGATATATTCAAGCACATTGTTGCGGTCGAGTATGCCGACCAGCTTTTCGCCCATGTCGCGCTCGGGGAAGACCACCATGTCAACCCCTAATTTTTCAAGCACGCGGCCGTGCTGGTCGCTGGCAGCGCGGGCTACTATCTGTCCCACGCCAAGATCCTTTAGGTTTATTGTGGTCAGCACGCTGTCGGACAGGCGGGACGCTGTGGCGATAACTGCGCAGTCGTATTCGTGAACGCCGGCAGCACGCAGCACGGCGTCATTGGTGGGGTCGCCCACCACGGCGTTTGTGACGATATCGCTGAGCGCGGTGACCAGATTGTCGTCGGGATCGATTACCAGAACCTGATGTCCGGTTCGGGCGAGATTTGTCGCCAGAGTCTGACCGAAGCGGTCAAGACCGATGATAACGAATGAACGTGATTTGCTTTTTTTCATTGTATATAACCTGACTTTGTATCAAAGTCTGCCTTTCTTAAAAATGAGCCCTGACAATAGAGCCCGGGTTAACCGATAAGCAGGTTTGCCTCGGGATATTTTATTGAGCTTTGCAGCTTGGCTTGCTTTAGCATTATCGAGAAGGTTACCGTCAGAATTCCGACTCTGCCGAAAAACATGAGCAGCATTGTGACAATGTGCGATGCAAGCGACAGCTCCGGCGAGAGCGCAAGCGACAGACCGACGGTCGACATTGCCGATATAGTCTCGTAAAGCGCGGGAATAATCGGAACCTTGTCGACAAAACAGATGATAAGCGCGCCAATTGTGCCGAAGGAGAGATTTATCGTACAGATTGTCAGCGCGCGGCTTATTGTGTCGGCGGATATACCGCGGTGGAATACCGAAACGTCCGTGCGTCCGACCGCGTTGCTTTTTGCGGCAAGCAGCAGCACCGCAAACGAGCTTACCTTGATGCCTCCGGCGCATGAGCCCGAGGCTCCGCCGATAAACATCAGAACAAGGCAGACTATCTGAGTTGATTCGGTAAGATTATAGTTTAAGATTATGTCGTATCCGGCGGTACGCGTGGTAATCGACTGGAAGAAGCAGTGGAGCAGCTTATGCCCGAGTGGCATATTGCCGATGGTCTTGTCGTTGTCCCACTCAAAAAAGCCGATGAGCAACGCACCGACAAGTATCAGCGCCGCGGTCGTGATAATGACAAGCTTTGTATAGACCGAGACGCGCTTTTTTCTCAGTGCGAGGTTGACAAGATCGTCCCAGACAATAAAGCCGATTCCGCCGATTACAATGAGCAGCATGATTGTGATTTCGACAACGTAATTTTCACGGAAGCCGGTCATGCTGTCAAGCAGGTCGAAGCCGGCGTTGCAGAACGCCGATATCGAGTGGAAGGCGCCCATTCCCAGTCCCGACCAGAAGCCGAACTCGGGTATGAACTGCGTTGCGAGTATCAGCGCGCCCGTGCCCTCGATTATCAGAGTTCCGATCAGTATCCGCCGTACAAGGCGGATCGCGCCGCCGGTTCCGGTAAGTCCGAGCGACTGTGCGACAACCACGCGTTCGCGAGGTGTTATCTGCCGCCGTATGAACATCGACAGCATTACCGCCAGTGTCATAAAGCCAAGACCGCCGATCTGGATAAGCAGAATAATTACTATCTGACCGAACAGACTCCAATAAGCACCGGTATTCTGCACTATCAGTCCGGTTACGCAGGCGGCGCTGACCGAGGTGAACATCGCGTCTTCAAACGACGTGAATTCGCCCGAGCTTGAGGATATCGGAAGCGTCAGAAGTATGCCTCCGCAGAAAATCAGAATGATAAAGCCGATAATGATGATTTGCGGCGCGGTCAGCCTGTGCGAAACGTCGCCGCGCAGTCTCAGCCGCATCGAACGGCGTCTTGCGCGTAATTCATCGTTTATTTGCATATGTAGATGTGTCCTTTTCGTTTATTGACCGACTGGACGCCTGATGATATTTCAATTAATCAGTCCGTCAGTCGGAGTGAGGCTATCAGCGGATAATGATCGGACGGATACAGGCCGTCATATGACGAGCGGATAACCTCGAAATCGGATAGTTGGAAATCCTTGCTGGCAAAAATATAGTCTATGCTGCGCGAGCCCTCGCCGCCGCGGTAAAAATGATAAGTGCCGCCGATTCCCTCCGACAGATTGTAAAGCCTGACGTTTTCATATCCGCAGCCGTTATCTGCAAGCTCTTTTATTGAGCGCGAATCGGGCTTTGCGTTGAAATCGCCGCAAAGCAGCGTGGGCAGCGGGTCATGCTCCTGATAGGCGGAAATCTGCCGGCAGATAATGCGAAGCTCTATATAGCGCGCGGCGTCGCTCATAAGGTCAAGGTGTGTGTTGAAAACACGTATGCGCCGTCCGTTCTTGGTGATTTCGGCAACTGTGCATATGCGCGGAAATATCCAGGAAAGCGGCGAGCGCGGAGTCACCAGACGGCTTGAGCGGTCGGGGCGGCGCGTAAGCCAGAAGGTCTTGAGAAGCTTTGCGTTCAGTCCTTCCTTGACCGCGATATCGGCGTGCTCGTCAAAAAGCGCGCCGCCGCGCCCGACCCCGAAGAGACGCCAGCCGGCAAGATTCGAAACAAAATCCCGCCGCATGGACGGCGTCAGCTCCTGAACCCCGGCAACATCCGCGTCAAGCTCGCGGAACATACGGAAAATCAGCTCGCGCCGATATTTCCAGCGCCGTTCTCCGAACGCTATAAGCGAGCTTTTCAGGTTAAAGGTTGCAACACGCAGATAGGTATCCATTTTTTTGAAATCAGAGCCTTCTTTGATTCGTTACTATAATCAACTATTTTATGCGCGACTAAAAACAACACTGCCGGAAAAAGCGGCAGGTCAGCTATTACGGCAAAAATACAGTCGGGATGGATTCAGCGGACTTCGTTCTTCGGTCCGGTACATCCCGAAGCGATTATAACCGTGAGCCGCAGAGCGCAGTCTATTTACTTGCCGCCTGCCGGCTCTGCCGGATACTTTGCCTATAGAATCGCACATATAATTATTATACCATAAAAAAATTATTATGTATATACTGTATGTAAATTTATTATTATATCACCGGTTCCTTGCCGGTAGATTGTGCATGCCGGCTGTCGGATTTATCTGAAAGCGTCAAAACGCGTCGGTTTATTAAAGCGGCTTTTCGTAATACAGCACCAGCTCGTCGTCCTCTATATCCCAGCGGACCAGCCGCGTATAGCCCCAGTGCAGATAGATCGCGAGATTGCGCGTCTCCTTGGCCTCGACGCCGATAGTTATGCGCTCATATCCGAGCGACCTCGCGTGCGCCTCGATCATACGCACAAGCCGCGAGATGTGGTGCTGACCCTCGTATTGCTTGTCGATTCGCAGCGCGTTGACGTTGGCGACCGAATGCCCGTCGGCGATCTCGGGGCGACCAATCGCCGCGCCGCACTCGGGAGACTGTATAAGCGTGCCCTCTCCGACCGGTATCCCGTCGGCGGCGACTATAAATGTAGTCGCCATCTGCTTTTCGTTATAGCCGATGTATATGTCCCGCCAAATCGGCCAGCGCGGGTCGCCGGGATTGTCGGCGATATTCTTTTCCCAGATGAGCTTCAGCTCGTTCATGTCTGCGATTTTATAATCAAATTTCATATATGAACACGACTTTGCAAGGGCAAAGTCTACCTCCCTCATGTTAATGTCACCAAACTCGCAGGCTGTTATCACAGCAGCCGCATCCTTGCCTTGCGGTATTCGAGAGGGGATTTTCCGGTCTGCTGCCGGAACGCGCTGATGAAATAAGCCGCGGTCGCAAAGCCGCACAGCTCGGCGATTTTCGACACCGGATATTCGGTCGTCGCGAGCAGCTTTTCCGCGTTCTGCACACGGCAGGCGGTCAGGTAGCGGTGCAGCGTCAGCCCGGTCTGCGCGCGTATCAGCTTGTTGACATAGTATTCATGGTAATTCACGCTGTCCGATATGTCGCGGTTGGTTATCGGCTGCGCGTAGTTTTCGCGTATGTAGGCGATTACGCGCTCGACTGTATTCGTCGTGCCGGCGTCGGACAGGGTCTGGCGCGCGGCGGTGCAGAGTATAGCCTTGAGCCGTGCCGACGCGGCTTCGCGGAAATAGAGCTTGCGCTCGCCGAGCTCGCGGACTATCGACATCAGCTCGTCCTCGAGATATCGCATATTGTCGAGTATAAGCAGCGGCAGCAGCGACGCGCAGTCTTCAAAGGAATCGGTTTCGAGCAGCCGCTCGGGACTAAAATCCCGCTCGTGTACAATCGAAAGAGTGTGTGTCTTATCGCGGTTCGACTGCGTGAAGTCAAAATTCAGTAATATTATCTCGGCCTCCGATACGAGCTCGAAGCGGTAGGGGGTGCCTGACTGCCACATGAGCAGTGTGCCGACCGCGGCGTCGTGGACGGTGTCGCCATAATACAGCCGCAGCTCGCCGCGCCGGACATACAGCAGTCGGTGGTCGTATGAATATACCCGGAACGGCACCGGGTCGAGTATGAGATTTTCAGCAAAGCGTATGTGAGGGTTTATGTCGGATAGCTTCATTGGCTTTCACTCGTGGATATGATTTCGAAAGAGTTTGTTTTTTCGATATTTGATGTTGGTTTTTATACTTCCATTATAGCATATTCTGTGATATAATACAAGAAAAATCGAAAATTTTACAAAGAATCCTGTTTTGAATTTATACGGGATACGGACGGCGGAGAGCGAGACCGTCACGGAAGGAAAGGAATAAATGATAAGGTTTTCTGTGGGCTATCCCACAAACGGAAGCCGCGCGTTTATCGACAAAATAATCGAGCGGCGCGAATACATAAACGAGGTCTATTTCGCCGCGCTCGGAGTCGCGAGCGGGCGCAGCTCGGTCTCGCCTGATACAGACGAGCTGCCGTGGGAGAGCGCCGAGCGGCTGCACTCTGACCTTGCGCGGCTGCGTGACAATAAAATCAAGCTGAATCTGCTGCTCAACGGCAACTGCTACGGCGAGGACTCGCTGTCACGTCAGTTTTTCCTCAAGCTCGGAGATATCGTCGACTGCTATCTGAACCGGTACGGGCTGTCGTCGGTCACGACCGCGTCGCCGGTGATAGCGCGGTTTATACACGACAACTTCGCCGCGCTCGAGGTGCGCGCTTCGGTCAATCTTGGAATTGGCGACATCCGCGCGATGGAGTTTTCGACCACTATTTACGACGGATACTACGCCGCGCGCGAGCTGAACCGCGACCTCGCGACCCTGCGCAGAATGAGCGAGTGGTGCCGCTCACACGGCAAGCGGCTGTATATGCTCGCGAACAGCGGCTGTATCAACAATTGTCCGGTCAGAACCTTTCACGACAACCTCGTCGCGCACGAGTCGGCGATTGCCAGAATCGACAACGCGTATACGTTTAAGCCGCTCTGCCGCGAGTATCTGAGGGCGCGCGAGCACTATGTCAGCCTGATACGCGACATGAACTACGTCCGCCCCGAGGATATCGACCTGTATGACGACCTTGTCGACTCGGTAAAGCTCGCGACGCGGGTCAATCGCTGTCCCGAGCGGATACTCGACGCCTACTGCGACCGGCACTACCGCGGCGCGCTGACCGATCTGCTCGAGCCGGACAACGGCGTGTCGCTGCTGCCGTGGATTGTAGACAACTCGCTGCTGCCCGACAATTTCGGCGAGTATGTCGCGACCTGCGGTCACGAATGCGAAGTCTGCCGCTTCTGTGAAGAAGCCCTTGAACGGAGCATGGTCAGGCTTGAGGAATGAAGGCATGAAATATGGTTGTGACAATGGACATTGACCACGATTTGTATATAATAAACGTGATTACAACTGAATAATGATATCATAAAATTAAAGAACTCTATCAAATTCACATCAAATAAACCCAGAAAGGAATAATAATGCTTACAAGTCAGATGATCAAGGAGGCGGCGAGACGTGCCGGAGCGGATGCCTGCGGCATAGCTCCGATTTCGCGCATGGACGGCGCCCCCGACGATATGAACCCGAAGTTCCTGTTCCCCGAAGCCAAGAGCATGATCGGCTTCATCTTCCGCATACCGCGCGGTGTGCAGCGCGGAATTGAGGAGGGAACGCAGTTCTTCCAGTACCCGTCGATGGCGTACGGAGGTATCAACGAGATATTCGCGCCCGCGGTGCTGTATACAGTCGGAAAGCTGATTGAGGACGAGGGATACGAGGCGTTCGTCTACCGCAACACCGGAGCGCGCGGCTCGGTCTCGGATATGGACGGCTCGCCCGGCAGCAGTCTGTCGCCCGAGGAGCAGATCGAGATCAACGAGAACGCCAAGATGTCGACGGCTCATCACCGCAGCGTGCAGTTCACCCGCCCGACCCGAAGCGACAACGTCGCGCCCGATTTGCAGTTCCACTTCCGGCTCGCCGCGGTAGCCTGCGGGCTCGGCGAGATCGGCTACAGCAAGATGCTGCTGACTCCGCAGTTCGGACCGCTGCAAAGACTCGCGTTCATATTCACCGACGCCGAGCTCGAATACGACGAGATGTACAACGGCGAGCCGCTCTGCAAGAAGTGTATGCGCTGCGTGCGCGAATGTCCGGGCAAATGCATACCCGACATCAAGTCAGGCAAGACAATCAAGGTGAATATCGCGGGCAAGGAGTGCGAGTGGGCGGACATCGATATGTGGAAGTGCTACGCGTTCTACACGCACGCCGGACGCTATCAGAACCCGTTCGTCCCGAAGGAGGTCTGGGACAAGAACGAGAACGGAGCGCTCGACCTGATGGAGGGCAAGGCTGAGGCGAGCGAGGTCGAAATTATGAAGGTGTACGGCGCACTGCAAAAATACTTCCCGAGCTGGGTCGGATACAATATGGCGAAGTGCGGCGGCTGCATACGCGGCTGTGTCAGCCGGCTTGAGATGAAGGACGGCTGTCTCGCCGGACGATTCGAGGCTCCGCTGCGGACAAAGAAGCCGTGGAAGCTTGAGCGATGAGCGTAGATGGATGAGCGTAAATATTAATGATGCGGCAGCAGCGGCGATGATATAACAGCAAGTGCAATTAATGACAGAAAATGCGATATATAAATGCGATTGTAATGATATAACAGCATATACAATGCAAACATCACCGGATTAACCGCCGCGGCAACACGGCATACCGGTTATAATAATAACTGCGTGAAAGGGCAGAATTAGAATATACTACAATGAACAAACTTACATCCGAAATGATAAAGGCGAGAGCTTACGAGCTGGGCGCGCAGGTCTGCGGTATCGGCGGTCTCGAGCTGTTCGCAAGCGAGTCGCCGCAGCGCGACCCGAAGTCGATACTTCCGGCGGCGAGGTCGATAATCGGCTTCGGCTTCGCGGTGCCGCGCGGGTTATACTACGCAATGGCGCGCGGCAGCGCGGCATATGGCTACACGACGCTCGGTGTGAAATATCTCGACGAGGAGACTGCCGAGATATTCCTGCTCAAAATGGGCGGGCTCATCGAGGACCACGGCTATGACGCCTGCCTGCAAAAGTCGGTGCCGAATCTGCGCGTCAAGAGCGACAAGGAGACCAATCCCGAGGTCAAGTATACCTACGAGCTGATATACGCCGAGCCGGTCGCATCCGGCAAGCCCGCGCCAGATGTGATCATCGACTTTGGGGTCGCCACCGAAGCCTGCGGCATCGGCTGCCGCGGCAAGAGCGGTCATATCATCAGCCCGAAATACGGACCGTTTATGCGGTACTGCTTCATAATCACCGACGCGCCGCTCGAGCTCGACTCGCCGATTACCGAGTCGCTGTGCGACGGCTGCATGGAATGTGCTGCCGCCTGTCCGGGTCGGGCGATCAGTGAGTCGGGACTTGACAGCTGGCAGTGCGCGGTCTATTACAAGGGAGCGCATAAGTCTAACCCCTGCATGAACGGCGACGCAGCCGCGAAATTCCTTGCCGGAGACCCCGAGCGCGACGAGATACTCGACGGAAGCAAGCGCTTCGACGCTGAGTCAGCGCGCAAAATCTACCCGAAGCTCAATTTCCTGCCGCAGACGCAGTGGGGCTACGCGCCCTGTCTCTGTCGCCGCGCCTGCGACATCGCCTGCTTCAATCATTTGGCGAAGCGGCTTGGGCAGAAGCCGATTCCGGTAGAGCTGCCGAAATATATCTGACGGGAGGATCAGACGATGAGCGGTATTGAGCGAAATGGTATTGCACAAAATGGTGCTGCAGAAAACAGTATCGAACTAAATAATGACGAACAAAATAATGATATGAACAATCCTAATAACATGAGTGAGGTGCGAAGCGAGATTATCCGGCTCGCGCGCGAGAATGGCGCCGACCTTGTCGGCTTCGCGCCGATTGAGCGGTTCGGCGGCGACTCGGCGGCGATGCGGCTGCTGCCCGAGTGCCGGACGGTCATCGGCTTCGGATTCCGCGTGCTGCGCGGCTGCTACCGCGGAATTGAGGAGGGCTCGACCTACTATCAATACACGACGATGGGCGTCGAGAACATGGACGAGACTATTATCCCGGCCGCGCTGATGCGAGTCTCGGCATACATAGAGGAAAATGGCGGCATCGCTTTGCCGCAGAGACGGCACGACCAGATCATGAATACGTCGGACGGCACGAATCCCGAGGTACATTACAACCGCGTCTGGCACAATATTAGCTCGGAGACGCTGCTCGACTTCGACGATACCGCGGTGAAGTGCGGGCTCGGAGAGCGCGGGCTGCACGGCGCGCTGCTCTGCGACGAGTTCGGACCGTTTGTGCGCTGCGGCTTTGTACTGTGCGACCTCGAATTTGAGCCGACTCCGATGTATGAGCCGCACCTCTGCGACAGGTGCGGAAAGTGCGTGGCCGGCTGCCCGGGTCACGCACTGTCGACCGACGGCAGCCGTGACGACTGGCGCTGCGCGGTATATTACTGCGGAGCGAACGGCACGAAGAATCCGTTCATGCCGCCCGACGCGTACGCGGACTTCGCCGACCGTCTGGCGATAATCGCCGGAGAGGCTGAGATCACGCCCGAGAAGGCGAAAAGGATAATCGACGAGACCTACTTCTATCCGGCGGCGCAGCACGATCACCCCTGCTCGATCTGCGGTCGCGCCTGCGATGTGGAGTGCTACATACATCTTGAGGAGCGGGGGCTGCTGACGAGGAAATTCAAGCAGCCGTTCCGCCGCCGCGAGCAATGGCAGTTTGGGTTGGATTCGTTCGAGACGAAAGAGTGAAAAAATAAAAATTTATCAAAGGAGATGAGATACATTGACAACGAAAAAAATCACGGCGTTGACGCTTGTACTGGCGGAGCTTGCCGCAATGCTTGCCTGCGGCGACAGTGAGACTGCCGACACTGATGAAACTAAGACAAACGATTCAGTTGCGGCTGAAGAAACATCCGCCGTCGACCGCGCGGACACTCCTGATTCACTGCCTGACGCCCTCGACTTCGACCAAACGGTGATAAACGTACTCTTTCCCGAGAGCCACGGCGGTAGCGCCGACCAGATCGACTGGGTCAGCGAGGACGACGGCGAGGTCGTGAGCTCGGCGATATATCAGCGCACAACAGCCGTCGAGGAACGGCTTGGTGTGGAGTTCGATGTGAACTACGACTACACCGTGACCGAGTGGCCGAACATACTGCGCAGCTCGATTATGGCGCAGGACGGAAGCTTTGACCTCGTCTGGGGCGCGCAGTATGAGACCGTACCGCTCGCGGCGGAGGGAATGTATCTCGACCTTTCCGACGCCGAATATATCGACTACAGCCAGCCATGGTGGAACAACGAATTTATGGAGGAAATTTCGGTCGGAGACGTGCGGTATCTGCTCGCCGGAGACATTTCATTGTCAATGCTCAGCTATATGAGCTGTGTATATTTCGGTAAGGAGCGCTTCGAGGAGATTTCGGGCGAGACCTCCGACGATTTGTATCAGCTGGTGCTCGACGGCGGCTTTACAATCGATAAATTGGCTGAATACTGCCGGCTTTCCTATTCTGATTTGAACGGCGACAGCGCGCGTGACGAGGACGACCGTTATGCCATGGGCGCGGTGACCGCGAGCACGACCGACCATCTCACATTTGACTCAGGCATAACCTTCACGACTCGGGACGCCAACGGGCTGCCGATGCTGACCATTGACAATGAGCGTACATATCAATTCGTAGAAAAGCTGTACAGCCTGTTCTACGAAAACGAGGGAGTGTTTGTATATCCGCCGGTGCAGGATTCGCTTCGAATTGTTATACCGAATAAATTTACGGGCGGCGATATGACCTTCATGTGCGGCTACTTCTATTCCGCCGATTTGCTGCGCGAAATGAAGTCGGATTACGGAATCATACCTTATCCGAAGCTCGACGAGAGCGTGCAGGATTACGCGTCGCTCGTTCACGATTCGGCAATGCTCGTCAGCGTTCCGATAACCTGCACCAAGCTTGACGCGGTGACGGCTGCAATCGAGGCGATCGCGGCCGAGAATTGGCGGACAGTCACTCCCGCATATTACGAGATTGCGCTGAAAACCAAATACACGCGCGACGACACGTCCTGCGTCATTGTAGACATGATACATGAATCGGGCACGACCGATTTCGCGTACGCGTATAATCGTCAGCTCGGCGGAGTTGGACAGATTATGCGCAAGCTCGCCGAGCAGAAGTCGTCCGACTTCGCGTCGACATACGCCCAAATCAAAACGTCTGCCGAGGCGGGGCTTGTTGAGTTAATAGAATCTTTCGGAAAGAGCGGCTCATAAAACAGCCCTTGGTTGCCTATAAATCGTATTTTTAGAGGTTACCTTTAATATAGTTGTGACTATAATTCCGCGTCAACAAAGTCTGTCTTACATTGACAATGATTTGTCAGGGTCTGCAAAGCAAAATCATGGTCGGTTATCACAGTCGAAGTCATGCGGCTTCGAAGCACAAAACTTGTGAGTGAAAAATTAACAAACTTAATCCTTAATATGGTAAAAGAAAGGAACACAATCATGAAAACAAGAGCAAAGCTGCTCCGCGGCGATACCGTGGAGCTTGACGCTAAGATTGAGCGCGGGGACGGATACGAGCGAATCATACTCGCACCCGACTGCGGCGGGCTTTATGAGAAAATCGACTATATCGACGTCGCGTATGACCTTGCCGACGCAGCTTGCGGCGACGACGGCTATTACGTCGTGCCGCGCGGCAAGAACTCGCCCGACGACCATATCTGCCGCTTTGAGCCGCGCGAGGACTGCGAGCTCGATATGGCTGACTTCCAGATGGCGATGTTCGGCTTCATCAGAGACGGCGCGGGCTTCTGCGCTATCGTCGAAAGCGGAACATTCGAGTATCATCTGATTCTCGGCGTCAAGGGCGGACACTACTATATGTTCGCGCGCTTTTACCTCGGCGGGAAGCCGATGTATGAGCCGATGTCAGTGCGGTTCTACACACTGTCCGGCGACGACGCCGACTACTCGGGCATAGCTCGCGCCTACCGCGGCTATATGCTGAACGACGTCGGCTGCAAGCCGATTCGCGAGCGCGTGGCTGACGGCACCGCGCTTGAGCGCGAAGCACTCGGCTACGCGAAGGATTCGCTGTATATACGCATACGGCTCGCGTGGAAGCCGGTGCCGTCGCCCATTGAGGAGCAGACTCCCGATAACGAGCCGCCGCTCCATGTCGCGATGACCTTCGACGAGGTCGGCGAGCTTATGCGCCGTGTATACGACGCCGGAGTCAAGCGGGCTGAATTCTGCCTCGTCGGCTGGAACATCTCAGGTCATGACGGGCGTTGGCCGCAGCATCTTCCGGTCGAGCCGAAGCTCGGCGGCGAGGAGGGGCTGAAGCGGCTGATCAAGCTGTCTCGACAGCTCGGCTACCGTGTCACCTGCCATACGAATGTCACTGACAGCTACTCTATCGCCGACAACTACTCGCCCGATTTGACCCGCAAGCTGCCGGACGGCAGCATCGCGCAGCATGGCTGCACATGGGGCGGCGGGCGCGCGAAGTGGGTCTGCCCGAAGATGTCGTATGAAATCGCGAAGTCGGAGCTTCCCAAGGTAGCGGCGCTCGGCTTTGTCGGACCGCATTACATCGACGTGATCAGCACGATCGCCTGCCAGCCCTGTTATGACGAGAAGCACCCGCTGAACCGCCGCGAGGCCGCCGAATACTACAACAAGGTCGCGCAGCTCGCTCACGAGCTGTTCGGAGGCTTTGAGTCGGAGGGCGGCTACGACTACACGGCGCGCTATCTCGATTACGGGCTGTATATCAGCTTCTACAACACTGACAGCGAAAAGCTCCCCGCGCTCTTCTCCGAGTCGGTGCCGATCTGGCAGATCGCGTTTCACGGTATAATCCTATCGAACCCCTACACAAGCGGCGTCAACTTCGCGATAAAGTCTCGCCGTCATCAGCTCGAGGTATACGAGCGCGGCGCGCGCCCGACTGTATACCTATATTCGCGCTTCAAGTGGGACGGCGCGAACTGGATGGGCAACGACGACGTAGTCTGCACGACAAAGGCTGACCTTGACAACACAGTTGAAATGCTCGCGAAAATATACCGGGATTTCGAGCCGCTCGCGTATCTTCAGGTCGAATATATCGACCGCCACGAGAAGCTGTCGGACGGCGTGTACCGGACGGTATATTCGGACGGCAGCACGGCGCTTACCGACTACATAAACGGCAGCTATGCTGTGACAAAGCCGGACGGCACCAAAATCGAGCTTTAATATAAATTAACGCGAGTTCGATGGAGTTCTTAGTTTCACTGGGGGAGCCCCTTTTGAAAAAGGGGCTCCCCCAGACCCCCACCCGAAAACTTTTAACAATTTGGGTCAAGGCGTGGATGATTATGACAACGTAAAGATTATATTACTGCTTGTTGTCAGAAACCACAGAGATGCGCCGCCTAATGGGACCCTGCTTCCCAACCGGCGGCTGGTTTCTACGTGGTAGCTTGAATCTTATAATGTTTGTTCAGTTGATTGCGTTATTACATTGTTATAATTCTCATCGAACTCACGTTAAATTAAGTCTTGTACATCGTATACCGATATAAAAACCGGACTTGGGACAGAGCTTCCGAAATAATTTTTATCAGTAAAATATCGCCAAAACCATTTACAAATTCCCATTTATGTGGTATCATAATATCAGAACTCGGACATATGCGCCGTGTCGGATATTTTTGACAAGCAATTCGCCGGCGATACATAACGTTTGTGCCGCCGGACAGAGGAAAGGGAAGGCTAATATGGAAAAAATCAATGTCGGCTGGGTCGGACTCGGAGGTCGCGGCTACGGTTTACTTGGTATGGTGCTCGATACAATGCCCGACGTGAATATACTCGGCGTGTGCGATTTGTACGACGACCGCGTCGAGCGCGGACGCAAGCTGGTCGAGGACAAGCGCGGCACAAGTCCGGTCGCGGTCAAGGATTATCGCCGTCTGCTTGAAATGAGCGAGATTGACGCTATCATCACACCGTCGGCGTGGGAAGCTCACATCGACGTCTGCATTGACTCGATGCTCGCCGGAAAATACGTCGCGACCGAGGTCGGCGGCGCGTATTCGGTCGAGCAGTGCTGGGAGCTGGTCCGCACCTACGAGCGCACGCGCGTGCCCTGCATGATGCTCGAGAACTGCTGCTACGGCAAGGAGGAAATGACCGTCCTCAATATGATTAAGCAGGGACTTTTCGGCGAAGTCATTCACTGTGAGGGCGGCTATCGTCACGACCTGCGCGACGAGGTCTCGCTCGGAGGGGTGAACCGCCACTACCGCCTGCGCAACTACATGAACCGCAACGCCGAGCTGTATCCGACGCACGAGCTCGGACCTATCGCGAAATACCTCGACATAAACCGCGGCAATCGTATGATTATGCTGACCGCGATGGCGTCGAAGTCAGCCGGACTGAACCACTGGATCAAGGAAAACAAGGGCGAGGATTTCGAGAACGCGAACTTCCGCTTCGCCGAGGGCGATGTCGTCACGACCTGCATCAAATGCGCTCACGGCGAAACGATAGTCCTGACTCACGACACATCGCTGCCGCGCCCCTATTCGCGCGGAAACCTCGTTCAGGGAACCAAGGGTATGTGGTTCGAGGACACTCACGGCGTGCTGTTCGACGGGCTGGCAGATGGACCGTCGTGGGGACACAGATACACAAACCTCGATGAGTTCTACGACAAGTATCTGCACCCGCTCTGGCGCGGCTACGAGGCGGTCGGCGGTCACGGCGGCATGGACTACCTTGTAATGCGCGGCTTCGTTGAGGCGGTGATGAATCAGACGCAGACGCCTATCGACGTATACGATACCGCGGCGTGGATGTCGATAACCCCGCTGTCCGAGAACTCGATCGCGTGCGGCTCGATGCCGGTCGCGATACCCGACTTCACAAATGGAAAATGGACTCACCGCGAGGACTTCGTTCGCTCGAAGTGGTGCCTCGAAGCGGTTTGCGACGAGCAGTTCTGATATATTTTGGTATTTCGACCGGCGTGAATTCCGCCGGTCGAAAATTTTACTTGATTTATTTGAGTATTCGTGGTATACTTATATTAATGAAGTAATATAGCCGATTGTAAAAGTCGTAAAAAAGCAATAAAATTCGCACATATTAAGCCGCTGCTCGGGGCAGGGGTCCCCGAGTAAAGCGGCACGCCCCTGTGGTTACTAACGTTATATACAAATAATATATTACGCACTTTTAATAAATTATGGTTATAACCAAATTGTTAAAGTTTTCGCGGTGGGGGTCTGGGGGAGGTGCCTTTTTCAAAAGGCGCCTCCCCCAGGGAAAGCGAACAAGTTTGCACATTTACAATCGCC